>NZ_KN050720.1:0-651434 GCF_000745615.1 Rahnella sp. WP5 | reverse complement strand
TGGTGGGCGATGACGGGCTCGAACCGCCGACCCCCTCCGTGTAAAGGAGATGCTCTACCAACTGAGCTAATCGCCCCCGTCGTGATGGAGTCGCATTATAGGGATACTTGAAATTACGTCAACGCTTTTTAAAAACAAAAATGTTCATTCGGCTTATTTTTAGTCAACCTGACGTGTTTCTCGCCCGCGTAGTCGATTCTTTACGCATTCATGGCCTTAAACCACGTGACTGCCCCTGGTTGTGCGTTGAGGAATCAGGGCAGAGTGGTAGAATGTCAGCCACTTTTTGTTAATTGATAGCGACGTTTTTTGGCGTTGCGTGATTAAGGTTGCACCCAGATGAAAATCAAAACCCGTTTTGCCCCAAGCCCGACCGGCTATCTGCACGTCGGTGGCGCCCGTACCGCGCTCTATTCCTGGCTCTTTGCCCGCAACCTTGGCGGTGAGTTTGTGCTGCGTATCGAAGACACCGATCTCGAACGTTCCACTCAGGCAGCTATCGACGCGATTATGGATGGCATGAACTGGCTGAATCTGGACTGGGATGAAGGCCCGTATTTCCAGACCAAGCGTTTTGACCGTTATAACGCGGTGATTGATGAGATGCTGGAAAACGGCACGGCTTATAAATGCTATTGCTCTAAAGAACGTCTGGAAGCGCTGCGTGAAGAACAAATGGCAAATAACGAGAAGCCTCGTTATGACGGCCGCTGCCGCGACAGCCACGAACATCACGCTGCTGATGAGCCGTGTGTGGTGCGTTTTCGTAACCCGCAGGAAGGTTCTGTCATCTTTGACGATCAGATCCGCGGACCGATCGAATTCAGTAATGACGAGCTGGATGATCTGATCATCCGCCGTACCGACGGTTCACCGACCTATAATTTCTGTGTCGTTGTCGATGACTGGGATATGGAAATCACCCACGTTATCCGTGGCGAAGACCATATCAACAATACGCCGCGTCAGATAAACATCCTGAAAGCGCTGGGCGCGCCGGTACCGGTTTACGCGCACGTTTCTATGATTCTGGGTGACGACGGTAAAAAACTGTCCAAACGCCACGGTGCGGTCGGCGTGATGCAATACCGTGATGACGGTTATCTGCCGGAAGCGCTGCTGAACTATCTGGTGCGTCTGGGCTGGTCTCATGGCGACCAGGAAATTTTCAGCCGCGACGAAATGAAAGCGCTGTTCTCACTGGAAAACGTCAGCAAATCTGCCAGTGCGTTTAACACTGAAAAACTGCAATGGCTGAACCACCACTACATTAACACAATGGATCCGCATTACGTGGCGACCCATCTGCTGTGGCATGTTGAGCAGGCGGGTATCGAAACCCGTAACGGTCCGCAGCTGTTTGAAATCGTGACCCTGCTGGGCGAACGTTGCAAGACGCTGAAAGAGATGGCGGAGTCCTGCCGTTACTTCTACGAAGATTTTGCAGAGTTTGATGCCGACGCGGCGAAGAAACACTTACGCCCGGTTGCACGTCAGCCGCTGGAAGTGGTTCGCGCCAAACTGGCCGCTATCACTGACTGGACCGCTGAAAACATTCACCATGCGATTCAGGGCACGGCGGATGAGCTGGAAGTGGGAATGGGTAAAGTTGGTATGCCACTGCGCGTTGCGGTAACGGGCGCAGGCCAGTCACCGGGTGTTGATGTCACCGTTCACGCTATCGGCCAGAGCCGTGTGCTGGCGCGTATCGATATGGCGTTAGCCTTTATTGCTGAGCGCGAAACACAAGCACAGTAATGGCGGTTAAATAGCGATAAAAAAGCCAGCGCGGGAAACCGGCTGGCTTTTTTCTTTTCTTAAAACCCGGGTGTGAAAAACGTCTTAATTAACGTTGTTCAGTTGCCGGTGTTTCAACGGTCGGGCGGTAGGCCAGGAAATACATCAGGCCAACGAAGCCCGCACCACCTACGGCGTTACCGAGGAACACGGCCACGAAGTTAGGCAGGTATTCTGACCAGCTCAGCGCACCGGCAAAGATTGCCGCAGGCACGATGAACATATTTGCTACCACGTGCTGGAAGCCGATGGCCACGAACGCCATAACCGGGAACCACATGCCGATCACTTTGCCGCCAACTTCTTTGCTGGCGAAGGCCAGCCAGATTGCCAGACACACCAGCCAGTTACAGCCGATACCGGAAATGAACGCATGCATGAAGTCTGCGTTGACCTTCGCGGTGGCGGTTGCCACCGTTTTGCTCAGGAAAGCACCTTCCGTCAGCCCCAGAACGTGGCCGAAGAAATAGGCCACTGCCAGGCTGCCCAGCAGGTTAGCGACAGTGACCCAGAACCAGTTACGCAGCACCGCGTAAAGGCTTATCTGACGCGCGAACCAGGCGATAGGTAAGGTCATCATATTACCGGTCAGCAGTTCTCCCCCTGCTAACACGGTCAGAATGATGCCTACCGGGAAGACGGCAGCGCCAAGCAAGTTACTGAATGAACCCCAGGATGCAGGTAATGTCCCTATTACATGCAGATCCAGAAGGAAACCGGTGGCGATGAATGCGCCAGCCAGAAAGCCCAAAATTAACAAATTCAACACGGTGGCGCGGCTTTTATTAACGCCCGCTGTGACGGCGATGGATGCGATTTCTTTAGGTGAATACAAGGACATGGGAGTGCTCGAATGGTGTAAGTTATGATTATTGCGCGAGAAGTCTATTCTGAGATTTATCTCAAAACAAGGCGATTATCATAGTCTGCTAACATTTCATTAATCATTCGGACATAGATGTTAAGGAAATGCGTAAGCAGATCAGAAAGCTAGGAAAAATGCGGGCTGGCGGACAAATTGTAAAACAAAGCGTCTGTCTGAAAATTTCCCTGATGGCAGAGGATTTTTCCCTGTGGAATGGGGGATTTGGCGGCTTTTTCAGCGCTTGAATTGAGAAACGGATTTAGCCGTTGACAGGGGTAGCGACGTTTCATATTATGCGCCCCGTTCACCCGTTTTTACGGGCATGAATTGGGGGTATAGCTCAGCTGGGAGAGCGCTTGCATGGCATGCAAGAGGTCAGCGGTTCGATCCCGCTTATCTCCACCAACTTCCTTTCCAGAGCAAGTTGGCTGTTTCCTTCCCAGGGAAACAAAAAAGTAAATGTGTACGACCTCGTGTGGGGGTATAGCTCAGCTGGGAGAGCGCTTGCATGGCATGCAAGAGGTCAGCGGTTCGATCCCGCTTATCTCCACCAAATATTAAAGAAACCCGCTTCGGCGGGTTTTTTGCTTTTGTCAGTTTGTCATTTCTCTTGCCTGTTTTACTGCGCTGAATCGCAGACATAAAAAAAGGCGCCGGAGCGCCTTTCTTGTCGTTCTGTATTTGCTTACTTACGCCAGTACCAGACCCGCGATAGAAGCAGACAACACGCTGACCAGCGTTGAGCCGTACAGCAGTTTCAGGCCGAAGCGTGAAACCACGTTGCCCTGATGTTCGTTCAGGCCTTTGATAGCGCCGGCAACGATACCGATGGAAGAGAAGTTAGCGAATGACACCAGGAACACGGACAGGATGCCCACGCCGCGTGGTGAAAGTTCGGTTGCTACTTTCTGCAGATCCAACATCGCAACGAATTCATTGGAAACCAGTTTGGTTGCCATGATGCTGCCTACCTGCAAGGCTTCGTGACTTGGCACGCCCATCATCCACGCGAATGGATAGAAGACATAACCCAGCACGCCCTGGAAGGTGATACCGAATACCACGTCGAACAACGCATTCAGGCAGGAAATCAGTGCGATGAAACCAATCAACATGGCTGCAACGATGATAGCCACTTTGAAGCCTGCCAGGATGTATTCACCCAGCATTTCAAAGAAGCTCTGACCCTGGTGCGTATTACCGATTTGCAGGTCTTCTTCTGAATCAACTTTATAAGGGTTGATCAACGACAGTACGATGAAGGTACTGAACATGTTGAGCACCAGCGCAGCTACAACAAAGCGCGGTTCCAGCATGGTCATGTACGCACCCACAATCGACATAGAAACCGTCGACATTGCTGTGGCAGCCATGGTGTACATACGTTTTTCAGACATTTTGCTCAGAATATCTTTATATGCGATAAAGTTTTCTGACTGACCCAAAATCAGGGAGCTGATGGCGTTGAAAGATTCCAGTTTTCCCATGCCATTAATTTTCGACAGAACCGTACCGATAATACGGATGACGAAAGGCAGTACACGAATGTGTTGTAAAATACCGATCAACGCAGAAATAAACACGATCGGACACAAGACTTTCAAGAAGAAGAACGCTAATCCTTTATCGCTCATGCCTCCAAATACGAAGCCGGTCCCTTCCGCAGCGAATCCTAATAATTTCTCAAACAAGTCTGAGAAGCCTTTCACAAAACCTAAACCAACAGAAGAATTCAGGAAGAAGTAGGCTAACAAGACTTCGATGACCAACAGCTGAACGATGAAGCGTAAACGGATATTTTTCCGGTCACGGCTCACCAGTAAAGCGAGTGCAGCGACAACGGCCAACGCTAATACAAAGTGCAATATTCGGGACATGGGTGCTCCAAATTAGAGGCAGGCTATATTTCGACGGTCATTTTATGTAACGCGTACATTTAAAACGTGAAGTCGATTGCAAATATAGAAATTACAGACACGAATTGCAACAAATCGCGGCCCATCACACAAAAAATCAAGATGTTAATAAAACTAAGCACAATTAGCATTCCTGTGCTAGTTTTATCATGTGCCGTAATGCGTTCTGAATCTGGCCCGTTAATGTCTGTTTTAGGAAAGTGCGCTGCGTCTGGCTTTCTGAAGCCGGGTGAGCGAATCACCCCCTCAGTTATTACCTTCTCGCTTACCGCTGCTGCCTATCAGAGTAATCACTCAGATCATCCCAAATGCACTTGATAATCATTATCAATTAGATATCATTGATGTAAGCGTAATAATTGTAAGGGTTAACTAACTATGCTGAACAGCCGGGCCGAATCTGCAGGCCGCGCGTCCAGAAAGATGAAGCTTTCACTGATGGGGCCGGCCTTTATCGCCGCCATTGGTTATATCGATCCGGGCAACTTTGCGACGAATATTCAGGCCGGTGCTTCTTATGGCTATCAGTTGCTGTGGGTGGTGGTATGGGCCAACGTCATGGCGATGTTGATCCAGTTGTTGTCTGCCAAACTCGGTATCGCGACCGGCAAAAACCTGGCCGAACATATCCGCGATCGTTTCCCGCGTCCGGCCGTCTGGGCTTACTGGGTGCAGGCGGAGATTATCGCAATGGCCACCGATCTGGCCGAATTTATTGGCGCCGCCATAGGCTTCAAATTGCTTCTCGGGGTTTCCCTGTTACAGGGCGCAGTACTTACCGGGATTGCCACCTTTATTATCCTTGGGCTGCAAAAACGCGGGCAAAAGCCGCTGGAACTGGTGATCGCCGGTTTGCTGTTGTTTGTTGCTGCGGCCTATATTGTTGAATTGTTCTTCTCGCAGCCAAGCATGCTGGCGCTGGGCAAAGGCATGTTAATCCCCGCACTGCCAACCGCTGATTCGGTGTATCTGGCCGCGGGTGTGCTCGGCGCGACCATTATGCCGCATGTCATTTATCTGCACTCTTCGCTGACTCAGCGGGGCGGCAAGGCGTCCAAAGCGCAGCGTTATTCAGCCACCAAGCTGGATGTCGGTATTGCCATGACCATCGCCGGTTTTGTGAATCTGGCGATGATGGCGACGGCTGCGGCGGCATTCCATTTCAGCGGACACAGCGGGATCAGTGAGCTGGATGAAGCCTATCTGACGCTGCAACCGTTGCTCGGCCACGCTGCTGCGACCACCTTCGGTCTGAGTCTGGTGGCAGCCGGTTTATCTTCTACAGTTGTCGGCACGCTGGCCGGACAGGTAGTGATGCAGGGGTTCGTGAAATTCTACATTCCGCTGTGGGTTCGCCGTACGGTGACCATGATGCCGTCTTTTATTGTGATCCTGATGGGATTAGATGCCACACGCATTTTGGTGATGAGCCAGGTATTGCTGAGCTTCGGGATTGCGCTGGCATTGCTGCCGTTGCTGGCTTTTACCGGTAACCGCAGCCTGATGGGCGAGATGGTGAATACTAAAACCGTGCAGTGGGCGGGGCGGGTCATCGTGCTGATCGTCGTCAGCCTTAACCTTTATCTGCTGACAGGTATGTTGAAATAACGCCTTCGCCAGCGACAGATAATAAAAAACGGGACAGTTTGCGCTGTCCCGTTTTTGTTTTATTCCGTTGATTAATGGCGGTGATCGCCATGCCCTCCCCGGCGATCATCATGGCCGCGACCCCGATCCGGCCCGCGGCCGTGATCATAATGCGGACGTCCGTGGTCGCTGTGATGATAACGCGGTGGCGGCATCGGACGACGTGGCGGATGGCGTTCGTTCCACCAGCCATGATCGCGCCAGCGATAACCATCCCAGTAATAGCCGCGCGGGCTGCGTGCACCATAGTGGTGACCACGGTAACCATTCCACCAGCCTGGGTTACGCCAGTCATAGCCATCCCAGTAATAACCCCGCCTGTCGCGATCACCGATATTGATAGAAAGGCCCGGCGTATTCAAGCTGAAGCTGCTGGCCTGCACGGTGGGTACCGCCGCAGGGAGCAGGGTAAAGAACAATGTGGCAAAAAGTACCGGCTTTAACATGAGTGGCCCCAGATTCCTTATAATTTATGCTGACAGTTATAAGGGGAAGAGGGCACCGGTACTATTGCTTACAATCCTGTTTTGAATGATTTACGCGCCTTAACGGTTTACTTACGAATCCTCCATAAAGGCGCGTTTTTTATACCGCAGGGTAATCGCTTACACTAAAATCCCTTCGATCGCCGCCAGTTCTTCTGTGCTGAAATGACGGTGAGAGACCATGCCCACGGCATCGTCGATCTGGCTGGTTTTACTGGCACCAATCAGGACGGACGTCACGCGGTCGCCGCGCAGAACCCACGCCAGCGCCATCTGCGACAGCTTCTGACCGCGTGCCTGCGCAATATCATTCAGCTTACGCACTTTTGCCAGCTTCTCTTCCGTCAGCTGATCTGCTGTCAGGAACTTACTGCCGCTGGCTGCGCGGGAATCTTCAGGAATGCCCGCCAGATAACGGTCAGTCAGCACGCCGCCTGCCAGTGGCGAGAAGGCGATAGACCCGACGCCGTTATCCGCCAGCGTATCCAGCAGATCAGCCTCAACCCAGCGCTCGAACAGGGAATATTTTGGCTGATGGATCAGGCACGGCGTGCCAAGATCTTTCAGGATTTCAAACGCTTTTTTGGCGCGTTCTGCCGGATAGTTCGACAAACCGACGTACAGGGCTTTGCCCTGACGCACGATCAAATCCAGCGCCGCCATGGTTTCTTCCAGCGGTGTATCAGGGTCAGGACGGTGATGATAGAAAATATCCACGTACTCCAGCCCCATGCGTTTCAGGCTCTGATTCAGGCTGGCGACCAGATATTTTTTCGAGCCCCAGTCTCCGTACGGGCCGTCCCACATGGTGTAACCGGCTTTGGAGGAAATAATCAGCTCATCGCGATAAGGCAATAAATCTTCCTGCAGGATGCGGCCGAAATGCTGTTCTGCCGAACCCGGAGGCGGGCCGTAGTTATTGGCCAGATCGAAATGGGTGATCCCATGGTCGAAAGCATGGCGGATCAGTTTCCGGCCATTCTCAAAATGGGCGTTATCGCCGAAGTTATGCCACAAACCCAGGGAAATGGCGGGCAGTTTCAGACCGCTCTGGCCACAGCGACGGTATTCCATATTCTCGTAACGGGTTGGACTGGCTTGATACACCATGTGAGTCCTTATAATAAATTCAGAAGTGAACAGAAGGTTATAAATGTCATAAAAAACCAATTTTAGTGTATGCGCTTTCACAAGCATTTCCAGCTAATCAGATCACATACGGAACAATCCTTGTGCGCAGGATCGTTGATTACCGTGACTATTCTTCCTGCCTATTACCTTTACTGCTGAATCCGCTTCCCTGCATTCACACAGTGCAGGGGTGTAACTCTGCGTTGCCATGCCTTATTTCGAATAATAAATGTGCTGTTCCCCGGTTTGGAGTAATACTCATATTAGTGGGATTAACTGGTTACTTTATTTTTCACAGAGGATCGTCATGGTTAATGAATACACAGTAGGTGACTATCTCTTAGATCGTTTATCACTCAGCGGGATCTCCGAGTTGTTTGGCGTGCCGGGCGACTACAATCTGAAATTCCTCGACAGTGTGATTAATCATCAGCAAATCACCTGGGTTGGCTGTACCAATGAATTAAATGCCGCCTATGGCGCAGATGGTTACGCCCGTACCAAAGGTATTGCGGCGTTGCTGACGACGTTTGGTGTCGGCGAACTGAGCGCACTGAATGGCATTGCAGGTAGTTATGCGGAATATGTGCCCGTCGTGCATATCGTGGGTGCGCCAGCGCTGACGTCTCAGCGTAAAGGTGAGCTGCTGCATCACACGCTGGGAGATGGCGAATTCTGTCATTTCATGCGGATGTCAGCTCCGGTCAGCGTGGCGCAGGCGTCCCTCACACCGGAAAATGCCCTGGCTGAAATCGACCGTGTGATTGAAGAAGTGATGTACAGCTCGCGGCCGGGTTACCTGTTATTGCCCAGCGATGTGGCCGCGCTGCCAGTCAGTACCCGTGCGCATGCGTTACCTGCGCGTCAGCCGCCTTTCTCGGCTTCTTCTCTGGAAGCTTTTACTGCCGCCGCTGAAACGCAGTTGCGGGGTGCAAACCGTGTTTCGTTGCTGGCGGATTTTCTGGCAGACCGCTTCAAGGTTAAAAAGGCGCTGGAACTGTGGATGGAAGAAGTGCCGCTGGCGCATTCAACGTTGCTGATGGGTAAAGGTTTATTCAACGAGCAGCAGGCGCATTTTGCTGGCACTTATTCGGGGGCCGCCAGCGCACCGTCAACGAAAGAAGCGATTGAAGGGGCTGATGTGGTGATCACGGTCGGGGTGAAATTTACTGACACCATCACCGCTGGTTTTACCCAGCAGCTTCCGTCCGGAAAATGCATCGACCTTCAGCCCTTTTTTGCCCGCGTGGGCGATAAGATCTTCCATCAGCTGCCGCTCGAAAAAACGGTCAGCGTGATGCACCGCCTCACCGCTGAACTGGCTTCCGGCCGGACGCCTTATCCTGTTAAACACAACGCATTGCCGTTGTCGCACGATAACAGCCTCGGGCAATATGCCTTCTGGCAACAGATTCAGGATTTCCTGCAACCGGGAGATGTACTGGTCGCCGAGCAGGGCACCGCCTGTTTTGGTGCGGCGGCGCTGAATTTGCCGCAGGATTGCCAGTTCGTCGTCCAGCCGTTATGGGGCTCAATCGGTTTCACGCTGCCCGCCGCGTTTGGTGTACAGATTGCCGTACCGGACCGCCGTGTCGTGCTGCTGATTGGTGATGGCTCCGCACAGCTCACCCTGCAGGGATTAGGTGCCGCCATCCGTTATGGCCTGCCGCCGATTATTTTTGTGATTAACAATGACGGTTATACCGTCGAACGGGCGATACACGGCGAAACCCAGCGCTACAACGACATCGCGCAGTGGAACTGGACACAGTTCCCGGCGGCCTTCGGCGGTAAAGAAGTCTTCAGTGCGCGGGCGGATTCGCCGCAGGCGCTGAAAGAAGCGATAGCAAAGGCCACCGCACGGCGGCAGATGGCCTGGATAGAAGTCATTTTGCCCAAAATGGATATTCCTGAACTGCTCAACTCAGTGACTAAATCGCTGGCGCAGCGTAACTCAGGGCAATAAATCAGTTTCCGGTGATGGCGGGACAGTCAGCTGGTCGATGAACCACCAACCCGCCGGACCGGGCTGATTGTTTTTACTCCAGACCGCATCCACCGATATCTGCTTCGGCCAGCCGCGCATCGGCAGGCTGACCAGTTTGTCATGTCCGAACTGTTTCACCAGCCAGTGCGGCAGTGTCGCCCAGCCAAATCCCTGTTCCGCCATTTCCAGCAACATCAGATAACTGGGCGCTGACCAGATCTGACCCCGCGCCCGCGGCATTTCACGACGGCTGTAAGGCTGCAGGCAAAGCTGGCGGAAGGTGTGCAACTGCTCCGGTTGCAGATCGGTGATTTTTGCCAGCGGATGTTCACGGCTGCAAAATACCGACATATCCGTTTGTTCCGGTAAACGCGCCACACCAATGTCCGGCGGATAACTCGCCTGTACTTCCACCATGCCGACATGGGCGCGCCCAGACTGCAACAGGTCGATCACATCCTGATCTTCGGCGATCTGACATTCAAATTCGATATCCGGATACCGGCGTTCAAACCGGCGCAGCAGCGCCTCGTGGTGAGTCGGCTGGTAAGTGTCAGACAGCACAAACGTCAGGCGGGTTTCCACCTGCGTCGATAAACGCACCGCCAGTTCATCGAGGCGTTCGCTGGCCGCCAGAATCGCCTGAACGTGGCTGAGCACGCGTTGTCCGGCTGGGGTCAGCACCGGCTGGCGACTCTGGCGGTCAAACAGTGTTACGCCTAAATCCACTTCCAGATTGGCGATCGCCGTACTGACAGTTGACTGACTCTTGCGCAGTTTACGCGCCGCTGCTGAAAACGATCCGGTATCGGCCGCTTCGACAAAAGCCATCAGGGCTTCCGGTGAATAGCGCATCAGGTACTCCTTCTGGTTCTGACCTATCTATTTTATCGATACTTTCTATCTTTTAACTATCTTATTTAGTGATGATAATCACTGCCTGTGACAGCCGTCACGTAACAATGATCAGGAATCAGGCAGGTTTTTATGTCTAAGCAAACACGGAATATCTCTCAGAAAACGTTCGGCGAACGCATTTTCCACGCGGTGGGTTTTGAAACAATCGCGGTACTGATTTCGGCACCGGCAGCAGCCTGGGCGCTGAACAAACCGGTCTGGGAAATGGGCGCGCTGGCGATCATGCTGTCGACGACAGCGATGGTCTGGAACATCGTCTATAACAGCCTGTTCGACAAATTCTGGCCGGTTTCCCGCGTGGTGCGGACATTTAAAATCCGCGTGGCGCACGCGCTGGGGTTCGAAGGGGGATTCATCATGATTGGTCTGCCGGTTGCCGCGCTGTGGCTGGGGATCGGGCTGCTGGACGCCTTTATGCTGGAAGTCGGGTTCTTCCTGTTCTTCCTGCCGTATACCGTGGCCTACAACTGGGTTTACGACACGTTGCGCCAGCGCTGGATGGACCGCCGTCTGGCCGCAGAGGATTGCCCGGCCAAACATTAATCCGCATCGCTGAATGCACAAAAAAGCCCGCCGACATTTTCTTTGTCCGCGGGCTTTTTGTCGGTTATGGTTTTGCCATCCGCATAAACACAGGGTGTGCAAATGAAAACGTTAGGGTTGATTGGTGGCATGAGCTGGGAATCTACCGTGCCGTATTACCGCATGATTAACGAGCATGTGAAGCAGCAACTGGGGGGATTGCATTCTGCCAAACTGTTTCTCTACAGCGTCGATTTTTATGAAATCGAAAAGCTGCAAATGGTCGGTGACTGGCAGCAGGCGGGTGAAATTCTTGGTAACGCCGCGAATTCACTGGCGCGTGCAGGGGCGGAGGTCATCGTTGTGTGTACCAACACCATGCATAAAGTGGCAGACGATATCGAGCGGATCGGCGGCCTGCCGCTGTTGCATATCGCCGATGCGACGGCTGACAAAATCACCGGACAGGGGCTGCATAAAATCGGTCTGCTCGGCACACGTTTCACCATGGAACAGGATTTCTATCGCGGACGTTTGCAGGAAAAACATCAGATTGACGTGGTGACGCCGGATGAAGCTGACCGCGCGATTGTTCATCGCATTATTTATGAAGAGCTGTGCCTGGGCAGGATTAAGGAGGATTCCCGCGCAGAATACCGGCGGATTATTGGCAAATTAGAACAGCAGGGCGTGGAAGGCATTATTCTCGGATGTACCGAAATCACCCTGCTGGTGGGCGCTGAAGACGCGAGCGTGCCGGTTTTTGACACCACCGCCATTCATGCGCTGGCGGCGGCGGAGTTTGCACTAAAGCAGGATTAATCTTCTTCCGGGACCGGCCGGTTGAGCCGCTGTTTTGCCACCTGCATCAGCGGTTTACCTGCCAGCATCAGCCAGGCTGGCAGCATCACGATGCACAGTAGCGGCAATAATTTCAGCCCCGGCACCACCGCTGCGGCCATAAACAAGCTGAGCCAGCCGTCACGTGTCACCACCAGCACCATGCCCATGACGGCGCATGAAACGGTCACCGCCGCCGGCACATCCGGTGCGTACTGATGCAACATCAGGCCAAGCGATACCCCGACAAACACCGCCGGGAAAATGCGTCCGCCACGAAAACCGCAGGCTGCCGCCACCACTAACGCCGCCAGTTTGGTCAGGGTGATCGCCAGCAGCGGCCCCATCTCAAACAACGCATTGGAATGCGCCAGCTCCTTCATTTCATCCAGCCCTTTAAACAGGGTAATTTCCCCGCCTGTCAGCGCCAGTAAACCCAGCACAAACCCGCCAATACCCAGGCGCAATACCGGATTCTGAATATTGTTAAACATCCGGTGAACATGCGGGAACAACCAGACGGCAATCATCCCCAGCGCGATGGCAATCAGCACCACGACTGATCCGCTGAAAATATCCATCAGGCTGGCGGCGTCATACGACGGAATGCTGAGCGAAAAATCGGGCTGAAAAAACTGATCGGTGGTGATGGCGCCAGCGCCCGCGGCGAGCAATGGCGCAAAAAGGCGATCCCATAATTGCACATCTTTGCTGGTGCCGAGGGTTTGCGAAAAAATCAGCGCGGCCGCCACCGGCGTGCCGAACAACGCGCCGATAGTCCCGGCCGCCGCCAGGATCACCCAGTCCGTCGTTGGCACTGCGGGCAATAAACGGGATCCTATTGCTGCCACCAGCGCGATATTAATCACTGTAATCGGATGTTCCGGCCCCAGACTGACACCGCCTGCCAGTCCGACCATCAGCGCCAGCGCCAGCCCTGGTAAAGCGCTGACTGCCACCGGGGCGCCAATCAGAGATTCCGTGGCAGGATCCGGCCCGGCGTGGCCTGGCATATACTTAATGATGGCGCCGACGCCAATGCCGGTCAGTGTCAGCATAAACAGCGTCCAGCTGGCGGATTGTGTATTGATATTCAGCACGGCGGGAATGTTCTCCCACAGCAGGTTTTGCAGCGCGCCAGAAATCATCATGACGAATACCAGAACCAGGCTGGACATCACGCCGATAATGATCGCGGGCAGGGCAAAAGCTAACATGACTCTGGTGCGGGGATGGAACATGCACGTATTTCCTTATTTATAATTTTGTTTGCTCTGATAGCTTAGATGAATCCCGGCAAAGTCGGTTTGCGGGCTATCGACATTATTTTGTGTGGCATGCTGCATAAATGTGGGTTGCTTCAAAACTGCGTTGCAGCGTATAGCAATTACCGCTATTTTGCCCACACGAATTTGGCGCAAATGCGCAGCATAATGAATTTACTTTTGCGGAGAATAACATGACCAAATACTCCCTGGTGGGCGATGTCGGGGGCACCAACTGCCGCCTGGCGCTTTGCGCGTTGGACAGCGGCGATATTTCTCAGTCTAAGACTTTCTCCGGGCTGGATTACGACAGCCTCGAAGCCGTGGTGCGTGAGTACCTCGCGCAGCAGCATCAGGATGTTGAGGATGCATGTATTGCCATCGCCTGCCCGATCACTGGCGACTGGGTGGCCATGACCAACCATACGTGGGCCTTTTCCATTGCCGAAATGAAGAAAAACCTTGGCCTGCAACATCTGGAAGTGATCAATGACTTCACCGCCGTTTCGATGGCGATCCCGATGCTGAAAGAAGATGACCTGTTGCAGTTCGGCGGTAAAAAAGCGCAGGACGGCAAACCGGCAGTGATTTACGGTGCTGGCACGGGGCTGGGCGTCGCACACTTAATTCATGCCAATAACCAATGGTTGAGTCTGCCGGGCGAAGGCGGCCATGTTGATTTCGCGCCAAACAGCGAAGAAGAAGACATCATTCTTGAGCAGTTGCGTACCGAAATGGGGCACGTTTCTGCCGAGCGTATTCTCTCCGGTCCGGGGCTGGTGAATCTCTACCGTGCCATTGTTAAATCAGATAACCGCGTGCCGGAAAACTTCAAACCGAAAGACGTCACAGAACTGGCGCTGGCAGATGAAAATCTGGATTGCCGCCGCGCACTGTCGCTGTTCTGCGTCATCATGGGGCGTTTCGGTGGCAACCTGGCGCTGAACATGGGCACCTTCGGCGGCGTGTACATCGCTGGCGGCATTGTTCCGCGCTTCCTGGACTTCTTCAAAGCGTCCGGTTTTCGTGCCGCGTTTGAAGACAAAGGCCGCTTCAAAGATTACCTGATGGATATTCCGGTGTTCCTGATCACGCACGATCAGCCGGGGCTTGTGGGTGCCGGGGCGTACCTGCGTCAGTCTATCGGCCTTCCTCTTCGTCCTTGAAGTTGCAGCGGTGTTGGCTGCGCTCGAAGACCCGAATCACTGACATCAGTCAGCTCATCGGGATCTTCTCACTTGCCGCCTTGCTGCAACTCCAATGACTTAGCGGAAGAATCGGGCTTTCATTTCAAAAGCCCGATCAAAACCGCATTAACTGCCTGAATTCTTTCACCTTGCTGCGACTTACCGGCACCTCGAAATCTAAATCACTTAAGCGCAAAATATAGGTGTTATTGAACCACGGCACGATCTCGCGGATTTTCGACAGATTCACGCAGTACGAACGATGACAGCGGAAAAAATGCTCCTCCGGCAGGCGGTTGCATAATTCGGTGATGTTCATCGGCATGGTGAATTCTTCTTTGCGGGTATATACCTGCGTGACCTTTTCCTGCGCGGCGGCGTAATAAATATCGTTGATATCGGTAACGATAATCCGCTCATCTTTGATGAGATTGATGCTGTGACTGACACGCGGGGTGCTGCCCGCGACGGGGGCAATACCTTCCGGTTTATCGCCCGGTTCCTTCACTGTCAGCTCTTTATCCCGGCGAAAATGTGACTCCAGCTTTTGCAGCATGGTGACAATGCGTGACTCGTGATAAGGCTTAAGAATGTAATCAAATGCCTCGATTTCAAAGGCTTCTGCGGCGTGCTCCTTATAGGCGGTGATAAACACGATATAAGGTTTATGCGCAAACTTACTGATGTTTTGCGCCAGTAATACGCCGTCAAGGGAAGGGATGCTGATATCGAGAAAAATCGCGTCCACTTCATGTGATTGCAGGTATTTAAGCACGTCCAGCCCGTCATCCAATATTGCTTCAATGCTGATGCTGCTGTGGGTATTAATCAGATAACTCAGCTCTTCCTGAGCCGGTACTTCATCTTCGACGATAATCGCTTTCACTGAATTATCTCCCGGTGCGATGGCCCGAAAGGCGGGCGGGTAAAATGAAAAAGCGTCCCTGTAGTCAGGCTATTTTGCTCTCAAGGGCTTGCGTGACTTTTGCAGGAGCGTGGGTAATAACAAACGAAATATCGGTGCCTGGCTCAAGACGGCGGATGCTCAGGCCCTGACCATACAGCAATGAAACACGGTGATGCACATTGAGCAGGCCGATTTTGTTGCCGGGCATTTCATTGCGTGCCACACGGTCAATGGTTTCCTGATTAATACCGTGGCCGGTATCTTTTACTGACACCCTGATACCGTCAGCCTGATGCTTCACTGAAATCACCACCACGCCTTTTCCGCTGCATTTCTGGATGCCGTGCACAATGGCGTTTTCGACCAGCGGCTGGATCAGCAGGCTGGGGATTTTCACCGAAATGTCGTCATCAATGTCATAAATCACCGTCAGTTTGCTGCCGAACCGCGCCTGCTCAATGGCGATGTAATCCTGTACCTGATGAAGTTCTTTGCGCAGGTCGATCAGTTCATCGTTCAGTTCCAGGTTATAACGCAGATAACGGGAAAGATTGATGATGAGCTGGCGCGCCACGTCGGGACGGGCGCGGATAGATGATGAAATCGCATTCAGCGCGTTAAACAGAAAATGGGGATTTATCTTGCTCTGCAACGCCCGCATTTCGGCTTTATTGGCCATCTCGCGCAACTGTTCGGTGCGTGATACTTCCATCTGTGTCGACATAATTTGCGACAGCCCGATCGCCATCACTTTCAGCGAATAAGTGATGCGGTGCGGGTCGCAATAATAGATTTTCAGCGAGCCGGTGACTTCGCCTTTTTCCCACAGCGGAATAATAATCAGCGAGTGAATTTGCGGCGTACGGTGCATTTCATCGTTGTTTCTGACCGTGATTTCACCGCTTTCCAGCGTCGCTTTGGTCATCTCACTCAGCGTTTCATGGCCGATATTATATTCTTCAGCACCCACGCCGACGTACGCCAGAATGTTTTTGGTATCGGTGATCGCCACCGCATCGGCGTCGATATCATCACGAATAATGCTACAGATACTGGCCAGGGATTCGGCGTTGATATTCCTGCCTTCTATGTTACGGCCATCTATATTGCGGAAGTACGGCAGCGTTTTATTGGCAATATCCAGCGCCAGCCGCGCCTGCCGTGCGGCAATCACCTCTTTTTCATCCTCGACACTTTGCACCAGCAACACAATCAGGCCGATGGAACTGGCTCCGAGGATCAGCGGTGCAGCGATGTTCATGACGATATCCAGCCCGAGCGAAAACGGTCGAGCCATCAGTAAAATCAGGATCATGGTCAGCGTTTCGCACAGCATGCCGCCCAGAATACCGACTTTCCAGTGCAGTGATTTTTTGACTTTCTTATTGATATAACCGGAAAGGAAACCTGCGGTAATACTGGTGATGAGGCACGGAACAGACGTTGGCCCGTGAATGTCGATCAGGAAACGGTGCGTGCCGGAAATCAGGCCGGTAATGATCCCGACCCACGGCCCGAACAGGATCCCGCCCGACATGATCGCGATCGTACGCACGTTGATCAGTGAGCCTTCGACGTTGATCCCTGAGAGCGTACCGAAAATGGCGAACAGCGAGAAAATGGCGGTGACCGCAGTCAGTTCCAGCGGCGTATGGGTTTCATTTTCTTTGTGCAGCAGTTTGCGGAACAGCGGGGTTCGCGTGAGGAAGAACAGACAGATGAGCATCAGCGCCGCACGGTCGAAGACCGCCAGCAGCATATCGAACATGTGAGGCATGGCAGATTAGGCTCTTTGCACGATTGAAAGATAAGCGTGCCAAATGGATTCAGCGGTTATTATATGTAAAAGGTCAGACTTTCACCATCGCCAGACACAGGAGCACATTCCGACATGATTTTGTTATCCACGCCGCGGCTGATCATGCAGCCCATCCAGGCTGACGACTGGGCATTTTTCTTGCGGCTGTATCAGACCCCGGACGTCATGCGTTTTATCGGCGATATCGAAACCCATGCACAGGTTCATAGCCGTTTTGAACAACGTCTTGGTCACTGGGATCGCTACAGTGATTTCTGGCTGTGCCTGCTGATCCGCGAAAAAGACACCGGCGCGGCGGTGGGGCTGACCGGATTTTTCCCGGACTGGCGGCCCTATAAACAGGGCGAAGTCGGATTCATTCTGGCGCCTGAACATCAGCGCAAAGGTTATGCAGTGGAATCCCTGCGCGAAGTGCTGAACTTTGCGTTTGACCAGTGTGGTTTTCACCGTCTGCAGGCCAACGTGCTGGAAGGCAACGACGCTTCGCGCCGTGTGCTGGAAAAATGCGGTTTTCAAATGGAAGGCCGTTTACGGGACAGCTACCGGATCGGCGACGAGTGGAAAAACGACTGGCTGCTGGGGCTGCTGGCGACCGATCCGCGTCCGCAGTAAAAAAAAGAATGCGCAGTATCTCGACAGCCATTTTCCTCTGCGTTATGTTCGTAGAAGGCCGTTACGCGGCCAGCGTCGCTCGGACGGTCCGGGCGCTTACGTATCCCAGAGGAAATTATGGCTGATTCCAGTTCACCCCGTCGTTTTTCACGTATTGATCGTCTTCCCCCTTATGTTTTCAACATTACTGCTGAACTGAAAATGGCCGCACGCCATCGTGGCGAAGACATTATCGATTTCAGTATGGGTAACCCTGACGGCCCGACACCGCCGCACATTGTGGAAAAACTGGTGCAGGTTGCGCAGCGTGAAGACACGCACGGTTACTCGACCTCACGCGGCATTCCGCGTCTGCGCCGTGCGATTTCCCGCTGGTATGCCGATCGTTATCAGGTAGAGATCGACCCTGAAAGTGAAGCTATCGTCACTATCGGTTCGAAAGAAGGGCTGGCACATCTGATGCTGGCGACGCTCGATCACGGCGACACCGTTCTGGTGCCCAACCCAAGTTATCCGATCCACATTTATGGTGCCGTGATTGCCGGTGCGCAGGTGCGTTCTGTGCCGCTGGCTGAAGGGGTGGATTTCTTTGCCGAGCTGGAAAAAGCCATTCGCGAAACCATTCCGCGGCCGAAAATGATGATCCTCGGCTTCCCGTCCAACCCGACGGCGCAGTGCGTGGAGCTGGATTTCTTCGAGCGCGTGGTGGCACTGGCTAAGCAATACAACGTGCTGGTGATCCACGATCTGGCGTATGCCGACATCGTATACGACGGCTGGAAAGCGCCGTCAATCATGCAGGTGCCGGGTGCAAAAGACATTGCGGTGGAATTCTTCACGCTGTCAAAAAGTTACAACATGGCGGGCTGGCGCATCGGTTTTATGGTCGGTAATCCTGAACTGGTCAGCGCGCTGGCGCGTATCAAAAGTTATCACGATTACGGCACCTTCACGCCGTTGCAGGTGGCGGCCATCGCGGCGCTGGAAGGGGATCAGCAATGCGTGAAAGACATTGCCGAGCAATATCGCCAGCGCCGTAACGTGCTGGTCCGCGGGCTGCATGAAGCGGGCTGGATGGTGGAAAATCCGAAAGCGTCGATGTATGTCTGGGCAAAAATTCCGCCTGCATATGCGCATTTAGGGTCACTGGAATTCGCCAAACGTCTGCTGGCCGATGCTAAAGTTTGTGTGTCGCCGGGCATTGGTTTTGGTGATTACGGCGATACCCATGTGCGTTTCGCCCTGATCGAGAATCAGGACAGGATCCGCCAGGCGGTGCGCGGCATCAAAGCGATGTTCCGGGCAGACGGTTTGCTGCCACCGAAAAAAACGGCGGGTGAACCCCCTGTGGAACAGGATCCGGCCAGCCTCGCGTAATACGCCGTCAGACAACCAGACCGGGCACATGCCCGGTTTTTTTATAACATTAATTTAACTTCTTTACTTTCGTGGCCGCATTTATCCACAAAGTCTGCGCAATTCCTTTCTATACTCAGGGCAATATTCCTGTTTTCCACACGTTATCCTCCGGCGAGGAAATTACTCATGAAAACCCGTTATTCGTTGTCGCAGATCAGCCTGCACTGGGCGACGTTACTGATGATTATTCTGACCTACACGGCGATGCTGACCCGTGATTATTTCCCTGAAGATAATCAGCCGCTGGTGCGTTTGCTGCATTTTAATTTCGGGATTTGTGTCTGGTTGCTGATGTTTGTGCGCATTTTCCTGCGGACCCGCCATGCGACACCGGCGATCACGCCGCCCGTGCCGCGCTGGCAAAAAGCCGCGTCCCATGCAGTGCATGGGGTGTTATATCTGCTGTTTCTGTCGTTGCCGGTGCTGGGGATTTTGACGCTGGAGTTTGGCGGGCGGGAGTGGTTTTTATTCGGCTGGCCGGTGCCACAGTTTGTGACGCCGGATCCCGATGTACGCCGCACGGTGAAAACGGCGCATGAATTCCTGGCAAACTGCGGTTATTACCTGATTGGCCTGCACGCGCTGGCAGCGATTTATCATCATTACTTGCGTAAAGATGACACCTTACTGCGCATGATGCCGGGAAAATAAAGCGGGATTCACCGGCAGAAATCTGCCGGTGAAGGGGAGGCGATTATTCTTCGTCGTGTTTGTAATGAATGACCCGGCGTTTACCGTCAATCTGTACGTCAGCCCATTTACGCGTTACCGGTTTGACCTCGCCGTTGCGCAGGGCAGTGATCAGTGCAGGGTTATCCTTTTCTTCATACAGATAAAGTTCTCCCGTTTGCGCCCATTTCCCGGCCTCTCTGGCGTAAATACGGCAGTTGACGGAAGGCGTATCCAGCGTATTACAGAGGAAAACTTCTTTCTGCCGGTCGTTGTTTAAATCCAGCGTATTGACGATACACGCGCCCTGCAGGCTGTGACAGTCGCGCAGCGTGTTGCGGTATTCATCCAGCTGCGGCAGGTTTTTCCACCAGGTGTCGTCGGGGGATACCGCGCCTTTCGCAAGCTGAATCATCTTCTTAGCGTCTTCCACGCGATAATTTTCCGCCAGTGCAGCACGCTCTTTATCATCGTAAGCGCCCCAGCGTGATGTCTGCGCGATCATATTTTTCAGTGTGGCCTGCAGGCGCGGATCGGCAGTAAACGCGGGGTGTTGTTGCAGCGCTGTCAGCGCCTCGTTGCCACGGCGACCGGTATCAAAACGCAGCATCTTCAGATCGAAATCCTTCGCCTGCGTTTTGCCGCTGTCGAGTCGCGCAATCTGATTGTTGACGCTGATACGGTAAGGATCGAGCAGCGGGCTGTTGACCGCCATCACCAGAATGACCACCAGCAGCGACAACGGCTTATTGAATTGAGTAATACGCGGCAGCCAGTCCGGGCGTTTATCGATCACCGAAAAACTGTAGCAAAGGGCGGCGATCAGCGTGACGCTGATCACCAGCACCGCCCACAGACGTTGCGGCGTCCAGCCGTATTGCGAAACGCGCAGGCCGGTGGAATACAGCGCCAGCGCGGCATACACCGGCAGCAATAAAATCGCCGCATTCACCAGCAAACGGACCGCCCGCGGATACGGTTTTTCAGCGTGATCGGTTTCGCGTACCACGTTAACCAGCAGCAGAATGCCGAGCGCCATGGTGGTCAGCAAACTGGCTGCGGACCAGGCTTGCGATAACACCGTCAGGCCGGTGAACGGCAGGGCGAACAGGAAAATCAGCGCAACGAACGCCACCAGCGGCAGCAGGCCTTTGAGAATAAAACGGATGATATTGCGGGTGGTATTCATCAGCGCCGGTTGCGTGCGGCAGGTGACGATACTGATGCCCAGCAGCAGGCCGAACACCAGGTGCATAAACAGCGGCGTATCGAAAAACAGCTCATGGAAATATTCAATGCCGATCACCCGGAACAGCCCGGCACATAATGCCATCACGCCAACGGCCAGCAGCATCATCAGCAACGTCAGCATGGCGCACAGCGTATTCTGGCTGTAGCAGGCGGAAAGGTTGGCGTAACGGTAACGGTTGTCTGCCGGGAACGCCTGCACCTGTAGCCACGGCAAAACAAAAAAGACCAGCAGCGTCAGCGACAGGTTAAACGGCGCCATCACGCTGTCCCCGGACGTTGCCGCGATATTGCTTTTCGCCCAGGCTGCCATGCCCGCCAGTAACAGGATGAGCAACCCCGTTCCGCCCCAGAACCGGCGATCACCAGGCTGTACTACTGACAGAGAAATCAGCACCGGTAATGTTAATGCCATAGTCTGGCCGTAAATATTATGAGAGAACCCGGCATATCTGATGGCCGCGTGATCTGAAAAGAAGTAATACAGCAGGAACCCCTGCAACAGGCAAATCGCAAGGATTAACCAGCGGGTGGGAACGGGCAGAGGCGGCATCGCGCGACCTGCTCTGTTGAACTGAGACATCCGTGACTCTCCGAAAGTGTAAGAGGACATGTTGTTAAAAACGCATGCCAGTGTAGAGGGTTCCGGCTTCCGGTGCAGAAAACTCTTCACCTGAGCGGCCTCAGCGTTTTGTGAGCGACCCTTCATAACTGGCAAAATCAGCGGCAGTCACTAGGCTTATGGACTGGATGGAGAATTTCGAGGTGAAAATGGCAGAACACGAACTGAAAGAAAAGCGTATTGAAATTGTTAAGAATTTCTACGCCAAACTGGATCAGGCAGATGCCTCATTACTGGATCTCTTTGCTGAAGATGTGGTGCTGTTTTTTCCAAAATTTGGCACCGCGCAGGGAAAGTCTTCACTGGGGGAACTGGGTAAACGCTTTGCGCTTGAAATCGACAAGATCCAACATATTCAGAACGCTTTCCGCTTTCTGAGTGACGGAGATGCCATTGTGCTGGAAGGGCAGATGCGCGGCGTGATGCAAAACGGTGACCGCTGGCCGACGTCCGAAGTCGGCAGCCATCATTTCTGCACTGTCTTTGTCTTTGAAGATTTGCTGATCAAACGGCTGAGCATTTATCTCGATCCGGACTTTAATCTTGAGGATAAAAAGCGGGTGAATAATTACCGGCAGGTGATGAAAAGCGAGGAAAGCAAAACCTGAGATTGTCGGATAAAAAAAGAAGGGAAACCGTTTCAACCCACGGTTCCCCTTCGCCAACTGCCTCTCATCAGGATTCGGCAGGGACAATGTTGTTCTTATAGCGTTGCAGAATGGGTGAGTTGATCTCCGACGGGTTCTGCAACTGCCACAGGTTACGTTCGATACCGTCATTCACCAGATAAATCACGCCGGATTCAATCGCCGACATCAGGCATAACATCACAGGCTCATTGGTGGTGTAGCCCAGTTCGCCTTCCAGCAACCGCTGATAATCGATAAAGCGGAACACCCCGGCCTGCACTTCATACGACAAAATCGTTTTGCTGGTATTTACGGAAGATAAAACCTCGCCGGTATTGACGTCGACAGCACGCAGGTTCACGGCTATCTGATCCAGCTGGTATTGCGTACTGGCACCGATACCGAAATACCGCGCCCCCACGCCGCCTGATTTCACATTACTTTCGTAACCGATTATCGAGCCTTCAATCAGAATATTCGCTGCTACCAGCGAGGAAAGTGGCCGCTGATTATTGATCGCGACACTGCCATTTTCCTGCGCGGCACGGATAATTTTGCGTTCGTTCAGCAGGTTTTGCAGCCCCTGATGTTCCAGCGGGATAAACCATTTTGAATCTTTGAGTGCCGATACCAGCATCGCCGTGGCGCTTTGTGGCACGGCGGTGGAGAAGTTACTGGCCGGATACGGTTTGAACTGGCCCGTTTCATCCTGAATGTTATAGACCGACACAAAAATCCGGCCCTGCGGCGAAGGCAAATGCGTCAGATCGGTATAGCTTGGCGCCCGGGGCAATAATGTCGGTCTTGCGGCTTCTTTCGGTGCTGCTGTGAGGCACCCGCTCAACACAAAAACTGCGATGAGTAATAAATAGCTGCGCATGATGTCGTTCCTGTTTTTATTGGTCGTCGGAATCAGTTGGTGGTGGCGGACAAACCCTGAACCTGAATAGTGGAAATTTTACCGGTCTTGCGGTCAGTGACATTCATCACCAGCTGTCCGTCGGTATTCTGGATATCCACGATAAAGTCCTGTGTTACCAGTCGCCCCGGTTTTCCCTGATTGACGTTGCCCATCAGGCTGCCCAGCAATTGTGACTGAATTGAGGCGGTGAAATTGTCCAGTGCAGACGTCGAGGTGGACCCGAAGTCATACGCATCGGGGTCTTTATAGGAGTTTTGCGCCTGAGCTTCGTTGAGCAGGAACGCACCATTATTCGGGTTGCCGCCGAAATTCGGGTTGATGAACTGGAAAACCATATTGCCGCCCCAGGAAACCGGGGACGCCGTCAGCAATGCCAGCAGCATGACTGAACGCGAAGCTGAGACTGGAATATTCACGATGCTCTCCTTAAGAGGCTGTGCATTAAAATTCGTCATGGGCGAGATCCCCGGTGCCCAGTAACGCTTTGTCTAATTGCCGCCGTGATAACGCTTCGGTTACACCGGCAATGGCGGTATCGACGTCCTTATTAAAATTGCGACGGTTGGGAAACAGCAAAGTCTGATACAGGGTGTCCTGACCTATTTTTATGGTGATCCAGCTCCCCCAGCGGGCGCTGGGCCTTTCTGAAATGGTGATGGTTTCCGGGTAGTTCTGTTCCCATTTGCCGGTAAAGCCACGGTAAAAATCGTGGCCGACCGATGTCACGGTTCTGTCGGTGATAAGCCCCGGGTCTTTTATATCCGCAGCCTGAACATGCAGGCAGGTGGCGCATAACAGCGCCAGCCAGAGCCAGAAGCCCTTTATGCAAATAGTCATGATGTCAGCGCTTGAGATTGTCATTCGCCCAGGACGCCGCCTGGGTACGGTTTTTAACCGAGATTTTTCTAAATAAATTATAGAGATGCGTCTTGACGGTGTTCTCGCTGATAAACAGCAAACGCGCGATTTCCGTGTTCGAGGCGCCCACACGTAACTTATTGAGGATCTCTTTTTCACGATGGGTCAGGCCGGTTTCTTCTGAGTGAAGATGACGGAAAGCACCGGACTGATTGATCAGGTAACTGGCGAAGCCCTGAGAGAAGTAACATTCTCCGCGGATCACGCTTCTGATCCCTTCCACCAGATGCTCTTCGTCAGTGGAGAGATAAAAAACGGCGCTGATCCCCGGCCAGGTTTCAATTTCCCGAAAATGATAATTATCAGGTGTGTTTAATAATAATAACTTCACGTTGTCGTGATAGCGGTTAATAGCCGTTTGCCACAGTTCAATTGTCCGGCGATCGGCTTCCATCATATCGAAGAGAATTAATGCCTGTTGAAGCGCCTGATCCTCAAGTGATTTATGGATATTATGCAGCCGGGTATTGACACAAAGTTGCTGTTTTAATTGCTGCAATAAAGCACTGGCTTGTAATGATGGTTTGGTCACTAATAAAAGAATATTATTATTGATTGCTGCTTCATTACTCATAATGAAACCCTGCCCTGATTTTTATAGCCACAGTCTGCCACTGCCTGAATATTGAAAAGGCACGGAATAGACTGAGATTTTATTTTGCTAAATCTATAGCTGTATGTTTGCTGTGCATATCTGAAAGTAGCAAATATTCACAACCTGAGGCACATAATATTTTCAGGTGGTTTATGTGCGGTACTGACTCAATTTAGCTTTTGGTTTACCTTACGCAAGGCTTATTTATGTTTCAAAATGTAACTGAAAATGTATAAAGCTTTCCTTATGTATTCCGGGAAATTAAATTCCGCCCTATTAAAGAGGGCTTAAGTAATAAATTTACACTATCTTAACGTTTGGCCTTGTTAAGACAGCATATTTGTCAGATAACGCTGCGGATTAAGGGGGCTCAAACACCAGCCGGCTGCATACTTCGCCTTAAATAACTCAAACTGGTTTATCTTTTCGTATTGATTTTACTTAGGTGAGCACATCTGCAGGCTTCTTTATACCCTGTTAAACCGCGCCGCAAGGCAGCGGGAAGGCATTTTTAAGCGACTGTTAAGGGGTGGAAATGTGCGGGGGATCTCTTTTAGGACTGTTTTAGTTTCAGAGGGAATTAAGAATAGTTGCATTTGTGTGATTATTTAAAACGGTTTGCTCTGTAACTTTAGGATTAATGCCATGGGTTGATTAGCTGTGCTGACCTTTTACTGAGACGCGCTGGTCAATCCGTATGATAAATACCGCCTCATGCTTTTTGATGAAGTCTGAGATTAAAATACGACGAGCGGGTGAGTTCCTTATTTTGAGCAAACACCATAATCAATTCGTCAGCAGCAATTAGCCGGTAAGCAAAGTGTGGTGCCGGTATATACAGGGTGACGAAATGAAAAAGACTTTATTGACCCTGGCGTTACTTTCAGCCTCCTGGGGCATTCATGCACAGCAATTTGATATGGCCTATCCGGAAATGAATTCTGAGGTGCCGGATCAGATCTTTGCTGGCGCAAGGAATTCATCGGGGAATTCGTCAGTGATTTATCAGAACGGTAATAACAATCTGGCCACCACTTATCAGACGGGTTCTGGAAATTCCGGCGTTATCCGTCAGTCCGGGTCAGAGAATACTGCGCTGGTGAATCAGCGAGGTAATGGAAATAACGCGGATATATCCCAGAGCGGCAGCGATAATTTCGCCTACGTATCGCAAACCGGTGGCGGGGATGCATCCATTACGCAACAGAATTTTGGCAATACCGCATACATTCTGCAAAAAGGCCGGAGTGTGACGGAAATTCGCCAGAATGGTACGAACCAGAGCAGCGGCGTCGTGCAAAATTCGTCAGGAATGGCGATTAGAGTGACACAGCATTAACACACCAAACATCCGATATTAAACCAATGGGGTAGCATCATGAAACTTTGGAAAATTGTGGCAGTCTCCGCTTTAGTCGTCAGTGGCAGTGCATTTGCAACCAGTCCTGGTCATGGCGGGGGTGGCTCTGACCACGGTAATAATCCACCTTCATCAACTGTGCCGACATTCACTGCCACTCAGTGGAATTCTGAAATTCAGATTTACCAGCAGGGCACGGCAAACCTGGCGAATGCCACTCAATCTGGCGCACAAAAATCGCTGACCGCAATCAGTCAGGATGGCTACAGAAATAGCGCCGGGACGACTCAGACCGGTGATGGCAGCCTGATCAGTGTGGTACAAAAAGGTGAATACAACGGCGCTAACGTTTCTCAGAGCGCTAACGGCAGCAAAGTGCTCGTGTCCCAGAACGGTTCAGGTAACTATGCTCAGGCTTCACAAGGTGCGAATGGCTCTCTGACCAGCATTACTCAGGTCGGTACCGCGAACCTGGCCTACGCGTCACAAAACTGATTAGTGTTCCCTCCCCTGCGAAGGGGAGGAGTAAAGCAGAACAGGGCACTAGCCCTGTTTTTTTTCGACGGAACCCTGAGGATAAACGCTATGCACTTACTGCTGATCGCCGCCGTGATGTCCAACCAGCTTTGGTTTGATACGCACAACGAGGCGCAGAATTATGTTATTACCCCGATGGTCAGTCTCACCAAAGCCTGTTCCTGTCAGGTGGCGGTTTCTGTTTTGCAGGAAAGCACCGCAGGCACCAGCACCAGCCGCCAGAGCCACAATGTGAATCTTTCCGCCAATCAGCCGCAGCCTCTGGGACAGATGCGTTTTGCCGTCCAGCCCGGCGGGAAAACACAAATTATGATAACCATTACAGACGGCGACAAACTGCGTCTGGAAAAGCAGCTTACCTTGCCGAATGACGCCTGATACCGGGCGGATCACACCGCCAGATTGTCATAGCCTTTGCGGCGATAATTAAGGACAGAGATGCCCCAGAACACGACGAAAATCGCCACAGCCGCATAGCCGACGCTGCCCATATTCTCATTCAGGCGTTCGACAACCGCCCATATTCCGCCGTGTAAATCCAGTTTATCGGCCATCAGTCCGAGTGCTTCCAGGCCGCCGATCAACAGAGCGATCATCACGCTGGTGGCTGTAATCGTCATGTTGTAATAGAGTTTTCGCACCGGTTTATCGAACGCCCAGCCGTAAGCGCCGACCATGACAAAGTTATCCAGCGAATCGACCAGTGCCATGCCGCTGGCGAACAACGCCGGAAATACCAGAATGCTCCATACGGACATGCCGGAAGAGGCCCCCGCAGCGGAAATCCCCAACAGGCCAATTTCCGTGGCGGTATCAAAACCCAGCCCGAACAAAAATCCCACCAGATACATCTGCCAGCTTTTATTCACCAGATTAAATGCAAAGCTGAATAACCGGCTCATCACACCTCCCTGCATCGCGTGGGTTTCTCCGGCGTCGGGAAAGCTTTTGCCCTGTTTGATCTTCTGAAAACGGCGGTAAACATCGCGCAGAATCAGCGCATTCAGCAGGGCCATCATCAGTAAAAACAGTGCGGAAACCATCGTGCCGATGGTGCTGCCATAATCGTGCAACCAGCCAATTTTGTTGCCAAACATCAGTGACGTTGCGGCGATCGCCACGCAGGCCAGTACCACAATGCTGGAATGTCCGAGGGAGAAAAATGCCCCGACGGCCACCGGACGCTGACCCTGTTGCATCAGCTTGCGGGTAACGTTATCGATAGCTGCAATATGATCGGCATCGACGGCATGACGCAGCCCGTAACCGTAAGCCAGCAAGGCCGCCGCCACCAGCGCCGCATTGTGGCGAAACACCACCAGTGCCCAGCCCCAGGCCAGTAAATTGATTGCCAGCAGCCCGATCAGCAGCCAGAAAGCACGACGGTGCGTGTGAAAAAAATCACGGTTAATCATGGGAGTCCTTGTTGTTAAAACCAGAAGAAAATTGCAGACGGGCGCAGGCGACAACGGCCTGACCCAAAGCCAGTCCGCCGTCTCCGGCGGGCACGTTTTGCGGCATCAGCACGCGAAGGGGTGCTAAATAATGATGTAAAAGCTGGCGCAGCAGGCGGTTATGCAGCACGCCACCACCCAGTGCGACAGTGCGGGTGCCGGTTCTCACCGCGTGGTAGCAGGCGAGGGCGGCAAAGCCTTGCGCCAGCGCGTCGTGAAAAGCGAAAGCCCGTGCGGCAGGCGTGGCATTCCAGCCGAGCCATTGCTGCCAGAACGTCGCTAAATCCAGAAAAGTGCCCGACGGCGTATGCCGCAGTGGCATCGTGACCGGATGCGAAATACCCTGTGCACGTTGTGCCAGCGCTTCCAGACGGCATGCCGCTTCGCCTTCCCAGCTCAGTTGCGCAGGCGTACAGCCGAGTGCGGCGGCGACGGCATCAAACAAGCGCCCGCAGGAAGACGCCAGCGGGGCATTAATCCCGGCGGTGATGGCTCTGGAGAGCGGCAACCACGGATATGCCTGCAACACCTTTGCCTCCGGGCGTGTCTGCCAGTCCGGCACAAACGCCTGCCACTGCGCCAGCAAATTCCGCCACGGTTCCCGCGCGGCCCGGTCGCCACCCGGCAGCGCAACGGCAGGCAATCCGCCTAAATGTTCACAGTGCAGATAATCCACCTGTAAACACTCACCGCCCCACAGGGCACCGGTTTTATCGTCAGCAATACCATAACCCAGCCCGTCAAGCGCCAGCCCGATGACCTTGCTGCCATCCAGCGGCCAGTGATGTTCCGCCAGACACGCGGTGATATGAGCGTGATGATGAAGAACATCAATCATGCGTACACCGTGACTTTCCGCCTGCACATGACTGATATACGCCGGATGTGCATCACGGGCCACCGCCAGCGGCATACAGTCATAAAGGTGCTGAAAATGTTCAATCGCCTGCTGCTGCTGTCCGGCAATATCGCTGCGGGTGAGTGACCCGAAATGTGCGCTGAGAATCGCCTGATCACCGCGCACCAGACAGAAGGTATTTTTGAGGTCACCGCCCAGTGCCAGCAGCGACGGCTGGGCATCGAATCCGTCAGGCAACGTAAAAGCATCGGGCACATAGCCGCGTGCGCGGCGCAGCATTTCAGTACCGTGCGGCGTCACACGCAGCAGCGAATCATCGGCGCGCTGGACGATATCGCGGTTATGCAACAGCCACATGTCTGCAATGCCATCGAGTTGCAACAGCGCAGCCGCATTAGTCAGCACGGGGGCACAACCGTTCGCATTTCCGGAGGTCATCACCAGCGGGGTATCCGCTGCCTGCATCAGCAAATGATGCAGCGGGGTAAACGGCAGCATCAGTCCGACTTCGTCCAGTTCCGGCGCGATTGCCGCGCACAGTGGCGACATCGCGCTTTTCGTTGCCAGTACGATGGGCGCGGCCGGTGACTCCAGCATTTCGCGCAGCGCAAATTGCGGGCTTTCATCGCTGCATTCTGCCAGCCAGCCGATGTCCGGCAGCATCACCGCCAGCGGTTTTGACGGACGCTGTTTACGTTCGCGCAGCCGCATCACCGCATTTTGCTGCGTGGCATCGCAGGCCAGATGAAAGCCTCCCAGCCCTTTAATAGCGACGATTTTACCCGCGCGTAATGCTGCAACCGCGTATTCCAGCGCCGCATCTCCTTGCGCCAGCATGTCGCCATTTTGCAACGTCGCGCTGACCTGCGGCCCGCACTGCGGGCAGGCGACCGGCTGCGCGTGAAACCGCCGGTCGGCGGGGTTCTGATATTCCTGCCGACAGTGCGGACACAATGTAAATTCCGCCATGCTGGTGGAAGGGCGGTCATAAGGCATGGCGCGGATCAGCGTAAAACGCGGGCCGCAATGTGTGCAGTTGGTGAAGGCGTAGCCGAAACGACGATCACCCGGGCGGGTGATGTCTTTCAGGCATTCCGGGCAGGTCGCCGCGTCGGGCACCACCTGCGTATCCATCCGGCTGTGACGGCTGTCAGCGATAGTGAAATTTTGCGGAAGCGTCTGCCAGTCGAAAGGATTGAAGCTGATGCTGTCGATGCGCGCCAGCGGCGGGCAGTCGCGCTGTAATTGTTCAATAAAAAGTTCGAGATTGACCGGCTGAAGCAGCCTGATTTCCACACCCGCGCTGTCATTACACACTTCCCCCCGGAGCTGCAGACGGTCGGCCAGTTGCCAGATAAAAGGTCGGAAACCGACGCCCTGGACTTTGCCGCAGACGCGAATGAGCAGACCGGAATCAGACATAAATACCTCTTAAATCTCAGGGGAGGGAGAAGAATGGGTTTAAAGCTCCTCCTCCTGCGAAGGGGGAGGAGCTTAAAAACTAAACCTCAACCACCGGGATCACATCTTCCACGGCGCTGCGCAGGCGCGCTTTCATGTCGCTGTAAGTCTGATGAGCGTAGTTCTCTGCCCAGCGTTGATCGGCGATCTGCTCGACTTTCACCGCGCAGTATTTGGTTTCCGGCGTTTTGGAAATCGGGTCGAGATTGTCCTGGGTCAGTTCATTACAGGCACCGATCCACCACTGATACGTCATGTACACCGCACCCGGGTTGATACGTTCGTTGTAGTTGGCGCGGGAAATGACTTTGCCACGGCGCGATGCCACCCAGACCAGTTGCTGATCACGGATACCCAGCGCCTGGGCGTCCACCGGGTGCATCTGCACGAAGCCCGGTTCATCAGCCAGCGTCTGCAATGCCGCACAGTTACCGGTCATTGAACGGCAGGAGTAGTGACCGACTTCACGCACGGTACACAACACCAGCGGATAATCGCCGTCCGGCACTTCAGCCGGTGCGCGCCACGGTGCGGCAAACAACTGGCCTTTACCGGTCGGGGTGTCGAAGTGATTGTCGGCATACAGATATGGCGTCCCCGGGCTTTCAAGCGTGGTACAAGGCCACTGCACGTGTCCCAGGTCGCCCATTTTTTCGTAGGTGGCGCCGTAAAACAGCGGACACAGGCTGCGCATTTCGTCCCAGATTTCCTGGTTATCGTTGTAATGCATCGGATAACCCATTTCGGTCGCCAGCAGGCTGATAATGTCCCAGTCGCGCTTGACGTTATATTTTGGTTCGATGGCTTTCTCGAAGCGCTGGAAGCCACGGTCTGCGCAGGAGAAGACACCGCCGTGTTCGCCCCAGGAAGTGGCCGGTAAAATCACGTCGGCCTGCTCGGCGGTTTTGGTCATGAAGATGTCCTGAACCACCACGAATTCCAGTGCTTCAAAACCTTTGCGCACCAGACCTAAATCGGCTTCGGTCTGCAACGGATCTTCACCCATGATGTAATAGGCTTTAACTTTGCCTTCAAGGGCCAGATGCGGGATTTCCGTGATACGGTGACCGACTTCGGTGTCCATCTGATTCACGTCAATGCCCCAGGCATCGGCGAATTTCGCGCGAACTTTCGGATCGGTGACGGACTGATAGCCCGGGAATTCATTCGGCAGCACGCCCATATCACAGGCACCCTGCACATTATTCTGACCGCGTACCGGTCCGACGCCGACGTTGGCGCGGCCAAGATTACCGGTCAGCAAAGCCAGCCCTGCCAGACCTTTTACCACGTCAACCGCCTGACCAAACTGGGTGACGCCCATGCCCCACATGATGGTGGCTGAAGGTGCAGCGGCGTAAGTGCGCATCGCCTGACGGATTTGCTGCGCGGAAACACCGGTCTGTTCTGCCACGGCTTCCGGTGAGTAATCCGCCACATTTTTGCGGTATTCCTCAAAGCCTTCGGTGTATTTCGCGACATAGTCATGGTCATACAGATCTTCTTCGATCAGCACGTGGGCAAAGGCATTCACCAGCGCCATGTTGCAGCCGTTTTTGATTTGCAGATGCTGATCGGCAATACGTGCGGTTTCGATGCGGCGCGGGTCGCAGACGATGATCTGCGCGCCTTTTTCTTTCGCTTTGATCACACGGCGCGCGACGATGGGATGGGAATCCGCGCAGTTATAGCCGAACACCAGCAGACATTTTGAGTTTTCGATATCGCCGATGGAATTACTCATCGCGCCGTTACCGAGCGTGGCCTGCAAACCGGCCACCGACGGGCCGTGACACACGCGGGCGCAGCAGTCGACGTTATTGGTGCCGATCACTGCACGGGCAAATTTCTGCATCACATAGTTGGTTTCATTGCCGGTCCCGCGGGAAGAACCGGTGGTCATAATGGAACGCGGGCCGTGTTTTTGTTTAATGTCTTTCAGGCGCTGTGCGGTGTAACGGATGGCTTCATCCCAGCTGACGGCTTCGAATTTTCCGCCTTTCTGGCGGCGGATGAGCGGCTGGGTCAGGCGCGGGGTCAGCAGTTTGGTGTCATTGAGAAAATCCCAGCCGTAATAGCCTTTCAGGCACAGTTCGCCCTGATTGGTGACGCCGTTCGCGGCTTCCGCACGGATGATTTTTCCGTTATCTACAACCAGATTCAATTTACATCCGGCGCCGCAATACGGGCAGACAGTGGTGACTTTTTTCATGGTCTTGCTTCCTTAATCCGGGGTTAAAACAGCAACGGGGAGGTGCTGTCGAGCGCAGCGCGGCGGCGTTTTTCTGCGTTCATTTCCTGTAAGTGGTTACGGTCGATAGCGAAAAGTGCCTTGGTCGGGCAGATTTCCATACAGGCCGGGCCTTCAGCGCGGCTGTGGCACAGGTCGCATTTGTGCGCCTCGGCTTTATCCGAGGTGGTGACCATCGCCGCGCCGTTCTGGCGGAAAACGGGTTTGGTGACGACTTCCATGGCGCCGTACGGGCAGGCGACAACGCAGGTCTTACAGCCGATGCAGCGTTCCTGCATCACCTGTACATGATCTCCGGTGCGAAGAATGGCGCCGTTCGGACAGACGTTGGCACAGGGCGCATCTTCACACTGGCGACACATCACCGGTGTACTGAGATTGACACCTTTAATAACGTGCAGACGCGGTGCGAATGTCGCGGCGTTGAGCAGCGAAATATCCTGCGATTCACTGTGAGCCATCACGCAGGCAATTTCACAGGTACGACAGCCGATGCATTTTTTAGGGTCGGCGATGATAAACCGGTTCATTTTTCTCTCCAAATCCCCGTCGTCCTTGACATCGCAGGTGCGTTGGCTGCGTTCACTCGCCCGAATCACTGACTCATGTCAGCTCATCGGGACTCCTTCGCTTGCCGCCTTCCTGCCATACCAATGCCTTAGGGGATTTCAGTGTGCTTTTAATTCAGGGGGTTAAAAGTTTTCATCTACTTCTATACATAAAACGTGCCAGTTTCGGATGCTTGTTTTTATCTATGTATTTCAGTTGGTTATATAAAAATGACGTAACGATGACGAAATGTCGGGCTGATGTCATGTCTGTTTCGTCACCGCATCGACAGTTATGTCGACAGCCGCTGTCAGAGGCTTTCGGGCCGGAAAGGGGCGATTCCCAGCCCCTGCTCCAGCGCAGGCAATAGCTGATACAGGCGGTTCACGGCCTGTTCAACGGCGGCACTCATCGGGAAGTAAAAAGCCACCACGTCCGGCTGAATGCCGACAAAGGTGATTTGCGGGATGTCTTCACGCAATTGCTGAATAAGGAACGTCAGCGGCAGATTGTGGGTGGTCATCATGAACATCTCAGCGATGTCATCTTCATCGATAATGCGCATTTCACCGGGCGCCAGCCCCATGTCGGTGGCATCAACAATCACCAGATGCGCAGGCCGCAGTTCGCGTAAATAACCGATGTCGTTTTCTGGTGCCGCACCGCCGTCAACCACAGTCCAGCCGGACAGCGGTTTTTCAGCGCACAGTTCGGCCAGCCGCGGGCCGGCACCGTCGTCGCCCATCATGCTGTTGCCCACGCACAGCAATGCGTAGCGGGAGGATAAATCAGGCATCGTATCTCCTGACCATCAGGTACATGGCGGGGTCGTTTTCAATCTGGGCAAGCAGGGTGATCAGCGCATCGCTCCAGCCCTGTTGCGTATCACTCATGTACGGGCGGGCAGCGCTCAGCGCCAGCGCCAGCAGGTGGGTATGGCTGCTGTCGATAATGATCTCCCCGAAACGCTGCACACCGGCCAGTTTTCGATATGCTTCGCTGTTTTCGGGCAGGCAGTCAATCCAGTGCATATACCCGTCGAGAGGGCATTCGAGACGGGATTTCAGGCAGTCGATCACCCCGAGGTGATGGCCGATCGCCAGGCTGTAATACACCACTTCCTGCACTTTTTGCGAACTGCGTTTCAGGGCGCTTTTCTCATCGACAAACTTGCTGCTCAGCGAATAGAAAATCACTTTGTTCTTGTCCGGCTGATGACCGGCGTAGGGTTGATGTCGCGCGTAGCGCTGGTCGTTAACGGAGGTCATCACAGGTGTACCTCGCCACGCAGAACCTGCTGATAAATGTGCTGCAGGTTGCCGACAATTTCGTTGAGACGCAGATCGCCTTGTTCTTCAAGATATGCAGAAACGCGCTGTTCCACGGGTTGTAAGCCGGGCGCGGCCACGATATCCATAAAGGTGTCGGCAATCTGGCGGCCATAACGGTAACCGGCCATCCGGCGCGCTTCGCGGTCCAGCAACACGCGCAGCGGCTGCGGTAAATCCGGGTGCAGCAGCAGAGCCGGTTCGGTGGCCGCCTCATCGTGTTGCTGGCCTTTGATCTTCTGATCCAGCAAACCCAGCGCCATCGCAAAACCATAAATGGTGGCGGCCGGTGTCGGCGGGCAACCCGGAATATACACATCCACCGGCACGATTTTGTCGGTGCCGCCCCACACGCAATACAGATCGTGGAAGATGCCGCCGCTGTTGCCGCAGGCGCCGTAGGAAATGCAGATTTTCGGATCCGGTGCAGAATCCCAGGCGCGCAGCGCCGGAATACGCATGGCGCGGGTCACGGCACCGGTGAACAGCAAAATGTCTGCGTGGCGCGGCGACGGGACCACTTTAATCCCAAAGCGTTCGGCGTCGAACAGCGGAGAAATGGCGGCGAAAATCTCAATTTCACAGCCGTTACAGCCGCCGCAGTCCACGCGGTAAACGTAAGCTGAGCGGCGGATGCTGTGAAGCAGTGTGGATTTCAGTTTGGCAATGCTTTCATCCAGCGTGACGGGTACCGGCAGGCCATTTTCGTCACGCGGAGCAATCAGGTTATGACTCATGAATGAGCCTCCGTGGTCATGTGCCGGCCAATATCAATACGGTCGGAGGAAGAAAGGCTGTGCAGTTTTTTGCATTCGGGGCAGGTTTCATACTGCTCCCGGCGGTCAGCAACTTGCCGGTCGCTCAGGGCGGCGCTTTCCTGCAACAGGCTGAGTGCGAAGTCGATTTCCTTTTGTACCGCGTAAGGTTTGCCGCAGGCACGGCAGTGACAGATAGGGAAATCCGCGGTCTCAAACAGGTCTTCTTTACGCCAGACTGCCAGTTCAAATTCCTGCGACAGTCTGATGGCCGCCGTCGGGCAGACTTCCTCGCAGCGGGCGCAGAAAATGCAGCGGCCTAAGAACAGTTGCCAGCGGAGGGTTTCGCCATCTTCTGCCGTGGTCATGGTCAGCGCGTTAGACGGACAGGCGTTGGCACACGCACCGCAGGCAATACACTGCTGTGCGGTGTATTGCGGTTTGCCGCGAAAATTCGCTGCCAGATCCAGCGGCTTAAACGGATAAGCCACGGTTGCGGTGCCGGTTTTAAGCACTTTTTTAATCAGTTTCAGCATGATGGGAGCAGCTCCTCAAAGCGGCGAATTTTTGCGTTCGATGCCGTAGCGTTCGATCTCTTTGTAAGGCACGACGATGGACGTTTTCTTACGCACATCGACAACCGTCATGCGGTCGGTGCAGGAATAACAAGGATCGAGACTGCCGATAATCAGCGGCGCATCGGAGACCGTATTGCCGCGCAACATGTAACGCAGCGTCGGCCAGTTGGCGTAAGTCGCCGCACGGCAACGCCAGCGGAACAGCTTTTGGTTGTCGCCGGTCATGCTCCAGTGAATGTCGTCACCGCGTGGCGCTTCAGCAAAGCCGAGGGCAAAACGGTGCGGAATATAATTGAAACCTTCTACCGCCAGCGGGCCACCCGGCAGGCTTTGCAGACCGAACTCGATCATATTCAGGGCGTTAAACACTTCGTGGATGCGCACTTTCAGGCGGGAATAAACGTCGTTACCGGTTTCGCTGCACAGTTCAAATGGCAGTTTGGCGTAACCGGCATAAGGGTGATCCTGACGCATATCGCGGCGGTGACCGCTGCCGCGCACCATCGGGCCAACATTACTGAAATCCCGCGCCACCTGCGGATCCAGAATACCGACGCCGACGCTGCGCTGCCGGGTATTCGGCGTACTGAGCAGGATATCCACCAGCTCGTTAAGATCCCGGCGCATGCTGCCCGCCAGCGCAATGGTGGCGATCATGTCGTCTTTGAGGATGTCACGGCGGATGCCGCCGATCAGGTTCATGCCGTAGGTTTTACGCGCGCCGGTCAGGATTTCTGCCATCTTCATCGACTGTTCACGGACGCGGAAAAACTGCATGAAACCGGAATCAAAACCGACAAAATGACAGGCAAGCCCGAGGTTCAGCAGATGGCTGTGCAGACGTTCGACTTCCAGCAGAATAGAACGGATCATCTGGGCGCGTTCCGGCACCACGATACCCATCGCGTTTTCGACCGAAGAGGTGTACGCCACGCTGTGCGTGAAGCCGCAGATGCCGCAAACGCGATCTGAGAGGAAGGTGACTTCGTTGTAGCCCATGCGGGTTTCGGCCAGTTTCTCCATGCCACGGTGCACGTAAAACAGCCGGTAATCGGCATCGATAATGTCTTCACCGTCAACGAACAGACGAAAGTGTCCCGGTTCGTCAGAAGTGACGTGCAGCGGACCAATCGGCACAATTTTGCTGCCTTCTTTGGCTTCGGAAATAAACGGATAGGTTTCTTCGTCCGTGGTGGGTGCCGGGCGCTGGCGGTAATCCATCGCATCTTTGCGCAGCGGGTATAAATCGTCCGGCCAGTCATCCGGCAGCACCAGACGGCGTTCGTCCGGCAACCCGACCGGGCGCAACCCGTACATATCACGCACTTCACGTTCGCCCCAGACTGCTGCCGGTACGCGCGGTGTCACGGAAGGGAATTCCAGCGACACAGGATCCACTTCGGCGCGCACGGTGATCCAGCACTTCACGCCTTTTTCCATCGACAGCACGTAATACAGCGCGTAGTTGCCGCACAACGTACGTTCGTCATTGCCGAATAACACGGAAAGCCAGCCACCCTGCTGGTAATACAGCCATTCGACCACTTCCGGCAGCCAGTTCAGCCTGATGGTGACGGTCGCCTGCGTGTCGGTCTGCCATTCACTGCCTAAGATCGCCGACGGAAACTGCTTCGCCAGCGCGGCCAGATACTCTTTACCGACCGGGTTTTGATTTAATGCGGTATTGAACTCACTCATTACAAAGCCTCTTCCCGCCGCAGCGGGACAAGAAAAATGTCAGGTCAGCCTGCGACCAGCCAGGAAACCAGCGCCAGAAACGCCAGCCCGAAACCCGCCCAGGTGGTGCGGGAAGTTTTAAGAAAGCGCAGACGGGCGACGCTGTTCTCGATGAGCGCCACCACAAATACCGCGATCAGCAGTTTCACCAGACACAGCACCACGGCGGTCAGCAACGTCAGCGGCGTGAGTTGCTCCGCCAGTCCGAACGGGAAAAACAGACCAAGGAATAGCTGCAACACCACCAGTTGTTTCAGGCTGATGCCGATTTTCAGCACGCCCAGCGCCGCGCCGGAATATTCGGTCAGCGGGCCTTCCTGTAATTCCTGCTCGGCTTCCGCCATGTCGAACGGCAGCTTGCCCATTTCGATATAGGTCGCGAATGCACAGGCCAGACCGGCCAGAACGAGGGTTAAGGAAGACGACAGCGGCCAGTGCAGAACACGGGCGGCAATGGCACCAAGCGAGGTGGAACCGGCGACCAGCGCCGCAATCCACAGCCCGAGCAGCAGAATGGGCTCGACCAGCACGCCAAGCACCGCTTCACGGCTGGCGCCGATGCCGGTGAAGGTGCTGCCGGTATCCAGCCCGGCGATGGCAAACACAAAACGCACTATGGCAAACAGATAGATGACCGTGATCAGATCGCCCGCCGCGCCCATTGGCGACGCCAGCGTCACCACCGGCAGGGCGGTGGCGATCACCAGTAAGCCGCCGGTCAGCAGGTACGGCATGCTGCGAAACGCCGCACCGGCCGCAGCGGGTGCGACACTCTGGCGGGTCAGCAGTTTGGTGATATCACGGTATTCCTGTAACACGCCGGGTCCCTGACGGTTGTGCATCCGTGCGCGCATTACACGGCTGAATCCGGCAAACAGCGGCGCGAGCGCCAGCAACGCAATCGCCTGAATCAGCGCCAGCGGCCACAACGAACCCGCGAGTAAGAATGAAGTGTTCATAGTCAGTTCCTCAGGCAAAAGCCACGACCAGCAACACGGCCAGTTCGATGAAAGCCAGACGACGGCAGAAGGCACCCAGCCAGCCACGGTGCAGCGCGGCCACCAGCGGAGCCGGTGTCATGTGCTGACGCAGGCGATAAAGCGGGGCAAACATCACGCGCAGCGGTTGGGCAAAACCCGTCGCTGTCACCACCATGTCAGCGGAATGGCCGTAGCCACAGGCCCAGGCATCGCCGCGTGAACGGTTTGGCAGACGGGAACCGCGCAATACCGTGGCGGCAATCCACGGCAGCAGCGGCATGCCCAGCAGCAGAATGGCGACCATCGGCGCCGATACCGCAGACGTGGCGGAAAACGCCGCGCCATGTCCGGCGGCCTGTAAAACAGGCACGTTCAGCACTGAAGCGGCAACGGCGGAGAAGTGCGGAATCAACCACGGCGAGGCGACACCGAAAACCACACACAACAGCGCCAGCAATACGCTGCTGAGTGTCATCAGTCGCGGGGCAGGCGTGGCGTCTGCCGCCGCCGGACTGCGTGGTGTGCCTAAGAAAGTGACGCCGAAAACTTTGGCAATACACATCAGCGCCAGCGCACCGGTCAGGGCCAGACCGACCGCCAGCAGCGGCCCGAGCAGACGTGCGATAAACACGTGACCCGCACTCAGCTGGAACAGCGACTGATACAGCAGCCATTCGCTGACAAAGCCGTTCAGCGGCGGCAGGGCAGCCATCGATATCAGGGCAATCAGCATCGACACGGCGGTCCACGGCATCAGACGGGCGATCCCGCCGAGTTTTTCCATGTCCTTAATGCCGGTCTGCATTTCGATTTCACCGGCACCGAGGAACAGCGCGGTTTTAAACAACCCGTGATTGAACAGGTGAAACAATCCGGCCAGCAGGGCGAGCGAAGCCAGCAGCGGCAGATTCAGCGCCACGCCCACCATGGCGCCGCCGATGCCGAGCAAAATAATTCCGACGTTTTCCAGCGTGTGATAGGCCAGCAGACGGCGGATATCGTGCTCCATCAGCGCGTACAGGCCGCCGATAAATGCGGTCAGGATTGCCAGAAGCACTACCATCAGGCCCCACCAGAGTGGCGGTGCGCCGAGCAAGTCCAGACCGACTTTTACGATGCCAATAATGCCGATTTTCATCAGCGCCGAAGAGAACAGGGCAGCGGCGTGGGCGGGGGCGCTGGAATGCGACTGCGGCACCCAGGCGTGCAGCGGGATAATCCCGGCGTAGAGTCCGAAACCGGCCAGTGCCAGCAGGAAAGCCAGCGATTTAATGCCTGGCGTAAACGTGGTGTGGCGAAGAACCTCAAAATCCAGACTGCCGCTGGCGTGATGCAGCAGCGCAAACGCCAGGATCAGACACAGCGTGCCGAGGCGTCCGGATAAAAACTGATTCAGACCGGCACGGCGGCTTTTCACATCGTCGGCTTGTACGATCATGAAATACGCACACAGCGCGGCCATTTCCATCATCAGGATCAGTTCAGCCGCATTGGCGGAAATCGCCGCGGCAGTCAGCGCCGCCAGCAGCAGATTGCATAACAACCCGGTACGGGCGCGCTGGCGCGGACGGGCATTCGCCAGCCATGCGCAGGCATACAGGCTGCTGAACAAGGCCGTTACCGACATCGCCAGTAACAACAATGCATTCAGCGGGCTGAAGCTGGCGCGGTAAGGCAGAACCGGCAGTGTAAGGGTCACCGGAGCGCCACTGTTTACCATCTGAACCGCCGCAATAATAACCGCGACGGATGCCACCATGCTGCCAGCGCCTGAAATCAGGCTGCTTAATTTCGCGGCTCCTGCCAGTAACCCGCAGATAATGCCGCTGAAAACCCAGACCAGCAGCGCCAGCGTCAACAGTGATGCCGGATCCAACGCTAATAGTGCCGTCATTGTTTGGCCTCCGTGTCAGGCGCACTAAAGGATGTCAGCCCGGCCGGGAATACATTCATCGCATTCAGGCGTTTTTGCTGGCTGGCATTGTCAGACAGACTGGCCGTGATAAGCCGGATGGCCTGTGTGGGACAGGTCTTGATGCACGCCGGACCCTCAGGGCTGAAGCTGCATAAATCGCATTTCACTGCCACCGCGCGAACCCCCGGCACACAATCCAGGAAAGGGCTGATCGCACGTGGCGGGCGCGGCGCGGGCAGCGCTTTTGAGGTGTTACAGTCGACGGGCATGTCCAGCGGCGTGCTGCCGGAAAAGGTGATGGCACCGAACGGGCAGGCAAGCCCGCACAGTTTGCAACTGACGCAGAGGCTTTCATTGAGATGAATCGCGTCGTTTTCACGGGTGATAGCATTAACCGGACACACCTGCGCGCAGGGGGCATCTTCACACTGGTGACACATCACCGGCGCGGAATCCAGACGGTTTCGCATCACCTGCAAACGGGGGGCAGATTGTAAACCGTGACGCTGGTGTTCCTGCGAACAACTGGCCATACAGGTATTGCAGCCAATACAAAGTTTCGGATCAGCTATCACATATTGATTCATGGCATTTTTAAAGCTCATGAAGTCTCCTTGGTATTTCGTCAAAGGTGACGAAATCGGCACTTAAATTGACATTTCGACATTTATGTCGGAATAGATCCCAGTAAAAAAACGGCAATGAAAAACATTCCTGTTATGCCGGTGCGATAATGTATTTCTGAATGTAACTCAGGCGTGGTCGAGTAATTTATCGAGTTGCGAATGAATGGGCTGATTAGTTTTCAGTGAGTCAAAAATACACTGATAAATAGCCGATATTTTATTGAGATAATGTTCCAGCACGGCGTTCTTATCTTTAATATCCACGGTGCCATCAACCCGGCCTTCTTCACTCAGCGTGGCGTGTGCAAACGCTCTGAAGTCGGGTTCTTCACCGCTGTGCGCCATGTTCAGGCTGTAAACGATATCCTGACTGTAGAAGTCGTCGCTGAGATGAATACTGACGGAAAAATGGTTAAACAGGGTGAAGCGGATATCCTGATCTTCGCCGCAACTGAATTCATGGTTTATCTTTTTATTTGAATGGGTTATGGCCTGTGTCAGGCTGTTCTGATACAGGCGCCATTGTGATTTCAGATGGCTGTTTTTGCTGGCTATATAATCCGCTTTACTGGTCAGTTCGCTGAGAGTGCTCATTGTCATTACCCGTTATTGAGGTGTGCGTAGGTGCCTTTCCGGTCCGTCTTTATGCAGAAAGTGACGACGAAAATACGGCGCATACATCCCTGCTGGCATAAAACGTGCCAGTTTCCGGTTTTGTTTAATAACTGCTTTATTATTAAAAGGTTAAGATATTTAAAGCCTGTGTGTCCGGTCGCATGAAAAACATAATGACATGTCGATGACACTGTATTTCGACATATATGACGGACTGCGCCGGGATTATTTCGCTATCCGGTTTTCTTCTCCGTGTCTCCGTGTCGAAAAATTGTGGCATCAATATTGCTACTTACCTTCCCATGCGCTGTTTATTAATCTCCTGACGGAGAGGGAAATAATGCACGAGATTACGTTGTGCCAGAACGCCGTGGAAATAATGCAACAGTTTGGACGGCAAAATAATGCCCGGAGAATTACGGCGGTATGGATGGAAATTGGCGCGTTTTCCTGCGTCGAACCTGAAGCGGTGCAATTTTGCTTCGAACTGGCGTGCCGCGAAACGCTCGCTGAAGGTTGTGAATTGCATCTCCACACACCGGCGGCAGAAAGCTGGTGCTACACGTGCCAGCAGGACATCACTTTACTCAGCCCCGGCGTGCTGCTGTGTCCGCACTGTGGCGGACGTGATGTGCGGGTGGTGGCCGATGACGGCATGAAAATTAAACGAATCGAAATCGAATAACGGGCACCCGATGTGCCCGGGGAGAAAGCTATGTGCAGTACCTGCGGTTGTGCCAGCGGCGAACTTCGTATCGAAGGCGTCAGCCCTGAACACACTCATCACCATTCCCATGATCATGATGATTCACATGATCATCACCACGGTCTGCCGTTTGCACCGCGACGCCTGGTGGACATCGAAATGGACGTGCTGGCGAAGAATAACCATATCGCTGCCCATAACCGCGAGCATTTTGCGGCGGCGGGCATTCTGGCACTGAATCTGGTGTCCAGCCCCGGCTCCGGTAAAACGACCCTGCTGACCAGCACCCTGACCCGGCTGGCACCGTATTTCGACTGCGCGGTGATAGAAGGCGATCAGCAAACCACTCACGATGCCGATCGTATCCGCGCCACCGGCGTCCCGGCGATCCAGGTGAATACCGGTAAAGGCTGCCATCTGGACGCGCAAATGGTTCATGATGCGCTGCATCAGCTATCGCCAAACAATAACAGCCTGTTGTTTATCGAAAATGTCGGCAATCTGGTGTGTCCGGCCAGTTTTGATCTCGGTGAATTGCACAAAGTGGCGGTGCTGTCCGTCACGGAAGGCGAGGACAAGCCGCTGAAATATCCGCATATGTTTGCCGCATCGCGCCTGATGGTCCTCAATAAAATCGACCTGTTGCCGTATGTCAGTTTTGACGTCGAAGCCTGTATTGCCAATGCGCGCCAGGTCAATCCGCAGATTGAAGTGATCCGGCTTTCTGCCACTACCGGCGAAGGTATGGAGCAGTGGCTGGCCTGGCTGGAGCAGCAACGATGTGCATAGGCATTCCGGGACAAATCGTCGCGCTGCATGACCAGCAGCCTGATCACGCCTGGGCAGAAGTCTGCGGTCTGCGCCGCGAAGTGAATATTGCGCTGGTGTGCGACGGCCAGCCACAAACACTGATCGGCGGCTGGGTGTTAATCCACGTCGGTTTTGCATTGAGCAAACTTGATGAACAGGAAGCACAAGAGACGCTGGCTGCGCTGCACGCGATGGAAGAAGTGGAAGCCGATGTCGCCCTGTTTCTCGGTGCGGGAGAGGCCCGATAATGCGTTTTGTTGATGAATTCCGTGATCCGAAACTGGCGAAAACGCTGATTGAACGGCTGCATCAGCGGGCGGCATTACTGCCTTACACCGCTGAAAAACCCATGCAGATTATGGAAGTGTGCGGCGGCCATACCCATGCCATTTTCAAATTCGGGCTGGATAAACTGCTGCCCCCGCAACTGGAATTTATCCACGGGCCGGGGTGTCCGGTGTGCGTGTTACCGATGGGGCGTATCGATGCCTGCTGTGAAATTGCCGCACATCCCGACGTGATTTTCTGCACCTTTGGCGACGCGCTGCGCGTGCCCGGCAAGCAAGGTTCGCTGTTGCAGGCGCGCGAACGGGGTGCCGATGTGCGTGTGGTTTATTCCCCGCTGGATACGCTGAAACTGGCCCGTGCAAACCCGGCGCATCAGGTGGTGTTTTTCGCCCTCGGTTTTGAAACCACGCTGCCGGTTACCGCTGTCACGCTGCAACAGGCACGGCGCGAACGTCTGCCCAATTTCAGCGTGTTCTGTCAGCACATCAGTCTGATGCCGACCTTACGCAGCCTGCTCTCGCAGGATGATGTGCGGATTGATGCTTTTCTGGCTCCCGGTCACGTCAGCATGGTGACGGGCACCGCACCTTATCATTTCATCAATGAAGAATTCGGCAAGCCACTGGTGATCAGCGGCTTTGAGCCACTCGATATGCTGCAAAGCGTGCTGATGCTGGTGGAACAAGTTTGCGAGGCATCGTGTAAAACGGAAAACCAGTATCGCCGCGTGGTGCCGGAAGAGGGTAACCTGCTGGCACAGGAAGCGATGCGCGAAGTGTTTACGCTTGCCGGTAGCAGCGAGTGGCGCGGTCTGGGCGTGATTGAAGCCTCAGGGATTTCCCTGGCCCCCGCCTATGCCTCGTTTGATGCCGAGCGGCGCTTTAACCCGCAGGCACAACCGGTAGCGGACGATCCCCGCTCCCGTTGCGGTGAAGTGCTGACCGGGCGCTGCAAGCCGCATGAGTGCCCGCTGTTTGGCACCGCTTGTACGCCACATAATGCATTTGGTGCGCTGATGGTGTCTTCTGAAGGTGCGTGCGCGGCGTGGTATCAGTACCGGCATCAGGAAACGGCAATGGCGGATAAACCGCAGCAAAAGCATCAACAGCAGAAGGTAAGTCAGGATGAGTGATCGCAAAGAAGTCGTCACAATGGCGCATGGCAGCGGCGGCCGCGCCATGCAACAGATGATCGAACAGATGTTCATCAGCGCATTTGATAATCCCTGGCTTAACGAACGGGAAGATGGCGCACGATTGTCACTTGCCAGCCTGAGTGCACAGGGCGACCGGCTGGCGTTTACCACGGACAGTTACGTGATTGATCCCATCTTTTTCCCCGGCGGCAATATCGGCAAGCTGGCGGTGTGCGGCACGGCAAACGATCTGGCGGTCTGCGGGGCGACACCCGCCTATCTTTCCTGCGGTTTTATTCTGGAAGAAGGGTTAGCGCTGGATGACTTACAAAAAATAGTCAGCGCGATGGCGCAGACCGCACACGCTGCGGGCATTGCCATTGTGACCGGCGACACCAAGGTCGTGCAGCGAGGCGCCGCCGACAAAATCTTTATTAATACCGCCGGGATCGGCGTGATCCCAACGGCCGTTAACTGGGCCGCCGGTACGATAAAAGCAGGCGATAAAGTGATCGTCAGCGGGACGCTCGGCGATCATGGTGCGGCGATCCTCAATCTGCGTGAAAAGCTGGGGATGGATCTGGGCGTGGAAAGTGACTGCGCGGTGCTTGCGCCGATGATTGCACCACTGCGACCGCTGGCTGGCGTGCATGCCTTACGTGATGCCACGCGCGGCGGGGTGAATGCGATTTTGCATGAGTTCAGCGCCACCAGTGGTTTTGGGATATGTATCGACGAAACCGCGTTGCCGGTGAAACCGGCTGTGCGTGGCATCTGTGAATTACTGGGGCTGGAACCGCTGAATTTTGCCAATGAAGGCAAACTGGTGATCGTCGTGTCCGACCGGGCTGAAGAGCAGGTGCTGAACCTGTTACGCAGCCATCCGCTGGGCGCTGATGCGGCAACTATCGGCGAGGTGACGATAAGTCCGCAGGTGTGTCTGCGCGGCGCGCTGGGTGTTTCCCGCCAGTTAATGTTGCCCCATGCGGAGCCATTACCCCGCATTTGTTGATCTCGTCAGGGGAGCGCGCCGCCGCGAAGGCGTAAACTTTCTTAATCGTTTCTTCAAAAACGCTTTACATCAAAAGCCAGAGCCCACGGTATGCAGAGTGCAACAATGAGCACCACAAAACACAAAGGATTACTGGAACTGACGCGCACATTGCTGCTGCAACAGAACATGACATCGCTGCTGGAAACCCTGACGCAAGTGGTTCAGAGCGCCGGTATTGCGGAGGCTGTGACGCTGGTGTTGTTCGACAATAACAGCGAACGCGTCAGTTTTTATGGCATCGATCCGCATCATCAGCCGGTCAGTTATGAAGATGAAACGCTGCTGGCGACCGGGCCGGTACATGCCTTACTGAGCAATCCTAAAACGCAGGTCTGGCGCAGCGAAGCGTTGCATCTGCGCTATCCGCAACTGGCGGCGCTGAACCTGTATCCGGCGTTTACCGATTATTGTCTGGTGCCTCTGCTGGCCTCTTCCGGCTTACTGGGGGGCTGTGAGTTTACCCGTCAGCACGCGACCCCGTTCAGTGAGGAAGACAAGAACGGTCTTTATGAGCTTTGTACGCTGGCGGCCATTGCGGTCGAACAAATCCAGTTGCGCGAAAACGCCTCGCTCCAGCAATCCCTGCTGCGCCATGAACGTGACGATTTCCGCATTCTGGTGGATATCACCAACGCCGTCCTGTCCAAGCTGGATCTCGACGAACTGACCGGCGAAATCGCCAAGACTATTCACCATTTCTTTCACATTAATGCCATCAGCATTGTGTTGTGTGATGCCGATAAAGACAGCGAACAGGCCAGTGTTTACGCGACACATTATGTGCAGACGCACGTCGCGGAGCGTGAACAGTCGCGCATGACGCTGGAGGGTTCGCTGGAACAGCAGGTGATGAAAAATGGCGAAATGCTGCTGACTAACGTGCGGTCCGCCGAAGAACCGGACAACGATGAAAGCACGTTGTTCCAGCTGTTATGGCGGGATCAGACCAAAACCCTGTGCATTCTGCCGTTACGTTTTGGTCATAAAACGCTGGGTGTGTTGAAACTGGCACAGTGCCAGCCGGATAACTTTAATTCCGCTAATCTGCGCGTGTTGCAGCAGATCGCCGAACGTATTGCGATTGCCGTGGATAACGCACTGGCCTATCAGGAAATTAAAAGCCTGAAGGAAAAACTGCAACACGAAAACCTGTATCTCACCGAGCAGATAAACAGCAATAACCCGGATTTCAGCGACATTGTCGGACGCAGTTCCAGCATGTCGGCGGTGCTGAAACAGGTTGAGATCGTGGCGAAAAGCGACTGTTCTGTGCTGATCCTCGGCGAAACCGGCACCGGTAAAGAGCTGATCGCCCGTGCGATCCATAATCTCGGCGATCGTCGTGATCAGCGCATGGTGAAAATGAACTGCGCGGCCATGCCTGCCGGATTAATGGAAAGCGATTTATTCGGCCATGAAAAAGGCTCGTTTACCGGGGCTACCGCTCAGCGGATGGGGCGTTTTGAACTGGCCGATAAAGGCACCTTATTTCTCGATGAAGTGGGTGAAATTCCGATTGAACTGCAACCGAAGTTGCTGCGTATTTTGCAGGAGCAGGAGTTCGAGCGTGTCGGCGGCAATAAACTGATTTCGGTGGATGTGCGGATGATCGCAGCGACCAACCGCGACCTGTGCCAGATGGTTGCCGATAAAGAATTCCGCAGTGATCTGTATTACCGGCTGAATGTGTTCCCGATTGTCATCCCGCCGTTGCGTGAGCGCCCTGAAGACATTCCGCAACTGGTGAAATTCCTGACCTATAAAATCGCCAAGCGCATGAAACGCACCATCGACAGTATTCCCGCCGAGACCTTGCGTTTATTAAGCCGGATGCCCTGGCCGGGCAATGTGCGCGAACTGGAAAATGTTATTGAACGCGCTGTGCTGCTGACCCGCGGAACGGTGCTGGATTTACAACTTCCTGAGCTGAATTATCCGTTGCCGGTATCTCAGCCGGAGAGGGTGATGCCCGCGCCTGATACAGCGCCCGTCCCGCATTTGAGTGAGGAAGACGAGCGCGAACGTATTCTTCAGGTACTTAAGGAGACCAACGGCGTGGTCGCCGGTCCGCGTGGTGCGGCACAACGTCTGGGGTTAAAACGTACGACGTTGTTGTCGAGAATGAAAAAATTGGGGATTGCCGCGCATTAACCGGGTCAGACTGCTTTTACCGCACCGGACAATGAAATATGGCCGATGCGGTAATGCTGCCCACCGCCTGTCAGCGGATTTCTCCCGGCCGTAAAATGGATTTTCTTCCAGTTTGTCGTGTCCCAGGCGGTGACGTCGATAAGTCTGTCGCTCACCGTTTGCTCACTGAATGGCGCAAGGTCACTGAACGGTGCGATATCCGTTATCTCTCTTTTCGCATATACCGCCTCCGCGACGTTTCCGCTGACATGTGCCGTCAGCACCGGATAAACCCGGATCTGCGGCCAGCCGAAGGCGCCGGCGACGCCCTGAAAACCTGCACCTGAAATAAAACGGTTCATATCTGATGCGTCCTGCCACAGGTAAAACGGCGCGTAGATATTTTCTGCGCTGCCGGTTTGCAGGCAGTTACGGCGGGCATAGAGATAGGTTTTGAAAATAAGCCCTGCAAAACCGTCCGTCCGATATCCGTTATCCGCAATGCGCTTTTCAATAATGCCCATGTCGTAGTCCGCTGGCAGGGTAAAACTGTATTGCATGGCAATCATGACCGGGCTCCTTGCGCAATTCTGAACATTTCACCATGACTGAACGACCAGTCTTCCGGCTGAGTAAAACTCACCACCACCATCACATCAGCCTGAGAAATTCCCAGTGTGAGGTGTAATTTTTCGGCCAGATGGTGGAACAGTTGCTGTTTCTGATAACCGTTACGCGGTTTGCCTGCGGTGATGTGAAACAGCAGAAAATCGTCTGAACGCCGGTCATTTTCACCGGCTAAATAGGTCGGGTTGATTACCCGCTGGTGGCGGCTGACCGGTTCGAACAACTGAAAACAATCATCTTTGGGCACGGAAAAGTGATCAACCAGCGCTTCCTGTAATATGGCTGAAATGGCATCCTGCCAGGCATCCGCGCGGTGGGCTGGTAAAGAAATTCGGCTAAAAGGCATCGGTTGTTCCTCCGGTTACGGGGCGCGGGTTACTGGTCATTGAGAGCGGCGAAGCGGCTCAGGGCGGATGCCGCTGCGGGCCAGCCGGCATAAAATGCCAGATGGGTGATCACTTCTGAAAGTTCGGCCTGTGAGACCCCGTTTTTTACCGCCAGGCTCAGATGAAAAGGCAGTTGTTCAACGCGATTGAGGGCAATCAGTGCGGCAACGGTGATCAGGCTGCGATCACGCGCAGACAATTCATTTCTTTTCCACAGATCGCCGAACAGCACCTGTTCCGTCAGTTCTGCAAATTTGGGCGTCAGACGCGACATGGTATCCAGCGTCTGTGTTTGGGACGAGGTCGTGCTCATATCAGGCTCCTTTTTGTCGGTGTGAAAAGGAGCATAAGGCGTTATGATTATCCTGAATATCGAAAATAACAGCAGCATTAGTCCATAAAAACGGGATGATTAAGCATGGCGAAAAGACCGGTCACTTTTGATTCAGAAGCCTTGCGCAGTTTTGTTACCGGCATTGAACTGGGCAGTTTTGTGCTGGCCGCCGACCGGCTGGGACGCTCCACATCTGCCGTCAGCGCGCAGCTGAAAAAGCTGGAGCAACAGGCGGGCACGGAGCTGGTACAGAAATCCGGACGGCACCTGATCCTGACCGGACGCGGCGAAGTGATGCTGAGTTATGCGCGGCGGATCCTCAGCCTGAATGATGAGGCCAGCGCTGTGCTGCTCGCCAGTACGCTGAGTGGCAGCCTGAATCTGGGCATGCAGGAGGATTTCGGCGAAACCCTGTTACCGGCCATTCTCGGCACATTCACCCGCGCACATCCGCAGGTGCAGGTTTCCGCCAGTATTACCCGTAATCAGCAATTGCTGGACGGGATCCGGCATAACGAGTTTGATCTGGCGGTGTGCTGGCAGGCTGATGAAACGCCACTTTTCCCGTCAAGCCGCTCGCTCGGACGGATACCGCTGCGCTGGATTGGCCCTGAAAGTTTCGACCTGAAGCACTATCAGGAAACCGGCGAACCGGTGCCCTTGCTGGTGTTCGAAGCGCCGTGCCTGATGCGGAATGCCGCAACGACGGCGCTGGATAACGCCGGTATTGCGTGGCGGATAGCCTTTACCAGCCGCAGCCTGAGCGGGATTTGGGCGGCGATGTCGGCGGGGCTGGGGGTGACTGTTCGTACGGATTTCGGTATGCCATCAACCGTACGGATTTTGCAGGAATTGCCCGCGCCGGGTGAGGTGGGGATCAGCCTTCATCAGAGCCTGACGCCACCGGGCGAGGCGGCCGTCAGCCTGAGAGAGTCGATTGTCGGCTTCTTTACGCAGCAGCACTGAGCCGCTGTGACTATTTTTTAGCCGGTTGCTGACGATAATGTTCCAGACGTTCGCGAAAATAAGCGCGCAGATGTTCCGGCTGCTCCATCTCCACTTCTTCTGCGTTGACCGGCAGATGGTTGCGCTCACGCACCACGACAGTCCCGGCTGCCAGCCCGGCGCTGACTTTATCCATTTCCTCTTTACTCAGCCCTGCGAGTGCTTTGTTCATGGTTTCTCCTTTTGATTGTTCTGTTAGGTTGTCGGGCAAAGCCTCTATTCTACTGCGGTTCCGGCCAGTGTCTTTAACATGCCGTCAGCGAAATACGTCTCCAGCAACGCCGGGTCGGTTTTCTGATGTTCCGATGAAAGAAATTTGGCAATAGCGTTGCGATCATCTTCTCCCCAAATAAAGATTTTATCGGGATGATAAAAAGCATGTTTTTTTATTGAGGCATTATTGGTGATCAGTTTCTTATTAAAAGCCATGGCTTCGAGAGCACGCAGCGTTAATCCGCATTGATCAGGCTTGTTGATCTCAAGAACGACAGAAGCGCGTTTCAGCTTTTCAATATTTTGCTGATAACTGATTTTCTGATTGATACAACAGTCCGGGTAATCCGGGTTGCCGTTGCAATCGCCCACCAGATAAAAGTCGGTCTGGCAGTGATTCTGGCGCAATACCGGTGTCAGGTCGTTAATGAGTTTTGCCCGATAATCATCAAACCCGCCGACATAAAAGCATGAGCAGGATGACGGCATATTTGCCGGTTCCGGTTGCCACGCAGCCATGTTATGGCGGCTGAACGGCAAAAACTGGTCAACATAAGAAAGTCCGTATTTCCGGCAATCTTCGGGATCAAAACTGTAAATAACATCAAAAACAGCGGTGACCCGGTCGAGATAATTTTCGTCATGGGAAAGTAATTTCAGCCGACGTCTTTTAGACGTAAGCGCGGCCACTGAGTCGCGCAATACCAATATTTTTTTGCATTTGAGCAGGGAAAGTAAATCCAGCATCAGAAATGCGCTGTAGCCGTTACAAATGATGATGTCGCTTTCACACACGTGGCGGAACTTGATAGCAATCTGAAATTTCCGGTGCCAGTGTTTGAGCCGCTTTCCCGGCAGCAAAGAGTGGACGGATTTAAAGTGTTTTTTGACGTGATAAATCGTATGCACATTAAATTCTTTTTTCAGTGCAGAGGTCATCATCCGTTCGTACTCTGAGTTCCATTCGATGAAATGTATTTTCGGTGGTTGCGAAAGATGGTTTTTCATTGTTTCTCCCTTTATGACCAAAGTTTAGCATTTTCAGTGCATAAAAGTGTTGATGCGGCCTGGAAAGCCATCCCATCTCACAACGGGTTTACAAAATCGCCAAAAACAGGCCATTATTTATCCTTCCCCTGACCGGAACGGAGCCTGAAAAATGACCCGAATGACAGCGAAAGATTTCCCGCCTGAACTCCTCGAATATTTTGATTTTTACGTGCACGGCAAAATGACCAAACGTGAGTTTCTTGATCTCTCGGCGAAGTTTGTGGCAGGCGGATTGTCGCTGGCTGCGCTGACGACGCTGATGACGCCGAACTATGCCTACGCCGAACAGGTGCAATTCACCGATCCGGATATTGTGGCGGAATACATTCAGTATCCGTCGCCGCAGGGACACGGCAGCGTGAAAGGCTATCTGGTGCGTCCGGCCAAAGTGACCGGTAAAGTGCCTGGTGTGGTGGTGGTGCATGAAAATCGCGGGCTGAATCCGTATATCGAAGATGTCGCGCGGCGGGTGGCGAAAGCCGGATTTGTCGCGCTGGCGCCGGACGGGCTGAGTTCGGTCGGCGGTTATCCGGGCAATGATGAGAAAGGGCGCGAACTGCAAAAACACGTTGATCCGGCCAAACTGATGAACGACTTTTTTGCGGCAGTAGAATTTCTGATGCACCACGAGACTGGCACCGGCAAAGTCGGCATCACCGGTTTCTGTTACGGCGGTGGCGTGGCGAATGCGGCGGCGGTGGCTTACCCTGAACTGGCGGCCGCCGTGCCGTTCTACGGGCGTCAGCCGAAAGCGGAAGATGTGCCGCGTATCAAAGCGCCGTTATTGCTGCATTATGCTGAACTGGATAAACCCATTACCGAAGGCTGGCCGGCGTATGAAGCGGCGCTGAAGGCCAATAACAAAGTTTATGAAGCGCATATTTATCCCGGCGTGAACCACGGTTTCCACAATGATTCGACGCCGCGTTATGACAAAGCGGCAGCGGATTTAGCGTGGGAAAGAACCATTGCCTGGTTTAAAAAGTACCTCGAACCGCAGACAGAAAGCGCATAAAAGAAAAGGGCGGGATCGCAAAATCCCGCCCTTTTTTTACGTTTCAGATGTCCGTTACGATTTCAGGATGCCATCGAAATCCGAGGCATCATGGCGCTCTTCCAGTTGTTCATCACCCCAGGTGCGGTTCACAATGCGTCCGCGTTTCACCGCCGGACGGCCCGCCACTTCAGCCGCCCAGCGCTGGAAGTGCTTATAAGATTCGATGTCGAGGAATTTAGCTGATTCATACAGACCGCCCTGCGCCAGGCTGCCATACCAGGTGAAAATGGCGATATCAGCAATCGTGTATTCTTCCCCGGCAATAAAACGGTGTTCAGCAAGCTGACGGTCTAATACGTCGAGCTGGCGTTTGGCTTCCATCGTAAAACGGTTAATGGCGTATTCGATTTTGACCGGCGCGTAATGGTAGAAATGACCGAAACCGCCGCCAAGATACGGCGCGGAACCTTGCAGCCAGAACAACCAGTTCAGGGTTTCAGTGCGACCGGCGAGATCTTTTGGCAGGAATTGGCCAAATTTTTCCGCCAGATACAGCAGGATGTTGCCGGATTCAAACACGCGGATTGGCGGTGTGGTTGAGTTATCCAGCAGCGCCGGAATTTTTGAGTTTGGATTGACGTTAACAAAGCCGCTGGAGAACTGATCGCCTTCATTGATGCGGATAATAAATGCATCGTATTCCGCACCGCTGATACCCAGCGCCAGTAACTCTTCCAGCAGGATCGTCACTTTCTGGCCGTTCGGCGTGCCAAGGGAATAGAGCTGAAGCGGGTGTTTACCCACCGGCAGCGTTTTTTCGTGCGTCGGGCCCGCTATCGGGCGGTTGATGTTCGAGAACTTGCTGACTTCATCTTTATTCCAGGTCCAGACTTCAGGGGGCTGATACTGTTCTGACATTGCATTCTCCGCATCTTTTTTTGAGGTTAAGACTCAAAAGTCTAGCAGGAGATAATCAATGGCGACGCTGAGAATGTGCCTTCGGGGCGCGGCTAACTGGCGGCAGGATACAACCCTTTGCGCTTCCATTTCACATCGGCCACTGACTGGCCGTTGTGAATTCTCCCCTGTAACAGCAAATTGAATTTCGCGCCGGTAGCGCGCATCAGGCGGCTTTGCAGAATATACACCGCCTCGGTACCCAGCTCGCGGCACGGCAAATGCACGGCAGTGAAACTTTGTGCCGCTGATGTTTTCATGTCGTGCGCAAAATCGATACTCATCACCGAAATATCTTCCGGGACTTTAAATCCGTATTCGTTCAGGGCATCAATGGTGGCCTGTGCAATCTGATCGCCTCCGCATAAGATGGCTGACGGCATGGTTTCCCGTTTATGCCTCCGGAGATACTTCTCAATATTTTCTCTCGCCTGTTCCCCTCCGCTGCCATGATTGACCAGCAAATGCAGGGCTTCGTCGAATACCACATGGTGTTCAAGGCAGGCGCGTTTAAAGCCATCGAGGCGCTGCATCATGGTTTCACGACGCAGGTCGGTGAACAATAAAACGGGGCGGTGACCTCTGGTAAACAGATAGTTGGCGGCACTGTAACCGATGGAATAATGATCGGCAGAAACACAGTCCAGACGCATCTCGCTGTCCTTGGCGTTGATCATTATCACCGGTTTGTTAGATTCTGCTGCCAGCCGATACAGCATCACGTCATCAATACCGATAATGACAATGCCGTCGACATCCGGCTGATGAAGTGCCTGCATAAAAACAGCGATATCCGGTTCATTGACCGCCAGCGCGCATTTACGTATGTGAATATCAAAACGCGCAACTTCCGCCGTTATTTCCTGAATCACTTCATAATAATAACGATCTTCATGGGGAGAGAAGGCGGCGGGTGGCGCACAGAGCAACAGGCAATTCATTAACAAACGGCTGGCCGGAATGTCACGCAAAATACCCATTGTTCTGGCATGGGCAAATACTTTCTCTTTTGCCTGGAGACTGACATTGGCTTTCCCTGCCAGCACACGGGAAACGGTACTCGGAGAAAGCCCGGTTAACTCCGCTATTTGCCTGATTTTTAATTTTCCCGTCATTTTGTGATCAATGCCTCAAATGGAGATGGACTTATTGCCATGGTTAACTGGTTGTAATTCATGGGCTATTCAGCATGATAGCAAATCCCGCAAACGGCACTGCAATTCCTGTCACAAATAACAGTTGTTGGAAAAAAAAACCATTATTACTCTCCAGAATATAAACCTCATAAACAAAAAATAAGGTATTTATCTGTGCTGAATCTATAAAGAATTCAACACGGTGACGCCCTTTATGCGGCTTAAATCCGCCAGCTGTTCGATTAAATATAAGGAGTAAGAGAATGCTGAAAATAGCAATTATTGGTACGGGTAATATTTCACATAACCATATTCAGGGATATTTAGAGTTTGCTGATCGTTGCCAGATTGTTGCGCTGGTAGATATTTATCCTGAAAAAGCGGAAGAGAAAAAACGGCATTATGGCCTGACGAACGCCAGGGTCTATGCCAGCCATGAGGAAATCCTCAATGATGCAGATATCGACATTTTTGACGTCTGCACGCCGCCGTATGTCCACGCCGAAATCTCGATTAATGCGCTGAACGCAGGCAAACACGTGTTGTGTGAAAAGCCGATGGCGGCGTCATTACAGGAATGCGACGCGATGATCAGCGCGGCGCAGGCGAGCGGGAAAACGCTGTCAATCATCGCGCAAAACCGTTTTACCGACGCGTTCTGGCGGCTGAAAAAAGTGCTCGATTCCGGTGAGACCGGCAAAGTGTGTCATGCACAGGTGGATTCTTTCTGGTGGCGCGGTCATTCCTATTACGATTTGTGGTGGCGCGGCACCTGGGAAAAAGAAGCGGGCGGTTGCACGCTCAATCACGCCGTTCACCATATTGACGCGATTCAGTGGATGCTCGGTTTTCCTTCTGAAGTGGTCTCGATGATTACCAACGCTGCGCATGATAATGCCGAAGTGGAAGATCTCTCGGCGGCCATTTTCAAATATGACTCCGGCGCACTGACCCAACTGACGGCTTCCGTGGTGCATCACGGCGAAGATCAGAAGATTGTTATTCAGGGCGAGAAAGCGCGAATTTCAGCCCCGTGGGACAAATACGCCAGCATTTCTGCGCCGAACGGTTTCCCGATTGATGCGCGTGACACGGATCGTGAAAACCAGCTTGAAGACATTTACCAGTCGATTCCCAAACTCACTTATACCCTGCACACCGGCCAGATCGACAATTTCCTGACCGCACTGGAAACCGGTACCGCGCCGCTGATTGACGGCATTCAGGGCAAGCGTTCACTGGAACTGATTGCCGCGATTTATAAATCCGCCATTACCCGCAGCATTGTGTCACTGCCGTTGTCGCCGGAAGATCCGTTTTATCAAACCGGCGGGCTGGTTTCGCTGGCGCCGCACTTTTATGAAAAATCAGCATCGGTGGAAAACTTCGCCAATGAAGATGCGATCCCTCTCGGCAAAAATATGGATAAAGGAGCCTGAACATGAGCAATAAAGACGGTATGAATTATGCGCCGGTAGGGAAACCGCAACCTGTGGTAAAGCCCGGTGAATTCGTGTTTGCTGCTGCGGCCCTGGATCACGGGCATATCTACGGTATGTGTAACGGGCTGATCGAGGCGGGCGCCAGCCTGAAATGGGTTTACGATCCGGATCCGGTAAAAGTGGAGAAATTTGTCGCCCAGTATCCGCAGGTTAAGGTCGCGGAGTCATTGCAGATACTCCTTGATGACCGTGAAGTGCAGATGATCGCGGGGGCGGGCATTCCGTCTGAACGCTGCGCGCTGGGGCTGAAAGTCATGGCAGCCGGGAAAGACTATTTCAGCGACAAAGCGCCGCTGACCACGCTGGAACAACTGGCGCAAGCGAAGGCCAAAGTGGCCGAAACCGGGCGCAAATATGCCGTGTATTACAGCGAACGCCTGCACGTAGAAAGTGCGGTCTTCGCGGGCCAGCTGGTGCATGAAGGGGCAATCGGACGCGTGATCCAGACGCTGGGTACCGGCCCGCATCGTGAGGGTGAAGGGCGTCCTGACTGGTTCTACGAGAGAGCGCGTTTTGGCGGCATCCTGTGTGATATCGGCAGCCATCAGATTGAACAATTTCTGTTTTATACCGGCAACAGTGACGCGCAGGTTGTGGCAGCCCAGGCCCTTAATTTCAATCACCCGCAGTATCCGCGTTTCGAAGACTTTGGCGACACGATGCTGAAAGGCGATAACGGCGCACGGGGTTATTTCCGCTGCGACTGGTTCACACCAGAAGGGCTGAGCACCTGGGGCGACGGCCGTCTGACGCTGCTCGGCACCGAAGGTTATATCGAGATCCGCAAATATGTTGATCTCACGCTCGGCGAGCAGGACGTGGTGTATCTGGTGAATCAACACGGCGAGTTCCGTTACCCGGTTTCCGGCAACGTCGGCTTCCCGTTCTTTGGTCAGTTGATCCTCGATTGCCTGAACCGCACCGAGTACGCCATGACCCAGGAGCATGCGTTTAAAGCTGCCGAGCTGTGCATCCGGGCACAGATGCTGGCAAACGGAACCCACTAAACGGGACCAGATGATGAAAACTCTCCAGGCTGCGGTGATCGGTTGCGGGTCTATCCATACCTGCCATGTGGCAGCGATCCGGCACGAACCGGATTGCCAGTTAAGGGCGATTGCGGAGTGCGATATTGGCAAAGGCCGGGCGCTGGCGCAGGAATATGGCTGTGATTTTTACACGGATTATCACGAAATGTTGTGCGATCCGCAGATTGACGTGGTGCATATCTGCCTGCCGCATCATCTGCACAAGGAGGCTATTCTCGCCGCGCTGGCGGCGGGAAAGCATGTTTTTACCGAGAAACCGGTGGCGCTGAATATCGGAGAAGTCAGCGCCATTAAACTCGCGGCGTCACAGGCTGCGGGGCTGACAGGCGTGTGTTACCAGAACCGTCTGAATCCTTCCAGTCAGAAAATTAAAACGCTGCTGGAAAGCGGGCAACTGGGCAACATGCTGAGCATCAAAGCTATTCTGACCTGGTCGCGCAGTGGTGCCTATTACAGCGAAAGCCTGTGGCGCGGGCGTTTTGCCACTGAAGGCGGCAGCCTGCTGATCAATCAGGCGATACATACGCTGGATTTAATGCAGTGGTTTGGCGGCGGTGTTCACGCGCTGAAAGGCGTGGTGGAAAGAACCTTTCTCAGTGAGCTGACTGAAAATGAAGACACAGCGATGGTCAGCCTGAAAATGGGCAACGGTGCGCATGGATTGTTTTACGCAACGAACTGCCACAGCACCGATTCACCGTTGCTGCTGGAAATTCATTGTGAAAAAGGACTGTTGCAGTTGTATCACAACGTGTTGTGGCTGATTGAAGGAGAAAATAAAACGCTGCTGATAAGTGATGACAGCCCGTCAGGAACAGCCAAAAGCTACTGGGGCGACAGTCATCGTCAGGCAGTCTCGAATTTCTATCATTCTGTACGTCATCCGGAAGAACAAAATTATATCTCTGTTTCACAAGCCGAAGTTTCCCTGAATATTGTCGGTGCGATTTACCGCTCCTCACAATCAGGGAAATGGATCACGTTGGCTGATTAAATCTCTATTAATAATAACCCTACATTCACAGGATAATAATAATGAAACCTACTGAACGCAGAGTAGGTTACGGCACGGCTATAGGCTATGGCGTAACTGATTTATTTGGCGGTGGTGCATTCGCCGTTATCGGTACCTGGCTTTTATTCTTCTATACCATGTATTGCGGATTAACCGTTTTAGAAGCGGGATCTATTTTTGCTATTGCCCGTGTCATTGATGCCGTATTAAGTCCGATCATGGGTTATATCACCGATCACTTCGGAAATACCTGGCTCGGAAAACGGTTTGGTCGCCGCCGGTTTTTCCTGCTGATCAGTTCGCCACTGATGTTCCTGTATGCGCTGGTCTGGGTAAAGGACATGGGCTACTGGTATTATCTTGGCACATATCTGTCGATTGAATTACTTTCGGCGATGGTGCTGGTGCCGTGGGAAACGCTGGCCGCCGAGATGACCAACCGCTTCGGCGAACGTACCCGTCTCGCCGGTGTACGTATGATTTGCTCGCAGCTCGGCGGTTTCCTGGCTGTGTCTGTGCCGGGCGTCATCATGATGTTTACCGGTAAAGATAATCCGATGACGTATACCTATACCGGCATATTCTTCGCCACGGTATTTTGTATCGCGGTATTCACCACATGGCTGTGTACCTGGGAAGCCAAAGACGTGCGGGATCCGAATGAGCCGGAACCGGAAATGGAAACCGGCGGCAGTCTCTGGCATCATCTGAAGAGTCTGGTTTTAGATTTTATCTCATCCTTTAATATCCGCATGTTCCGCCAGCATATTATTATTTATATTGCTTCCTTCACCGCCATGGACGTATTCGGTGCCGTCTTTACCTACTATGTGGTTTATGGTCTGAATCAGGATGTGGGATCGGTTTCCGGATATTTAAGTGTGGCGGCCTTTGTTTCTGTACCATCGACGATTGTTTATATGATGGTGATGGAACGAATGAATCTTTCGCCTTCTGCCGCGCTGCGAATCGCCTATGGTTGTATATTCTTTGTGCTGGCTGCTCTGTTTTATATTTATATCACCAATGCAACGGTGCCGTTAATTCTCTTTACTTCCATCTTCGTTATTTTAGGCTTTGGACGTTCAGGGCTTTATTATATTCCGTGGAATATTTACAGCTTTATCCCGGACGTCGATGAAATAGTCACCAAAAAACGTCGTGAAGGAATTTTTGCCGGTGTGATGGTGTTTACCCGTAAAAGTACCGTTGCGATTGCCATCATGGTGATTGGCCTGGTACTGGAAGAAAGTGGATTTGTGAAAGGGCAGGGTGCTCAGCCGCTCAGTGCGTTACACGCGATCATCGGCCTGATGATCTTCGCCACCGGTGCGTTACTGGCGATCAGCTTCTACATGACCTTCAAATTCAAGCTGACGCGGGACACACATAAAATCCTGATCAAGGAAACCGCCCGTCTGAAACTGGGTGGCGCGCAGGAAGACTGCGATGAAGTGTCACGTAAGGTGATTAAAGATCTGACCGGTTACGAATACAACGAAGTCTGGGGCGGGAGCGCGACACGTAAAACCGCGAGGGAAAAGTTAGCGATTGAGTAACCCGTAACCTGCGGGCCGCAACCGGCCCGCAGGTATTTTCTGTCAGTGATCCTGCGCGGGCAGGGTCTGGTTTCCGTCACCCAGCGCGAGCTGCATAAACACGGTGTCCAGCCAGCGGCCATGCTTAAATCCAACGCTATGCAGGGTGCCTTTCATCTGAAACCCGGCGGCGAGATGTAAGCCAATTGAGGCTTTATTTTCGCTGTCACCGACGTTACCGATCAACTGACGATAGCCGTGGGTTTCTGCCCAGTCTATCGCCCGTCGCAGCAGCGCTTTACCCGCACCGCGTTTCTGAAAAGCAGGATCAATATAGATAGAATCCTCCAGCGTGTGGCGATACGCATAGCGTTCGCGATAATGACCCAGATAGCAATATCCCTTCACTTCATCCTCATGCAAAACCACCAGCCAGAGCAAACCTGCCTCTTTAATCTTCTTCAGTCGGCCCGCCATCTCGCGTTCATCCGGGGGCTGTGTCTCGAACGAGGCGGTTCCATGGAGAACGTGCCAGGCATAAATTTTCTGTATCGCGGGAATATGCTGCTCTCCGGCTTCAATAATTTCCATTCTTGCAGGTTCTCATTGGTTATTTCTGATAAGCCTACTCTTTCCGAAAAGGGGCGGGGAGGGCAAACTGTTTATGACTGATATAAGTAAAAGATCTGGATATAGTACGGAATTTGAACAACGAAGGTCGTCTTTTTAGCAAACAATTTTGAGACAAACGTAGCAGATTTATAGAGTTAAGCATTTTCTAAAAATTGATTATGTTATGCTTTTACTCTTTCTGTGGTTGTTATTTTTAAGGATGAAAATAATGAAAAACAAAGCGTTGTTGGTATCAATGAAAACATCCGGGTTTCGCAATAGTGAAATCGAGTGGGTAAGCAACCGGGCGAAGAAATTAAGCATAACACCCTCAGCACTTCTGTCGGAGTTATCAGCAGTTTTTCTTAAATTGATACTGTCTCATAGTCTGATTGTTATTATTTTTGTGCTCACAATCGTGTTGAATTATCAGGATATGGAAGAGCCAGAGTTGATCTCTCTGATATTCACCTATGCTGTCGCTTGTTTAATCATTACAATGTTTGGTCCTTTAATTATATCTTTTAAATCGTTTAGAATGTTAAGAAAAGAAAAACTTTGAAATCATAAAATTCGTGGCCTGTAATTATTATTAGTAGGGGTTTTTAATGATCGAGTTATTTATTTCATTTCGTTGGGAATGGGAAGGGTATAATTGTAGTGACAGGTTGCAGCGAATCACTCATCGCTTTGATTGTTAATCCGTCTATCCCTATTTCTATTTTCAATGCTCTGTTTGTCATGTTTCTGAATCCAAATACGGTATCATCATACATATAATAATAGAGCCTGTTTTTTTCCGGTTTAAGAACGGATCGTGAGAGGGTATATGTCGATAATAGTAAGTCAACGCCGCCATAGATGATATCCCCTTGTTCGCTTGTTAGGCCAACGTGTTGCGCTGCGCTTTCATAACCTTTCCTTAAATATCCTTTATAGGTTCTATTTCCAGTAATAATGGCGGTAAAGTTTTCCTGAATCGCTCCAAGTCCATGGATGACTAATGTAATGCCCGCAATATTACCAATGACCGCGCCTGGCCCGGTAACATAACCGCCTCCAATTAATCCAATACCAGTATGTATCTGAAGAGCGCCTGAAACAATGCCGATGCCTTTTACGAAATAATAAAGTGGTGTTTCCAGAGCACGGTCAATGATATCAAGTGACAGTAAAATCATGAGTCTGACTTGTTTATATTTTAGCTTAAAAACCTGATCGGAAAGATATCTTCTTTCCTGTTTTAAAACCCGGATAGCTTGAAGTTTTTTGTCAGGTGTTGATTCATTGTTGATTATTTCTTTCTGGTGCTCAATGAAAAGGGAGAGGTTATTGATGAAATCTTGTTTAACTTTGACATTTTTTAAGTAATTCGATGCGATTAGCATTTCTTGTAATAATGCTCTGATTTCAAGATTACCCATTATTTGATAGTAATCATTTGCCCGAGCATTATCTCTATGTAGTATATATTCATCCATTTTATATTTCCACTTCCTATGAAGTTGATATTAAAATACAGTTTACCCCCATCTTTTTGCAAATGAATGAAACATCTTTGAGTCACAAATCTCATAAATAAAGCAAAGGACGTGCGCGCCACATGAGTTATGAGGAAATCGATGGTATTGTCTATATAATTTTATATTATAAGCGATGCTTTATTGGTTTTTTAAACAGCGACCATCCTCCTGCTATAGTCATTTTCATTACGCATTAGCGGTTATTTTTTAAGGAAAAAAAGTGAAACTGACGATAGCTCATTTACGCACGGGTGTTGTATTTTTGCTGGCAGGATTACTGCTGGCGGGTTGTGATCAAAAAAGTGGTGATGCAAAACATATCAAAGTCGGCGTGATTAATGGCGCAGAGCAGGATGTGGCGGAAGTGGCGAAAAAGGTCGCGAAGGATAAATACGGTCTGGACGTCGAACTGGTTGGTTTCAGCGGCTCATTATTACCGAATGACGCGACCGAACATGGCGATCTGGATGCGAATGTTTTCCAGCACCGTCCGTTCCTTGATCAGGATAACAAAGCCCACGGCTACCATCTGGTGGTGGTCGGCAACACCTTTGTGTTCCCGATGGCGGGCTACTCGAAAAAAATCAAAACCGTGGATCAACTGAAAGACGGCGCAACCGTGGCGATCCCAAATGATCCGACCAACTTAGGCCGTGCGCTTCTGCTGCTGCAAAAAGAGAAACTGATCACGCTGAAAGAAGGCAAGGGCCTGCTACCAACGGCGCTGGATATCACCGAAAACCCGCATCATCTGAATATTATGCAACTGGAAGGCGCGCAACTCCCCCGCGTACTGGACGACCCGAAAGTCGATGTGGCGATCATCAGCACGACCTATATCCAGCAAACCGGATTATCACCGGTGCATGACAGCGTGTTTATCGAAGATAAAAATTCGCCGTACGTGAATATTCTGGTTTCGCGCCCGGACAATAAAGATGCGGAAAATGTGCAAGAGTTTCTGAAATCCTATCAGTCGCCAGAAGTGGCGAAAGCGGCAGAAAAAATCTTTAACGGCGGCGCGGTGCCGGGCTGGTGAGGGGGTTTGTGGGGAATATTATGAGCACTAAAAATGGTGTCCCCTACAGGAATCGAACCTGTAACTAGCCCTTAGGAGGGGCTTGTTATATCCGTTTAACTAAGGAGACACGGGCGCCTGTGGAAAGCGCCCGCGTAGTATACCCATTTTTCTCGTAATAATAAGGCATCAGGCTGCCGTTTGGTCGTTTCCTCGCCACTCAGGGCTTCGCGGCCTCTTTTTTCGCTGCTTCCTGCTCCTCTTTCTTCGCTTCAGCTTTCTTCTGATTACTCATATCGTTGCGGATCTGCGCGTGGCTGATCAGCGCGAAGATAAAGGTGCCGCCGAAGATGTTGCCGGCCAGTGTCGGCAGGGCGAACGGCCAGATAAATTCGTACCAGGGAATGGCGCCCGAGAACACCAGATACAGCACTTCTACCGATCCGACCACGATGTGCGTCAGGTCGCCAATCGCCACCATATACGTCATCAGCATGATCACCCACAGTTTGGCGGTCCCGGCAGAAGGGATCATCCAGACCATGGTGGCAATCAGCCAGCCGGAAACCATACCGCCGACAAACATACCTTCGGGGTCTTTTTTCATGATATCCATGCTGATGGTGCGAAACGCCTCGTCGGTTGCCGTGTCGAAGAAGGGCACCAGATGAAACACCAGCGCCGCCAGTCCGCCGCCGATGACGTTACCCGCCAGCACGATGCCCCATAAACGCAGCAACAACAGAATGTTTCTGCCGGTCGGTTTTTGCATGATGGGTAACACGGCAGTAACGGTGTTTTCGGTAAATAACTGCTGGCGCGCCATGATCACAATAATGAACCCGACGGTATAACCGATATTTTCAATGAAGAAACGTTCCGGTGTATCGGGCAGGCGGGCGTGAAGAATGCCTTTTGCCATCAGCGAGGCGCTGATCGACAATCCGGCTGCAATTGCCGACCACAGCAACGCCTGTCCGTCGCGCTCAAGCTCTTTTTCACCTTCCATGCGGATAACTTCGTGAACGGCGGCCGCTTTCGACGGCAAGTTCTCTTCACCGGTCTCGATTTCCTTTCCCTGCGTATGTTCGTCACTGTCAACATCCTTGTCATTGTGATGCTGTTTTTCTCCGGCCATCGTTGTTCCCCAAAAGTAAAGCAAAGTGATTGCAGATATGTTCATGAGTAAGCATAGGCGAGGCAGGTGAATTATGAGCAGGTATACAAAAAAGTTACAAACCGTTAACCCATGAACCTGATGGAACATTTCAGAAGATGTTTGCCGGATTTCAGGCTTTTCAGCCGGGTAAACTGTGCCTCCCTGAGCTGCGTCGCGCCTGACGCCTGTGATATGATGCACACTTGTGAAAAATAAGAGACATCACCATGTTTGAAGCCCTTGATCTGAGCTGTGTTCGTGATGAACGAACCCTGTTTAGCGGCTTAAGTTTCACTATCGAACCGGGCGAAATGGTGCAGATCGAAGGCCGTAACGGTGCCGGTAAAACCAGTTTACTGCGTATTCTTGCCGGGCTGTCCTCTCCGGACGCCGGTGAAGTCCGCTGGCAGGGCGTGAGTACCCGCCGTCAGCGCGATATTTTCCATCAGCAGCTTCTGTACCTCGGCCATCAGCCCGGCGTAAAGTCAGTGCTTACTGCGTTTGAAAACCTTGCCTTTTATCTGTCTGTGAATGGCCCGATGGTCAGAGGTAATGCCAGCGCGGAAGCGATTTATCAGGCGCTGGAAAACGTCGGATTGCTGGGTTATGAAGATGTGACGGTGGCGCAGATGTCCGCCGGGCAGCAACGCCGCGTCGCACTGGCGCGTCTGTGGCTGAGCGATGCGCCGCTATGGATCCTCGATGAACCGCTGACCGCCATTGATAAACAAGGCGTTGCCACACTGATTGCGCTGTTCGAACAGCATGCGCAGCGGGGTGGAATGGTGTTGCTGACAACGCATCAGGATTTGCAGGGTGTTAACCGCGACGTGCGAAAACTTCGTCTGACCAGCGCAGAGCCGGTGTGACGCGAAGGGGATATAAAAGGAATGTTTACGAAAGTCCTGCGCCGCGAGCTGAAAATTGCCTTTCGCAAAAGCGCTGAAATTATCAATCCGCTGTGGTTTTTCCTGATTGTGATTACGCTGTTCCCGTTAGGGATCGGCCCTGAGCCTGAACTGCTGGCGCGCATTGCGCCCGGCATTGTCTGGGTCGCCGCGCTGTTATCTTCCCTGCTGGCGCTGGAAAGATTGTTCCGTGATGACTATCTCGATGGCACGCTCGAGCAGCTTCTGTTATTGCCTTCGCCGCTGGCACTCACGGTTCTGGGGAAAGTATGTGCTCACTGGGTGGTGACGGGGTTGCCGTTACTGATCCTTTCACCGCTGATTGCGCTGCTGCTTTCGCTGGATTTTGAGACCTGGAAAGCCGTCGCAGTGACGATTTTACTGGGCACGCCGACGCTGAGTTTTATCGGTGCGATTGGTGTGGCGCTGACCGTCGGGCTGCGCAAAGGTGGCGTTCTGCTCAGTCTGCTGGTATTGCCGCTGTATATTCCGGTGCTGATTTTTGCCACCGGCGCGATTGATGCCGCATCGATGTCGATGCCGATCGGCGGTTATCTCGCCATTCTTGGCGCGATGCTGGCAGGCAGTGCAACGTTAGCGCCTTTCGCGACAGCCGCCGCTTTGAGAGTGAGTATCCACTGACACTTTTTGCCGGTAAAAGGCGATAGCACAGAATTATTTTACGTGTCGTTACAATAGAGAAGAAAAAACGCAACCTTTGACTAACATCACACTTCTCTATAGTGAACAATAGAGCTGCCAATAATAAGTGCGGGTGATTTAACACTGACCGCGCAAGAACCCACCGAGGTTTCACGGCATATCACACAGTGACATTTTAGAGTGAGCAACGATAACAATGTGGAAATGGTTACATCAACTCGCCAGGCCTGAACGGCTTTACCACGTCTGTGACCGGTTCATTCCCTGGCTCGGGATTGTGGGGCTTGCCTGCCTGCTGATTGGCTGGGTATGGGGTTTTGGCTATGCGCCGCCGGATTACCAGCAAGGTAACAGTTACCGGATTATGTATATTCATGTCCCGGCGGCCATCTGGTCGATGGGGATTTACAGCGGGATGGCGATTGCGGCATTTATCGGCCTGGTGTGGCAGATGAAAATGTCCGATCTGGCGGTAGCGGCAATGGCACCGGTTGGCGCTGTTTTCACCTTTATCGCGCTGGTCACCGGCTCGGCATGGGGCAAACCGATGTGGGGCACCTGGTGGGTGTGGGACGCGCGTCTGACCTCCGAACTGGTGTTACTGTTTCTGTATCTCGGTGTGATAGCGCTGTATAACGCCTTTGACGACCGGCGTCTGGCCGGGCGTGCCGCCGGTATTCTGGTGCTGGTCGGCGTGGTGAATATTCCTATCATCCATTACTCCGTGCAGTGGTGGAATACGCTGCATCAGGGTTCCACCAATATGCAGCAGACCATCGACCCGAGCATGCGTTATCCGCTGCGCTGGGCGATTTTCGGTTACCTGTTCTTCTTTATTACCCTGACGCTGATGCGGTTACGAAACCTGATTTTGGTGCAGGAACGTCTGCGTCCGTGGGTGGCCGGTCTTGTGAATAAGGAGCGTCGCGGATGAGTCCTGCATTCTCAAGCTGGCATGATTTCTTTGCGATGGGCGGCTACGCCTTTTATGTCTGGCTGTCGGTCGCTGCCACGCTGCTCTCGCTGGTTGTGCTGGTGGCGCATACCCTGATTCAGCACCGGCAAATCCTCGGCGACGTCCGTCGTCGTCAGGCACGCGAAAAACGCATCAGTCAGTCTCAGTCTAAAAAACAGCCAGGCGCACAGACGTCACCGCTGGAACCGGACGCATCCCCGGAGAAGTTATTGTGAATCCACGTCGTAAAAAGCGGCTGTCGCTGGCGCTGGTGGTGCTGATCGGTCTTGGTCTGAGCATTTCACTGGTGATGTACGCGCTGCGCTCCAACATTGATTTGTTTTATACACCCAGTGAGATTCTGCAAGGTAAAGGCGAAAACCACGAACTGCCGACGGTGGGCCAGCGCCTGCGTATCGGCGGCATGGTGATGCCCGGCTCCGTGAAACGTGACCCGAAAAGTTTGCAGGTGAGCTTTAAAATTTATGATGCGCGTGGCGCGATTGCCGTGACCTACAACGGCATCCTTCCCGACCTGTTCCGTGAAGGGCAGGGCGTGGTGGCGCAGGGTGTGATGGAACCGGGGAATGTGGTGAATGCCATTCAGGTTCTGGCAAAACACGACGAAAAATATGTGCCGCCGGAAGTTGCCGACGCCATGAAAGAAAACCACAAAGGACCAGCTTCGGCCTACGTGGGTAACGATAAAGGAAACGACCGCTCATGATGCCGGAACTGGGAACATTTGCACTCTGTCTGGCATTAGGGCTGGCGGTATTGCTGAGTATTTATCCGCAGTGGGGCGCCGCACGTCAGGACGGGCGGATGATGGCGATGGCGCGCCCGTTGTCTTACGGCATGTTTGCCTGCATCGCGCTGGCGTTCATTATTCTGGTGCATGCGTTTGTGGTGAATGATTTCACCGTCGCCTATGTTGCTAATAATTCCAACACCCACCTGCCGGTGTATTACCGCGTGGCGGCGACGTGGGGAGCGCACGAAGGTTCGCTGCTGCTGTGGGTGTTATTACTCAGTTGCTGGACGCTTGCCGTGGCGCTGTTCAGCCGCCGTATGCCGCAGGATGCGGTGTCGCGCGTGCTGGCGGTGATGGGCATGATCACCGGCGGATTCCTGCTGTTTATTCTGCTAACATCCAACCCGTTCATCCGCTCGTTGCCGAATTTCCCGGTGGACGGCAGCGACCTGAATCCGGTGTTACAGGACATCGGCCTGATATTCCATCCGCCATTGCTGTACATGGGGTATGTCGGTTTCTCTGTGGCCTTTGCTTTCGCGATTGCTTCGCTGATGGCAGGGCGTCTGGATACCGCGTGGGCGCGCTGGTCGCGTCCGTGGACACAAGCCGCCTGGGTGTTTCTGACCATCGGTATCGTGCTTGGATCGGCGTGGGCGTATTACGAATTAGGCTGGGGCGGCTGGTGGTTCTGGGATCCGGTTGAAAACGCCTCCTTTATGCCGTGGCTGGCGGGTACGGCGCTGATCCACTCGCTCGCCGTCACCGAAAAACGCGGGACGTTCAAAGCCTGGACGGTGCTGCTGGCCATCACTGCATTTTCGCTGTGTCTGCTCGGGACTTTCCTGGTGCGCTCCGGCGTGCTGGTTTCGGTTCACTCGTTTGCCTCAGATCCGGCACGCGGCATGTTTATTCTCGCGTATCTGGTCATTGTGATCGGCGGTTCGCTGCTGCTGTACGCCTTTAAAGGTAACTCGGTGCGCGCACCAAGCCGTCATGAACTGCATTCCCGCGAAAGTTATTTGCTGGGCAATAACGTATTGCTGGTGGCGGCGATGCTGGTGGTGCTGCTCGGTACGCTGCTGCCGCTTATCCACAAACAGCTCGGGCTGGGCAGTATTTCTATCGGTGAACCCTTCTTTAATACGATGTTTACCTGGCTGATGGCGCCGCTGGCGCTGTTGTTAGGCATCGGACCGCTGGTGCGCTGGCGTCGTGATGAGCCCAGTAAACTGTGGCGTCGTCTGGGCGTGGCGCTGGTCGTCACGCTGGTACTGTCGATTCTTCTGCCGTGGTTGTTGCAGGATAAAATCGTCGGTATGACCGTGGTGGGAATGCTGATGTCGGTGTGGGTGATTGTGCTGACGTTGATGGAACTGCACGAACGCGCCACCCATCGTCATTCATTCTGGCGCGGTCTGACCAAACTTTCCCGCAGTCACTGGGGCATGGTGCTCGGCCATCTGGGTGTTGCGGTGACGGTGATCGGCATCGCGTTTAGCCAGAATTATAGCGTTGAACGTGATGTGCGCATGAAGTCCGGCGATACCGTGGATATTCATGATTATCACTTTATCTTCCGCGACGTTCGCGACATCACCGGCCCGAACTATACCGGCGGTGAGGCGAATATTGATGTGACGCAGAACGGCAAGCAAGTCACCACGCTGCACGCCGAAAAACGCTTCTACAGCGTGGCGCGCAGCATGATGACCGAAGCGGCCATCGACGGCAATCTGGCGCGTGACCTGTATGCGGCGCTCGGCGAAGAGATGGACGATGGCTCGTGGGCAGTGCGTTTGTACTACAAACCGTTCGTCCGCTGGATCTGGCTCGGTGGCCTGTTTATGGCGGCCGGTGGCGTGCTGTGTATTCTCGACCCGCGTTATCGCATGAGCAAAAAGCTTAAGAAGCAAGGTCTGGCGGAGGCTGAAGAAGCATGAACCGTAAACTCCTCTTTATTCCGCTGATTTTGTTCCTGGCGCTGGCCGCGGCTTTTCTGGTGCAACTGACCCGTAATGCCAACGGCGATGATCCGACGCTGCTGGAATCAGCCCTGATTGGCAAACCGGTGCCGGTGTTCAAACTGGAATCGCTGGCGCAGGCGGGCAAAACCTACGATCAGTCGGTACTGCGCGATGGCAAACCGATGCTGCTCAACGTCTGGGCAACGTGGTGTCCGACCTGCCGCGCCGAACATGATTATCTCAATACGCTGGCGGCAAAAGGTGTCCGTGTGGTCGGCCTGAACTACAAAGACGACCGGCAGAAAGCGGTCAACTGGCTGAACACGCTGGGCAATCCTTACATGCTGAGTCTTTACGACGGCGACGGCATGCTGGGGTTAGATCTGGGTGTTTATGGCGCGCCGGAAACCTTCCTGATCGACGGGCAGGGCATTATCCGCTATCGCCATGCCGGTGACTTAAATGAAAAAGTCTGGCAGACCGAAGTTCTGCCGCTGTACAAAAAATACGGAGGCAATGTATGAGACTGATTTCATCGCTGCCTGCGTTGTTGCTGGGCATGCTGCTGAGTGTCAGCGCGTTCGCCTCCATCGACACCTATCAGTTCAAATCGCCGGAACAGGAACAGGCTTACCGGGACATCACGGCGCAGTTGCGTTGCCCGAAATGTCAGAACACCAATATTGCCGCGTCGGATTCGATTATCGCCGCCGATATGCGCACCAAGGTGTTTCAGTTGCTTAATGAAGGGCATGACAGACAGCAAATCGTCGCGTATATGGTGGCGCGTTATGGCAATTTCGTGACTTACGAACCGCCGGTCACGCCCTCTACCTTTATTTTGTGGCTCGGGCCGGTGCTGGTCATTGTTATCGGCGCAGGCATGATTTTTATGCGTTCCCGCCGGGGTGCTGCGCGCACTGAAAACACGGCCACACCAATGTCAGAACAAGAGAGACAGCGCCTGGCGCAGTTACTTAAAGACAGCGACAGGAAAGGATCATGAGCATTTTTTGGCTGTGCATTTTGGCGATGCTGGTTATCGCACTGGCGCTGTTTATCGTGCCGGTTATCCGTGGCGACCGCGCGGAATACACGTCCCGCGATGCGCTGAATAAAGCGTTTTATCATCACCGTTTGACTGAGCTGGAAGAAGACGAAGCGCAGGGCGTGGTGGACGAACGTCCGGCGCATATTCAGGAATTGCAGGAAAACTTACTGACGGATATTCCGGCGGGTCAGGTGTCCGCCGCCATTCAGCCGATTGGTCGCTGGACGCTGGTGCCCGGTGCTATTTTGCTGGTGATGATCACGCTGGGTTTGTATCTCTACGCCGGTGGTCTGGGGCAGGTGAGTGCGTGGAATCAGGTCATGCAGCGTATGCCCGATTTACGCCATCGCATTGCTGATGATCACGGCGCGCCGCTGACCGCCACCGACGTACAGGATTTAGGGCTCGGATTGCGTACCGATTTGCAGGCAAATCCGCATAATATCCAGGACTGGGTGATGCTTGGCCGTGTAGGGATGGCGCTCAATAATGCCGCCACCGCCACGCAGGCTTATGCCCACGCTTATCAGCTCGCGCCGGATGATATGTCAGTCAAACTCGGTTATGCCGAAGTGTTAACCCGTTCGTCCGATCCGCAGGATAACCTTACCGGCGGCAACCTTTTGCGCAGTATGCTGGAAAAATCTCAGGGTGATCTGCGTGTATTAAGTCTGCTGGCCTATAATGAATATGAACAGGGACACTACCCGCAAGCCATTGGCGCGTGGGAAGTTATGCAGAAAATCCTGCCAGCCGGTGACAAACGCCTGGAAATGGTCAATGCCAGCATTGCGCAGGCAAAACAAAAAGCGGGGCTGGATCAGGTTAAACTGGCGGTCAATGTCACGCTTTCTGCTGAGGCTCAGGTGAAACTTCCGCAGAATGGCACGGTCTTTATTTCGGTGACAGATGGCAGCAGTCCGGTGCCGGTTGCGGTGAAAAAGCTGCCGCTGAGCCGCTTCCCGCTGGCGATCACTGTCGATGACAGCAACGCAATGATGCCGGAACGCTTGCTTTCTTCGCTGCATCAATTAAAAGTACGCGTTCGTATTTCACAAAATGGTCTGGCAACGCCAGCCTCAGGTGACTGGTACGGCGACAGTCCGCTGACTGATTTTTCCGGCAACGGTCAGGTCAGCATTGAGATTAATCAGCAGGTTCCTTAATCAGGAACCGACGATCAAAAACAGGGAGATATCCATGAACTTACGCCTGACTGGGCTGGCGTTTGCGACAGTTTTACTGGTCGGTTGTGCCGGCACATCCGGATCATCGGACAGCGAACAGCAGGGACGTTCTGATCCGCTCGAAGGTTTCAACCGGGTGATGTTCGACTTCAACTATAACTATATGGATCCGTATCTTGTGCGCCCTGTCGCGGTGGCGTGGCGTGATTACGTGCCGCAACCGGCGCGTAACGGTACCAGCAACTTCCTGAGCAACCTGGATGAACCGGCCAGCATGGTTAACTCCTTGCTGAAAGGCGATCCGTACCGTGCAGCGATCCACTTTAACCGCTTCTTCCTGAACACCATTTTAGGGATGGGGGGACTGATCGACGTCGCCGGGATGGCGAACCCGAAACTGGCGCGTGAAGAGGCGCAGGGCTTTGGCAGCACGCTTGGCCATTACGGCGTGGGTTACGGCCCGTATGTGGTTCTGCCAGGTTACGGCAGCGCGACAATTCGTGATGAAGGTGGTGATCTGGTTGATGATTTGTATCCGATGCTCAGCTATCTGACATTCTGGATGTCAGCCGGTAAATGGGTACTGGAAGGGGTGGAAACCCGTGCAGAACTGCTCGATTCTGATGGCCTGATCCGTAACTCTTCTGATCCGTATCTGTTTATACGTGAGGCTTACTTCCAGCGTCATGATTTCCTGGCAAGAGGCGGTCAGCTGATGCCGCAGGAAAACCCGAACGCCGCACTGATTCAGGGCGACCTGAAAGATATCGACTCGGAATAACCTTTCCGGACACACAAAAAAAGCGCCTTCCGGCGCTTTTTTTATATCAGGCGTATCACTCAGTTCATCAGAAGCTGTAGTTAAAGTTCGCGCCGTACAGCATGGCGGTCCCTTTGGCCTGGTATTCGTAATTCGGTACACCATCAGCGACTTTCTCACTGATGTTCACCGTCTGGCCATGCATATAGGAGACACCGACGTCCACAGATGCGTCTTTATTGAAGGCGTAAGTGGTACCGGCTGAAATCCAGAAGCGATCCTGATCCGGGATAGAAATGGTGCGGTTATCTGCCGGAACCGGGCTGTCATCAAAGGCGATACCGGTACGGAACGTCCAGTTATCGTCGTAGTAGTAGGTGGTACCCAACGCGATGCGGTAAGCATCATGAAAGCCTTCATCTTTCTGGAACAGCGTCTGGCCGTTAGAACCGGTGGCTTTCAGCTCCTGGAACTGGCTCCAGCTGGTGTAAGCCAGGCTGTAGTGAATCGCCCATTTCGGTGCCACACGGTTATAACCAGACACTTCCCACATTTCTGGCAGGTTCAGGGTCAGGGAACCCGGAACAGTTTGACCGCCAGTCCCGCCTAAGGCTTTTGGAATGCCGTTGCGGTATTCGCCGTCGAAGTCGATTTTAACTTCTGAGCGATAAGTAAAGCCGTAACGGTTATTGTCATCGACTTCATAAAGGATACCGGCGTTCCAGCCGTAGCCCCACTCGTTGCCTTTCAGCTTGGCGGCTTCAGTATCGGCTGGCAGCAGGCCGCCGGTTTTAATCGGCACCAGTTCACCGGCAGTACGACGGATTTTTGCTTTCGCGTAAACGGCATCAAAGCCCAGGCCGAAGCTGAAATGCTGGTTCAAACGGTAAGCAACGCTTAAGTTAGTGTTGACGGTAGTGAGGTCAGTTTCGCCGCCGATCGGGCCTGCCGGATAATTATCGCTGAATTCTGTCGCCAGACCGTAGTTTGACGTAGCCGATGCACCGACGGCCCATTGATCATTGAGCGGCATAATAAAGTGCAGGTTCGGTACCCACTGATTCGGTGCAATGTTATCCGCATCAGTGCTCTGACCTGTAACCGGCGAGTTGCCCGTCACTTTGACATCCGGGTCGATATAAATCGCGCCCGCGGAGAAGGAAGGACGATCAAACATGGTCATGGTTGCCGGGTTACGGCTCCCGGATGCCGCGGTGTCAGCGATGGCACCTTCACCGGAGAAAGAGCGACCTAAACCCGCAGCGGTGTATTCATTTAACTGAAAACCTGCTGCATATACGTTGGAGGAAACAATTGCCACTGCAGCTGCCAGAGCTGATCTTTTAAACAGGTTTTTCTGGTTCATGACCAAAACCTCAATTTTATGTTTTTTATCAAACAATGTTACATGGAGTAACAATGAGCGCGGGATTGTAGGGTCCGTTATCAGTCTGACAAATCAGACCAGTGAGCGAAGTATAGGTCTGACCTGTGGTGAAGTTGCAATAATGTTTCGTTGATATTTCTTATTTGATGCAAGAAATTGGATCTGCTTAACAAAAAACAAACAATAAAAGTTCAATTAAGAAACGTTAAAGTGAGAACAATAACGCTGTAATCATCGATTACTTACATATACGTGATCTGGATCACCTGAAAGGCACATAATAAGTAAGTGCTAGTGTGTTGTCAGAGAGGTGGCGTAAAATACAGGCTGGAAATAAAACTTTATTCGCAAACAGGCCAGACGGTGGATGTTGCCGTTGGTGCCGGGGAGAAATTATGTCTGACGTAACCATGTCCTCTAAATCCACTCAACCTCTGCATTCCATCAACAAATGTGGTGCGGAAGAAACCGCAGCCTGCTGTTGTGTAGATGTGGGTACCATCATGGACAACACTGATTGCACTGCTTCTTACAGCCGCGTTTTCGAAACCGAAGCCCAGGCGAAAGAAACCCTGCAAGCCCTGACCGAACGTGCCCGCGGCGTAGAATCTGAGCCGTGCGAAATCACCAGCCGTATCGAAAAAGTGGCAGGCGGTGTTGAACTGAATATCGATTTCACTTTCAGCTGTCAGGCTGAAACCATGATCTTCCAGCTCGGGCTGCGTTAATCCCCGTCTGGATAATAAATACCGCTTAAATAAGCGGTATTTTTTTGTCTGCTATTTCTGCCTGCCGCCTTTCTTCTCATTCTTATTTCAGAAAAATTTGCTGTTGCTCGCACTTCATTGCCTTTCACTTTGCCAAATGTAAATACATGGTTAAAACTGAGTTATCAGGTCTGACCTCTTAGGACCCTATTTTTCTCAGGAGCTCGTATGAATAACGTTATTCCACTGGTAACGCGTGAGGGCGATCGCATTGCGATTGTCGACGGCTTGCGCACGCCGTTTGCCAAACAGGCCACCGCTTATCACGGCATTCCTGCTGTTGATCTCGGCAAAATTGTGGTCAGTGAGCTGCTGGCAAAAAGTGGGATAGACCCGAAGCACATCGACCAGCTGGTTTTCGGCCAGGTAGTCCAGATGCCGGAAGCGCCGAATATCGCCCGCGAAATTGTGCTCGGCACCGGCATGAATGTGTCGACCGATGCGTACAGCGTTTCACGTGCCTGCGCCACCAGTTTTCAGGCGGTCGCCAACGTGGCTGAAAGCATTATGAGCGGCATGGTGCAGGTCGGGATCGCAGGCGGAGCGGATTCTTCTTCAGTACTGCCGATTGGCGTCAGCAAACGTCTCGCCCGCGCCCTGGTGGATGTTAATAAAGCGCGCACTCTGTCGCAGCGCCTTTCCATTTTCAGCAAACTGAAACTGCGTGATTTATTGCCGGTGCCGCCGGCAGTAGCCGAATATTCTACCGGTCTGCGCATGGGGGATACCGCTGAGCAGATGGCGAAAAGCCACAATATCAGCCGTGCGCAGCAGGATGAGCTGGCGCACCGTTCTCATACGCTGGCTGCGCAGGCGTGGGAGCAAGATTATTTAAGCTCGCAGGTGATGGCAGCGCAGATTCCGCCTTACCGCGAAGTGCTGCAAAAAGACAACAACATCCGCCTGAATTCTGAAATCAGCCAGTACGCCAAATTACGTCCGGCGTTTGACCGCAAACATGGCACCGTTACCGCTGCCACCAGCACGCCGCTGACTGACGGTGCGGCGGCGGTATTAATGATGAGCGAATCCCGTGCGCGTGAACTGGGCCTTGAACCTCTCGGCTACCTGAAAAGTTTCGCATTTGCTGCCATCGACGTCTGGGAAGATATGCTTCTCGGGCCTGCTTATGCCACGCCGCTGGCGCTGGACCGCGCAGGGCTGACGCTGGGTGATTTGGATCTTATCGATATGCACGAAGCGTTTGCCGCGCAGACGCTGGCGAATATCAAAATGTTAGCCAGTGATGAATTCGCCCGCGAAAAACTCGGCCGCAGTCAGGCAGTTGGCGAAATAGACTGGGATAAATTCAATGTTCTGGGCGGTTCACTGGCCTACGGACATCCTTTTGCGGCCACTGGCGCACGCATGATTACGCAAACGCTGCACGAATTACGCCGTCGGGGAGGCCGTTACGGACTGACGACGGCTTGCGCAGCGGGCGGCCTGGGTGCGGCAATGATTCTGGAGGCTGCGCAATGAGAGATAATATGGAAAATCTGAATCCGGCAGATACGGAAGCTGCCGAACCGGCTTCTGCTTTTTCTCTGATGTTTACTGCTGAACACGTGGGGATTATCACCATCGATGTTCCCGGTGAAAAAGTGAATACCTTAAGGGCTGAATTTGCTCAGCAAATCTGTGCCATTTTGCAAAAAGCGCAGCAGTATCCCAATCTGAAAGGTCTGGTGCTGATTTCCGGCAAACCGGACTCGTTCATTGCCGGTGCGGATATCACGATGATTTCCGGTTGCCGGACCGCTGCCGAAGCCAGTGAACTGGCGCAAAAAGGCCAGACGGTGATGTCGCAGATTGCGTCCTTTTCCGTGCCGGTGGTGGCGGCCATTCATGGTAGCTGTCTCGGCGGTGGTCTGGAACTGGCGCTGGCGTGCCATGCCCGCGTGTGTTCGCTGGATGAAAAAACGCAACTCGGCCTGCCGGAAGTACAACTGGGTTTACTGCCGGGTTCCGGGGGGACGCAGCGGCTTCCGCGGCTTATCGGCGCGCCTAAAGCGCTGGAGTTGATGTTAACCGGTCGCAGTGTTCGCGCGAAGCAGGCGCTGAGAATGGGGCTGGTGGATGACGCAGTACCGTATTCTATTTTGCTGCAAACGGCGCTGGAACGTGTGGCAAAAGGACGTAAATCACGTCCGCCATTGCCGTGGCAGGCGCGTCTGGCCGGTGGCCCGTTGGGCAAAAGTTTGCTGTTCCATTTTGTGCGCAAACAGACGCGGGCAAAAACGCACGGCAATTATCCTGCCACCGAAAAAATCATAGATGTGGTGAAAACCGGGCTGGATCAGGGCAGTGGTAGCGGCTATCAGGCGGAAGCTAAAGCCTTTGGCGAGCTGGTGATGACGCCGGAATCTGCGGCATTGCGCGGCCTGTTTTTCGCCTCCACCGCGCTGAAAAAAGAAAAGGGTGGCGATGCCGAACCCTTGCCGGTTCGCCGTGCAGGTATTCTCGGTGGTGGCCTGATGGGCGGCGGTATCGCGAATGTGACTGCCACCAAAGCCGGTTTGCCGGTGCGTATTAAAGACATTAATCACGAAGGCATCCGTCATGCGCTGAAATACAGCTGGGATTTGCTGGAGAAAAAGGTGCGAGGCCGCAGGCTGACCCGCAACGAGCAGCAACGGCAGATGATGCTGATTTCCGGCACCACGGATTACAGCGGTTTTGCGCAGATTGATATCGTGGTGGAAGCGGTGTTTGAGGATTTATCGCTCAAGCAAGCCATGGTGGCAGAAATCGAGCAAAATGCTGCCCCCCATACGATTTTTGCCTCAAACACCTCTTCTCTGCCCATTCATAAGATTGCAGAGCAGGCTGACAGGCCGGAACAGGTGATCGGACTGCACTATTTCAGCCCGGTGGATAAAATGCCGCTGGTGGAAGTGATCCCGCATGCGGGCACCAGTGCGCAGACGATTTCGACAATGGTCTCGCTGGCCAGGAAACAGGGGAAAACAGCGATTGTGGTGGGCGACAGTGCCGGATTCTACGTAAACCGCATTCTTGCGCCTTACATCAATGAAGCGGCGCGTTGCTTACTGGCTGGTGAACCGGTCGATCACATCGACAAAGCGCTGGTGAATTTTGGTTTCCCGGTCGGGCCCATCCAGTTGCTGGATGAAGTGGGCATTGATGTCGGCACAAAAATTGGTCCGATTTTGGTGGACGCTTTTGGTGAGCGTTTTGCCGCACCCTCCGGTTTTGATGCAGTGCTGAAAGACGACCGAAAAGGGCGTAAGAACGGTAAAGGTTTTTACCTTTACGGGCAGAAAGGGCGGGCGGCGAAGAAGAAGCAGGTCGATCCGGCGATTTACCGTCTGCTGAATGTCACGCCAAAAGTGCAGCAATCAGAAGATGAGATCGCCCAGCGTTGTGTGATGCTGATGCTCAACGAAGCCGTACGTTGTCTGGATGAAAACGTGATCCGCAGTGCGCGGGATGGCGATCTTGGTGCCGTGTTCGGAATTGGCTTCCCGCCATTCCTTGGGGGACCGTTCCGTTACATGGACCAGTTGGGCATCGCCAGTGTGGTGAAAACACTGGAGCGACTGGCACATCAGTATGGTGAGCGCTTCACCCCATGCGAAGGGCTATTACGTCGGGCGCATCAGGGGGAACGGTTCTGTTCAGATAGCGGGACAGGCGATAAGGTCAGTAAAGTGTGATTGTGGTCACTGCTTATTGCTGAGTTTCGCGAGAATCTGGAACGGATCATGCTTCATGCTTGCAGTCAGACAAATGCCCGCGGGATCTTTTTTATGGTGGGAATGACTTTGTACAGAAACAATCCCAAGCGATTGATCTATAACCTGAGTGGTTAAAAAATCGCCTGAATAGTTTACAAGCGGTAAGGGTTGGTGTAAAAAACAGCGTTTTCTTTACGTGAAGTTTCAGGCAAAATGCCCGACCGCTGATGCTTACCATGCAAAGCATGTGGGCACAGCGCGTTAAGTGGATGTACTGCCTGACAGCTATCTTGTAATGAGAGACATCAATCAGACAGTGATTGAAATGCTGGGCAATGGGTAATACAGCACGCAAGGCGTTTCTGTATGGCGCTATTTTTGTTAACAAAAGCGGTGCAATATGCAAGTTGTAATCATGCGTCACGGTGATGCAGTTCTCGAAGCTGCAAGCGATTCAGTTCGCCCCTTAAGCGAATGCGGATGTGACGAATCAGTACATATGGCTGCCTGGCTGAATGGCCGTGGCGTCAAAATTGACCGCGTTCTGGTCAGTCCGTACCTGCGTGCGCAGCAGACGCTTGAAAAAGTGCGCCAGTGTCTGGCGCTGCCTGAAAACGTTGAGATTGATATTCTGAAAGAACTGACACCGGGCGGAGATCCTGCTGTGGTCGCCAGTGAACTGCAGCATCTGGCGCTGACCGGCGTCAGCGCGGTACTGGTGGTATCTCACCTGCCGCTGGTCGGTTATCTGGTGGCAGAGCTGTGTCCGGGTGTTTGCCCCCCGATGTTCGCCACTTCCGCGATGGCAAGTGTTGAACTGAACGGTGAAACCGGGCAGGGGACTTTCGACTGGCAGTTCAGCCCATGCCAGGTGATGGCTAAGGTTTAGTTTTCCGGGATGGAAAACTAAACAAAGAAAGGCACAGCTTCTGCTGTGCCTTTCTCGTTTCTGGATATCGGTGTTGAGTTCGCGGTTAGCTGATTTTGTCGTCCAGCTCCACCAGCACCAGCAAAGCAGCGTTGCCGCCGAACTCTTTTGGGGCCTGATGGAAGGCTTCGACATCAGGATGCTGTGCCAGCCACAGCGGAGTTTGCTGCTTGAGAATATGTTTGCCGTGACCGTGCATTACGCAGGCGCAATGCACATGTTCGCGGCGGCAGGCGGCGATCAGCGCGCCCAGTTCCTGCTTAGCTTCTTTCTGTGTTAAACCATGTAAATCCAGAAACAGTTCGGGCGAATAATCCCCGCGGCGCAATTTTTTCAATTCGAAATGACTGACGTCAGGCCGGATATGGCGAACCGGACCTTCTTCCTGCAACATCGGCTGGAATTCATCGGAAAAATAATAACTCGCGTCCACCTGTTCCTGAATCAGCTTTTTAGGCGACAGTTCTGATACCTTTTTCCGTAGCGGGCGGTGAGTAATCGTATCGTTTTTCAGGCGCTTGATGCCCGGAACAGCCTCGCGGAATAACGCCGCTTCCTCGGGGCTGAGCAGGTGTTTTTTCTTCATTTTTTTATCGTCATTTTCGTTCAATACAGACAGTGTACCTTCCGTCCCCCTGCGGTTTAAAGAAAACTCAGGGTTAAATTCTTCGAGACATCGCGCAAGTGCGTTGACTAGCTGCTGATTTGTGGCAGGCTTCGTGGCAAACTATGCGGCAAATAATGGGTTAAACGTCTGTTAAAAACCCGTGTACTGCCTGGAGAATAAAATTGGACAAAATTTTCGTCGACGAAGCTGTCAGTGAACTGCATACCATTCAGGATATGCTGCGCTGGACCGTCAGCCGCCTGAACGCGGCCAATGTCTATTACGGTCACGGCACCGATAATCCGTGGGACGAAGCAGTGCAACTGGTCTTGCCAAGCGTGTTTTTGCCGCTGGACATTCCTGAAGATATGCACACCGCGCGCCTGACATCCAGCGAGCGCCACCGCATTGTTGAACGAGTCATCCGCCGCGTTAATGAGCGTGTTCCGGTTGCCTATCTGACTAACAAAGCCTGGTTCTGTGACATGGAATTCTATGTCGATGAACGCGTACTGGTACCCCGTTCGCCAATTGGTGAGCTGATCAGCAACCGGTTTTCCGGCATTCTGAGCGAACAGCCTCAACACATTCTGGATATGTGTACCGGCAGCGGCTGCATTGCCATTGCCTGCGCTTACGCGTTTCCTGAAACCGAAGTCGATGCCGTCGACATTTCTGCCGACGCGCTGGCCGTGGCGGAGCGCAATATCGACACGCACGGTATCGAGAACTGGGTCACGCCAATCCGCTCTGACCTGTTCCGCGAATTGCCGCCGCTGCAATACGACCTGATTGTCACCAATCCGCCGTATGTGGACGAAGAAGACATGTCAGATTTGCCGCAGGAATACCGCCACGAGCCGGTTCTGGGTCTGGCTTCCGGCAGCGACGGTCTGAAACTGACCCGCCGCATTCTGGCCTGCGCGCCGGATTACCTGACCGATAACGGCGTACTGATTTGCGAAGTGGGCAACAGCATGGTGCATCTGATGGAACAGTATCCTCAGATCCCGTTCACCTGGCTGGAATTTGAAAACGGCGGCGACGGTGTCTTTATGCTGACTAAACAGCAGCTCGTCGATTGTGCCGAAGAGTTCCGCGCATACCGCGACTGATATACCCGTCATCGCTGACAATCATGACCGGTGTTGTGCCGGTCATTCAGAAAACAATCAACATAATGGTTAAGGAGCCGTGATGGCAGGGAACAGTATTGGGCAGTTTTTCCGCGTCACTACTTTTGGCGAATCCCACGGTGTGGCACTGGGCTGTATTATTGACGGCGTGCCGCCGGGCATTTCGCTGACCGAAGCAGACCTGCAACACGATCTCGACCGTCGTCGTCCGGGCACCTCGCGTTATACCACGCAGCGCCGCGAAGCCGACGAAGTGAAAATTCTTTCGGGCGTGTTTGAAGGCGTGACCACCGGCACCAGCATCGGTCTGATTATCCAGAATACCGATCAGCGTTCGCAGGATTACAGCGCGATCAAAGACGTGTTCCGTCCGGGACATGCCGATTACACCTACGAGCAAAAATACGGCGTGCGCGATTACCGTGGCGGCGGTCGTTCGTCTGCCCGTGAAACCGCGATGCGCGTGGCCGCAGGTGCGGTTGCCAAGAAATATCTGCTGGAAAAATTCGGCGTTAAAGTGCGCGGATATATGTCGCAAATGGGCGATATCACCTGCGAACTGAAAGACTGGGAACTGGTGGAAACCAACCCGTTCTTCTGCCCGGATGAAAGCAAGCTGGAAGCGCTGGATGAACTGATGCGTGCGCTGAAAAAAGAAGGCGATTCGATTGGTGCCAAAATCACCGTCGTGGCGGATCACGTGCCGGTCGGTCTTGGTGAACCGGTGTTTGACCGTCTGGATGCCGATCTGGCGCACGCGCTGATGAGCATTAATGCGGTGAAAGGCGTGGAAATTGGTGACGGTTTTGCGGTTGTCGCAAAACGCGGCAGCGAAAATCGTGACGAAATCACACCGAAGGGTTTCGAAAGCAATCACGCTGGCGGCATTCTTGGCGGGATCAGCAGCGGCCAGCCGGTCGTAGCGCATCTGGCGCTGAAACCGACTTCCAGCATTACCGTTCCCGGCCGCACGATTAACCGCGAAGGCGAGCAGGTCGAGATGATTACCAAAGGTCGCCATGACCCGTGTGTTGGTATCCGCGCTGTGCCGATTGCCGAAGCAATGATGGCGATTGTGCTGATGGATCATTTACTGCGTCAGCGTGCTCAGAACGGCGACGTCCACTCCACCGTGCCACGCTGGTAATTTATCTGATGAATCCTTTACGCACGCTTCCTGCGTTTCGTGCTGTTTGCGTCAGTTTTCTGGCGCTTGCACTTTGCGCACCTGCCATAGCCGTGACGCCGTGGCAGAAAATCACCCAGCCCATTTCCGGCACGCCGCAAGCGATTGGCAGTTATGCCAATGGTTGTCAGGTTGGCGCACAGCCGCTGCCGCTGAACTCTCCGGCCTATCAGGTAATGCGTACCGATCAGCGTCGCTATTTCGGCCAGCCGGATTTACTGGCGTTCATCACCCGTCTGGGCACACAGGCTCAGCAAAAAGGGCTGGGCACCATGCTGGTCGGGGATATGGCGATGCCGGCTGGCGGGCGCTTTAGCAGTGGTCACGCCAGTCATCAGTCCGGGCTGGATGTGGACATCTGGCTGCAACTGCCGCGTCAGCGCTGGAGCGAACAGATGTTGCTCAAGCCGCAGCCTATCGATCTGGTCAGCGCTAACGGTAAATCCATTGTGCCAGCTCAGTGGCAGCCACGGATCGAAACGCTGATCAAAATGGCAGCGCAAGATAAAGACGTAGTACGGATCTTCGTCAATCCGGCCATCAAACAACAGCTTTGTCTGGATGCCGGAACGGATCGTGAATGGCTGCATAAGGTGCGTCCGTGGTTTGGTCATCGCGCGCACATGCACGTTCGTCTGCGTTGTCCGGTCGGTAACCTCGAATGTGAAAATCAGGCACCGCCGCCTCCGGGTGATGGCTGTGGCGCTGAGCTGCAAAGCTGGTTCCTGCCACCCAAGCCGGGCAGCGGAATCCCTGTGAAAAAAGAGCCGCCTCCGTTGCCGCCTTCGTGTCAGGCGCTGCTGGATAAACACGTTCTTTAATACGTTTTACTCACCCTTCGCCACGCATAGCGAGCTGACAGAAAAATGGACTGGTTGATTGTTGCCCCGTGGGTTTTGGTTGTTTTATTTTTCGTTGCACTGTTTGCCGGTTTCATTGATTCCATTGCAGGTGGCGGCGGATTGATCAGCCTGCCAGCGCTGCTGGCGGCGGGTGTGTCACCGGCGCAGGCAATTGCCACCAATAAGCTGTCATCGATCGGCGGATCTTTCTCTGCCAGTCTTTACTTTGTGCGGCGTGGCGTGGTGGACCTTAACGATCAGAAGCTGAATATCGCCTGTACCTTTACCGGTTCGGTGATCGGCGCGATCCTTATCCAGCATCTGCGCGCCGACATGTTGCGCCAGGTGCTACCGCTGCTGATCATCTGCATCGGTTTATATTTTTTACTGACGCCACGGCTGGGTGAAAGTGACCGGGCAAGGCGCTTAAATGCTCTGCCGTATGCGCTGGTGGGCGGCGGTTGCGTGGGTTTCTATGATGGATTTTTTGGTCCCGGTGCAGGGTCTTTCTACGCGCTGGCCTTCGTGACGTTATGCGGGTTTAACCTGGCAAAAGCCACGGCACATGCGAAAGTCCTGAATTTTACCTCAAACCTGGGCGGGCTGATCTTCTTTATACTGGGCGGAAAAGTGATCTGGGTGCTGGGATTTGTCATGGCCGCCGGACAGTTTATCGGCGCACGACTGGGCGCACGTATGGTGCTCAGTAAGGGGCAGAGGATGATCCGCCCGATGGTGGTTATCGTTTCCGTGGTGATGAGCTGCAAGCTGATTTACGACAATCATGGTGCCGAAATTCATCAGTGGTTAAGCCTGCATTTATAATGTCCGGAGCAGCAGAATGCTTGCCTGAAGTCATGAAAACACGCGTTTAAACAGGGGTATATTGTCGCCCCTGATCTTACTTTAACGAGTTTCACTGCAATTATGTCTGATTCGACTGCAACACATAACTATCATCAACTGATCGACATTTTTGATTCCTGCTTTTTTGAGGAATTTAATGTTCGCTTAGTGAAAGGCGACGACGAACCGATCTATCTGCCTGCTGATGAACAAGAACCGTTTAACCGCATTGTGTTCGCACACGGTTATTACGCCAGTGGCATGCATGAAATTTCCCACTGGTGCGTGGCCGGGGCCGAACGCCGTAAACGGGTTGATTTCGGCTACTGGTATTGCCCGGATGGCCGCGATGCGCAAACACAAAGTGAATTCGAGAAAGTGGAAGTCAAACCACAATCTTACGAATGGTTGTTCTGTGCGGCGGCAGGTTTCCGTTTCAACGTTAGCTGTGACAATCTCAGCGGCGATTGCGAGCCGGACCGCGTGGGTTTCCAGAACAAAGTACGCGAAGAAGTGCTGCGTATGCTGGAGCAGGGTATCCCTGAAAGACCGGCGCGCTTTATTAAAGCGTTACAATCGTTTTACAATACGGCCCCGTTGACGCCTGCAGATTTCCCTGCATTGCAGCCGATCGAATAAGAACTGAACACGAGAGGAAGAGTAATGATCGCAGAATTTGAAACGCGAATTTTAACGCTAATCGACGATATGGTCGAAAGCGCCAGCGACGATGAGTTATTTGCCAGTGGCTATCTGCGAGGCCACCTGACCGTTGCCGTGGCAGAAGCGGAAGAAAACGGTGAACACACCGCCGAAGCGCTGAAACTCCGTGTTCAGGACGGTCTGGACAAAGCCATCAAAGCCGGTGAACTGTCGCCGCGCGATCAGCTTCTGGTGCAGGGGATGTGGGAAAATCTGTATCAGGCATCTCTCCCTCAGTAATCTCTTTTCAGTAAAAAAAAGCGCAGCGACGGATTAACCGGCTGCGCTTTTTTATTGCCTGAGAAGGGGCTGGTTAATGCGATTCGACCGGGCGGCCTTTCAGCAGTTTTCTGACCCACATCCGGTTCGGATTCAGTGCCGCCAGCGTGTCACTGTCGAGCGGCAGCGGTTCACCGGCAATCTGCGCCGCCAGAATTTCCGCACCCAGCGGCGCTGAACTCAGACCGCGTGAGCCGAGCGCGCCAAACAGAAACAGATTTTCATACACCGGCGCTTCTGCAACCGGGCGATGACGCTGAATATCCAGATCCAGTTTTTTATAGCTTTCCAGCAATGCGTCGTAATCTGACACCGAGCCGATCATCGGCAGATGATCCCGTGTCGCGCAACGCACGCCGTTTCGCGCTTCGCCTTCACTCATATCCACGTCATGCGGCCATTGCTGATCCGGCAAACAGTTGAGTAAACGCTGGCGGTTTTCCTGCTGATCGTCTTCACGGTAATCCGTGCATTTGTCGGCGCGGTGATAGCTTGCGCCAATACAATGATGCTGATTCTGCGGGCTGACCGGCGTCATATAGCCGTCGTAACACAGCACCTGTTTAAGCTTGCTCAGCGCCGGTGTGGTCGGAATATGCGAAACCTGGCCGCTGACCGCGTAAACCGGCAGTTTTTCGGTCTGGCTGAAATCTGTAATGTCCGCACCGTTCGCCAGGACTACCGCCTGATGACGGGCAACATGGCCATCGGCAAAGGTCAGCGCCCACTGCGAATCTGTGTCAAAATTTAATGCGGTCGCGCGCTGGCGATAATGCACCGTCAAGCCCTGCGTTTCGGCCAGCGCAATCAGCGAAGCCGTCAGTTCTGCCGGACACAGCCACGCGCCGAGCGGATACGTCACGCCGCCGCTGCCGCATGGCAATCCGCACAACGCTTCCACATCTTCTTCACTCAGCCCTTTCGCCAGTGCTTCCGGCCAGCCGCCTGTGAGAATGCCGTCAATTTTGCCCTGACTTTTTTCGTCATAACCCAGTTGCGTGACGCCACTCCAGCCGTGATCGAAAGGCACATCCCGCTTTTCAAGCTGTGCATACTGGCGGCGGGCGAAGGTGAAGGCATGGGCAAAGAAGTTTTCCAGTGTGTCGCCGCGGCCATTGAGCAACGGATAAACCGCGCCCTGGCGGTTACCGGAAGCGCCGAGCGCCGGTTTTTCATCGGCGCAATACAGCGTGACCGCAAAGCCACGGCGAAGTAACGCCAGCGACAATACGGCGCTGGCGACGCCGCCGCCGAGAAGCGCGAATTCAGTGGCATTTTTCGCCGCCGGGCGCACATACCATGGTGCGGGATGAGGTACATCAATTTTTGCCGGCAGCACACCGGCTAACATATGCCGCTTTTCGCCGAATCCCGGCACCTTGCTGATGTCAAAACCTGCGTCCTGCAATCCGCGGCGGACAAAACCGGCCACGGTGAAAGTGGCGAATGTACCCTGCGGGCGGGTCATTTTCGCCATAGAACGGAATAACGCCTCCGTCCACATGTCCGGGTTTTTGGAAGGTGCAAATCCGTCGAGAAACCAGGCGTCGACCTGCTGATTCATACTGGTGTCACATGCCGGAAGCAGGGTAGTCACATCGCCGAACCACAGATCAAGCGTGATGCGCCCGTCCGCCAGCAGCAGCCGGTGACAGCCGGAAAAGGCCATCGGCCATTGTTCGCAAAGCTGCGCGGAATACGCGGCGAGTTCGGGCCATTGTGTGTGCGCTGTCGCCAGATCATGGGCAGACAGCGGGAATTTCTCGTAGCTGATGAAATGCAGGCGTTGCAGCACAGCGTCGGGGTGCGCCTCGCGGAACGCATCGAAGGCTTGCCACAGCGACAGAAAGTTCAGGCCGGTGCCAAAACCGGTCTCGGCGATGATGCACAACTGGCGGGGGTGAGCGGCAAAACGCGCCGGAAAATGATTGCCATTGAGAAAAACATGACGCGTTTCCAGCAGGCCGTTCTGATTGGAAAAATAGACGTCATCAAAATGTCGGGAAACAGGTGTACCCTGTTCGTTCCAGCTTAATTCAGCGGGCGTGATCGGGTTATGGCTCACGTGAAACTCTCTCAGTTCAAGGCGATGCCGGAGTTTAACGCTGCGTTTGCACCCGCGCAAATTTACCACGATTTACACAAGGAATTGCTGATCGGACTTGTTCGGCGTACAACTGTACGCTAGAGTGCGTGACGAAATCCCAAATGGTGAATAGTACAAGAGGTATTAAATGAAACGTGCAGTGATTACTGGCCTGGGTATCATCTCGAGCATCGGTAACAACAAGCAGGAAGTTCTTGCATCTCTGCAGGAAGGTCGCTCTGGGATCACCTTCTCGCAAGAGCTGAAAGATGCCGGGATGCGTAGTCACGTCTGGGGTGATGTCAAATTAGACACCGCAGGCCTCATCGATCGTAAGATTGTGCGTTTCATGAGTGATGCCTCGATCTACGCTTACCTTTCCATGCAACAGGCGATTGAAGACTCTGGTCTGACCCCTGAAATGGTTTCCAACGAACGTACCGGCCTGATTGCAGGTTCCGGCGGCGGTTCTCCGCGCAATCAGGTTGCGGGCTCCGACGGTATGCGTGCCAAAGGCCTGCGCGGCGTTGGCCCTTACATGGTGACCAAAGCGATGGCTTCCGGCGTTTCAGCCTGCCTTGCGACCCCATTCAAAATTCGTGGTGTTAACTATTCCATCAGTTCTGCCTGTGCCACCTCTGCACACTGCATCGGTAACGCGGTAGAAATGATTCAGCTGGGCAAACAGGACGTGGTGTTTGCCGGTGGCGGTGAAGAGCTGTGCTGGGAAATGGCGTGCGAATTCGACGCGATGGGCGCACTGTCCACCAGCTACAACGAAACACCAGACAAAGCTTCCCGTACCTACGACAAAGCGCGTGACGGTTTCGTTATCGCAGGCGGCGGCGGTATGGTTGTTGTCGAAGAGCTGGAACACGCTCTGGCACGTGGCGCGCACATTTACGCAGAAATCGTTGGCTACGGCGCAACGTCTGACGGCGCAGACATGGTGGCTCCATCTGGTGAAGGCGCAGTGCGTTGCATGAAAATGGCAATGAACGGCGTGGATACCCCAATCGATTACGTGAACGTGCATGGGACTTCTACCCCGGTCGGCGACGTGAAAGAACTGGGTGCTATCCGTGAAGTGTTCGGCGATAAAACCCCGGCACTGTCTTCTACCAAAGCCATGACCGGTCACTCGCTGGGTGCCGCAGGCGTTCAGGAAGCGATCTATACCTTGCTGATGGCTGAATACGGCTTCATCGCGCCAAGCATCAACATCGAGAACCTCGATGAGCAGGCAGAAGGCATGGACATCATCACTAAACCCACTCAGCGCGAGCTGACGACTGTGATGTCCAACAGCTTCGGCTTCGGTGGCACCAACGCCACGCTGGTCATGCGTAAGCTGAAAAACGACAAATAATCTGTCGCTGAGTCAGTCAATAAAAGCCTGCTTCCGAGCGGGCTTTTTTACATCCATCATCCTTCGGGCCGCCTCTGCGCTGGCTTCGTTCATTCACCTCAGTCACTTACTTTTGTAAGCTCCTGAGGATTCATTCTCTCGCCGCCTTGATGCAACTCGAATGATTTTGGATATGTTTCTCAACAATTCAGGTACAATTTCTCCGCTTCTTATTTTCACCTTGTTGACATAATGCTCTCACTCAGACACATCCATCATCGACATCTGCATGTTCCGGCCTGGCTCGGGATAGTGGCGATCCTGATGTTGTTTATTGCGCCGGTGATTTCTAAATCGCTGGTGGCTGAGGGTGCGCAGCATATGATGATGCCCGGCATGATGATGTCCGATATGGACATGGATATGCCGGATGCAGATATGGCTGACATGAATATGTCAGGTCATCACGCATCATCGATGGAACATTGTCAGAAGCAAGCCTGTAAATCAGCGCCGCAGGATGCGGTGAAAGCTATGCTTTCCGGTGAAATGAGCGATGCTGCCTGCGGTTATTGCGTGCTGCTGGTGCATTTACCGATGCTCGATTTGCAGGCCATGCCGATGCTGTGGTCGCTGGATTTTTCCAGCCGTGCCCCTCCGCGTGCTGTTATACAACGTCTTATCCCTTCGCTGTTTTTCACGGATTCCCAACCCCGCGCACCGCCTGTTTTTCTGTAACTGCCTCTGAATCAATTTTTTCAAGTTAACTGCGATTGTTATCGCTGTTGACGGCGTGCTATTTGAAATTCAGGAAATCAGATTTATGAATCAACCTGCAAACCTGCCTGCCAGCGCGGGTAAAAAAATGCCTGCACAAGCGGCCTTTCTGGCGTTGCTGCGCCGTGTGCATTTTTACATTGGCCTGTTCGTCGGACCGTTTATTTTTGTCGCGGCACTCACCGGTACGTTGTATGTGCTGACCCCTCAGTTCGAAAATTATCTCTATTCTGATGCGCTCTTCACCTCCTCACACGGCGAACCGCAGCCGCTTTCCCGACAGATTGATGCGGCGCTAAACGTAACCGGTCAGGATAGACAGATTTATGCGGTCAGGCCGGCTCCGTCTGCCGGTGAGACCACACGGGTCATGTTTTCTGATCCGCAACTGGGCGCCTCCAAAAGCCGGGCGATTTTCATCGATCCGGTGACGCTGGCGGTGAAAGGGGACATGACGGTGTACGGCACCAGTGGCATTTTGCCGTTCCGCACCTGGCTGGATGATTTACATCGCGGCTTACTACTCGGTGATGCGGGGCGTATTTACAGCGAACTCGCCGCCTCCTGGTTGTGGGTAGCGGCATTGGGTGGCGTGGTGCTCTGGTTCACTGGCCGCCGTCAACCCCGCCAGTTGCGTAAGGTCAGCGGGAAAGCGGAAAAACAGCAGCACAGTCGCCGCTGGCACAGCACGCTCGGCCTGTGTTTACTGGCTGGCTTACTGTTCTTCTCCGCTACCGGCCTGACGTGGTCGCAATGGGCGGGTGACAATATCGGTGTGCTGCGCGCGTATATGGGCTGGATGACGCCTGCCGTGAAAACCAGTCTGGATCCGCAGGCGGTCGCCGCACCTGCGGATGAACATGCGGAACATCATGCGCAGATGGCAGACATGCCTGATATGCCGGGAATGGACATGTCTGCGCATAAAATGCCTGCTGTGCCGCAAGCCGTCGCTGTTTCTGCACAGACTTTTGATGCAGTGGTACAGGCGGCGCGTGAGTCTGGCATTACGGCGAACAAGATTGAAATCCGTCCGACGTATAATGCGGAGAAAGCCTGGACGGTGACGGAAGTTGATCGCCGCTGGCCGACGCAGGTGGATGCGGTGTCCGTCGATCCCCGCTCCATGCAGATTGTCGATCACGTGCGGTTTGCTGATTTCCCGTTGCTCGCCAAACTCACCCGCTGGGGCGTGGATGCACATATGGGGATTCTGTTCGGCGTCTGGAATCAGGCCATCCTGGTGATTTTTGGTGTCGGACTTTGCGTGATGATTGCCTGGGGATATCGCCTGTGGTGGCTGCGCAGAACGGTCAGCAATGACGGTAGTCATCCGGTTGTTACTCTGCTGCAAACCTGGAAGTCGGTGCCGTTCAGCCTGCAATGCCCGATTTTGGTGATCACGCTCGGTCTGGCAATTTCATTGCCAGTAATGGGCGCGAGTTTACTTATTTTTATGCTGATCGATGTTATCCGCTGGCAGCGGCGAAATTCTTCGGGTAACGTCAGCGCATTCTGATCAGAGAAGAAAAAAACATGTTGATGGCGGCATCTGGCTCTGTATTGAAGCCTTTTTTACGTGACAGATTTTTGCATCTGTTAATCCTGCTTGGCGTCATTCTGACCCTGTTCCAGCCGGAGAAAATCAGCCGGTTCCCGCAGTTTGTGGACTGGGACACGATCGTAACTTTGCTGGGTTTGCTGATGCTGACCAAGGGCGTTGAGGTCAGCGGTTATTTTGATTTTGTTGGCCGTAAGATGATTAACGCCATCGACAATGAGCGGCGGCTGGCGCTGTTTCTGGTCACTGCGGCGGCGCTGCTGTCCACGTTTATGACCAATGACGTCGCACTGTTCATCGTGATTCCGCTGACGATCACGCTGAAGAAACTGACGTCGTTACCGGTGACGCGGCTGATTATATTTGAAGCGCTGGCGGTGAATGCCGGTTCGCTGCTTACGCCGATCGGTAATCCGCAAAATATCCTGCTATGGAATAAATCCGGTCAGTCGTTCCTGCATTTTATCGGGCAGATGGCACCGCTGGCGCTGATAACCCTGGCTGCATTATTGCTGGTGACCTGGTTTTGTTTTCCGTCGCATAGTCTGAAAAAGATTGAAAACAATCAGGGATACCCTTTCCGCAAGCGTCTGCTGGTAAGCTGCGTCGTCCTTTACGTGGTGTTTATTGCCTGTGTCGATCTGGGGCTGGCGTTGTATGGGTTGCTGGCGGTGATCCTGTGCTTTTTATTGCTGGCGCGGAATGTTCTGCTGCGTATCGACTGGCCGCTGATCCTGGTGTTTATCGTGATGTTTATCGATGTGCGTTTACTGGTCGGGTTGAATGCCCTGCAGCCTGCGTTTACCCACATTCATAGCTTGCCAGATTACGGACATTATCTGCTGAGCATCGGGCTTTCTCAGGTGATCAGCAATGTGCCTGCGACGATCCTGATGATCAACTATTTACCTTCCGGGCCGCTGCTGGCTTATGCCGTCAATGCCGGCGGTTTCGGGCTGGCGATAGGCTCACTGGCCAATCTCATCTCGTTACGCATGGCGAATGACAAAAAGATCTGGCTGCGGTTTCACTATTACTCTTTCCCGTTCCTGCTGTTCAGCGGCATCACGGGCTGGCTATTGCTGACGCTGTTTGTTAAATGACAGGCACCTGCAGCGAAGCCAGACGGTTCACGGCGGCGGTGATTTCAGCGGGGGTTAATGCTGAGAACCCGAGCAGCCAGCCGTCCTGATGTTGTGTCACTACACCGGCGCTGGCGGTAAACAAAGGTGAAAGCCGTGGCGTCTCAACGCCAGCCTGTGCGGCAAGGGCGCTGAAATGCGGTTCCTGCCCGGCAGGCAGACGGGCAGCGAGCTGTAACCCTCCGGCTGCCACCTGAGGTGTCAGCCATTCAATCTTTTGCTTAATTTGCGCCAGCAGATGATCACGGCGGCTATGGTAAAGCTGACGTGACAAGCGCAGATGTGAAGCGAAATGCCCGGCCTGCATAAATTCCGCCGTGACGGCCTGCATCAGTTGCGAAGAATGGCCGTCATTCACGGTGCGCATCATCACCATTGGCGCCACCAGCGCAGGCGGTAATACGGCATAGGCCAGCCGCAAAGACGGAAATAAAACTTTCGAGAACGTCCCCACATAAATAACCCGCTGATGTTTATCCAGCCCCTGCATGGCCGGAAGCGGTCGCCCGTCGTAATGCAGTTCGCTGTCATAATCATCTTCGATGATCCAGCTGTTGTGACGTTTCGCGTATTCGAGCAGGTGTAAACGGCGTGACAAACTCAGGCTGACACCGGTCGGGTAATGGTGTGATGGTGTCAGGTACATAAGGCGTGGCACGGGTGAATCAGCTTCCGGTGCCATTCCCTGTTCATCCACCGCATTGGCGCAAATGTCGGCTCCGGCACTGGCAAACGCGTTGCGGGCGCCCGGATATCCCGGCTGCTCAACCCAAACCCTATCCGCCGGATCAATCAGCAGCATCGCCAGCAGTTGTAATGCCTGCTGAGAACTGGTGGTGATCAGGATGTGTTCAGCGCTGCAAATGACCCCGCGTGACTGCTGAAGATAGCTGGCCAGCGCCTCGCGCAACGGCAAATACCCTTGCGGGTCGCCATATCCCAGCAGACGTTCGCCCTGAGTCCGCAGTTGTCTGGCGGTGATTTGCTTCCAGATTTTCAGCGGGAAGGCGCGCAGATCAGGCGAGCCGGCTGCAAAGGCGACGGGCGATTGCGGATCACGACAACCGCCGGTGGCGACAATTTTCTCTCCGCGCGCTGACAATCCCGCCAATCCCGGTGGGATGACTTTACTGTTTCGGGAGGACGGAGCGCGGGGCAGTGACTGGCTGACAAAGGTGCCTTTGCCGGTATGGCGCTGAAGATAGCCCTCCGCTTCTGCCTGCGCGTAGGCGGCTTCCACGGTCACCCGTGAGAGTTTCAGATCACAGGCCAGGATGCGGGAAGAGGGCAAGCGTTCTCCGCCAGCCAGCGCGCCGGAATTGATGGCCTGCCGCAACGCAGCACACAGCCGGTCACGCAAACCTGCCGCAGCGCCTGAACCGTTGGTCGCTGTGTTTTCGAAAAGCGTAATCAGTGCAGAGGGCTGAGACAGTGCTGGCATAATGGGTCTTATCATCGGCTTGAAATTGGCATTAATCATAAGACCAAAAACAGCGATGATGGAACTGTTTTCAGCCATATCACTTAACGAGGAAGCGTTTATGCAACAAGAGTCTTTTGTTTTGGGATTCGCACCACCGTCACCTGAAATCAGTGCTGCGTATTTGTTGTCGAAACTGAGTTTTTATACTGATGCCGCCGATGTCGCGGCGGATTTACAGAACGGTGTGAGCGCAATTGTGGTTATTGATACCCGTTCTGCTGAACATTATGCACGCGGCCATGTGCCGGGCGCGGTCAGTTTTCCGCATAAACTGATGACAGCAGAAAGCACCCGCGAACTTCGCAAAGACGTGGTGTACGTGACGTATTGCGACGGAATTGGCTGCAACGGTTCGACGCAGGGCGCGTATAAACTGGCGAAACTCGGATTCAGGGTAAAGGAAATGATTGGCGGGCTGGATTTCTGGATCCGCGATCAGCACCCGGTTACGCCAGGTGAAGAACGCGGACAGTATTCACGGGAACAAATGCCGTCAGATTGCGGTTGTTGATAAGGCGTTATTGCAGGATTAAAACAGCAACCACAACAGCAGTACGACCACCACGAACGCGATAAACAACAGCGGCTTGCCGCCCATCGCCTGCATGGACGGCGGCAACATCGCGATAAACGGATTCATGATCGGTTGAGGATCGGTCCGTGTCACGGTGGTGAATGTATCGTCTGTATCATCGGCGCGTGGAGAACGGTCAACCCGCTGGCTGAACAGCACACCAATCAGATCACTGACCTGAACCTGCGTCAGCGGCGTGGAAAGCGTCGCACTGAAACGGTTTTCGGCGTATTCCGTTAGCTGATGAATTTCATGGGTGCTGGCCGGTTGCTTGAGCACGCTCAGCAATGTGGTCAGCGTTGGTGCGGTGGTCTGCTGGCTCAGTGACGCTTTCACCTGCATAAACTGGCTGAGCACCTGAAAATGCTTCGCCGGTATAGGTTCGCCCACTTTCACGCCAACCAGCGTAAACAGTTCCTGCCAGACTTTCACCGGGGCTTCGCCAGTGGCTGCACTGAGGCGGGTGACAAGCTGTTGCAGGCTGTTGTGTTCGGCAGGCAGCAACGGACGATCGGTGACCGGCGTCTGCTGGGGCTGCGGGATATTCATCTGACGGGTCTGGATCAGATCCAGCACCTGTTGCAACTGCGGATGCGTCAGCTGACTCAGCACGGTATGACCGAAATTCTGGCGGATAAAGTCGCTCACCGCCTGCCGGTTATTACCCTGCGGCAGCAGCTCAGTCAGTTGCAGCATCAGCTGGCGCGAGGCATGGCTGTCCTGCGCCTGCGAGAGTTTTCCCTGCAACAGCGCTTCGGCCTGCGGGAACTGCTGCGAGGTGATTTCTGCACCGTGAGGCAACGCAAGATCGTGGCGCAAATTGGCCCAGATCTCAGCAGATTTGATTGGCGTCAGTGCCATCAGTTTGACGATCAGTTTTTCCAGCGTGGTGCGCTGTACCGGCGTTAATGGCAGCTCAGTACCTGCTTTAGCCGGAACGGTCTGACCCTGGGGTTGTGTTCTGTTGTCGCCAACCGGCATGCCCGGGCCGCTCAAAGGTTGCATATCACCGTCCTTCGCTGGAAATTTAAAACGTCGCTTAAACTCAATGATAAGTAAAAAGCACGGCGCAGAGCGCGGAAGCGCCTCATCATACCTGCAAAGTGTTTTAATCGACACAGTGAATAGCAGGCTGAGAAAGATTCTTCAGGATATTGTTTCCTAAAACAGCCGCTAAAAACGTCTGGCGGGGCGCGAAAGCAGAAAGTGGAGGGAAGGCTCCGCCCTCTTCAGTGAAGATGGCATACGATTGAGATAATTTATTTTTGTTTCGCGGACGCGCTACGGGTGAACAGCGGCTTTCGCAAACGCTGTGCCAGAATGACCCCGGCAAGCGTGATACCTCCGCCAATCAGATGGTAGCTGTGCAACTGTTCGTGCAGAAACAGTACGGCGATGACCGCAGTGAAAATCGGCGACAGATTCATGAAAATCGACGCTTTATTGGCACCCAAACGGATCACGCCCTGGATCCACAAAAATGGCGCAATAATTGACGCCGGGATCCCGGCGAAAAGCACCAGCGGAATATTATGTGCCGTCAGGCTGACATCCTTCGCGAGCAGGAAGTTGGGCAGCAGCAATAAAACGCCGAAAATGATCTGCACATACAACGACTGCCAGTTCGGCAGCGGGATCGCCCAGCGTTTGGTGAGCACGCCATACAGCGCGTAGGAGGCCGAAGCCGCAAACATCATCAGTTCGCCCGTGCCGATGCCGTGTTGCAGCAACTGCGCCGGATCCCCGGCACTGACCAGCCAGACTAAACCGCCGAGGGAAATAATACTGCCCAGCGCCACACCTAGTGTCGGGACCACACTGAGCACAAACAGGCCAATCAGCACGGTCAGCAGCGGGATGAGTGAATTCAGGATGCCCATAAACAGTGCGCTGACGCTGTGTGCGGCGTAGTAAGCCAGACTTTGATACAGCACCATGCCCAACAGGCCGAGGATCAGCAGTTTCCACCCGTATTGTTTCACCACCTGAAGGTTGCGCAGCATGCCGGGCAGAACGAAAGGCGTCAGCGTCAGCAATGCCAGAAGCCAGCGGTAGAACGAAATGGCGGCAGGATCAATCGCGCTGGCCGAGGCTTTGCTGACAACAGCATTCAGCGACCAGATCAGGACGGCGAGCAGGGGAAAGAGCACATTCATTGAATATTATTCCTGAGTAAATCGTCACGTCAGTGTACGGTTGTCTTATTTGTTATATATAACGATAATCAGACAACTGATCGCGTAATTCAGACAATCCTCGTGTTGCTCACAGACAAAAGGTATTTATGCCCGCGCCCCGTAGTTCTTTGCCCCGATATTACCCGCCGTTACCGGAAAAGATGCCGGTGACCCTGCTTTTTCGCGGGGAAATTGTGGAGGGGAATTCTGAGTATGTTGAGCATTCACATCCGTGGAGCCAGATTATCTGCGTGAAATCCGGCGTTCTTGCCATGCGCGTGGCCGGACAGCGTTATCTGGCCCCGCGTGAATTCGCTATCTGGGTGCCCGCAGGGGTTGAGCATTCAAGCTATAACCGTAAAACCACGCGTTTTTGCGTCATTGATATCGCGCCTGAGCTGGATACCCATCTGCCCGCCGGGCCTTGTCTGCTGACGCCGACGGCCATTTTTAACGCCATTGCTGATGACTGTTTCTCACGGAATATGACCGAGCCGCAGAGTGAAACGGATCTGCGTATGTGCCGCGTTTTACTGGATCAAATCAGTCTGGCACCCCGTCAGAACACTTATTTACCCACATCGGAAAATAAATTACTGGCCCCCGTTCTGAGCGCACTGGAGAAAAACCCGGCGGATAATACGTCGCTGGCGCAATGGGCGAAGCAGGTGTATACCACCGAACGAACGTTGTCGCGGCGTTGCCAGCAGGAACTGGGGATGAGTTTTGCCCAATGGCGTCAGCGGTTGCGTTTCCTGCATTCGGTCTCATTGCTGGAGCAGGGGAAAACGGTGCAGGAAGTCGCGCTTGATCTGGGCTACAGCTCGTCTTCGGCATTTATCGCCATGTTCCAGCAGGTTTCCGGCACCACGCCGCAGCGTTTTCGTAACGACAGGTAAACCTGTGCCCTGAAAGTTGGGATCTGGCCCGGTATCGTGGCAAAATCAATGCCCTCTTTATTTTCTATTCTTTCTTTAGGCCATGCTGCCGGAGACAAACGTGAAAATCCTGGTTGATGAAAATATGCCGTATGCCGTCGAGCTTTTTAGCCGGTTGGGGAACGTGCAGGCCGTACCTGGCCGTCCTATCCCGCAAGATGCCCTGAATGATGCCGATGCGTTGATGGTGCGGTCTGTGACCAAAGTGAACGAAAGTTTGCTGGCGGGAAAACCGGTGAAATTTGTGGGTACCGCCACGGCGGGCACCGATCACGTTGATGATGCATGGCTTGCCAGCGCAGGGATTGGTTTCTCGGCCGCGCCCGGCTGTAATGCCATTGCCGTGGTGGAATATGTTTTCTCATCCTTGCTGATCCTTGCTCAGCGCGACGGTTTCCATCTGCGCGATAAAACGGTCGGGATCATTGGTGTCGGTAACGTCGGTTCACGTCTGAATACCCGCCTTGAAGCGCTGGGTGTACGCACGTTATTGTGCGATCCGCCGCGAGCCGATCGGGGTGATGCCGGTGAATTCTGGCCGCTTGAGAAGCTGGTCGCTGAAGCCGATATCCTGACGTTCCATACGCCGCTGAATATGTCCGGCCCTTATGCCACACATCATCTGGTGGATGCGGATTTACTGGCGCGTCTGCCCGCTGACCGGATCCTCATTAACGCCTGTCGTGGTGAGGTAGTGGATAACGCCGCGCTGCTCGACGCACTGAGTGGCAGCAAAAAACTGACGGCTGTGCTGGATGTCTGGGAACCGGAACCTGATTTGTCGTTAGCGTTGCTGGATAAAGTTGCTATCGGCACGGCACATATCGCCGGTTACAGCCTGGAAGGGAAAGCACGCGGCACCACACAGGTGTTCGAAGCATTCAGTCAGTTTATCGGTCAGCCACAAACGGTGCCGCCGGAATCATTACTCCCTGCGCCTGAATTTGCCGAAGTGACGCTGAGTGGCGCGCTGAGCGAAGCCAAACTGCTGCGTCTTATTCACTTAGTGTATGATGTGCGCCGCGATGACCGGCCTTTGCGCCGTGTCGCCGGAAAACCGGGCGAATTCGACAAGCTGCGTAAGTTCTATGAAGAACGTCGTGAGTGGTCATCTTTACGGGTGATTTGCGACGATGCGGCGACCGCCGGTGTGTTGAAAAAACTGGGCTTTAACAGCCAGTTAGCCACTGCTTAAAACGGCCTTAAGTTTTTTCGCCGCGAGTGGTGTGATAACACGTTTGCAAACAGGGCGGTGATCATCATCGCCCCTTGTATTTTGTACTTTTATTTTCTGGAGAATACCAACATGTCTGATGGCTGGAATATTGCGCTGCTTGGCGCAACGGGCGCAGTCGGTGATGCGTTACTGGAATTATTGGCTGATCGTCAGTTCCCGGTTGGTGAGCTCTTCCCGCTGGCAAGTGAACGCAGCGCCGGTAAGACCGTGCGTTTTAACGGCAAAAGTCTGCGCGTACAACAGGCATCTGAGTTCGACTGGTCGCAGGTTCAACTGGCGTTCTTTGTTGCGGGTTCTGAGGCTTCTGCCTTGTATGCCGAAGAAGCGGCAAATCAGGGCTGTCTGGTCATCGACAGCAGCGGCCTGTTCTCTCTTGAACACGATATTCCTCTGGTGGTGCCGGGCGTGAACCCTGACGCACTGTCTCATTACCGCAACCGCAATATCGTGGCCGTGGCCGACAGCCTGACCAGCCAACTGCTGACCGCCATCAAACCACTGACCGAACAGGCCGGTTTGTCGCGTCTGCATGTCACTTCGTTGCTTTCCGTTTCTGCGCTGGGCAAAGCCGCGGTTGACGATCTGGCCGGGCAAAGCGCCCGTCTGCTGAACGGCATTCCGGCAGAAGAGGGCATTTTCAGCAAACAACTGGCGTTTAACCTGTTACCGCTGGTCAGTGATGAAGAGGGCAGTGTGCGTCAGGAACGCCGCCTGGTGGATCAGGTTCGCAAAGTGTTGCAGGACGATGGGCTGCCGATTTCTGTCAGTTGTGTGCAGTCGCCGGTGTTTTACGGTCACGCGCAGGTGGTTCATATGGAAGGTTTGCGTCCGCTGTCAGCGGAAGAAGCGCGCGCTGAACTCGAACGCATTGATGATATTAATCTGAGCGATGAAGATGATTTCCCGACGCAGGTCAGCGATGCGTCCGGTAATGCCAATCTGAGCATCGGTTGTATCCGTAATGACTACGGCATTCCTGAGTTACTGCAATTCTGGTCAGTGGCTGACAACGTCCGTTTTGGCGGCGCACTGATGGCGGTGGAAACTGCCGAGAAGCTGATTAACGAGTACTGGTACTGATTATGTCCGATGAAGTGATCGCTGACGTCAGCACCGCACCGGTTGCCGGACGTGTGGCGTTAGGCATTGAATATGACGGCAGTGCCTATTTTGGCTGGCAGCGTCAGCAGGGCGTCGCCAGCGTGCAGGAGTGTCTGGAAAAAGCACTGAGCCGTGTGGCCAATGCCCCGATCGTCGTGTTTTGCGCCGGGCGTACTGACGCAGGCGTCAGCGCAACGGGGCAGGTAGTGCATTTTGACACGCCGGTGCTGCGCAAAGACGCGGCGTGGACGATGGGGGTGAATACCCATTTGCCCAAAGATATCGCTGTGCGCTGGTGTGCGAATGTGGGCGAGGATTTTCATGCCCGTTTCAGCGCCACCGCCCGCCGGTATCGATACGTTATTTATAACAACCGTTACCGTTCAGCGATTTTGCATGCCGGCGTGACCCATGTTCACATGCCGCTCGACGTCGAAAAAATGCAGCTTGCCGGTCAGGCGTTGCTGGGTGAGAACGATTTCACGTCTTTTCGTGCATCACAGTGCCAGTCGCGTACGCCGTGGCGTTATGTGATGCATGTGAATGTGAGCCGTCACGGCAGCTATGTGGTGGTCGATATCAAGGCTAATGCGTTTGTTCATCACATGGTGCGCAATATCGTGGGGAGCCTGGTGGAAATCGGTGCCGGTAATCAGCCTGTTGGCTGGATGGGAGAACTACTGGCAGCGAAAGATCGCAATCTTGCGGCAGCTACGGGCAAGCCTGAAGGGTTATATCTGGTCTGCGTGGATTACCCTGAGAAATTTGCGCTGCCTCAGGTGAATATGGGACCCCTGTTCCTCGAAGATTAAGGAACGGATCAAGCGATTGTTTAAATGGGCTGTTAAACCGGAAAGAGGTGGAAAATCAAATGGGTTTTATTCACTTTGTCATTGATTTCATTTTGCATATTGATGTGCATTTAGCGGAGCTGGTTGCGCAGTATGGCATCTGGGTTTACGGCATTTTATTCCTGATTTTGTTCTGCGAAACCGGTCTGGTGGTGACACCTTTCCTGCCGGGTGACTCATTATTGTTCGTAGCAGGTGCGCTGGCGGCGTTGCCGGGCAACGACATGAACGTTCATCTGATGGCGTTCCTGATGGCGATTGCGGCGATACTCGGCGATGCGGTGAACTACACTATCGGACGGGTATTTGGTGAACGTCTGTTCAGTAATCCTGATTCAAAGATTTTCCGTCGCAGTTATTTGGACAAGACGCATAAGTTTTACGAGAAACATGGCGGCAAAACGATTATTCTTGCGCGCTTCGTGCCGATCGTCCGCACGTTTGCACCGTTTGTGGCCGGTATGGGGCATATGTCTTACCGCCATTTCGCTGCGTATAACGTGATTGGTGCACTGGTTTGGGTGCTGTTATTTACCTATGCTGGCTACCTTTTCGGCGATCTGCCGATTGTTCAGGAAAATCTGAAATTACTGATCGTGGCAATCATTGTGGTTTCCATCCTGCCGGGTGTGATTGAAATCTGGCGGCACAAACGCGCAGCGGCCAAAGAAAAGCGTCAACAGGATTAATTCCGTACGTTTTTTACGCAAGCGCTTTAAAATTTAAGGCATTAAACCTGAGGGTAGGACCAGTTTTTTATCCACAGTGTCTGGCCGTTATGGTTTAATGAGCGACAATTTATGGTCTGTTCCTGCGAACAACCCTTCTGTGGCGCGGTGTGTGAGGTTTTTTATCACCCCGTACACAGGCGATTTTGGGTAGGTTTCAGGGGACTTGTTACAGCATGAACAGCGGACTGGCTTCGGCCGGGTTCAAACAGAAAGGTTATCGATGAGCTGGATTGAACGAATTCTTAGTAAGAGCACTGACTCGCAAACCCGTAAGGCAAGTATTCCTGAGGGCGTCTGGACTAAATGTGACAGCTGCGGGCAGGTCCTTTACCGCGCCGAGCTTGAGCGCAATCTCATGGTGTGCCCTAAGTGCGACCACCATATGCGCCTTACCGCGCGTATGCGTCTGTCCACTTTCATGGACGAGGGCAGTGAGATTGAGTTAGGCAGTGAGCTTGAGCCTAAAGATGTTCTGAAGTTTAAAGATTCCAAGAAATACAAAGATCGTCTGGTTGCAGCACAAAAAGAAACCAACGAAAAAGACGCCATGGTCGTCATGAAAGGTACGCTGTTTGGCATGCCAATCGTGGTCGCATCGTTTGAATTTGCTTTCATGGGCGGTTCAATGGCGTCCGTCGTGGGCGCACGTTTTGTGCGTGCCGTTGAGCAGGCACTGGAAGATAACTGCCCGCTGGTCTGTTTCTCTGCCAGTGGCGGCGCCCGTATGCAGGAAGCGCTGATGTCGCTGATGCAGATGGCGAAAACCAGTGCAGCACTGGCGAAGTTACAGGAACGTGGCCTGCCATACATTTCTGTACTGACTGACCCTACGATGGGCGGTGTTTCTGCCAGTCTGGCAATGCTGGGTGACATTAACGTCGCGGAGCCGAAGGCGCTGATCGGTTTTGCCGGTCCACGTGTTATCGAGCAAACCGTTCGTGAAAAACTGCCGCCGGGCTTCCAGCGCAGTGAATTCCTGATCGAAAAAGGTGCGATTGATATGATCGTACGTCGTCCGGAAATGCGCGCCAAACTGGGCAGCGTTCTGGCGAAACTGACCGGGCAACCGGAGCCGAAAGTGGCTGACGTCCATGTTGCTGTCAACGGTTCTGCCGCTGACAACCAGGATGCCTGATCGAACAGGGTAAACGCCGGTCAGTTATTCGGGCGGCCACCGCGTGTTGTGCCGCCCACACTGTTTTTCTGCAAAACAGACAGCCGTGCTTTTACTCTGTTGGTGTGATCTGACAAAGAGGGCATTGCCTGCTGTCACAGTCTGGTGATGTAGTGTCGAAGTGAACCTGACAAGGTTGAACGGGACTCATGCAAAATCAACTTATTCCCCAAGCCACGTCGCCTTTGGCCACGTGGCTTTATTATCTTGAACATCTCCACTCTCAGGCTATTGAGCTTGGCCTTGACCGGGTCAAAGCGGTTGCCGCCAAACTCGACTTACTGACGCCAGCGCCGCTGGTTTTCACCGTGGCCGGAACCAATGGTAAAGGCACCACCTGCGCGACGCTGGAATCCATCCTGATGGCGGCGGGTTACCGTGTGGGCGTTTACAGCTCCCCGCATCTGGTGCGCTACACTGAACGTGTCCGTATTCAGGGGGAAGAATTAGCGGAATCTGCGCATTGCGAATCTTTTGCGGGGCTGGAAGCTGGCCGTGGCGATATCTCGCTGACCTACTTTGAATACGGCACATTGTCGGCGTTGCAGCTGTTTAAACAGGCTAAGCTGGATGTGGTGATACTTGAAGTCGGGCTGGGCGGTCGTCTGGATGCGACTAATATTGTCGATGCCAGCGTGGCTGTCGTCACCAGTATTGCGCTGGATCATACCGACTGGCTGGGATCTGACCGCGAAAGCATTGGCCGCGAAAAAGCCGGTATTTTCCGCGCCGGTAAACCGGCCGTGGTTGGTGAGCCGGATATGCCACAATCCATTGCTGCGGTTGCGCAGGAAAAACATGCGGATTTACACCGCCGCGATGTGAACTGGCATTTTTCTGCGGATGCCGGACAGTGGCGCTGGGCAGCGCGGGAAGAAGGTAATGAGGTTAACGTGCTGGAAGGTTTACCGTTGCCGAATGTACCGCTGGCTAACGCCGCGACCGCGCTGGCTGCACTGCATTATTCAACACTGGATATTCCTGAAGCCGCGTTGCGCAGCGGTTTACAGCGCGCTGCTTTGCCGGGACGTTTCCAGACGGTGAGTGAATCGCCGCGGCTGATCCTGGATGTCGCGCACAATCCGCATGCGGCAGCGTATCTGGCCGGACGTCTGGCGGAACAGCCGCGAAAGGGTGGCAAAGTGCGTGCCGTCGTCGGAATGTTGAAAGACAAAGATATTGCCGGTACGCTGGCTTGCCTGTCGCCGCAGGTGGATGAATGGTATTGCGCGCCGCTGGAAGGCCCGCGCGGGGCCAGTGTCGAAGAACTGACCGTCCATCTGCCGCAGGCGCGCCAGTTTGATGATGTGGAGTCTGCCTGGAAACAGGCTATGCAGGAGGCGGCTCCTCAGGATATTGTGATTGTCTGCGGCTCGTTCCATACCGTAGCTCACGTAATGGATGCTATAGACACGGGGAAAACCAGTGGCAAGTAAGTTTCAAAATCGTCTGGTCGGGACGGTCATTCTGGTGGCACTGGGTGTCATCATTTTGCCTGGTTTACTCGACGGCAAGAAAAAGCATTACGAAGACGAATTTGCGTCTATTCCATTGGTGCCAAAACCGGGTGATGTTGAGGAACAGGACTCGGTGCCACCGGTCACGCAATCTTTGCCTGCTCAGCCGCCGGAAGGTGCCGATCAGATGATGAATGGTGAACAGGACGATACAAGTCCTGCCAATAACACCAACGCCGCCAATCATGGCAATGTGGCGCCGGGTAATACCACGATAGAAGCGCCGCCGGTCACCACACTGCCTGAGCAGAAAAAAACGGTGCAGCCTGCTCCTCAAAAACCCAAAGTGATCGAACCGAAACCGATGGTGGAAGCGAAGCCAACGGTGAAACCGAAGCCGGTCGAACAGCCAAAACCGGTTGAGCAACCGAAGGCCGTTGCTGAACAGCCAAAACCGGTTGAACAGCCGAAGGCTGCGCCGGCAGAAAAAGCGCCGACAGGGCAGTCTTATGTGGTGCAGCTTGGCGCATTGAAAAATGCCGCCAAAGCCAATGAGATTGTGGCGAATTTGCGGTTGTCTGGTTTCCGTGCTTACACAGTGCCTGCAACACCGGTACAGGGGCAGATCACGCGCCTGTACGTCGGCCCGGATGCCTCGAAGCAAAAACTCGAAGCGTCACTTCCGCAACTGCAACAGCTGAGCGGATTGGGTGGGCAGGTTCGCGCATACTCCGCACACTGACTTTGCTCCTCCCCCTGCGAAGGGGGAGGCGGGGAGGGGGTTTAGCGGGCAACGCCAGATTCAACGTTGCCATTAATACCCCACCCCAACCCTCCCCTTCGCAGGGGAGGGAGTCGTTAAAACATAAAAAATACCACGGAGGGCACAAGCGATTTGTGCCCTTTTTCTATAAGATCCTCTGGTTGGATTTTTATAGGTTTATGCTGCGATTGAGGTTTTTTTAATCGCTATTATTAATTTGTCTGACCGGCTGATTTCCCCTACGCAAACGTTTTCTTTTTCTGTTAGAATTCGCCGCGAACTGGATGCCGGGGCAGATGTGACTGGATTAGACACTGGAATAGTTAATGGTCTGGATTGATTACGTCATTATTGCGGTTATCGGATTTTCTGCTTTAGTCAGTTTGATCCGTGGCTTTGTTCGTGAGGCTTTATCGCTGGTAACCTGGGCTTGCGCCTTTTTTGTTGCCAGCCATTATTACCCTTACCTCGCCATCTACTTCACACGTTTCGAAGATGAGTTAGTTCGAAACGGGATCGCAATTGCCATCTTGTTCATCGCGACGTTGATCGTAGGTGCAATTGTCAACTATGTGATTGGTTCACTGGTTGAAAGAACCGGGTTGTCCGGCACTGACAGGGTGTTAGGTGTGTGCTTCGGCGCACTGCGCGGGGTGTTAATTGTCTCCGCGATGCTGTTCTTCCTCGATACTTTTACCGGTTTTTCGCAAAGTGAAGACTGGAAACAATCCCAGTTGATCCCACAGTTCAGTTATATCATCAGGTGGTTCTTTGACTACCTGCAGAGCACGTCGAGTTTCTTGCCAAAACATATTTAGTTTTGGCAGCGCTGAAGAGGAAAAGACAACATGTGCGGTATTGTCGGTATCGCCGGTTTCATGCCGGTAAACCAGTCGATTTATGACGCGTTAACGGTGTTACAACACCGTGGTCAGGATGCCGCAGGCATCACCACCATCGACGCGAATAATAACTTCCGTTTACGTAAAGCGAATGGCCTGGTGAAGGATGTTTTCGAAGCCCGCCATATGCAACGCTTACAGGGCAACATGGGTATCGGCCATGTGCGCTACCCAACGGCTGGCAGTTCCAGCGCTTCAGAAGCTCAACCCTTTTACGTCAACTCTCCGTTCGGCATTACCCTTGCCCATAACGGCAACCTGACCAATGCTCACGAATTGCGCAGCAACCTGTTTGAAGGTCAGCGCCGTCATGTGAACACCACGTCCGATTCTGAGATTCTGCTCAATATCCTGGCGAGTGAACTGGATCGTTTCCAGCATTACCCGCTGGAAGCTGACAACATTTTTGCTGCGGTTGCCGCAGTGAATCTGAAAATCCGTGGTGCCTACGCGTGTGTGGCGATGATTATCGGTCATGGCATGCTGGCGTTCCGTGACCCGCACGGTATCCGTCCGCTGGTTATTGGTAAACGTACGCTGGAAGATGGCCGTAATGAGTACATGGTGGCTTCTGAGAGTGTGGCACTCGATACGCTGGGCTTTGAGTTCCTGCGCGACGTTGCGCCGGGTGAAGCGGTGTATATCACCGAAAAAGGTCAGTTGTTCACCCGTATGTGTGCCGAGAACCCGCAGTACAATCCGTGCCTGTTCGAATACGTGTATTTCGCGCGTCCGGATTCCTTCATCGATAAAATTTCCGTCTACAGCGCCCGAGTTCGTATGGGTGAAAAGCTGGGCGCGAAAATTGCCCGTGAATGGGAAGACCTGGATATTGACGTGGTGATCCCGATCCCGGAAACCTCCTGCGATATCGCGCTGGAAATCGCCCGCATCCTGGATAAACCGTACCGTCAGGGATTTGTGAAAAACCGCTATGTCGGCCGTACCTTTATCATGCCGGGCCAGCAGGAACGCCGTAAATCTGTACGCCGTAAACTGAATGCTAACCGCGCTGAATTCCGTGATAAAAACGTGTTGCTGGTGGATGACTCCATCGTGCGTGGCACCACCTCTCAACAGATTGTTGAGATGGCGCGTGAAGCCGGAGCGCGACGTGTTTATCTGGCCTCTGCGGCACCGGAAATTCGTTTCCCGAACGTGTACGGTATCGATATGCCAAGCGCGAACGAGCTGATTGCCCATGGCCGTGAAGTCAGTGAAATCAACCAGATAATTGGTGCTGATGCCTTGATCTTCCAGGATCTGAGCGACCTGATCGCCGCAGTGAAAGAAGACAATATGGATATCGAGAAATTCGAATGTTCAGTTTTCGATGGTGTTTACGTCACCAAAGACGTTGACCAGAACTATCTGGAATACCTCGAAGCCCTGCGCAATGACGACGCTCAGGCGTTGCGTGGCCAGCAGGAAGCTGAAAACCTTGAGATGCACAACGAAGGCTGATTAGCCGGTTGCTGACATCCGCATAAACGCGCCCCTCCGGTGAACACCGGGCGGGCGCGTTTTTTTATGCCTGAATTTATGTCAGTATTGGCACCATCGGGTCCGGGTTCATTTTTCTAAGGCAGTGTTCATGAAACGACTTATCGTCGGTATTTCCGGCGCCAGCGGCGCAATCTATGGTGTCAGGCTCTTGCAGGTATTGCAGAGCGTACCTGATATCGAAACACATCTGGTGATGAGCAATGCGGCCCGCCAGACGATGACACTGGAAACCGATCTCACACTACGCGACGTTCAGGCGCTGGCCGATGTGGTGCATGATTCCCGCGATATCGCGGCCAGCATTTCTTCCGGTTCTTTTAAAACTGCCGGAATGGTGATTTTGCCCTGCTCGATCAAAACGCTTTCCGGCATCGTAAACAGTTACACCGACGGTCTGCTGACCCGTGCAGCCGACGTGGTGTTGAAAGAGCGCCGCCGTCTGGTGTTGTGTGTGCGTGAAACGCCGCTGCATCTCGGCCATTTACGGCTGATGACCCAGGCCGCTGAACTGGGTGCTGTCATTATGCCGCCGGTTCCGGCGTTTTATCATCGCCCGGCCTCGGTGGAAGATATCATCGATCAGACGGTAAACCGGGTGATTGATCAGTTTGATATCGAACTGCCGGAAGACTTATTTGTTCGATGGCAGGGCAGTCGTTAAACTTTCACGTCCCAATACGCACTCATTTCGCGCACTTTAGTTACATTGCACCAACAATGATCACAATTTGATTCATTGGGGTGCAGTGTTAAACCTCCCTTCAGCTATCCTTCCCTCAGACCTTTGAAAACTTTCATTATCCCGATGCTTTTTTGACCGGTTTTCACTCTCTCGCTGCGGAAAGTCGCGATGCGGAGAAACGGCACGAAAAGTGCATGAGAAAATCTGGCAAAAAGCCATTTGCATCGTTCAGCAAACTATAAAAAGACGTTCATTCACGCACACACAACCACAACAGATGAATAATCACTGAGGCTAATGTATGAAAAAGTTGTTCAAGGTTCTCCCGCTGGTTCTGGTCTTAGCCAGTGCAGGTAGTGCATTTGCTGCCGTGCCTAAAGCAATTAATATCGGTACTGATCCGACTTACGCCCCATTTGAATCAAAAGACTCCAGCGGCAAGCTGGTTGGTTTTGATATCGACCTGGCCAACGAGATGTGCAAACGTGCAGCCATTAAATGCACTTACGTTGAAAGTGATTTTGATGCGCTGATCCCGTCCCTGAAAGCGAAAAAGATTGATGCGATTATTTCCTCATTATCCATCACTGAAAAACGCCAGCAGGAAATTGATTTCACAGAGAAACTTTACGCCGCTAACGCCCGTCTGATCGCGCCTAAAGGTTCTAAAGTTCTGCCTACTCTGGATGCGCTGAAAGGTAAAAATGTCGGCGTTCTGCAGGGTTCCACTCAGGAAGCTTATGCCAACGCGATGTGGCAGCCAAAAGGCATCAACGTAGTCGCTTACCAGAACCAGGATCTGATTTATGCGGATCTGGCTTCCGGTCGTCTTGACGCGGCATTCCAGGATGAAGTAGCAGGCAGCGAAGGCTTCCTGAAACAAGCTGCAGGTAAAGATTACGCGTTTGCTGGCCCGTCAGTTAAAGACGATAAATTCTTCGGCGTGGGCACCGGCATGGGGCTGCGTAAGACGGATACTGACCTGAAAGACGCACTGAATAAGGCATTTGACAGCATGCGTAAAGACGGGACTTACGACAAACTGGCGAAAAAATACTTCGACTTTGATGTTTACGGCGGCTGATACGCGTCGTGAGATGTGCCAAAGGGGGCGGTGTGCCGCTCCCTGCGGTTCTGACGCTGGCCGTCTTTTTGTCTGCGCAGGGATCCACTAAAGACAGGAAAAAACCATGCTGTATGGGTATTCCCAGGTAATTATCCAGGGCACGTTAGTGACACTGGAGCTGGCGATTTCGTCAGTCATTCTGGCGCTGGTGATAGGGTTAATCGGCGCGGGCGGGAAACTGTCAAAGAACCGGATCGTGTCTGGTTTTTTTGGTTGCTACACCACGCTTATTCGCGGCGTACCTGATCTGGTATTAATGTTATTGATTTTCTACGGGTTGCAGATTGCGCTTAACAGCGTCACCGAATCACTGGGGTTGACGCAAATTGATATCGATCCGATGAGCGCCGGTATTATCACGCTGGGCTTTATCTACGGGGCTTATTTCACTGAGACGTTCCGTGGTGCGTTTATGGCGGTCCCGCGTGGACAAATCGAAGCTGCGACGGCTTTCGGGTTCAGCGGTTCACAGATTTTCCGACGAATTTTATTTCCGGCCATGATGCGTTTCGCGCTGCCGGGCATTGCCAACAACTGGCAGGTTATCCTCAAAGCCACCGCGCTGGTGTCATTGCTGGGCCTGAATGATGTGGTGAAAGCCACGCAACTGGCCGGGAAAGGCACTTATCAGCCGTTCTATTTTGCGATTGTGGCGGGAGTGGTTTATCTGGTTTTCACCACGCTGTCGAACGGCGTGCTGGTATGGCTTGATCGCCGTTATTCGCTGGGTGTGAAGAGGGCTGATCTATGATCGAAATTTTACAACAGTACGGTATGTCTTTGCTCTACAGCGATGGCTACCGTTTTACCGGTCTGGCGATCACCCTGTGGTTACTGATCAGCTCTGTGGTGATAGGCGGATTACTGGCGGTGCCGATGGCGGTGGGGCGCGTGTCTTCTAACAAATTCCTGCGTTATCCGATCTGGCTGTACACCTATATTTTCCGCGGAACGCCGCTGTATGTTCAGTTGCTGGTGTTTTATTCGGGGATGTACAGCCTGGAAATCGTGCGTGGTACCGACTTCCTCAATGCCTTCTTCCGCAGCGGGCTTAACTGTACGATTCTGGCGCTGACGCTCAACACCTGTGCCTACACCACCGAGATTTTTGCCGGTGCCATCCGCGCAGTACCGCACGGCGAAATCGAAGCGGCCAATGCCTACGGTTTCTCACGCTTTAAACTGTACACCTGCATTATTTTGCCGTCGGCATTACGTACGGCGCTGCCTGCTTACAGTAATGAAGTCATTCTGATGTTGCACTCCACCGCGCTGGCATTTACCGCCACGGTACCGGACGTGCTGAAAATCGCCCGCGACATCAACTCGGCGACGTATCAGCCGTTTTATGCTTTCGGGATTGCAGCAGTGATTTATCTTTGTGTTTCTTTTGTCCTGATCGGGCTGTTCCGCAAGGCGGAAAAACGCTGGCTGGCTCACGTAAAGCCCCAAGCTCATTAATAAGAATTATTTTTGCGGAATAACTTTATGCCAGAAAACAAATTAGCGGTTCTCGATCTCCACAAGCGCTATGGCGACCACGAAGTGCTGAAAGGTGTTTCGTTGTCGGCCAATGCGGGTGATGTGATCAGTATTATCGGTTCATCAGGTTCCGGGAAAAGTACCTTCCTGCGCTGCATTAACTTCCTCGAGAAACCAAGCGAAGGCTCGATCAGCGTTAATAATCAGGATATCCGCATGGTGCGCGACACCGACGGTCAGCTGAAAGTGTTTGATAAGAAGCAACTGCAACTGCTGCGTACCAAACTGACGATGGTGTTCCAGCATTTCAACCTGTGGAGCCACATGACGGTGCTGGAAAACGTCATGGAAGCGCCGGTGCAGGTGCTGGGGTTGAGCAAAGCCGAAGCGCGTGAACGTGCGGTGAAATACCTCGATAAAGTGGGTATTGATGCCCGCGCGCAAGGTAAATATCCGGTGAACTTGTCAGGCGGTCAGCAACAGCGTGTGTCTATTGCCCGCGCGCTGGCGATGGAACCGGAAGTGCTGCTGTTTGATGAGCCGACTTCCGCGCTGGATCCTGAACTGGTCGGCGAGGTGCTGCGTATCATGCAAAAGCTGGCGGAAGAGGGGAAAACCATGGTGGTGGTAACGCATGAGATGGAGTTTGCCCGTCATGTCTCCAGCCATGTCATCTTCCTGCATCAGGGTGTGATTGAAGAGCAGGGCGATCCTGCTGAAGTCTTTGGCAATCCGAAAAGCGCCCGTCTGCAACAGTTCCTGTCAGGTGCATTGAAGTAACAAAAACTCCCTCCCCCTTCGCAGGGGGAGGAGCAAGATAAAAAGCGAGTCGAATTAATCTTTCGCAGCCAGCAGGCACAGCTGAACAGTCAGTTCATAGGACTTCACAAACGAATTCACCGGCAGGAACTCAAACTTCGAGTGGAAATTGTGCGCGCCGGTAAAGTAGTTCGGCGTCAGTAATCCTTTGGCCGATAATGCTGCGCCGTCGGTGCCGCCACGCATCGGGATCACTTTCGGCTCCACGCCAATTTCTTTCAGGCCTGCAAAGATCAGGTCGATCGCCCGCCGATCTTCGCCGATGGCGCGGCTGATATTGCTGTAGGTATCGCTGATCTCAACTGAGACTTTTGCGGTCGGATACTGCGCGGCTATCTCTTTCGCCACATCCTGAATTTTCTGCTTACGGGCGGCAAAACTGGCGCTGTCGAAATCGCGAATAGAAGCTTTCAGTTCCGCGCCTTGCTGCGAAGCGCTCATGCCGTTGAACCAGATATAACCTTCCCGGCCTTCAGTGTTTTCAGGGGTTTCAGCGCGGTCAAAATGACTGATGAAATCCTGCGCCATCAGCAGCGGATTCACCAGCACGCCTTTGGCCGACATCGGATGTGCTGTCACGCCGGTGAAGGTAATTTCTGCCGCTGCCGCATTGAAGTTTTCATATACCACTTCGCCGAGTTCGCAACAGTCGATGGTGTAAGCAAAATCGACATCAAAGCGGGCGAGATCCAACGCCTTGGCACCACGCAGACCAATTTCTTCGTCAGGCACAAACGCCACCACGATATCGCCGTATTCCTGCTCAGCCGTCAGGTTTTCCAGCAACGTCATCACGACAGTGACCGCCGCTTTGTTATCCGCGCCCAGCACGCTGGTACCGTCGCTGAAAATAATATCCTCACCTTTGTAAGGTAAGATTTCCGGGCGTTCCGCAGGGCGCAGCCAGATATCCAGCGCCTTGTTCAGACACACATCCTCACCGGTAAAACGCAATGTCTGCGGATGAATATCCGGGCGCAGGCCGACATCCACGGTATCGATATGCGTGATAAAACCGATACGCGGGCCGCCTTTTTTGGTGCCGGATTTGACTGCCGTCACGGTGGCATGTTCATCGATCTGAATATTTTCCAGACCCAGCTGATGCAGTTCTTCAGCCAGCAACCGCGCCATGTCGTGCTGGCCCGGCGTGCTGGGTAAGGTCGTCGCGCTGGCATCACTTTGTGATGTCACGGAGAGATAGCGGTAGAAGCGTTCGGTAAGCTGTGTTGCGATTGTTGTCGACATCTTAACCTCTGAATGTGCGCAAATATTGTTCCCTGTTATAAGATTTTCATATATAACAAAGTATTACTACGTGTTATCCAGATGTTAATCTGTTTTTGCTTTAGGTTCCACGATGAAGAAGATCTAAACACTCTCCGGACAGGGAAAATAGGGAAAAGAATGAAACACAACATCTTAAAAATAAGCACAGGTTTACTGGCGTTAACCATCACCAGCGGCGTTTGTGCTAAAACGCTGGTTTACTGCTCCGAAGGCTCGCCTGAGCAATTCAACCCGCAACTTTATACATCGGGCACTTCCGTGGATGCCAGCGCTGCGCCAATTTATAACCGTCTGGTGGATTTCAAAATCGGTACCACAGAACTGGTGCCAAGTCTGGCGGAAAGCTGGGAGGTCAGCGCAGACGGTAAAACCTATACCTTCCACCTGCGTAAAGGCGTGAAATTCCAGAGCAGCAAGTTGTTCAAACCGACCCGCGACTTCAACGCTGACGACGTGATCTTCTCGTTCATGCGCCAGAAAGACGAGAATAACCCTTATCATAAAATTTCCGGCGGCACTTACCTTAACTTCGACAGCCTGAAAATGGGCGATCTTATCGGCAGCATTGATAAGGTGGATGATTACACGGTGCGCTTTAACCTGACGCGTCCCGAAGCGCCGTTCGTGGCCGATCTGGCGTGGTATTTTGCTTCCATCCTCTCGGCAGAATATGCCGATCAGATGCTTAAAGCCGGTACACCGGAAAAATTGGATCAGGATCCGATTGGGACCGGGCCGTTTGAGCTGGTGCAGTACCAGAAAGATACGCGTCTGCTGTACAAGGCGTTCCCGGATTACTGGCAGGGCAAATCCAAAATTGACCGTCTGGTGTATACCATTACGCCTGACGCCTCAATGCGCCTCGCCAAACTTGAGAAAAACGAATGCCAGGTGATGCCGTTCCCGAATCCGGCTGATCTGGATCGTATGCGCGCCAATAAAGACATCAACCTGATGAGCAAGGCTGGCCTGAACACCGGTTTCCTGTCTTTCAATACGCAGAAAGCGCCGCTGGATAATGTGAAAGTGCGTCAGGCGCTGACCATGGCCATTAACAAACCACAGATCATTGAAGCGGTGTTCCACGGTACGGGAACCGTCGCAAAAACGCTGCTGCCGACGGGTGTCTGGAGTTACAACGACAAACTGGTGGATTACGATTACTCACCGGAGAAAGCCAAAGCTCTTCTGGCCGAAGCCGGGATGCCGAACGGTTTTGATATCGATTTATGGGCGATGCCGGTACAGCGTCCGTATAACCCGAACGCCCGGCGTATGGCGGAAATGATCCAGGCGGACTGGGCAAAAATTGGCGTGAAAGCGCATATCGTCAGTTACGAATGGGGTGAATACCAGACCCGTATCCGTAACGGCGAACATATGGCAGCGCTGATGGGCTGGACAACGGCGAACGGTGACCCGGATAATTTCTTTGGTCCGCTGTTTACCTGTAATGCCGCGAAGGGCGGTTCGAACTCAGCGAAATGGTGTTACGCGCCGTTTGACCAGTTGATCACCGAAGCGAAAGAAACCACCGATCATGCGAAACGCGTGGCGCTTTACGAGCAGGCCCAGCAGATGATGCACGATCAGGCACCGGCGGTGATGATCGCCCACTCGACCATTTTCGAACCGGTACGCAAAGAAGTGACCGGTTATGAAGTGGATCCGTTTGGGAAACATGTGTTTTATCAGGTGGATGTGAAGGAGTAAGAGCGGGTTTGAACGGATAAAATGAAAACTGTGAAAGTTTCGGTTTCTCAATAATTGTGCTCACATAATTTTCTGCGCCGAAACCGCCCAAAGGAGGAAAGTGCTTTTCCTCCTTTGGATTCCTCCTCGCTTTTTCAACAAGTGCTTCGCTCGCTGGCTATGTTTCAGCAACCACAGTGACAGGCTGGAAATCTTGCCGCTTTGCGGTTCCTTCTCTCGGTCTTCGAGCCCCGGGTCTCGAAGCCGCTCCGTTCAGCAAGATTTCTGATTCGCCCGTGAGATCTTAAATTCAACGGCTGACCGTTTTTTATCTTTTAGATAAGTTGATTGGCATTTTGCGCCACACACTAATGCGCCGGAACATGTCCTTCATTCCAGCGACAGCGCGCAGTGAAAAAGCGAGGGGAGTGCAGAGGGGAAAAGCTTTTCCCCTCTGCTCGGTTTCGGCGAAATAGCCCATGTGAGCGCAGTTATTGAGAAACCGAAACATCCCCAATCTGGTTGAGCAGGGTGAAGGGCTGCAAGACCCTTCATCCCAGCAAATCCTCCAGCGTTTCCTTTAACTCCTGATGCTTAAAAATAAACCCTGCTGCTTCCAGCCGGCGCGGCACTGCACGCTGACCACCCAGCACTAATACAGCTGATTCGCCCATCAGCAAGCGCACCACAGGCGCGGGTGCCCGCATAAACGCCGGGCGGTGCAATACTTCGCCGAGCAGGGCACTGAATTGCTCGTTGCGCGCCGGATACGGCGACACCATATTGAACGGGCCGGAAAGTGTTTCGTGTTCCAGCAAGAACAGAATCCCGTCAATCATGTCGTTGATGTGGATCCACGGCATGTATTGCTGACCATCACCGAGCGGGCCACCGAGACCGGCGCGGTAGGGCAGAACTATTTTGGCCAGCGCACCGCCTTTTTCAGCCAGTACGATGCCGGTGCGCAGCAAACAAACACGCGTCGCCGCGCTTTGTGCTGACATCGCCAGTGCTTCCCAGCGGGCACACAATTGCCAGGTAAACTGCTTGTTAGGCGGCTCATCTTCAGGCACCAGAGCCTGGCCCTGATCGCCGTAATAGCCGACCGCCGAACCGGAGATAAACACGGCAGGGGGCTTTTCACTGGCGTTAATCAGCGTTGCCAGCTTTTCTGTCAGCTTCCAGCGGCTCTCGCATAACAATGCTTTGTGTTCTTTGGTCCAGCGTTTGTCGGCAATGGGTTCACCGGCAAGGTTAATTACGGCATCGAAACCGTCGAGCGAGGTTTTTCCTTCCAGCGTTTCCCAGACGGAAACCTGCGACCCGAGTATTTTCCCCGCGCGTTCAGGGGCACGGCTCAGGGCGGTGATCTGATGAGATTGCTCAAGAAGCCGTTCGGTCAATTTTCTTCCGATGAGGCCGGTGGCGCCGGTAATCAAGATCTTCATATCGGGATCCTTAACTGTCTGAATACGCGGATGAACTGTCTTTAATCATAGATGAGTCATCGCAATTAACTCGCGATATGGAGCACAGTTAAGGGTTTTTTATTCTGAGATATCCAGAACGCCTCCGGCAGGCTGAAGGGGCTTACTGAACCTGCGCCAGCGCGTAGGCTCTTTGTGTTGCCGGGCGGCTTTTAACCCGTTCGAACCAGTTGCGTACGGCAGGGTATCCAGCCAGATCAATACGCTGGCGTTCATGAGCCACGACCCACGGATAAGTGGCCATGTCGGCGATACTGTAATTCTCCCCGGCGATATAGGCATTTTTCTCTAACTGGCGGTTCAGCACGCCATACAGACGCTGAGTTTCCTGTAAATAACGCTCAATGGCGTAAGGCACCGGCTGCGGCGCATAATGCGTAAAATGGTGGTTCTGACCCAGCATCGGGCCAAATCCGGCAACCTGCCAGGTCAGCCATTCCAGTGTCACGGTGCGCTCACGCAACTCTTTGCTGAGAAATTTTCCGGTTTTTTCTGCCAGATATTGCAAAATTGCGCCAGACTCAAAAATACTGACCGGTGTGCCGCCGTCAACGGGCTGACTGTCGACAATGGCCGGGATTTTGTTGTTGGGTGAAATGGCGAGGAATTCAGGTTTGAATTGCTCCCCTGCGCTGATATCAATACGGTGGAGCCGGTATTGCAGGCCACTCTCTTCAAGAAAAAGAGAAACTTTATGGCCATTCGGTGTTGGTGCGTAATAAAGATCAATCATATTGCCTCCTGCGTTGTTTTAATCACTCTCCGCGAATGGCGGGGCGGGATGCGCTAATTTGGAACGGGTAATCACAAGCTTCTTATCCGATTGAGTAGGGTATCATAATGCAGATGTTTAGAAGTCTATGTCGGACTTGTCTGATGGCGAACTTTGCGGGGTAACATAGCTTTTAGGTTGCATCAACGCATCCATAGCTATTGAAGCCACCCAGCAGACCCAGATAGAATCTCCGGACATTATCGACGTGTTGCAAAATCACAGCGCACAGACTTATTGCGCACAGACCAGCGCTTAAAAGAGAAGGTTCCAGCGGATGTCAGAACAAGAGCAAAACATCAGTACGGATGAGTGGGTTGATATCGTCAACGAAGACAACGAGGTCATTGCCCAGGCCAGCCGACAACAAATGCGTGCTCAGGTCCTGCGTCATCGTGCCAGCTATATTGTGGTTCATGATGGAATGGGGAATATTTTGGTTCAGCGTCGGACTGAAACCAAAGATTTCTATCCGGGCTGGCTCGATGCAACGGCCGGTGGTGTGGTGCAAAGCGGTGAAAATATACTTGATTCAGCTCGCCGTGAAGCCGAGGAAGAGCTGGGTATTGCCGGTGTGCCGTTTGCAGAGCACGGTCAGTTCTACTTTGAAGAAGAGAACAAATGTCGCGTATGGGGAGCATTGTTTAGCTGTGTATCCCATGGCCCGTTTGCCCTGCAGGAAGAAGAAATTGATGCCGTCCGCTGGATGACACCGGAAGAAATCACTGCGCGTTGTGATGAATTTACGCCGGACTCCCTGAAAGCACTTTCTCTGTGGATGACGCGAAACAATGAGAAAGAACACGGTAAGCCGCTGACCCGTGAAGCCGCAGCCCCTGTGGCGGATGCGTCTGTCCCGGGTAATAAAGAAAACGATGAAGAAGAATCGTCAGCGAAAGATGATATCTGAATCACATCACGGGCGAACTCATATCGCCCGTTCTCTTTTTAGCAACTCTCCCGCTTGCACAACGACGAAGCGATCGTCACTTCTTCCCATTCCTCGTCATTAATCCTCGCCAGCAATGCCTGGGCGGCGCGCACCCCGATTTCTTTATGCGGAATAGCAATAGTGGTCAGCGGCGGCTGGCATACTTTACTGACATCGGCATTGCCAAAGCCGACCACGGCAAGTTCATCTGGCACTTTGATGCGTCTGCGCTGGCATTCATACAGTGCGCCACAGGCGAGATCGTCGGAAACACACACCAGCGCGTCAATTTCCGGCCAGGCAAGCAGGAACTCCGGCAGTTGCTGAGCGCCGGTGGAAAAGCTGGCAGGCTCGGCGGCGTTTATCACCCGGTGCGGGGACATATGTGCTTTCAACATGGCCTTACGCCAACCCTGAAGGTGCTGCTGGAAAATCCACTGTTCCTGATTGGCACACAGCATGCCGATATTCTGATATCCCTTCGCCACCACCGTCTGGGTCAACTGAAACATCGCCTCGACATAATCAATGCCGATATTCATGTCGATTGGCGAAGTGGTCAGCGCACCGATTTCCAGCACCGGGATGGTCAGGTTATCCAGCCATTGACGTACATTGGCGGAGTGTTCAACGGACAGTAAAATCGCCGCCGCCAGATTGTAGGAAAGCAGCGTTTCCAGCAGTTTTTCTTCCCGCTCAATACGATGTTGAGATTCCGCCAGCATGATCTGATAACCGGCCGGTTGCAGCACTTTCTGTAGCCCGGCAAACATCTCGGCGCAGCCCGCTTCGGAAAGGCTCGGCACAATCATCGCAATGGTATTTGAGGAGGCGGAAGCCAGGGAACTGGCGGCCTGGTTGGGCAGATATCCCAGCTGACTGACCGCTTCTTCGATCTTCTCCCGTAGCTTATCGGAGACCTGTTCGGGTGTGCGCAGCGCACGGGAAACAGTCATGCTGCCCACGCCCGCCAGTTGCGCGACATCAGCCAGCGTCACTCTTCCGGTACTGCGTCTTTTCTTGTTAATGGACATTCACGATCCTGACCTTAACTGCGCATCTTGCGCAAAATGTATACCCACAGGTATAGCGAAAAAAGCGGGCCGCAGCAGGACCGGTAAATCGGGAACCACGGCAGAATTCGGTAAATTATCGGCAATTTCCCGACAAAGTATACCGTTATTTATGCGATCCACGGGACGGCGATACCGCTGTGTGATTATTTTTGATAGCGCTATCACAGATCTCAATGATAGAAATTTGGTAGCGCTATCTTTGAGATCTGTATCACAGATGTTAACGCTACCGCTGAAGTAGAGTCTGGATCGTTGGTGCGGTCTGGGGGAAATTTGACCTGCCATCTTTAAAAATAAAAACGGAGCATCACTATGCTGAATGATTGGCTGACATCTGAACGAATTCAGATCAGAACGGATATCACGGACTGGCGGCAGGCAGTGGAAGTGAGCGCTGAGCCACTGCTGAAAGAAGGGACAATTACCCCGGATTACCTGACGGCTATTTTTGCTCAACGGGAAAAACTGGGGCCGTATTTTGTTCTGGCGCCGGGCATTGCGATGCCACACGCCAGACCAGAAGAAGGGGCGAACGGGTTGGGACTCTCGTTGCTGACGTTGCCGCACGGCGTGGCGTTTAATTCAGAGGATAACGATCCGGTGTATACCGTGGTGATGTTATCGGCAGCAGATAAGCACAGCCATATTGAACTGATTTCTGAACTGGCAGAATTATTTTCCAGTGAAGAAGATATGCAGAAAATACATCAGGCAAAAACCATCAGAGAAATTCAGGACGTTATATCCCGCTATTAATTTGACTTAATATTGTAAAGGGAGTGCGACTTAAATCTAAGGATATTCTGACCATTCAGATGCATTAACATGTGCAGATGGAGTACGGTTCTACATATTTTAATCGTTTAAAAAACAGATAAAGGACAAGTGAATAATATGAAAATCATGGCGATTTGTGGTTCCGGTTTAGGCAGCAGCTTTATGGTTGAAATGAACATCAAGAAAGTCCTGAAGAAACTCAATATTCAGGCAGATGTTCAGCACTCCGATTTGTCCTCAGCCATTCCGGGTGAAGCCGACCTGTTCGTGATGGCAAAGGACATCGCTGCCAGTGCCAGCATTCCTGAAAACCAGTTAGTGGTGATTACTAACATCATTGATATTAATGAACTTGAAACAAAACTGATTGCTCACTTTGAAAAACATCCAGTGTCCTGACCGGCACTGAATAACCCTACAAATAAAACAAATAGACAAACGAGGTGGATATGTTTATCCAGGAAACGCTCAAGTTTGTGGTCGATATATTAAAAGTGCCTTCCATACTGGTGGGGCTCATCGCATTAATCGGTCTGGTGGCACAAAAGAAAAACTTTTCTGATGTGGTGAAAGGCACGGTTAAAACAATACTTGGCTTTTTAGTATTGGGCGGTGGTGCAACAGTATTAGTTGGCTCATTAAATCCTTTAGGCGGTATGTTTGAACACGCCTTTAATATCCAGGGTATTATTCCTAATAACGAAGCGATTGTTTCCATCGCGCTGGAGAAATTCGGTGCACCGACAGCGTTAATTATGGCGTTTGGTATGGTGGCAAACCTGATCGTGGCCCGTTTCACCCGTCTTAAATATGTGTTTCTGACCGGTCATCACACGTTTTATATGGCCTGTATGATCAGCGTTATTCTGACGGTGGCCGGTTTTGAAGGTGTTTCACTGGTGTTCACCGGTTCCCTGACGCTGGGCCTTATCATGGCGTTCTTCCCGGCGCTGGCGCAACGTTACATGCGTAAAATTACCGGCAGCGACGACGTGGCATTTGGTCATTTCGGCACCATTGGTTACGTCTTATCGGGCTGGATAGGCAGCAAGGTCGGTAAAGGTTCACGTTCTACGGAAGAAATGAATCTGCCGAAAAACCTCAGTTTCCTGCGTGACAGTTCCATTTCTATCTCGCTCACCATGATTATTATTTATCTGATTATGGCGGTGTTCGCGGGTCAGGTCTTTGTTGAGGCGACCTACAGTGCAGGCCAGAACTACCTGGTGTACGCCATCATCATGGCGATTACCTTTGCGGCAGGCGTGTTCATCATTTTGCAGGGTGTGCGTCTGATCCTGGCGGAAATCGTTCCGGCATTCGTCGGCTTCTCCGAGAAACTGGTGCCTAATGCCCGTCCGGCGCTGGATTGTCCGGTGGTGTATCCGTACGCGCCGAATGCGGTGCTGATCGGTTTCCTGTTCAGCTTCCTTGGCGGTCTGGTGGGACTGTTCCTGTTAGGGCAAATGCATCTGGTGCTGATCCTGCCGGGCGTGGTGCCACACTTCTTCACTGGTGCGACGGCAGGTGTATTCGGTAATGCGACCGGCGGGCGTCGCGGGGCAATGATCGGTGCGTTTGCCAACGGCGTGCTGATTACCTTCCTGCCTGTTCTGCTGTTGCCAGTACTGGGCGCACTGGGCTTTGCTAATGCCACCTTCTCTGATGCGGACTTCGGCGTTATCGGCATCCTGCTGGGTAACCTGGCTCGCTTTATGTCGAAGGAAGGCATCATGGCGCTGATTGTCGGTATCTTCGCGGTACTGGTTGCCTGGAACTATCTCGGCAAAAAACCGGCGGCTGAGAAAGAAATCACTGAAAAGTAATTCCCTGCACCACTACGTTTTTTAACTCCATCCGGGAAACACTGTCCTGCCTGTTAGAAATAACAGGCCAGGATAAGTGCTCATTAAAATAAGGACTAATGAAGATGAAAGATGTCCAGGAGGTTCGTGATCTGGCCCACCATATCCGTATCGAGACGCTAAAAATGCTGACCGGTTTAGGATTCGGGCACTATGGCGGCAGCATGTCCGTGGTGGAAACGCTAGCCGTGTTGTATGGCGATGTGATGCGCATCGACCCGAAAAAACCAGACTGGCAGGAACGTGATTATTTCGTGCTGTCCAAAGGCCATGCTGGTCCGGCGTTGTATGCCACGCTGGCACTGAAAGGTTATTTCCCGGTCAGCGAATTACACACACTCAACCAGAATGGCACAAAGCTGCCGAGCCATCCGGACCGGCTGCGGACCACCGGCGTGGATGCCACCACCGGCTCGCTGGGACAAGGCGTTTCCATTGCGGCGGGCATGGCACTTTCGCATAAGCTGGCTGGTCGCAGCAACCGCGTCTTCTGCATTCTTGGCGACGGTGAGTTGAACGAGGGCCAGTGCTGGGAAGCCTTCCAGTTTATTGCGCACCACAATCTGCATAACCTGACACTGTTCATCGATTACAACAAACAGCAACTCGATGGCACGCTGGATGAAGTGATTAAGCCATTCGATCTGGCCGGAAAATTCAGTGCGTTCGGGTTTGATGTAGAGACCATTAAAGGCGATGACATTGTGGCTATCAGCGAGGCGGTCACACCGGTTCGTCACGCCGAGCAGCGTCCTCTGGTGGTGATCCTCGACAGCATCAAAGGGCAGGGCGTGAAGTATCTCGAGCAACTGGCGAACTCACATCACCTGCGTTTAACGCCGGATGTGAAACTGGAAATCGAAAATGCTATCGCTGAGCTGGAGGCCACTCATGTTTGAAGTTTCTCTTGAATTGCAAAAAGACGCAGTGGAAATGCGCAAAGTTTACGCCAATACCGTGCGTGAAAAAATTGTAGAGAACACGCCGATTATCGCGCTGGAAGCCGATCTGATGAGCTCGATGGCGATGGACGGCGTACACAAAGATCATCCAGATCACGTGATTAACTGCGGCATCATGGAAGCGAATGTCATCGGTGTTGCCGCCGGGCTTTCGCTGACCGGTCGCGTGCCGTTTGTGCATACCTTTACCGCCTTTGCCAGCCGCCGCTGTTTCGATCAGCTGTTTATGTCTCTGGATTACCAGAAGAATAACGTCAAAATCATTGCGTCAGATGCGGGCGTCAGCGCCTGTCATAACGGCGGCACGCATATGTCGTTCGAAGATATGGGCATTGTGCGCGGGCTGGCGAGTTCGGTGGTGATGGAAGTCACCGACGCCGTGATGTTCCGCAATATTTTGCTGCAACTGATGGATTTAAAAGGTTTCTACTGGGTGCGTACCATTCGCAAACAGGCTACGCAGGTTTACAAGGAAGGCTCGACATTTACCATCGGCAAGGCCAATGTGCTGCGCGATGGCACAGACGTGACGCTGATTGCGAACGGGATTATGGTGGCGGAAGCGCTGAGAGCGGCGCAAATGCTGGAACGCGAAGGGGTCAGTGCGGCAGTCATCGACATGTTTACCCTCAAGCCAATTGATAAAGATGTCATCATCAAATACGCCACGAAAACCGGCAAAATTGTGACCTGTGAAAACCACAGTATTCATAACGGACTGGGATCAGCGGTGGCGGAAGTGCTGGTGGAAAACCAGCCGGTGCCGATGCGCCGGGTTGGTGTCAAAGAGCGTTACGGACAGGTGGGCACCCAGGAGTTTTTACAGCAGGAATATGGCCTGACGGCTGAACATATTCTGGAAGCAGCAAAAACACTGCTCTGAATCTTTATCGATCAGCCATGAAGCGATCCGCAAAAAAGACCAAAAAAACGCCGGACTCAAAAAGCCCGGCGTCTTGCGTTCAGAGGGTTTGGCTTATTTGGCCGCAACCGCTGCTTCTGCCTGAGCAGACTGAATCGCAGTCAGTGCAACGGTGTAGACGATATCGTCAACCAGTGCGCCACGCGACAGGTCATTAACCGGTTTACGCATACCCTGCAGCATCGGCCCGATAGAGACCAGATCCGCAGAACGTTGTACCGCTTTGTACGTGGTGTTACCGGTATTCAGGTCAGGGAAGATGAACACGGTCGCTTTACCCGCAACCGGCGAGTTTGGCGCTTTAGATTGTGCAACATCAGCCATGATCGCAGCATCATATTGCAGCGGGCCATCGATGATGAGATCCGGACGTTTTTCCTGGGCCAGACGGGTCGCTTCACGCACTTTCTCAACGTCGCTACCGGCGCCGGAGTTACCGGTTGAGTAGGAGATCATGGCAACGCGGGGTTCGATACCGAAGGCCGCAGCGGAGTCCGCAGACTGGATCGCGATTTCAGACAGCTGTTCAGCAGTAGGATCCGGGTTGATCGCACAGTCGCCATACACCAGAACCTGATCAGGCAGCAGCATGAAGAACACAGAGGAAACCAGTGAGCTGCCCGGCGCAGTTTTGATCAACTGTAACGGCGGGCGGATGGTGTTTGCGGTGGTGTGAACAGCACCGGAAACCAGACCATCAACGTTACCTTGTTCCAGCATCAGCGTGCCCAGAACCACGTTGTCTTCCAGTTGTTCGCGCGCAACCACTTCGGTCATACCTTTGCTTTTACGCAATTCAACCAGACGTGCCACGTATTCTTCGCGCACAACAACCGGATCAACGATTTCGATGCCTTTACCCAGCGTCACGCCCTGAGCTGCTGCAACGCGTTTGATCTCGTCAGGGTTACCCAGCAGAACACATTCCGCGATACCACGTTCCGCACAAAGCGCTGCCGCTTTCACGGTACGTGGCTCGTCGCCTTCCGGCAGAACGATACGTTTACCGGCTTTACGGGCCAGTTCGGTCAGCTGATAGCGGAATGCCGGAGGTGACAGACGGCGTGAGCGTTCAGAATGTGCGCTCAGGGAGTTGATCCAGTCAGCATTGATGTGAGAAGCCACGTACTGTTGCAGTTTCTCTACGCGCTGATGGTCATCTGCAGGCACTTCCAGATTGAAGCTTTGCAGGCTCAGGGAAGTCTGCCAGGTGTTGGTTTCTACCATGAACACTGGCAGGCCTGTCTGGAATGCACGTTCGCACAGGCTGTTGATGCGGGCGTCGATTTCGTAGCCACCGGTCAGCAGGATAGCGCCGATTTCCACGCCATTCATGGCTGCCAGACAGGCTGAAACCAGCACGTCAGGACGGTCAGCAGAAGTCACCAGCAGGGAGCCAGGACGGAAATGCTCCAGCATATGCGGAATGCTGCGTGCGCAGAAAGTGACGGATTTCACGCGGCGGGTTTTGACGTCGCCTTCGTTGATGATACGTGCGTTCAGGTGCTTAGCCATGTCGATTGCGCGGGTGGCAATCAGCTCGAAGCTCCACGGAATGCAGCCCAGAACCGGCAGCGGGCTGTTAGCGAAAAGCTGAGTCGGGTCGATATTTGCCACGCTGGCTTTGGTGGAATCATCAAAGATTTCAGACAGGTCAGGACGTGTACGCCCCTGCTCGTCAACCGGTGCATTCAGTTTGTTAATGATCACGCCGGTGATATTTTTGTTTTTGCTGCCACCGAAGCTGGAACGGGCCAGTTCGATACGTTCTTTGAGCTGCGCAGGAGAATCATTACCCAGCGCCAGAACGAAGACGATTTCTGCGTTCAGGGTTTTGGCAATTTCGTAGTTCAGCGCATTGGCGAACTGGTGTTTGCGGGTAGGCACTAAACCTTCAACCAGCACCACTTCTGCATCTTTGGTGTTTTCGTGATAACGCGCGATGATTTCTTCCATCAGCACGTCTTGCTGGTTTGAGCTCAGCAAGGTTTCAACGTGGCTCATTTTCAGCGGTTCGGCTGCGGTCACAGTGGAGTTAGCGCGAATAATGGTCGTGGTTTGGTCAGGAGCATCTCCGCCAGTACGCGGCTGGGCGATAGGTTTGAAGATACTCAGGCTGACGCCTTTTTGTTCCATGGCACGGATCACACCCAGGCTGACACTGGTCAGACCGACACTGGTGCCTGTAGGGATCAACATAATTGTACGGGACACGGCTAAACCTCTTTAACGGTTGCCAGGCAGGGACATTCGCAGGTTTGTGCAGAGGGGATAATGATCAGCATAAGCGCGATGATTATCCTGCGCGGTGCGTCCAAACGGGCGGCGTTTGCCTATAAGTGAAAAATTGCCCGCATTACGCGGGCAGTCTTGAATCGAATTATGCAGTCAGACGCGCGGCGTCTTGTGCAATCACCAGCTCTTCGTTGGTTGGGATAACCAGAGCGGCGCGAGTGCCTTCTTTGTTGATCGCCCCGGATTTACCGAAACGGGCAGCCAGGTTACGTTCGTGATCCACTTCAAAGCCCAGCAGACCTAATTTAGCCAGAGACAATTCGCGAACCATTGCGGCGTTTTCACCGATACCGCCGGTGAATACGACGGCGTCCAGGCGGCCTTCCATCAGTGAAGTGTACGCACCGATGTATTTCGCCAGGCGGTGGCAGAAGACGTCCATGGCACGTCTGGCATCAGCTTTAGTGGTGTAGTTGTCTTCAACATAACGGCAGTCGCTGGTGACTTCAGTCAGGCCCAGCAGACCCGATTCTTTAGTCAGCATTTTGTTGATTTGATCAACGCTCATGCCCAGAGAATCGTGCAGGTGGAAGATAATTGCCGGGTCGATGTCACCGCTGCGGGTACCCATCACCAGACCTTCCAGCGGGGTCAGCCCCATGGAAGTATCCACACATTTACCGTTACGGATGGCACTGACAGAACCGCCGTTACCCAGGTGGCAAGTGATCAGATTCACTTCTTCCACGGGTTTGTTCAGCATTTTTGCGGCTTCCTGAGTCACGTAGAAGTGACTGGTGCCGTGTGCGCCATAACGACGGACATGGTGATCTTTATACAGGCTGTACGGCAGGGCGTAGAGGTATGATTCTTCTGGCATTGTCTGATGGAAAGCGGTGTCGAAAACGGCAACGTTTTTATCAGCCAGTTTAGGGAAAGATTTCAGTGCTTCATCAATACCGATCAGGTGAGCCGGGTTATGCAGCGGCGCAAACGGGATAGACTCTTTGATACCCTCGATGACAGCGTCGTTGATCAGCATGGATTTGGTCAGCTTCTCGCCGCCATGAACGATGCGGTGGCCGATTGCAACCAGTTCTGCGGACAGCTCAGGTTTTTTGCTCAGAATGTTATTAACGATGAATTTCAACGCTTCACTGTGTGCGGCGCCCGCACCTAAAGCGGCTTCTTCTTTGCCACCGTCCATTTTCCATTTAATGCGCGCTTCTGGCAGATGGAAACATTCGGCTAAACCTGAAATGTGTTCTTCGCCATTTGCAGCATCAATGATGGCAAACTTTAGGGAAGAACTACCACAGTTAAGAACCAGTACAAGCTTACTCGACATGGAAGTACCTATTTATTGTTGGTGCTGTTTAAAAAAAACAATACACGTGGTTAATAAATCGTCAGTCTGACATCAAGCGTAGCGCATAATGGCGGCGACAATTATGATTAACATCATGCCAGAGAGCCAAAACAGGCATGACGATGAAAAAGCTGAAGAATTGCCGGGCTTTGGTTTTTTTAAGCGTCCGGATGACAGAAATAAAGCGGTTTACTGCGCCGCATATTTCGGTTTACGTATCTTCAGGGTGTTACTAATCAGCAAAAACACTAACAAAAAATACAATAATTAATTACAAATCCTCTCAGACCGAGGCACTATGGTTATTATGGGGGCGAAAGATTGCAATTCACCGCGTTTGCCCCAATTTTATATTGATCTCGTTGCCTGAGAGGGTTGCGAGGCTGCGATAGAATACCGACAGGTGCCAGCAAAAACAAAATATATTTTATCGTGATAAACTCCAGTTTGTGTTTTACAACTATTTTTTAAATTTTACACGTGAAGTTGAGGTGCAAAGATGACGAGTAAGCCAACAGGCTCGGTAGGCTGGTTCCAGGTATTCCAGCGCGGGCAGCACTATATGAAGACATGGCCGTCAGATAAGCGCCTGGCTCCGATGTTTCCGGAGAACCGGATTTCTACTGCTACACGCTTCGCGGTACGCATCATGCCACCGGTTGCGGTCTTTACCCTGACGTGGCAAATCGCGCTCGGCGGACAACTCGGGCTGGCCGTCGCCACGGCAATTTTTGCCTGTAGCTTGCCGATGCAGGGACTGTGGTGGCTGGGTCGCCGTTCTCTGACGCCACTGCCGCCGGGATTACTCGGCTGGTTCCACGATGTACGCAATAAACTCACTGAATCCGGACTGGCGCTGGCGCCAGTTGAAGGCACGCCGACGTATCAGTCACTGGCTGACGTCCTTAAGCGCGCGTTCAAACAGCTGGACAAAACCTTTTTAGACGATCTGTAAGCCTGATTTCCCCGCTTACTGCGTCTGTCATCATCTATAGTCTTTCATAAGTCGCATTTCACCGGGGGAAAGTCTCCCCCGGTTATTATTTCAGATGAGATCCCGACCCAAATCAAAGAATGGTGTGCTTGCGATTTCGCAGAACTTTGCGCTATGCCATGCTTTGCTCATTATGCAGACATGAGGATTTTCACGATGGAAATGACGAACGCTCAACGCCTGATTTTGTCCAATCAATACAAGATGATGACCATGCTGGATCCCGATAACGCAGAACGCTATCGCCGGTTACAAACAGTGATCGAACGGGGTTTTGGTTTGCAAATGCGCGAGCTGGACAGAGATTTCGGCGAATTGCCGGAAGAAACCTGTCGCACAGTCATTAACATTATGGAAATGCATCATGCGATGCAGGTTTCGTGGACCAATTTGAAAGACACGCAAGACTTGGATCGCCGCCGAATTGATTTCCTGGGTTTTGATGCCGCAACGGAATCCCGTTATTTAAGCTATGTCCGCTTTATGGTGAACACCGAAGGACGTTACACTGATTTTGATGCAGGCACTCATGGGTTTAACTCGCAGACCAAAATGTGGGATAAATACCAGCGTATGTTGGCGGTCTGGCAGTCGTGCCCGCGTCAGTATCACCTGAGCGCGGTAGAGATCGCGCAAATTATCAATGCCTGATGTAAACACTTAAAGGAGTCGCCTGTGCTTTGTAAGGGTTTTTTGTTCGACCTTGATGGAACGTTAGTTGATTCATTACCTGCCGTTGAGCGTGCCTGGGTGAGCTGGGCGCTTAGCTGGGGTGTCAGCCCGCAGGATGTACTGGCGTTTATTCACGGTAAGCAGGCGATCACTTCTTTGCGTCATTTTATGGCGGGTGAAAGTGAAGAAACGATTCAAAAAGAGTTTCTCAAGCTGGAACAAATTGAAGCCACGGACACCGAGGGTGTCGCCGCTCTCCCGGGCGCACATTTGTTGTTGAGCGAACTCAATCGCCAGAATATTCCCTGGGCGATTGTGACTTCCGGATCAATGCCTGTTGCCAGTGCGCGCCATAAAGCGGCGCATTTGCCTGAACCCGAAGTGTTTATCACTGCTGAACAGGTCAAACACGGCAAGCCACAACCCGATGCCTATTTGCTGGGGGCAGAACGTTTAGGTCTGGCCCCGGAAGATTGTGTGGTGGTTGAAGATGCTGCAGCCGGCGTGATGGCCGGGCTGGCTGCGGGCTGCAAAGTCATTGCAGTCAATGCGCCAGACGATACACCCGGGATTGAAAATGTTGATTTCGATCTGACTACGCTCGAAATTCTGCTGGTCAGCAGTTCCGACGAAGGTGTGAAAGTCAGCCTGCGTTAAGGACAGAAAAAATACAATTTCCCTGTATAAATTGATATAAACCTCGCCTGTGCGGGGTTTTTTTATGCCATTCTCATACCCAGTCATATTTCAAATTGTCTCTGCGTTGGCTGCGTTACCCGGCTCATCCATGGGCCTCGCCCCTGAAGGAGTCGCTGCAAGCAGCGTACCAGTCTGCTCCCGGCAGATTGGTCCCGAACCCCGGTCACTTACTCATGTAAGCCCCGGAGATTCACGCAGTTGCCGCCTTGATACAATTTGAATTATTTAGGGTATATAGCTATTTATCCTCCTCTCTCAACGCAAATGGAGTGTGTTTTGACCGGTGAATTGCTTTGGGTAGTCACGTTACTGGTTATTGCTATGGTGCTGTTCGCGCGCAATACGCTGCGAATGGATATTGTGGCATTGCTGGTGATTATTTCTTTCGTCCTGAGCGGCACGCTGACCATCAATGAAGCGCTGGCCGGATTCAGTGACCCGAACGTCATTTTGATCGCGGCGCTATTTGTCGTCGGGCACGGGCTGGTCAGAACCGGTGTGGCGTATCAGGTCGGCGACTGGCTGATGAAGGTGGCGGGCAACAGTGAAACGCGGATGCTGGTTTTGCTGATGCTCACGGTTGCCGGTCTCGGTGCTTTTATGAGTTCCACCGGCGTAGTCGCGATCTTCATTCCTGTCGTGATCAGCGTTTCGGCGCGAATGAAAACCTCTCCCGCACGACTGATGATGCCACTAAGTTTCGCCGGGCTTATTAGTGGCATGATGACGCTGGTCGCCACACCGCCGAACATGGTGGTCAACAGCGAACTGTTGCGTGAAGGATTCGACGGTTTTGGTTTCTTCGGCGTCACCCCTGTCGGGCTGGTGGTGCTGATAATGGGTATCGGATACATGTTGATCGCCCGTCGCTGGCTGTCATCAGAAGATGCGTCACGAGGCCAGCAGCGCTGGAAGCGGCGAACGTTCCGGGATTTGATCCGCGATTATCACCTGACCGGCCGGGCGCGTCGCGTCACTATCCGTCCGGGTTCGCCTCTGGTCGGGCGTACACTTGATGATGTGCATCTGCGTTCCCGCTACGGCGCGAACGTGGTGGGCATTGAACGCTGGCGTAAATTTCGCCGCGTGATGGTCAGCGCAACGGGGAATACCGAACTGTTTGCGCGCGATGTGTTACTGCTTGATATGTCAGATCCAGACATTTCCATCAGGCAATTTTGCACTGACGAAATGCTCGAGCCTATGGTGCTACGCGGCGAGTATTTCTCTGAGCAATCGCGGGATGTCGGGATGGCCGAAGTCTCGCTGATCCCGGATTCGGAGCTCCTGGGGAAAACGTTGCGTGCCGTCGCCTTCCGTTCGACCTATGGGCTGAATGTCGTCGGGATCCGCCGTCAGGGTGAAGCGCTGGATGGAAAACTGGTGGATGAAGAATTACAGCTCGGCGATATGCTACTGGTCATTGGCGACTGGAAGCTGATCCGCCAGCTTCAGCAACAAATGCATGATTTCATTGTGCTTAATCTTCCTGCCGAAGTGGACGAAGTCGCGCCAGCCCTGAGTCAGGCACCGCATGCATTGTTTTGTCTGGCGCTGATGGTTGCGCTGATGCTCACCGATGATGTGCCTAATGCTATCGCCGCCATTATCGCCTGCATGCTGATGGGTAAATTCCGCTGTATCACGATGGAAGGGGCCTACAAAGCCATTCACTGGCCCAGTTTGCTGCTGATAGTCGGGATGATGCCTTTTGCGCTGGCGCTGCAAAAAACCGGCGGTGTGACGCTGATTGTGAAGGGGTTAATGGAGGTAAGCGGCGGCTATGGGCCATATATGATGCTGCTGAGTTTATTCATTCTCTGTGCAGGTATCGGGCTGTTTATTTCCAATACGGCGACTGCGGTTTTGATGGCACCGATTGCTATCGCAGCAGCACACCAGATGGGGGTATCGCCATACCCGTTCACCATGATTATCGCTATTGCGGCTTCTGCCGCCTTTATGACACCGGTGTCTTCACCGGTAAACACGCTGGTTATGGTACCGGGTAACTATAAATTTGGCGATTTTCTCCGCATCGGTGTGCCGTTCACTCTGCTGGTGATGCTGGTCAGCGTTTTTCTGGTGCCGGTGCTGTTCCCGTTTTGACCTTAAGATCAGAGCGGGGAATCCAGGCTGATTTCATCCAATGACAGACTGAAGCTCGGAATGAACACTTCCATAAAGTAGTCCATTTCCGGGCTTTTTCTGTCTGCCAGCGTTTTCTCCAGACGGGCTTTCGCCAGTGTGAATTCGTTATTGCCTGCCGACAATTCCTCCAGACATTTCAGGTAAGCACACAGCGCATCAGCCTGTTTGACGGTCAGTTTTTCTTCTTCAGTGTAATAATGCTCGTCAATCAGCGGTCGGAAATCTTCCTGTAATTCCTTTGGCAGCATTTCAATCAGTTTCTGCTGAGCAATTTTCTCAATCTTTTTGTACTCATGCGCGATTTGCGGATTGTAATACTTGATTGGCGTTGGCATATCACCGGTAATCACTTCGCTGGCATCGTGATACATGGCGAGCAGGGCAACGCGTTCTGCGCTCAGATTGCCGTTAAATTTGCGGTTCTTGATCACGGCTAAAGCATGGGCGACAAAAGCGACTTGCAGACTGTGTTCCGACACGTTTTCGGTGCGGACATTGCGCATCAGCGGCCAGCGGCTGATCAGTTTGAGGCGGGAAAGATGGGCGAAAAAATGGCTCTGGTTCATAGCACTCTCAATAACTACGGTGAATGAGTGACTATTGTGAGCAGTGCGAAACAGTTATGCAAATGCGGAAACTGGCGGAAGAAAGAAAAGGGCGCCATTATCAGCGCCCTTACTGCATTACTGGCGATAGGTTTCGAGGAAACGTCCCAGTTTGTTAACGGCCATTTCCAACTCATCAACGCGTGGCAGCGTCACGATACGCACATGGTCCGGATACGGCCAGTTGAATGCAGAACCCTGAACCAGCAAGACTTTTTGCTGTAACAGCAAATCGAGCACCATTTTCTGATCGTCATGGATGTTGAAACGTTTGGCGTCAATGCGCGGGAACATATACAGCGCCCCTTTAGGTTTCACGCAGGAAACGCCCGGGATTTCATTGATCAGTTCCCATGCACGATCACGCTGTTCGACCAGACGTCCGCCCGGCTGAATAAACTCGCTGATACTTTGATAGCCGCCCAGCGCGGTCTGAATGGCATGTTGCATCGGCACGTTGGCACAAAGGCGCATCGAGGCCAGCATTTCCAGACCTTCGATATAACCTTTCGCATGTTTCTTCGGTCCGTTCAGAACCATCCAGCCTTGACGGAAACCGGCCACGCGGTAGGTTTTTGACAGACCGTTAAAAGTGACGGTCAGTAAATCCGGCGCCAGTGAAGCGATGGAAATGTGCTGGGCTTCGTCATACAGGATTTTGTCGTAAATTTCGTCGGCAAAAATAATCAGATTATGTTCCCGGGCGATGTCCACAATCTGCATCAGCAATTCTTTGCTGTATACCGCACCGGTCGGGTTGTTCGGGTTGATGATCACAATGCCGCGGGTGCGTGGGGTGATTTTGTCACGAATATCGGCAATGTCCGGGAACCAGTCAGCCCCTTCATCACACAGGTAATGCACCGCATTACCGCCTGATAACGAAACCGCCGCTGTCCACAAGGGGTAATCAGGTGCCGGGACTAACATTTCATCGCCGGTGTTAAGTAATGCCTGCATTGACTGAACAATCAGTTCGGAAACACCGTTGCCGATATAAATATCTTCGACCGTGATGTCGCGCATGTCGCGTGCCTGATAGTGCTGCATGATCGCTTTACGTGCAGAAAACAGACCTTTCGAATCACAATAACCCTGTGCGGTAGGAAGGTTGCGGATAACGTCGACCAGGATTTCATCAGGTGCATCAAAACCGAATGGCGCAGGGTTGCCGATATTCAGCTTGAGGACTTTATTACCTTCTTCTTCAAGACGTTTTGCTTCTTTGAGCACCGGGCCGCGAATGTCATAACAGACGTTGTCCAGTTTGCGGGATTTTTCAATCGGGGACATGTAAATGAGAGCCTTTTGCAATAAAGCCTGTTCTTCCCTGGTGCGGAGCGACCGTAGAACAGTGCGAAGGGCTCAATTTACTCTCCCGCAGAGGGCATGAGAAGGGCTGCGCACCGTTTTGGTGAAAAACAGCAGTAAAGCGGGTTATGGTGGGTTATTACCTCAAAGGATGAGAAGCTTAATGGTTTATTATGCTGCGTTATTGTCATTTTGTGATTTTATATTTTGCAAATGAGTGCTTTGTGAACAATAAATTCACTGTTTTTGCTGCGTCACATCTATTCCCGGCGATGCCAGTTTGTTGTCTTTAATGGGGTGAACATCATGAAATCTTACCAAAGCTCGACAAATTCTGAAAAAAGTTCAGGAGGCTTTGTTTTACCGCTGAAAAATTTTAACAGGAATTAGTTTTATTTATCTAATGATTAATAGCGAATGCTGGATGAATGATCATGTTCTAAGTAAAGTCTTAAACGTATTTTCCAGGATTAGATAAATGCTTTCAAAGGATATATTGCAACAGGCGTGCGTAAACAAAATTTGATGAAACAAGAAAAATCTTAATGTTACTTAAACAAAACACCTTGGGCATAAAATGGTTATTAGGGTGACTCAATGAATTTATTGAATTATATTTTTAATAATCACCTTTATTAGTTAATTTAGCTTATGTTTTTCTGACGATGATATTGCCGAAACTTAGCTTTATGGTTGCGGCAGGCGGTACTGTAAGGGATATGGAATGGTTTGCGGGGAAAGGCTATATTAAATAAGAGGTTCTAATCATTCAGCCTTTGTGAGGAATTATTGTGCACAGGTTTAATGACTGAACGCTCACAATGATGAAAACTTTCATGCACAAATATTTCTCAATTTAGGTTATCAAATGAGTGAGTATCCGACATATCTGGTATTCTGCTTTTTGCGGGTACTTTGACGCACCATCAGGGTAGCTTGTTATTAGATTCTATAAAGTGAAGAAAAACTATGACAATTGCAAATCGTCCAATCCTCAATCTCGATCTTGATCTGTTGAGGACATTTGTAGCTGTTGCTGATCTTAATACGTTCGCTGCGGCTGCTGCTGCGGTGTGTCGTACTCAGTCGGCGGTAAGCCAACAAATGCAACGTCTAGAACAACTCGTTGGAAAAGAACTGTTTGCCAGACATGGACGCAATAAATTATTAACTGAACACGGTATTCAGTTATTGGGATACGCACGCAAAATCCTTCGTTTTAATGATGAAGCCTGTACCTCTTTGATGTACAGCAATGTTCAAGGTGGGATAACAATTGGTGCATCAGATGATACTGCTGACACCATTTTACCTTTCCTGCTCAGCCGCGTGACATCCGTATATCCAAAGTTGTCTATTGATGTCCGCGTCAAGCGCAGTCCTTTCATGTTGTCGATGCTCGAAAGTGAAGAAGTGGATTTGGCCATCACCACGATGACAAACACTGATCACCCGCACATCGTATTGCGCACGTCGCCAACACTCTGGTATTGCTCGGCTGATTTTGCATATCCCTCCGGCGACAGTGTTCCGCTGGTAGTGCTCGATGAGCCAAGCCCTTACCGGATGATGGCGATAGAGCACCTCAGTCAGGCAGGTATTCCGTGGCGTATTGCTTATGTCGCGTCGACATTATCGGCAATTCGTGCGGCAGTGCGTGCGGGGCTGGGTGTGACGGCACGTCCCATCGAAATGATGAGTCCGGAGCTGCGTGTTCTGGGTGAACAGGACGGTTTACCACGTTTGCCGGATACGCAGTATGTGTTGTACAAAAATGCCCGTTGTGAAAATGAACTTGCAATGGCGATCTTCAATGCAGTTGAGCAAGGGAATGATCCCTATTCTCTCAGTGCCTATGGTCCTCGTCCGGTAGTGGATGACGATCATGAGTTACTGGCAGACTCTGAAAGTTAAGGTAATCCCCCGGCTTTACCTTCCGCCTCTGTCTAACGAGGCGGGGGTAAAGGCTTCTACCTATTAAGGGGCGGGAAAGTCATTCTTTTAGTGATTTTGTTTAATATCCTTCCTAAAGCCTCTGTTTTTGTTCGTTAGCCTTTCTTCTTCCCAGTAATGACTGCCATCCTTATCACCAATGACTACAGTAAATGGCGTAAAATGCTGACTTTTTTCAGGTTAAAAAAAAGCATCAAATTTTTCCGTAAATCGCTTGTCGTTTTTTGAAAATCAATAAAACTTGTTAAATGTGTGCCTTTTTTTCTATCAAAATTGACAGAACTCTGACATGGATCAAAAAAATAACCCCATTAAGAGAGTGGAAGCGCTGTCTATTCCTGCGACAATAGTAAAGTTCGAAAGATGTCATAACTCCCGTCACAGGCCCATGCTTTATCACAGAATTTAACTGACACGATTTAGCTTAAGTCCCGGCGCATGATATGTTAATTAAATGATAAGCATGTAAACTAATGTGGAGATACTTTTGTCAAAGTTGACAAAAGGTTATAGAAAAGGGTAAAAAGCCCACAACAAATCACTGGCTTAATCCCTTGTTGAGCCGTGAACTGTGTGGTTTTTAATCCTTCCCTTGAATCGATGTGGTGCGCAAACTGCCGACCTTACAGAGCAGATGCCAAAGTGCCACTTTTGATGAGTAAGCAATGAGTATGTCAACAGCCACTGAAGTCATCGCTCAACACTGGGCGTTCGCCGTTTTTCTTGTCGTTGCAGTAGGCCTCTGCTGCCTGATGTTACTGGGCGCCGCGTTCCTTGGCGGGAGAGCCAGAGCACGCTACAAAAACACGCCTTTTGAGTCAGGTATCGCCTCTGTCGGCACTGCCCGGCTACGTCTTTCCGCCAAGTTCTATCTGGTCGCCATGTTCTTCGTCATCTTCGACGTTGAAGCCCTGTATCTCTATGCATGGTCAACGTCTATTCGCGAAAGCGGCTGGACCGGATTCGTGGAAGCTACCATTTTCATTTTGGTACTGCTGGCAGGTTTGTTCTATCTGGTGCGAATTGGCGCACTCGACTGGACACCAACACGTTCGAAAGGACCTGTTAAACCAAGCCCGGCGATTAATACCAACAGTCACCCTCAGTAAGCAGTCAAAGCGAGGCATTAAGATGGACTATACGCTCACCCGCATAGACCCGGACGGTGAGAACGACCGTTACCCCCTGCAGTCTCAGGAGGTCGTCGGCGATCCTCTTCAGGAACAGGTTAAACGCAGCGTCTTCATGGGAAATCTCCAGGAGTCGCTTCACGGAATGGTGAACTGGGGTCGTAAAAACTCCCTTTGGCCCTACAACTTCGGCCTTTCCTGCTGTTATGTCGAAATGGTGACGTCATTCACTGCGGTGCATGACGTTGCGCGTTTTGGTGCAGAAGTTCTGCGTGCTTCACCACGCCAGGCTGACTTTATGGTGGTGGCGGGAACCTGCTTCACCAAAATGGCTCCGGTTATTCAGCGTTTATACGATCAGATGCTGGAACCGAAATGGGTGATTTCGATGGGCGCCTGTGCGAACTCCGGCGGCATGTACGATATTTATTCTGTGGTGCAGGGCGTGGATAAATTCCTGCCTGTCGACGTGTACATCCCGGGATGTCCGCCGCGTCCGGAAGCCTATATGCAGGCTCTGCTGCTGTTGCAGGAGTCCATTGGTAAAGAACGTCGCCCATTGTCATGGGTTGTTGGCGACCAGGGTGTTTACCGCGCGAATATGCAGTCTGAAAAAGAGCGTAAACGTGCTGAGCGTATTGCCGTGACAAATCTGCGTTCGCCGGACGAGATTTAACACTGCGGTCTGAGAGTCAACCCTGAGGGGCGGTGTGTATGAATATCCCCCTTACGGCATAAATGACCATTTAGTGTGGTGAAAAAAATATGACAGATTTGACGACGCAAGATTCCGCCCTGCCAGCATGGCATACCCGTGATCATCTCGATGACCCGGTTATTGGCGAATTGCGTAACCGTTTTGGGCCAGAGGCCTTTACTGTTCAGGCAACCCGCACCGGAATTCCCGTGGTGTGGTTCAAGCGTGAACAGTTACTGGAAGCGATTACCTTTTTACGAAAACAGCCAAAACCTTATGTCATGCTTTTCGATTTGCATGGCTTTGATGAGCGTTTACGTACACACCGCGACGGTTTACCGGCCGCGGATTTTTCCGTTTTCTACCACCTGATCTCCGTCGAGCGTAACCGCGACATCATGATCAAAGTGGCATTGGCAGAAAACGATCTTCATGTTCCGACGATCACCAAAGTGTTCCCGAATGCTAACTGGTACGAGCGCGAAACATGGGAAATGTTCGGTATTACCTTCGACGGTCACCCGCACCTGACGCGCATTATGATGCCGCAGACCTGGGAAGGACATCCGCTGCGTAAAGACTATCCGGCGCGCGCCACCGAGTTCGATCCTTACGAGCTGACTAAGCAGAAAGAAGAACTCGAGATGGAATCGCTGACCTTCAAGCCTGAAGACTGGGGCATGAAGCGTGGCACCGAAAATGAGGACTTTATGTTCCTCAACCTCGGTCCTAACCATCCGTCTGCCCACGGTGCATTCCGTATCATTCTGCAGCTTGATGGCGAAGAGATTGTCGACTGCGTGCCTGACGTCGGTTACCACCACCGTGGTGCTGAGAAAATGGGCGAGCGCCAGTCCTGGCACAGCTACATTCCTTACACCGACCGTATCGAATACCTCGGCGGTTGTGTAAACGAAATGCCATACGTGCTGGCTGTTGAAAAACTCGCCGGTATCGTAACGCCGGATCGCGTTAACACCATTCGCGTCATGCTGTCCGAATTGTTCCGTATCAACAGCCATCTGCTGTACATCTCTACGTTTATTCAGGACGTGGGCGCGATGACTCCGGTGTTCTTCGCCTTTACCGATCGTCAGAAAATCTACGATCTGGTGGAAGCGATTACCGGTTTCCGTATGCACCCGGCCTGGTTCCGTATTGGTGGCGTAGCGCATGATCTGCCGAAAGGCTGGGAGCGTCTCCTGCGTGAGTTCCTTGACTGGATGCCAGCTCGTCTGGACTCCTATGTCAAAGCGGCGCTGAAAAACACCATTCTGATTGGCCGTTCCAAAGGCGTGGCTGCTTACAACGCAGACGACGCTCTGGCCTGGGGCACCACCGGTGCTGGCCTGCGTGCCACGGGGATCCCGTTCGATGTGCGTAAATGGCGTCCATACTCTGGCTACGAAAACTTTGACTTTGAAGTGCCGACCGGTGATGGCGTCAGTGACTGTTATTCCCGCGTCATGCTCAAAGTAGAAGAACTGCGTCAGAGCCTGCGTATTCTGGAACAGTGTTACAAAAATATGCCGGAAGGCCCGTTCAAGGCGGATCACCCACTGACCACGCCGCCACCGAAAGAGCGCACATTGCAACACATCGAGACCCTGATCACGCACTTCCTGCAAGTGTCGTGGGGGCCGGTCATGCCTGCGCAAGAATCTTTCCAGATGGTTGAAGCAACGAAAGGGATCAACAGCTACTACCTGACCAGTGACGGCAGCACCATGAGCTACCGTACCCGTGTCCGTACACCAAGCTTCCCGCATTTGCAGCAGATCCCGTCCGTAATCCGTGGCAGCCTGGTATCCGACCTGATCGTGTATCTGGGCAGTATCGACTTTGTAATGTCAGATGTGGACCGCTAACGATGACAGATATCAATAAAGACTCTGAAGTTCAGTACATCAATATCAGCGAGCCTGTTGCGCCGCCGGTGTTTGTGCTGAGTGACGCTGAACGTGAAGCGATTGAGCACGAAAAACATCACTACGAGGATGCCCGCGCGGCTTCTATCGAAGCGTTGAAAATCGTGCAGAAAGCGCGTGGTTGGGTGCCGGACGGTGCTATCTACGCGATCTCCGATGTTCTGGGCATTCCTGCCAGCGACGTCGAAGGTGTGGCGACATTCTACAGCCAGATCTTCCGTCAGCCGGTCGGCCGCCATGTGATCCGTTACTGTGACAGCGTGGTGTGCCACATCACCGGTTATCAGGGGATCCAGGCCGCGCTGGAACAACAGTTGCACATCAAGCCGGGTGAGACGACCGAAGACGGGCGCTTCACCCTGCTGCCGACCTGCTGCCTCGGTAACTGTGACAAAGGCCCGTCAATGATGATTGATGAGGACACGCACAGCCATCTGACGCCGGAAGCGATCGGCTCGCTACTGGAGCGCTACGCATGACATATACCCCAAGACACATTGAACGCACACCGGAGATGCATCCGCTGACCTGGCGTATGCGTGACGACAAACAACCTGTCTGGATCGACGAATACCGCAGCAAAAACGGTTACGTCGGTGCGGAAAAAGCCCTTAAAGGCATGGCCCAGGAAGAAATCGTCAATCTGGTAAAAGACGCTGGCCTGAAAGGGCGCGGTGGCGCAGGTTTCTCCACGGGTCTGAAGTGGAGCCTGATGCCGAAAGACGAAAGCATGAATATCCGCTATCTGCTGTGTAACGCCGATGAGATGGAACCCGGTACGTATAAAGACCGATTGCTGATGGAACAAATGCCGCACCTGCTGGTGGAAGGCATGTTGATCTCCGCATTCGCGCTGAAATCTTACCGTGGTTACATTTTCCTGCGTGGCGAATATATCGAAGCTGCGGTGAACCTGCGCCGTGCGATTGCTGAAGCGACTGAAGCAGGTCTGTTGGGTAAAAATATCCTCGGCACCGGGTTTGATTTCGAACTGATTGTTCACACCGGGGCAGGGCGTTACATCTGTGGTGAAGAAACCGCGCTGATCAACTCCCTTGAAGGCCGCCGTGCTAACCCGCGTTCCAAGCCACCGTTCCCGGCATCTGCCGGTGCATGGGGTAAACCGACGTGTGTCAACAACGTCGAAACCCTGTGCAACGTGCCAGCGATTCTTGAGCACGGTGTGGACTGGTACAAAGGTATTTCTGCGGGCAAAAGCGAAGATGCTGGCACCAAACTGATGGGTTTCTCCGGCCGGGTAAAAAATCCGGGCGTCTGGGAACTGCCGTTTGGGACTACCGCACGTGAAATTCTTGAAGAGTATGCCGGTGGCATGCGCGATGGCCTGAAATTCAAAGCCTGGCAGCCGGGCGGGGCGGGGACAGACTTCCTGACCGCCGAACATCTGGATTTGCCGATGGACTTTGCCAGTATTGGTAAAGCTGGTAGTCGTCTGGGGACTGCACTGGCGATGGCCGTTGACAATGAAATTGGCATGGTTCCGCTGGTGCGTAACCTGGAAGAATTCTTCGCCCGTGAGTCTTGTGGCTGGTGTACACCGTGCCGCGATGGTTTGCCGTGGAGTGTGAAGATCCTGCGTGCGCTGGAACGTGGTGAAGGCCAGCCAGGGGATATCGAAACTCTCGAACAGCTTTGCCGCCAGCTTGGCCCGGGCAAAACCTTCTGCGCACACGCGCCGGGTGCTGTGGAGCCATTGCAGAGTGCGATTAAATATTTCCGGGAAGAGTTTGAGGCGGGTATCGCCAAACAGCATTACAACAACGCGCGTGCGATTGCAGGCATTCAGCCAAACAATCTGCTGAAAGAGCGTTGGTAGTGAGGGCAACAGGCAGCGGACGTGAGCCCGCTGTGCGCGAATTCCCGGAACAAGGGACGCGCTGTCGAGTGATATACGCCAACCCGGCAAGAATTTTTGATTAACGCCCGCCGTCAGGCGGGCCACGTGGAAGCATGCTGACTATGGCTACGATTCATGTAGACGGCAAAGAATACGATGTAGACGGAGCGGACAACCTGTTACAGGCTTGCCTCTCTCTCGGCCTCGATATTCCTTATTTTTGCTGGCATCCGGCGCTGGGAAGCGTCGGCGCTTGCCGCCAATGTGCGGTTAAGCAATACCAAAATGCGGAAGACACGCGCGGTCGTCTGGTGATGTCATGTATGACACCAGCGTCTGATGGCACCTTCATTTCCATCGACGACGGAGAAGCGAAAGAATTCCGTGAAAGCGTCGTGGAATGGCTGATGACCAACCACCCGCACGATTGTCCGGTATGTGAGGAAGGCGGTAACTGTCACCTGCAGGATATGACAGTCATGACCGGCCACAGTATGCGCCGTTACCGCTTCACCAAACGTACCCACAACAACCAGGATCTCGGCCCGTTCATCTCACACGAAATGAACCGCTGTATCGCCTGTTATCGCTGTGTCCGTTACTACAAGGATTACGCGGACGGCACCGATCTGGGTGTTTATGGCGCACACGACAACGTCTATTTCGGCCGTCCGGAAGATGGTCCGCTGGAAAGCGAGTTCTCCGGTAACCTGGTCGAAGTGTGTCCGACCGGCGTATTCACCGATAAAACGCACTCTGAACGTTATAACCGTAAATGGGACATGCAGTTTGCGCCAAGCATCTGTCAGCAATGTTCTGTTGGTTGTAACACCAGCCCGGGTGAGCGTTACGGCGAATTGCGTCGTATCGAAAACCGTTATAACGGTACCGTAAACCATTACTTCCTGTGCGACCGCGGTCGTTTCGGTTATGGCTACGTGAACCTGAAAGATCGTCCGAAGAAACCATTGCAGCTGCGTGGTAACGACTGGATCGAACTTAACGCTGAACAGGCGATGCAGGGCGCAGCAGATATTATCCGTCAGGCGAAGAAAACCATCGGTATCGGTTCTCCACGTGCCAGCCTTGAAAGCAACTTTGCTTTGCGTGAACTGGTCGGTGCCGAAAACTTCTATACCGGTATCAACGCAGCAGAGCAGGGCCGTCTGCAACTGATGCTGAACATTCTGCGCAACAGCGGTGTTCACACACCGGCGCTGCGTGAAATCGAAGAGTACGATGCGGTTCTTGTGCTGGGTGAAGACTTAACCCAGACCGGCGCGCGTATCGCACTGTCTGTGCGTCAGGCCGTTAAAGGCAAAGCCCGCGCGATGGCGGCGGCACAGCGTGTGGCCGACTGGCAGATCGCGGCAGTCCAGAATATCGGTCAGCATGCCAAACATCCGTTGTTTATCACCAACGTGGATAACACCAAACTCGACGATATTGCGGCATACAATTACCGTGCACCGGTCGATGAGCAGGCGCGTTTCGGCTTTGCTATCGCCCATGCGCTGGATAATTCTGCGCCCGCGGTCAGCGATCTGGCTGATGGCCTGAACAAGAAAATCGACGTGATCGTGCAGGCACTGAGCGGTGCGCGCAAGCCGCTGATCATTACCGGCACCAGCGCCGGTTCTGACGCCATCATCGAAGCGGCCGCCAATATCGCCAAAGCGCTGAAAGTAGCAGGCAGCGATGTCGGCATTACGTTCGTGGCCTCTGCGGCCAACAGCATCGGTCTTTCGATGATTGGCGGCGGTTCGCTGGATGAAGCGCTTGAGTTGCTAACCCGTGGTGATGCTGACAGCGCCATCGTGATGGAAAATGACCTTTACCGTCAGGCGCCGGAAGCCAAAGTGGATGCGGCATTAGCCAAGGTGCAGAATCTGCTGGTTGTTGACCATCAGCGTACGCGCATTATGGATAGAGCCAGCCTGATCCTGCCTGCAGCAAGTTTTGCTGAAAGCGACGGTACGCTGGTGAATCAGGAAGGTCGCGCACAGCGCTTCTTCCAGGTTTACGACCCGGCTTACTACGACACAACGGTTGCCATGCTGGAAAGCTGGCGCTGGATGCACTCGCTGCATTCCACCATCAACAGCCGTCATGTTGACTGGACTCAGTTGGATCACGTGATCGAAGCCTGTGTTGAAGCACTGCCACAGCTGAAAGGCATGGTAGAAGCTGCGCCAAACGCCAGCTTCCGTATTCGGGGTCAGAAACTGGCTCGTTCTCCGGCACGTTCAAGTGGTCGTACTGCCATGCGCGCGAACATCAGCGTGCATGAACCGCGTCAGCCACAAGATAAAGACACCATGTTTGCCTTCTCGATGGAAGGGAACAACAGCCCGACAGCTAACCGCAATCAGGTGCCATTCGCCTGGGCGCCGGGCTGGAACTCACCGCAAGCCTGGAACAAATTCCAGAGCGAAGTTGGCGGCAGTCTGCGCCACGGTGATCCGGGTGTGCGTCTGATTGAAGCCGGTGAGGGGACACTCGATTACTTCACCACTATTCCGGCTGCCTTTACTGCACAGCGCGATAACTGGCGTGTCGCGCCTTACTATCACCTGTTCGGCAGCGAAGAAATGACACAGCGCTCGAAGGTTATCCAGCAACGTATGCCAGAAGCCTACGTGATGGTTAACCCGGCAGATGCCGCGCAGTTAGGGGTGAACGCAGGTTCTCAGGTGGAATTCATCTGTGCCGGTCAGACCCTCAGATTGCCGGTTCGTCTGAGCGAAACATTGAGTCAGGGCCAGGTTGGCCTGCCGCTGGGCTTACCGGGTATTCCTCCGGTGCTGGTTGGCGCAACGGTTGAAAATCTGCGGGAGGCAGCACAATGAGCTGGTTTACACCTGTAGTCATCGATTCGTTGATCGCCATTCTGAAAGCGGTGGTGATCCTGCTGGTTGTGGTGACCTGTGGGGCCTTCATGAGCTTCGGCGAGCGCCGTTTGCTGGGCCTGTTCCAGAACCGTTACGGGCCAAACCGTGTCGGCTGGGGCGGTTCCCTGCAACTGGTCGCTGACATGATCAAGATGTTCTTTAAGGAAGACTGGGTACCTAAATTCACCGACAAAGCCATCTTTACGCTGGCACCGATGATTGCGTTTACGTCCCTGCTGATTTCCTTTGCGATTGTTCCGGTCAGCCCGACCTGGTTCGCCGCCGATCTGAACATCGGTATTTTGTTCTTCCTGATGATGGCCGGTCTGACCGTCTATGCGGTGTTGTTCGCTGGCTGGTCCAGTAACAACAAATACTCGCTGTTGGGGGCGATGCGTGCATCCGCTCAGACGCTGAGCTACGAAGTATTCCTCGGTTTATCGCTGATGGGTGTTGTGGCGCAGGCGGGATCTTTCAATCTGCAAGACATCGTCAATTCTCAGGCGCATGTGTGGAACATCATTCCGCAGTTCTTTGGCTTCGTGACCTTTGCGATTGCCGGCGTTGCTGTTTGCCACCGTCACCCGTTTGACCAGCCGGAAGCCGAGCAGGAACTGGCCGATGGTTACCACATTGAATATTCCGGTATGAAATTCGGTCTGTTCTTCGTGGGGGAATACATCGGTATCGTGACGGTCTCTGCGCTGATCGTCACCTTGTTCTTCGGTGGCTGGCAGGGGCCGTTCCTGCCGCCGTTTATCTGGTTTGCGTTGAAAACTGCTTTCTTCATGGTGATGTTCATTTTGATCCGTGCTGCTTTGCCGCGTCCCCGCTACGACCAGGTGATGTCATTTGGCTGGAAAGTTTGCCTGCCACTGACATTACTTAATCTGCTGGCGACCGCTGCGGTCATTTTGTACAACGCGCAATAAGGGGTGATGTAACCATGACATTGAAAGACATAGTGGTCGGGTTCGGTACCCAGGTTCGCAGCTTGTGGATGATAGGCATGCACGCCTTCGCCAAGCGCGAAACCCAGATGTACCCTGAAGTTCCGGTCAATCCACCTCCGCGTTACCGTGGCCGTATCGTGCTGACGCGCGATCCGGATGGTGAAGAGCGCTGCGTTGCTTGTAACCTGTGTGCAGTAGCTTGTCCGGTAGGCTGTATTTCTCTGCAAAAAGCAGAAATGAAAGATGGCCGCTGGTATCCGGAATTCTTCCGCATCAACTTCTCACGCTGCATTTTCTGCGGTCTGTGTGAAGAAGCTTGCCCGACAACAGCCATTCAGCTGACGCCGGACTTTGAGCTGGGCGAATTTAAACGCCAGGATCTGGTGTATGAAAAAGAAGATCTGTTGATTTCGGGGCCGGGTAAATATCCGGAATACAATTTCTACCGGATGGCCGGTATGGCGATTGACGGCAAGTCGAAAGGCGAAGCTGAAAACGAAGCCAAACCGATCAACGTCAAAGGTCTGATGCCTTAAGGAGCCGCAAGCATGGAATTTGCATTTTATATTGCAGCCCTGGTGGCCGTGTTGGCGACATTGCGTGTGATCACGCATACCAACCCGGTACACGCACTGCTGTATTTGATCGTCTCTTTACTGGCGATCGCTGCGGTCTTCTTCTCGCTCGGTGCGTATTTCGCCGGTGCCCTGGAGATCATCGTATACGCCGGCGCCATTATGGTGCTGTTCGTGTTCGTAGTGATGATGCTCAACCTTGGCAACGTCCAGGAGCAGGAACGCGCATGGCTCAAACCTGCCACCTGGATCGGGCCTTCGGTTCTGTCTGTCATCCTGCTGGTGGTGATGATCATGTCAATCCTCGGGTTACACGATCACGGCATCAAAGGTGACATGGTTGATGCGAAAGCCGTCGGTATCGCACTGTTCGGACCTTACGTTCTGGCGGTTGAACTGGCATCAATGTTGCTGCTGGCCGGTCTGGTCGTGGCATTCCATATTGGTCGTGAGCACAAACCCGGTGAAGTCTTTGGTGACGCACCGGTGACGACCGAAATGGCAACAAAAAGAAAAACGGAGGAGAGAGCATGATCCCTCTACAACATGGTCTTATTCTGGCCGCGATCCTCTTTGTGTTGGGGCTTACCGGGCTGCTGGTTCGTCGTAACCTGTTGTTTATGCTGATCAGCCTCGAAGTGATGATCAACGCGGCAGCGCTGGCGTTCATCGTGGCGGGAAGCTACTGGGGTCAGGCGGACGGTCAGGTGATGTATATTCTGGCTATCAGCCTGGCTGCGGCGGAGGCCAGTATTGGTCTGGCGTTGTTGCTGCAACTGTATCGCCGTCGCCACACTCTCAATATTGATACTGTCAGTGAGATGCGCGGATGAACTTACTCTATTTAACAATTCTGTTCCCACTGATTGGCTTCCTGTTACTGGCCTTTTCACGCGGTCGCTGGTCTGAAAATACCTCCGCTACCATTGGTGTCGGGTCGATTGGTCTGGCAGCGCTGACCACTATTTATGTGGGTATCAATTTCCTTAGCCAGAAAGCGGCGGGTGTTGAAGTCTTTAACCAGCATTTGTGGAACTGGATGCAGGTCGGGGATTTCAATATTCCCGTCACACTCACGCTCGACGGTTTGTCGATGACCATGTTGTCTGTGGTCACCGGTGTCGGTTTCTTCATCCACATGTTCGCTTCCTGGTACATGCGCGGTGAAGAAGGCTATTCACGCTTCTTCGCGTACACCAACCTGTTTATCGCCAGCATGGTGATTCTGGTACTGGCAGACAACCTGTTGCTGATGTACCTCGGTTGGGAAGGTGTGGGCCTGTGCAGTTACCTGTTGATCGGTTTCTACTACACCCATCCGGCGAACGGTGCGGCTGCGATGAAAGCGTTCATCGTGACCCGTGTGGGTGATGTGTTCCTGGCTTTCGCGCTGTTCATCTTGTACCGCGAGCTGGGTACGCTGAACTTCCGTGAACTGATGATCCTGGCACCGCAGAAACTGGCAGTAGGCGATACGGCGATCACCTGGGCGACCCTGATGTTACTGGGTGGCGCAGTGGGTAAATCCGCACAGCTTCCGCTTCAGACCTGGCTGGCAGACGCCATGGCCGGTCCGACGCCGGTTTCCGCGCTAATCCACGCCGCGACCATGGTGACTGCCGGTGTTTATCTGATTGCCCGCACGCACGGCCTGTTCCTGATGGCGCCGGAAATTCTGCATCTGGTGGGTATTATTGGTGCGGTCACGCTGGTGCTGGCGGGCTTTGCCGCGCTGGTGCAAACTGATATCAAACGTGTTCTCGCGTACTCGACCATGAGCCAGATTGGTTACATGTTCCTGGCGCTGGGTGTTCAGGCGTGGGATGCCGCTATCTTCCACCTGATGACGCATGCGTTCTTCAAAGCACTGTTGTTCCTTTCTTCCGGTTCGGTCATTTTGGCCTGCCACCACGAGCAGAACATCTTCAAAATGGGTGGATTACGTAAATCCATTCCTCTTGTCTATCTCTGCTTCCTGGTCGGTGGCGCGGCGCTGTCCGCCTTGCCAATCATCACTGCGGGCTTCTTCAGTAAAGACGAAATCCTCGCGGGTGCGCTGGCTAACGGCCACCTGAATCTGATGGTTGCCGGTCTGGTCGGTGCGTTTATGACCTCGCTGTACACCTTCCGCATGATCTTCATCGTCTTCCACGGCGAAGAAAAAATTAAAGCCCATGCGGGTAAAGGCATCACTCACCACCTGCCGCTGCTGGTGTTACTGGTTCTGTCCACCTTCATTGGCGCAATGATTGTTCCGCCACTGAAAGGCGTACTGCCGGATACCACTGAGCTGGCGCACGGCAGCGTGCTGACGCTGGAAATCACATCAGGCGTGATTGCAATTGCTGGCATTCTGCTGGCGGCGGCCCTGTATCTGGGTAAACGCTCGCTGGTCAACAGTATTGCGAAAAGCGCACCGGGACGTTTCTTCACGACCTGGTGGTTCCATGCCTGGGGCTTCGACTGGCTGTACGACATGATTTTCGTCAAACCTTATCTGCTGGTTGCGAAACTCCTGCAACGTGATCCGCTGAACTCAATGATGAATCTGCCTGCGCTGTTTGCCCGTCTGGGTAACCGTGGTCTGACTCTCAGCGAAAACGGTCAGGTACGTTGGTACGTCGCGTCAATGGGGCTCGGTGCAGTCGTTGTTCTGACGCTGCTGCTGGTGATTTAAGCCTGCATTACACGTGTAGTTATCAATGCTGGCTTGTTCCCGTAACTGGCCAGCAAGTGAAATAGCCTTCGGGCATAAAAGAAGGGAACGACACGCCATGCTATTACCTTGGCTAATATTTATCCCCTTTATCGGCGGGCTGCTGTGCTGGCAGACTGAGCGCTTTGGGAGCAAAGTACCGCGCTGGATCGCGTTGATTGCGATGGGGCTGACGCTGGCTCTTTCCGTGCAATTGTGGTTGCAGGGAGGATATTCATTAACGACGCCTGCGGGTATTCCACAGTGGCAATCCGAGTTTTCATTGCCATGGATCCCACGTTTTGGCATCAGCTTCCATCTGGCACTGGACGGTTTGTCCCTGCTGATGGTGGTGCTGACCGGTCTGCTGGGTGTTCTGGCGATCCTCTGTTCCTGGCGTGAAATCCAGAAGTATCAGGGATTCTTCCACCTGAACTTGCTGTGGATCCTCGGCGGCGTCATCGGTGTGTTCCTTGCCATCGACATGTTCCTGTTCTTCTTCTTCTGGGAAATGATGCTGGTGCCGATGTACTTCCTGATTGCCTTGTGGGGTCACAAAGCGTCAGACGGTAAAACGCGTATCAGCGCAGCAACCAAATTCTTCATCTATACACAGTCCAGCGGACTGGTGATGTTGATTGCTATCCTCGGCCTGGTGTTTGTGCACTACAATGCCACTGGCGTATGGACATTCAACTATGCCGACCTGCTGAAAACGCCAATGTCGCACGGTGTTGAATATCTGCTGATGCTTGGCTTCTTCATCGCCTTTGCGGTGAAAATGCCGGTTGTGCCATTGCACGGCTGGTTGCCGGATGCACACAGTCAGGCACCGACCGCAGGTTCCGTTGACTTAGCCGGTATCTTGCTGAAAACCGCGGCCTACGGGATGTTGCGTTTCTGTCTGCCTCTGTTCCCGGAAGCGTCTCACCAGTTCGCACCGATTGCCATGTGGCTGGGTGTCATTGGTATCTTCTACGGTGCGTGGATGGCGTTCTGCCAGACCGATATTAAACGTCTGATTGCGTACACCTCCGTTTCGCACATGGGCTTCGTACTGATTGCCATCTACACCGGCAGCCAGCTGGCGTACCAGGGCGCGGTTATCCAGATGATTGCACACGGTCTGTCCGCAGCCGGTATGTTCATCATCTGTGGTCAGCTATACGAACGTCTGCATACCCGTGATATGCGCCAGATGGGCGGATTGTGGGGCCGGATTAAATACCTGCCAGCGTTGTCGCTGTTCTTCGCCGTCGCTACTTTGGGGATGCCGGGTACAGGTAACTTCGTCGGTGAATTCCAGATCCTGTTCGGCAGCTACCCGGTTGTGCCGGTGATCACTGTCATCTCAACCTTTGGTCTGGTGTTCGCTTCGGTTTACTCACTGGTGATGATGCAGCGCGCTTACTATGGCAAAGCAAAATCTGACGAACCGCTGCCGGGCATGACCTCACGCGAACTGTCGATCATCTTGTTACTTGTTGTATTGCTGGTGGCGCTGGGCTTCTACCCGCAGCCAATTCTGGATACTTCAAGTGCTGCGATGAGCAACATTCAGCACTGGTTCGGGTCTTCAGTTTCCACTATTTCAACGACAAGGCCGTAACTCGCCATGACATTTACACTTCAAAATCTGATCGCACTATTACCGCTGATGATCGTCGGATTGACGGTGGTGGTGGTGATGCTGTCCATTGCGTGGCGACGCGACCATTTTCTTAATGCCACACTGACAGTCATCGGGCTGAACGTTGCCTTACTTTCCCTTTACTACGTCGGGCAGGTCGGCCCGCAGGACGTCACACCGCTGCTGCGCGTTGACGGCTACTCGATGTTCTACATCGGGCTGGTGCTGCTGGCGAGCCTGGCTACCAGCACGTTTGCTTACCCTTGGCTGGCCGGTTATCCGGACAACCGCGAAGAGTTCTATCTGTTAGTTCTCATTGCGGCGATGGGCGGCATTCTGCTGGCATGCTCTAACCATCTGGCGTCAATGTTCCTCGGGATCGAACTGATTTCCCTGCCATTGTTCGGCCTGATTGGTTACGCCTACCGCCAGAAACGCTCGCTGGAAGCTGCCATCAAATACATGCTGCTGTCGGCTGCCGCATCATCCTTCCTGCTGTTTGGTATGGCGCTGCTGTACGCACAGTCCGGTGATTTGTCCTTTGCGTCACTGGGCAAAAACCTGGGCGACGGCGTGATGCTGCACCAGCCGCTGCTGATGGCCGGTCTGGGCATGATGATTGTGGGGCTGGGCTTCAAGCTGTCGCTGGTTCCGTTCCACCTGTGGACGCCAGATGTGTATCAGGGCGCACCTGCACCGGTCTCGACTTTCCTGGCAACCGCCAGCAAGATCGCGATCTTTGCTGTGGTCATGCGTTTGTTCCTGTATGCGCCGGTAGCTGACAGCGAATCCATCCGCATCGTGCTGGGCATTATTGCCTTCTGCTCGATTCTGGTGGGTAACCTGATGGCCATCAGTCAGAGCAACATCAAACGTCTGCTCGGTTATTCCTCCATCGCGCACCTGGGTTATCTGCTGGTGGCACTGATTGCGGTACAAACGCACCAGTTGTCGATGGAAACTGTGGGCGTATATCTGGCGGGTTATCTGTTCAGTAGCCTCGGCGCTTTCGGTGTGGTCAGTCTGATGTCCAGCCCGTACAAAGGGCCGGATGCTGAATCACTGTTCTCTTATCGTGGTCTGTTCTGGCATAAGCCAATTCTGTCTGCGGTGATGACCGTGATGATGCTGTCACTGGCCGGTATTCCGATGACGCTCGGCTTTATCGGTAAGTTCTACGTGATTGCGACCGGTGTGACCGCGCATTTGTGGTGGCTGACCGGTGCTGTGGTTGTCGGTTCTGCGATTGGTCTCTACTACTATCTGCGTGTCACCGTGAGCCTGTATCTGAGCGCACCGGAAACGCTGGTTCGTGATACGCCAAACAACTGGGCACTCACGGCGGGTGGTGTGGTGGTACTGATTTCCGCGATTCTGGTGCTGTTGCTGGGTATCTTCCCACAACCGCTGATTTCGCTGGTACAGATGGCGCAACCGCTGCTTTAAGAAAACATTAAGTCATGACGAAGCCGCTCACATGAGCGGCTTTTTTAATCGTATTGATTGTTTTATGTGATATGAATCACATTTATATGTACGTTCAATAAATTATTACATTGGTTTTGTGATCTCTCCCATTTCATTATTCCTGCCAATGCGTACACTGCGCGCTTGTTCAGATTAGTACAGGTTCACACCATGAATGTTTTAGTGATGATCGCCATTACCACCGGTATCCTCTCCGGCATCTGGGGCTGGGTTGCGATTAGCTTTGGCCTGATAAGCTGGGCGGGTTTTCTTGGATGCACGGCATATTTTGCGTGTCCGCAGGGCGGATTACGCGGATTGCTGATCAGCACGCTGACCTGTCTCAGCGGTGTATTCTGGGCTGTCGTGATCATCGCGGGAAGCGCAATGCGTCCGGAATGGAGCATTCTTGGTTATCTGCTGACCGGCATCGTCGCATTCCTGATGTGTATTCAGGCGCGTCAGCAGTGGCTGGCCTTTGTACCGGGTACCTTTATTGGTGCCTGCGCGACCTTCGCCGCACAAGGTGACTGGCGTCAGGTGGTGGTATCTTTGATGGTCGGGCTGGTATTCGGTTATGCAATGAAAAACAGCGGATTATGGCTGGCAAAACAGCGTGAAAAGCAGCAAAGCGACGCCAGGAAAGGGGCGGTTTTCACTGAAACGAAAGGGTCAGAAGGTTCTTAATTCCTCGGTTTTTCTGCAGTTTAGGGCGGATCCTTCAGGCAATTACTCCTGATATACGCTAGGGTTAAAAGCAGTCTATGCTTTTACACGAACACATCATAAGGAGATAACCATGGCTGACCAATTTGAGACACAGCAAAATTCGCTGGACGACGATTTACGCATGCTGACTGAAACGCTGGAAGAAGTACTGAAGTCCTCTGGTGACAAAGCGGATGAGAAGTACATTCAGGTCAAAGCACGCGCAGAAAATGCGCTGAAAGACATCAAATCACGTATTGACCCGGCTGCACGCTCTTACTGCAAGAAAGCCCGTCTGGTAGCGGAAAGAACTGACGACTATGTGCATGAAAACCCATGGCATGGTGTGGGTGTCGGTGCTGCCGTAGGTCTGGTTGTCGGCCTGCTTCTGCGTCGCTAATCTGACTGAACAGGGGCAGCGTGTGCTGCTCCTGTTTTGTTTCTCCCGGTTTGCTTACTCCTTTCTCCCTGCCTATACTCCTTCTTAGCTAATGGCACTCACTTCAGCTTGATCTGTCGCATATTTTCATTTTTCGTATCGCCGCATAATTCATCCGTAATTGATCCAACCCGTTTTTTGATCCAGAAGGGTATTTCTGCCCGTCACTAAACATCCGGTATGGCCTGAGGTAGCGGTGAAACAAATATCAGCAATCATTGAGCAGCTTGATACGACGCTGGCAGGCGAATGGCCTGATGCAGCGGGGATCCGGCAGTTCAGTTATTCCCTGCAAAAACAGCCTGACACCGGCCTGCTGGAATGGTTGTCTGCGCAACCCTGCTACCCGAAATTCTACTGGCAACATCGTGATGGCAATGAAGAAGCCGCTGTTTGTGGTGATGCCTACTCATTTTGCGATACCGCCCGGGCACAGGCGTTCATCCGCGAGCACCAGGATGAACCCGATTTGCATATCTGGGGGTTGAATGCGTTTAACGGGGCTGACGGAGCTGCAATAGCTGCCAACGCACTGTTTCTTCCGCGCATCGAACTTTGCCGTCAGGGAAACAGTTACTGGCTGCGGTGTACCGTTTTCAGCCCACATTCTTTACGCGATGAGGCACGCCGCACCCGCTTATTTTTACGTTCACTGGTCGTCAGCCGCGCCTTACCGTCGATCGCTTCCCGTGTATTGCAACATCATCATTTACCGGACGAGCCTCAGTGGAAACAGTTGATAGACCGCGCGCTGTCGGGTATTGAGCAGCATCAGTTCGACAAAGTGGTGCTGGCGCGAAAAACCACCTTAACGCTCAGCCAGCCGCTGAATGCCTGCGCATTTCTTGCCGCCAGCCGCGACGTTAATCATCACTGTTACCATTTCATGCTGGCTTTTACCCCGCAACAGGCGTTTCTGGGCTCCAGCCCGGAACGTTTATTCCTGCGTGATCACACCGAACTCTATACCGAAGCGCTGGCGGGAACCGTGGCCAATCATCCCGATGACCGGGAAGCGCGGGCGCTGGGGGACTGGCTGCTCAGCGATGGCAAAAACCAACGCGAAAATTTACTGGTCGTCGACGATATCTGCCAGCGCTTACAGGGCGGGGCGCATTCGCTGGATGTGACGCCAGCGGAGATTTTACGTCTGCGCAAGGTGCAGCATTTACGCCGCAATATTCACGGTGAGCTGACCGACCCCGATGACGCTGCTTGTCTGCAACGTCTGCAACCGACCGCGGCAGTGGCCGGATTACCCCGTCAGGCCGCGCGTGAATTTATCGCCGAATTTGAGCCTTTTGACCGCGAGTGGTATGCCGGTTCCGCCGGGTATCTCAGCGCTGAACAAAGTGAATTTACCGTCGCGTTACGTTCGGCGACGGTGAAAGGACATCATCTTGAACTCTACGCAGGCGCGGGGATTGTCGCCGGTTCTGACGCTGCACAGGAATGGCAGGAAATCGAAAACAAAGCCGCTGGTTTACGCACTTTGTTGGAAGAGCATTACACGCCTGCCGTTCAGGCCGGATAACCCCTTGCCGGAGTGAATTGAACATGTCTGTTGCCGTCTTTAACCGCCGCTGGGCGACGCTTATCCTCGAAGCGTTAACCCGACATCAGGTGCAGCATGTGTGCATCGCGCCCGGTTCCCGCTCTACACCGCTGACCCTTGCCGCCGCCGCGCATCCGCACCTTATCTGCCACACCCATTTTGATGAACGCGGCCTTGGCCATCTGGCTCTCGGGCTGGCAAAAGCCAGCGGGCAGCGGGTGGCGATCATCGTCACCTCCGGCACGGCGGTGGCAAATTTATATCCGGCGCTGATCGAAGCCGGGCTGACCGGCGAAAAGCTGGTGTTGCTCACGGCTGATCGTCCGCCGGAACTCATCGATTGCGGTGCGAATCAGGCTATCCGCCAGACCGGCATGTTTGCCAGTCACCCCGTCGGGACGCTGGATTTACCGCGTCCGGCGCCTGAAATCAGTGCGCGCTGGCTGGTTTCTGCGCTGGATAATACGCTGGCGCAGCAGACGCACGGTGCCGTGCACATTAACTGTCCGTTCGCCGAACCGTTGTATGGCGAGGACAACGGCGAGCATCAGGACTGGTTGCTGGCGCTGGGCGACTGGTGGCAGGGGCATCAGCCGTGGCTGAGTTATTCTCAGGTTTTGCCTGCAATCGCGCAGCCGGACTGGTTTTCCTGGCGGCAAAAGCGCGGTGTCATTATCGCTGGCCGTCTTTCTGCCTGCGAAAGTGAACAGGTGGCACAGTGGGCGGCGCAACTGGGCTGGCCGTTGATCAGTGATGTGCAGGCATCAACCGGCAATCCGCTTCCCTGCGCAGATTTGTGGCTGGCATCGCCGCAGGCGCAGGCGATACTGGCGCACGTCCAGTTGGTTATCCAGTTCGGTGGCGGTCTGACCGGTAAGCGCCTGCTGCAATGGCAGGCGACCTGTCAACCCGATGAATACTGGCTGGTTGACCCGCTGTCAGGCCGTCAGGATCCGGCGCAGCATCGCGGTCGTCGTCTACAGGCCCGCGTCAGTGAATGGTTACAGGCTCACCCGGCACAGCCTCAGCCTGACTGGGCAGAAGCCCTTGAGCATTGCTCGCAGCGGGCGTTACATGCGGTTGAAATCCGTCTCGACGGTGTATTTGGCGAGGCCGCCGCAGCGTGGCAGCTTCCGGCTTTATTACCTGAGCACGGCCAGTTATTTCTCGGCAACAGTCTGATTGTTCGTCTGGTGGATGCCTTTGCCCAACTCCCCGCCGGTTATCCTGTTTTCGCCAATCGCGGGGCAAGCGGTATTGACGGGCTGCTGTCCACCGCCGCAGGTGTGCAGCGTGCGACCTGCAAACCGACGCTGGTGCTGCTGGGTGATATCTCTGCACTTTATGATTTAAACGCGCTGGCGCTGATGCGTCAGTGTTCCGCGCCGACGGTGATTATTGTGGTGAATAACAATGGTGGACAAATTTTCTCGTTGTTGCCAACGCCCGAAGCCGAGCGGCAGCGTTTTTACTGCATGCCGCAGAACGTCAGCTTCAGCCATGCGGCAGCGATGTTTGGTCTGGATTATGCCTGTCCGGCATCGTTGTCTGAGCTTCATCATGCCGTCAGACAATGCTGGCAGCATGGTGGCGTGAAACTGATCGAGTTGAAAGTCAGTGAGACAGAAGGGGCAGAATGCCTGCGTTCGCTGGTGAAGGAGATGAGCGCATCATGACGCTGGCCTGTCACACACTCAACCCAGAGGTTAAAGATCGTCCGTGGCTGGTGTTTCTCCACGGCCTGCTGGGCAGTGCAGATGACTGGCAACCCTTACTTCCTGCGCTTGAAGGCTGGCCTTGTCTGTTTGTGGATTTACCGGGACATGGTCGTTCCGCGTCGCTGACCGCTGCCGGATTTGCGGATGTCAGCCAGCTGTTAACCGATACCTTGCACGAAAACAACGTCACTGCGTACTGGCTGATCGGCTACTCGCTGGGGGGGCGCATCAGTCTGTATCACGCTTGTCAGGGTGATCGTAGTGGATTGCAGGGGCTGCTGGTGGAAGGCGCACATCCGGGGCTGACCTGTCAGGCTGAACGCGCACAACGCCGCCATCATGATCAACAATGGGCGGCTCGCTTTTTGCAAGTACCGTGGAAACAGGCGCTGGAAAGCTGGTATCGCCAGCCGGTGTTTTCCAGCCTGACCGATGCGCAACGCCAGCAAATGATCGTGCTGCGTGAGAACAACAACCCGCACACTGTCTCTGCCATGCTGGCGGCCACGTCGCTTTCGGTACAGCCTGATTTACGCGCACAATTGCTGCGGCTTTCCCTGCCGGTTGTGTGGTTGTGTGGCAGTCAGGACGCCAAATTTATTCATCTTGCGCAGCAATCCGGTTTCGGGCTACGCACTGTCGCTAATGCCGGGCATAACGCCCACCGTGATAACCCGGCGGAGTTTGCCCGTCAGGCGCTGGCATTTATTACTTCACCTGTCTTAAAGGAAGTTGAACATGATTTATCCTGATGAAAAAGAACTGTACGCGCCAGTCGAATGGCGTGATTGTACCGGCGAGTTTGAAGATATTCGTTACCACAAATCTACCGACGGCATCGCTAAAATCACCATCAACCGTCCGCAGGTTCGCAATGCGTTTCGTCCGCTGACCGTCAAAGAAATGATCCGCGCACTCGACGATGCCCGTAACGACGAAGGCATCGGCGTGATCGTGCTGACCGGTGAAGGCGAAAAAGCCTTCTGTGCGGGCGGCGATCAGAAAGTGCGTGGCGATTACGGTGGTTATCAGGATGACAGCGGTGTGCATCATCTCAACGTGCTGGATTTCCAGCGCCAGATCCGTACCTGTCCGAAACCAGTCGTGGCGATGGTTGCTGGTTATTCCATTGGCGGCGGTCATGTTCTGCATATGATGTGTGACCTGACCATTGCGGCAGATAACGCCATCTTCGGGCAGACCGGCCCGAAAGTTGGTTCTTTCGACGGCGGCTGGGGCGCATCCTATATGGCGCGTATCGTCGGTCAGAAAAAGGCCCGTGAAATCTGGTTCCTGTGCCGTCAGTACGATGCCAAAGCGGCGCTGGATATGGGGCTGGTCAACACCGTAGTTCCTCTGGCTGATCTGGAAAAAGAAACCGTGCGCTGGTGTCGTGAAATGCTGGAAAACAGTCCGATGGCACTGCGTTGCCTGAAAGCCGCACTGAACGCCGATTGCGACGGTCAGGCAGGGCTTCAGGAACTGGCGGGGAACGCCACAATGTTGTTCTACATGACCGATGAAGGTCAGGAAGGTCGCAACGCGTTTAATGAAAAACGCCAGCCGGACTTCAGCAAATTTAAGCGTAATCCATAATGCGTCGCGCCACGGTGTACCGGTACAGCGTGCCGATGGAGGCTGGGGTGGTGCTGCGCAATCAGCGCCTGAAAACCCGCGACGGTTTTTTGGTGTCACTGTGGCAGGACGAAGCAACGGGTTGGGGCGAGGTTGCGCCGCTGCCCGGTTTTAGTGTGGAAGATGTGTCTCAGGCGCAGGATGCCGTTCAGCATGGCCTGAGCCAGTGGGTGCAGGGAGCCTCGCTGGCTGCCGTTGCCTCTGCGTTCAGTGCTTTACCTTCGGTGGCTTTCGGGCTGAGTTGTGCGGACGCCGAATTACGCGGCGAATTGCCCGAAGTGCTGAGCACGCGCTGTGCGCCGCTGTGTCATGGCGATCCGAATGAGCTTTATGCGCGTCTGGGTGCGCTGCCGGGCGATTTTCGCGGCAGGAAAGTGGCTAAGGTGAAAGTGGGATTGTACGAATCCGTCGGCGATGGTCTGAATGTCAGTATGTTGCTGGAAGCCTTGCCGGAACTGCATTTGCGCCTTGATGCCAACCGCAGCTGGACGCCGGTCAAAGCCGAAGGGTTTGCCCGTCATGTGGCGCCCGAACTGCGTTCACGCATCGCGTTTATCGAAGAACCGTGCCTGACCCGCGAGCAGTCCCGCGATTTCGCCCGTCTGACCGGTATTGCGATCGCCTGGGATGAAAGCGTGCGCGAAACCGGTTTTACCGTGAAGGCCGAGCCCGGGCTGGCGGCGATCATCATCAAACCCACGCTGACCGGCAGTCTGATGCGTTGCCGTCAGCTGATCGCGCAGGCACATGCCGCAGGGCTGGAAGCTGTGATCAGTTCCTCCATCGAGTCGAGTCTCGGGCTGACACAACTGGCGCGCATTGCCCAATGGCTGACGCCGGACGCCATTCCGGGGCTGGATACGCTGGATCTCATGCGGACGCAGCTGATCCGTCGCTGGCCGGGCTCTGAATTACCGCTAACGGATGTGTCTGATCTGGAGATTGTGTGGCAGAGCAAATGATCAACGACTGGCCATGGCGCGAAAGGGCAAACCTTTCACCTTTTGCCGTAGCGCTGAAAGCGGGAGATATCACCTGGTGCTGGCGTGATTTACAGCACCGCATCGACACGCTGGCAGCCGGTTTTATTGCGCAGGGTGTGGGCGAAGGCGCGGGTGTGGTTTTGCGCAGTAAAAACACCCTTGATGCCGTACTCAGCTATCTGGCGTTATTACAAACCGGCGCGCGCCTGTTACCGCTTAATCCGCAACTGCCTTGGGCATTATGTGATGAACTGCTTTCGCAACTCGATATCGCTTTTGTACTGGATCTGGCGGAGCCGGAACTGCCGCTGAATATTCCCGCACTGACCATGCAGAATGCCTGTTGGCTCAGTTCTGCCGGATGGCAACCGCAGCGTATTGCCACACTGACGCTGACATCGGGTTCCAGCGGTTTACCGAAAGCCGCAGCACATACGGTTGCCGCCCATCTTGCAAGTGCTGCGGGTGTGTTGAACCTGATCCCTTTCACCCGTAATGATAGCTGGTTACTTTCTCTGCCACTGTTTCATGTTTCCGGGCAAGGCATCGTCTGGCGCTGGCTGCTGGCTGGCGCTACGCTGATGCTGTCCGAAGACCAACCGCTCGATGCAGCGCTGGCAGAATGCAGCCACGCTTCGCTGGTACCGACGCAACTCTGGCGTCTGCTGCAAGGCACGCCGGTGCCTGAAAAGCTGACAGACGTTTTGCTTGGTGGGGCGCAAATTCCTCTGGCGCTGACTGAACAGGCAGAAAGAGCAGGAATACGCTGCTGGTGCGGATATGGGCTGACGGAAACTGCGTCCACTGTGACGGCGAAACGAGCCGATGGCAGCGCCGGTGTCGGTCAGGTATTGGCGGGGAAGGAAGTCAAAATCGTTGACCAGGAGATCCTGATCCGTACCGACAGTATGGCCAGTGGTTACTGGAAAAACGGTCAGCTATCACCGGTGACTGATGCGCAAGGGTGGTTGCATACCCGCGACCGTGGCACGTGGATTGACGATGAACTGCAGGTGGCCGGGCGGATGGATAATTTGTTTTTCAGCGGCGGAGAAGGGATCCAACCTGAAGATATCGAGAGAGTACTGGTCAGCCACCCGCAGGTTTCGCAGGCATTTGTGGTTCCGGTGGAAGATGAGCAATTTGGTCAGCGTCCGGTCGCCGTGCTCGAAGCACAAGCCGGGCTGGTGTATGAGGAACTCAATCGCTGGCTGAGCGATAAGATCCCGCGTTTCCAGTTGCCGGTGGCCTATCATCCGCTGCCCGGGGCTTTGTCGCAGGGGGGGATTAAAATCTCGCGGGCGAGCGTCCGGCAATGGGTAGAAATGCTTTCGTAAAACAATAGCCCGGAATAAACAATAAAGGCCGCATAATGCGGCCTTTATGATTTCTGATGGTAAAAAGTCAGTCTTTCAGTGCTTTCTCAACCCCTGCGCCATAAGCCGGATCGACTTTATAGAACAGTGCCAGTTGGCGTGCCTGTGTTTCCGGCGAAGCATGTTTCAGCTCACCGGCAATGCGTGCAAACATACGCTGATGCTCAGCCTCAGACAGCAGGTTGAATAGCAATCGTGGCTGAGTGAAGTAATCATCATCTTCCCGGTGATTCCAGTGGTCTGCCGCGCCTTCAATACTCAGTGGCGGTTCGCTGAAATCGGGCTGTTGCTGGAACAAGCCCGCGCTGTTGGGTTCGTAAGTCACACCGTTGCCGCTGTTACCGTCCACACGCATTGCGCCGTCACGGTGATAATTATGGAACGGGCATTTTGGCGCGTTGACCGGGATCTGATGATGATTTACGCCCAGACGGTAACGGTGCGCATCGCCGTAAGAGAACAGACGCCCCTGCAGCATACGGTCAGGTGAGAAACCGATGCCAGGTACTACATTGGCCGGGCTCATGGCGACTTGTTCTACTTCGGCAAAGTAGTTTTCCGGATTGCGGTTCAGTTCGAATTCACCCACTTCAATCAGCGGATAATCGCTGTGCAGCCAGACTTTGGTCAGGTCAAACGGGTTGTACGGCAGTTTTGCCGCGTCCGCTTCCGGCATGATTTGCACAAACAGTTTCCAGCGCGGGAAATCGCCGCGTTCAATCGCTTCATACAAATCACGCTGCGAACTCTCGCGGTCGGTGCCCACCAGTTTTTCGGCTTCATCGTCCATCAGGTTTTCAATACCCTGCTGGCAGCGGAAGTGGAATTTCACCCAGAAGCGTTCATTTTCAGTATTGATAAAGCTGAAGGTATGGCTGCCGAAACCGTGGATATGACGGTAAGACGTTGGCAGACCACGGTCGCTGACATCAATGGTCAGCTGATGCAGGGCTTCCGGAAGATGAGAGAAGAAGTCCCATTTGTAGGCCGGATTACGCAGGTTAGTGCGCGGGTCACGTTTGACGACGTGGTTCAGATCCGGGAATTTCAGCGGGTCACGCAGATAAAACACCGGCGTATTATTGCCGACTAAATCCCAGTTTCCTTCTTCGGTGTAGAACTTCATCGAGAAACCGCGAATATCACGTTCGGCATCCGCTGCACCGCGTTCACCGGCAACCGTCGAGAAACGGATAAACATGTCAGTTTGTTTGCCGATTGCGGAGAAGATCTTCGCGCGGGTGAAGGCGGTAATATCGTGCGTCACGGTGAAAGTACCATAAGCGCCGGAGCCTTTAGCGTGCATACGACGCTCCGGGATCACTTCGCGGTCGAAATGCGCTAATTTCTCAAGAAACCAGACATCCTGCAAAAGCAACGGACCACGGCGGCCAGCGGTAATCACGTTGTTATTATCGACGACTGGCGCGCCAGCGGCGGTGGTTAAACCTTTCTTGGTCATAAAAATTCCTTCTGGTAATTGCGTGTGTATGTAAGTAAAAACGTTGGGGGGGGTCCTTTAACCTCACTTAAGTCAAATTAACTCTACCGATTAGAAATAAACCCTATATTGATCAGAGGCAAATAGGTGGGAGTTATCATTTCGATGGGAAACGTTCATTTCATCAATGAAAACGATGTTTCTTACAATTTTCACAACCCCGGTGAATGCATTCACTTTCCAAAAAGTTGTTACGACTGAGTGAATTGCTTTAGACTTCCCGTGGAAGATTTATTGTCGTTTGACTGTTATTTAGGATAAATAATGAAAAAGTTACTTGTCGCTGGTGCCGCTGCCAGTCTGATGTTTGTCGCGGCATCTGCCAGCGCAATCAGTGTCAATGGTGAAGTCGGTGAGCATTACACGCATCTGGGTGTGGGCTTCGGCACCACATCTCCGGGTCTGGCATTGAGCGGTGATTACACCCATAACGATGACGACGGTGATGTGGCAGGCTTGGGTTTGGGATACAACATTCCGTTGGGTCCGTTCATCGCGACCGTTGGCGGTAAGGGCCTGTACACCAATCCTAAAGACGGTGACGAAGGTTACGCGGCGGCTGTCGGCGGTGGTCTGCAACTGCCAATCGCGAAAATGTTCACCCTGTACGGCGACTATTATTATTCCCCGGATTCCCTGTCCAGCGGCATTGCTAACTATGAAGAAGCGAACGCAGGTATTCGTCTGACGGCCATCCCGCTGGTTACCGTGAGCGTGGGTTACCGTTACATGGCGATGGATGGCAAAGATGGCAACCGCGATAACGTGGTGGCAGACGGTGCGTATTTAGGTGGCGCTGTTAATTTCTGATTTTGTCTGAAGCAAAATCTGAAGGCTCGCATTCGTGCGGGCCTTTTTGTTTTCTGCCGAACGGAGATTGTTTTTCTGTCCCAGCCTTTCTACAGTGGAGTAACAAAAAGACAGAAGGAGAACGGGATGCTTAGGGTTGAGATGCTGAGTACGGGTGATGAAGTGCTGCACGGCCAGATTGTGGATACCAATTCGGCATGGCTGGCGAATTATCTGTTTGAGCAAGGTTTACCGATGACCAGTCGTGAAACCGTGGGCGACAGTCTGGACGCGCTGGTGGCTGTTCTCAAAGAACGCAGCCACATCGCTGATGTGCTTATCGTGAACGGCGGCCTGGGGCCAACGACCGATGATTTAAGTGCGCTGGCGGCGGCTAAAGCCTGTGATGTGGAACTGGTGGAAGATGCTGGCTGGATTGAAACCATGCAGGCGTTCTTCAATGAACGTGGCCGTCCGATGGCCGAATCCAACCGCAAACAGGCACAAATCCCGGCCAATGCCGAGCTGCTGGATAATCCGGTGGGCACCGCCTGCGGCTTCAGCGTGAAGCTCAACCGCTGTCAGATTTTCTTCACGCCCGGTGTACCGTCCGAATTTAAAGTGATGGTGGAACAACAAATCGTTCCACGTCTGCACAAACAATTTCCGGCGCTGGAAGCCCCGTTATGTTTACGTCTGACCACGTTCGGACGTGGTGAAAGTGACCTTGCCACCGAGTTGGATCAACTTGAGCTGCCGGAAGGCGTGGTGATGGGTTACCGTTCGTCATCGCCGATTATCGAGCTGAAAGTCACCGGCCCGCGCTCTCAGGAGGCTGCAATGCACAAAGCGTTTGAACGCGTGCGTGAAGTCGCAGGGGAGAGCACGATTTTTGAAGGGCTGGGTAGCCTGCCGGATCGTCTGGCAGAACGCCTGCTGGCGCAGGATTTACGTCTGGCGGTCAGTGAAAGTTTCACCGGCGGCCTGCTGAACTGGCGTCTGCAAAGCGCCGGCGTTCCGCTGGTCAACGGCGAGTTATTGCCGCAAGGCGACGAACCTTCACCTGAAAAATCCCTCGAAGGCTTACTGGCGCGTGCGCAGACGTTGGCCGAAACCACCGGCGCACAACTGGCGCTGGCTGTGGGTGCGCTGTCAGGTGCAGAATTAAGTCTGGCACTGCATACCCCAACCGGCACCAGCGGCCTGACAATCCGCTATACCGCCACGCGTCACGGACTGGCATTACGTCAGGAGACCATGGCGATGGTGGCGATGGATATGCTGCGGCGCTATCTGAATGGCTGGGAGCCGGTGGCGGATTACCCGTGGTTGGATCGGGTTGAGAAGGTTTAGCTTTAGCTCCCTCCCCTGCGAAGGGGAGGGCTGGGGTGGGGTATTAAAGCGAAATCAAAGAGTTGAGGTTGGCTTTGATGAGATGTTAGCCCTTAAAACCCCCTCCCGTCCTCCCCCTTCGCAGGGGGAGGAGTAAAGTCTAAAACGCGATCTCAATATCCCCAACCGGCATGCAACAACACGGTAAAATCTCGCCGTCTGAGATAAAGGCCAGGGGTTTCTCGCTGTAGGCGACCTCACCGTTAATCAACCGCATCCGGCACGATCCGCAATAACCTTCGCGACACTGGTATTCCACTTCAACCTGATGATGTTCAAACACCTCCAGCAAATTCCGGTGCTCTGACTTACACGCCAGTTGCTGTCCGTTTGCTGAAAGTGTGATGGTTCTGTCGGCCATTTAAAGCTCGAAATCACTCAGGTCATCGGCGTGAACTTCAGAATCAATCTGACCTACCAGATAGGAGCTGACTTCCACTTCCTGTGGCGCAACCTGCACGTTATCAGACACCAGCCAGGCGTTGATCCACGGGATCGGGTTCGAGCGGGTTTTGAACGGAGCGTCCAGCCCGACAGCCTGCATACGGATATTGGTGATGTATTCGACGTACTGACACAGAATGTCTTTGTTCAGGCCGATCATCGAACCGTCTTTGAACAGGTATTCTGCCCAGTCCTTTTCCTGCTGTGCCGCCAGCACGAACAGGTCATGGCACTCCTGCTGACATTCCAGCGCGATTTCTGCCATTTCAGGGTCGTCCTGACCTGAACGCAGCAGGTTCAGCGCGTGCTGAGTGCCGGTCAGATGCAGCGCTTCGTCACGGGCGATCATCTTGATGATTTTCGCGTTGCCTTCCATCAGTTCACGTTCAGCGAAGGCAAATGAACAGGCAAAGCTGACGTAGAAACGTACGGCTTCCAGCGCGTTGACGCTCATCAGACAGATGTAGAGTTTCTTCTTAAGTTCACGCAGGTTAACTACAACGGTTTTGCCGTTGACCTGATGCGTGCCCTCGCCCAGCAGATGGTAGTAGCTGGTCATTTCAATCAGCGTGTCGTAGTAACCGGAGATGTCTTTCGCGCGCTTGAGGATTTCTTCATTGGTCACGATATCGTCAAACACAATCGCCGGATCATTCACGATGTTACGGATAATATGCGTGTAAGAGCGCGAGTGAATAGTTTCCGAAAACGCCCAGGTTTCGACCCAGGTTTCCAGCTCAGGAATAGAAATCAGCGGTAACAGCGCGACGTTCGGGCTGCGGCCCTGAATGGAATCCAGCAGCGTCTGGTATTTCAGGTTGCTCAGGAAAATGTGTTTCTCGTGATCCGGCAACGCCTGAAAATCGATACGGTCGCGGGAAACATCAATCTCTTCCGGACGCCAGAAGAAGGACAGTTGCTTTTCGATCAGTTTTTCAAAAATTTCATGCTTCTGCTGGTCGAAACGGGCAACGTTAACCGACTGACCAAAGAACATTGGCTCAAGAAGCTGATCGTTTTTATTCTGGGAAAAAGTACTGTAGGCCATAACTTCCTCGAAATTCTCGGCAAAAACCCCCTGACGGGGGTTTTGAATAATATTCTTAGTTAAAACAAAAGATTAGATTTTGCAGGCGCCGCTTTCACAGTCATCAGCCACATCGGCTTTCATGTCTTCCTGTACATCATCAGCACCGTCACGGGTGTTCTGATAGTACAGCGTTTTCACGCCAAATTTGTAGGCGGTCAGCAAGTCTTTCAACAACTGTTTCATTGGCACTTTGCTGTTCGGGAAGCGCGACGGGTCGTAGTTGGTGTTTGACGAAATCGCCTGGTCGATGAATTTCTGCATTACGCCAACCAGTTGCAGGTAGCCGTCGTTGTTCGGCATATCCCACAGCAGTTCGTACTGATCTTTCAGACGCTCGTACTCCGGCACAACCTGACGCAGAATCCCGTCTTTCGACGCTTTGATACTGATGTGGCCGCGAGGTGGCTCGATACCGTTGGTAGCGTTGGAGATCTGCGAAGAGGTCTCGGACGGCATCAGCGCGGACAGCGTGGAGTTACGCAGGCCGTATGTTTTGATGTTTTCACGCAGCGTATCCCAGTCCAGATGCAGCGGTTCGTTGCAGATAGCATCCAGATCTTTCTTGTAGGTATCCACCGGCATGATGCCTTGTGAATAGGTGGTTTCGTTGAACCACTGGCACGCGCCTTGTTCTTTCGCCAGTTCGTTGGAGGCTTTCAGCAGGTAATACTGAATGGCTTCGAACGTTTTGTGCGTAAGATTGTTTGCGCTGCCGTCGGAATAACGCACACCGTTTTTCGCCAGATAATACGCGTAGTTAATCACGCCGATACCCAGCGTACGTCGGCCCATCGCACCGCGTTTTGCGGCTTTGATCGGGTAATCCTGATAATCGAGCAGGGCGTCCAGAGCGCGAACTGCCAGAACAGCCAGTTCTTCCAGATCGTCGAGGCTTTCGATCGCACCGAGGTTGAAAGCAGACAGCGTACACAGCGCGATTTCGCCGTTTTCGTCATTAACGTCATCCAGCGGTTTGGTTGGTAGCGCAATTTCCAGACACAGGTTGGACTGGCGAACAGGCGCGATAGCCGGATCAAACGGGCTGTGGGTGTTGCAGTGGTCAACATGCTGAATGTAGATACGGCCTGTAGAGGCGCGTTCCTGCATCATCAGGGAGAACAGTTCCACCGCTTTCACTTTCTGCTTACGGATGCTGGCATCCTGCTCGTACTTCTCGTACAGACGCTCGAACTCGTCCTGATCGGCAAAGAATGCATCGTACAGGCCAGGTACGTCAGACGGGCTGAACAGGGTAATGTCACCGCCTTTCACCAGACGCTGATACATCAGTTTGTTGATCTGCACGCCGTAGTCCATATGACGGACGCGGTTGCCTTCAACACCACGGTTGTTTTTCAGTACCAGCAGGCTTTCGACTTCCAGATGCCACATCGGGTAGAAGAGTGTCGCTGCGCCGCCACGAACACCGCCCTGAGAACAGGATTTCACCGCAGTCTGGAAATGTTTGTAGAACGGGATACAACCGGTGTGGAACGCTTCGCCGCCACGGATCGGGCTGCCCAGCGCACGGATGCGACCGGCGTTGATGCCGATACCGGCGCGTTGTGAAACGTATTTCACGATGGCGCTGGAGGTCGCGTTAATGGAATCCAGACTGTCGCCACATTCGATCAGCACGCATGAGCTGAACTGACGGGTCGGAGTGCGCACGCCGGACATAATTGGCGTAGGCAGGGAAATTTTGAAGGTTGAAATCGCGTCGTAGAAACGTTTGATGTAATCCAGACGGGTTTCGCGCGGGTAGCCGGAGAACAGGCAGGCCGCGACCAGAATGTAGAGGAACTGAGCGCTTTCGTAGATATCGCCGGTCACACGGTTCTGTGCCAGATATTTCCCTTCCAGTTGCTTAACCGCAGCGTAAGAGAAATTCATGTCGCGCCAGTGGTCAATAAAACTGTCCATCTGCTCGAACTCTTCAGCCGTGTAGTCTTCCAGCAGATGTTTGTCGTATTTACCCATTTCAACCATGCGGGTCACCTGGTCGATCAGTTTTGGTGGTTCAAACTGGCCGTAGGCTTTTTTACGCAGGTGGAAGATCGCCAGACGCGCGGCCAGATATTGGTAATCCGGTGCATCTTTAGAGATCAGATCAGCCGCCGCTTTGATGATGGTTTCGTGAATATCAGCGGTTTTGATGCCGTCATAGAACTGGATGTGTGAACGGAGTTCTACTTGAGAAACTGATACGTTTTGAAGACCTTCCGCTGCCCAGTCAATGACACGGTGGATTTTATCAAGGTTGATGCGTTCTGTGCGGCCATCACGTTTAGTAACAAGCAGACTTTGGTTCATTGGGTGCGATACCTTAAAGGTTTATAAAGGGTCTGACCTGACCGCGTAAAACATGCGCGGCAGCACAAGAGGTTCCTAGTGTGCTGGTCAGGATATAAACACAATATATTGTGGGTTTGTTATTTTCTGATGACAAGATAGTGATTGAATGTCCCTTTTGCAAGTGAACAAAACGGGCAGATTTGTGGATAAGTTGGGGAGAAATTTTGACGTCAAGCCTGAGAAGTCCGTCATTGCTGGCGCGACAAACCTGTCAATATCTCAGATACGATTTTCTTATATTTTTATGAAAGGTGATCAACTGCCGGTTTATTAAACGTTAGAAAAAAACGCTATATTGATCTGGATAACTATTCTAAAAAATCATGTTGCGGTGTTCACGCCAACCAACGTCCTAAAAACTAAGGTTTTAACCCCGGCATACCCCGTCTCTTAACGTAAATTCTACTGGATTAGCGGAAAAAATGACTTGCAACCGATGACGATTTGGCGTCGCCGTACAGCCGTTAAGCCGCTCCGGGGCAACCTTGCTAGCAGGTTTTTGTTCACTTTCTGAAAAGTGCGTTTTTGAGAAAAATGAGCCTTATTATAAATACATATGATGAATGAATGATGTTGTTTATATATTCTAAATTTATCATTAAGTGGTCTCCCGGCACTGTGCATATTACTTTCGCTCCTCTTTCATCAGGTGCGGGATTAGAATTTCAATGGTCTTCAATAAAATCACGGCGTGTTTGTTTTTGGCATTTAATTTATTGCCTTTTTCAGCGATGGTTTACGCAGAAACTCTCCCGGCCTGTTCAGGATTGCAAATTACTGAAAGTTGCAACGCCACGGCCACCACGCTTGAAAATAAAACCCTCAATACCTATACCGTGGCTGATGGCGCTGAGATGCAGTTCTCCGGCCTGAACGGTTCAGGCTCCTCGGGCGGTGCTTTCCACCTGGGAAACAGCACCACACTGGAGATTATTCCTGAGAGCACCACCGGTTACAGCGTATTTACCGGAAACAGCAGTTCGGGAAACGGTGGCGCGATCTTTGCGAAAGAAAACTCGACGGTATACTTAGAAAATACCCTGTTCATTGATAACGTCGCCCATGATTACGGCGGCGCAATATATATGAATGGCACCAATGATGAAGGTGATACTGATCTTGCCATTACTAATGCCGTGTTTTCAGGGAATATTTCCAGTGAGGGGAAAGGCGGCGCTATTTATTCTCTTAATAATAAAGTCCAGCTGACAAATGTTTTATTTGAGGATAATCAGGCAAAAACCAACAAAAGTGCCAGTTCAGGTAATGGTAGCGGTGGTGCGATTGATGCCACGGACAATACGTCTGACTCCCACGGCAGCATGTTTATCACTAACAGCGAATTCACCGGCAATCAGGCCGAAGGACAGGGAGGCGCAATCTACACCAGCAGCGCGTCTACGCCATTCCTGATCAACATCAACATTGATGAAAACTATCAAGAAAATGATGGTGTTGCCTATTACCACGATAACGTCGCTGGCAATTATGGCGATGCTCCCGATGCCGCTGGCGGCGGGTTCATGTATCTCGGCCACAGCGAAGCCGATTTTGATATTGCTGCAGATAAAACGCTGATCATCGGTAATACCGCCAACGACGGCGCTTATGACTCGATCGCCGGTTATGGCGCGATTTTCAAACGCGGTGCTGGTGAACTGGTACTTAATGCTGATAACAGCGGTTTTACCGGCGTATTCGACATTTTAGAGGGCACGGTCACGCTGGGACGTGATGACACGCTGATCAATGTCGGCGACACCAACTGTCAGGCTGCGGCAGATACCTGTCACGGTATTGTGTTAGGTAACGATAATTATGTGAATGACACGGCAATACTGAATGTTGGCAGCACGCAGCAAACCTTTAAAAATGCCTTTATGGGGCATGAGAACAGCACATTGAATATTGATGCTGGCGGTAATGTCATTGTTAACAGCGGCTACATGGCGGGGACAACCACCGGAGCAGGCGACCTGACCGTGGCAGAAAATGGCAGTTTCACCCTGACCGGCGCGCAGTCTATGGGGCTGGATGGCGACATTGTGGTGGAACAAAACGCTGTACTCAGCGTTCAGGGCGATGCTGAAGATTTAGCGATATTGCAGGCCGATCCGCAGTCTGTTGTGCTCGACGGCGGTGTGCTGGATTTGTCGGACATGTCCACCTTCAACGGTGAAGCGAATCAGACTAACGACGGCCTGACGATTACAGGGTCCGGCGGTACGGTAATCGGTAATGCTGATCTGGTGACGCTGGGGACGGGCAGCGACTATCACGTTGATGGCGGCGTGTATACGGTGATTGATGCCGGTGCCGGACGTGTCACGCTGGCGGATAACAATACTTATCTGGGCACGACGCAGATCGCTTCCGGGACATTGCAGGTCACCGGTAACTCTCAGTTGGGCGATGAAGCCTATAACCGTCAGGTCATTTTTACTGATCCGGCACAGGCCAGTACGCTGGAGATTTCTGCGCCGGGCGATACCAGCGGGCAGGTTGATACCACATCAGCACAAACCGGTAAGGCACGAGATATTGAAATGCGGGCCTCAGGGACGATGCAGGTGGACGACGGCGTGACCACGCAATGGGGCGGCTTAACCGCTGACAGTACCGGCGGGCAGGCAGACGTTGACAGCACGTTCACCAAAACCGGTAACGGTACGTTGATTCTGAAAGATTCGGGCAACAGCCATTCCGCTGTCCGGGTCGAACAGGGTACTTTGCAGGGAGGCGCGGAAAACATCATCGCAGACGCCTCTTCATTGTACGTCGGCGAAAATGCCACGTTTGCCACCGGCATGGATCAGCAGGTGCGCAGCATCGATGCGGATTCCACCGGTACACTGTTGATTTCCGACAACACTCAGCTGGTCCTGACAAATCAGGACACTTCCTCGGCGCTGGATGCCAGCCTGTTTACCGGCACGGGCGGCACGCTGGTGAATGCTACGTCCGGTATGGCGCTTAAAGGCACGCTGAACACGAACCTTTCCCTGGATGCATTGACCTATTTAGCCGGTGTGACGGTCAACGGCAGCCTTGATAACAGCGCAGGAACCGCCAGTCTGGAGAATGGCAAGGCCGGGGATACGCTGACGGTCAACGGTGATTACACCGGCGGCGGCACGCTGGTGCTGGAAACTGAAATGAATGGTGATACCTCGGCGACCGACCAGCTGATTCTTAACGGCAATACTTCCGGTGATACCGCTCTGGCGGTTGTGCCGGTCAGCGGCATCGGGCAGGCGACGCAAACCGGCATCAAAGTTGTCGATTTTGTTGCCGACCCGCAAAGCTTCCAGAACGCGGCAGATTTCCATCTGGCCGGTGGTCAGCAATATATCAATATGGGTGCCTACGACTATTCTCTGGTGCAGGATAATCAGGACTGGTATCTGCGCTCGCAGGTGGTGACGCCGGAGCCTCAACCGGAACCTCAGCCCGATCCTGACGTCCAGCCGCAACCTGATCCCGAACCTGCCCCTCAGCCGGATCCCGATGTTCAACCGCAGCCGCAACCTGTGCCAGCCTCTGGCGGGGAAGATTTTACACCGGTGCTGAACCCTAAAATGGGCGGCTATATGAGCAACCTGCGCATCGCCAATAATGCTTTCAGTATGACGGCGCAGGATCATGCCGGTGCCGGTCATGACAATATTAAGCTGCGGGTGGATTCATCGCGCGACAGCTCAACCTTTGCCAGCCAGATTGACAGTCACAATGACACGTCAGTGGTTCAGATCAGCAGCAATTTCCTGCGCAATAACGCAGGTGACGGGGAAATCCTGGCGGGTGTGGTGGGCGGTTACAGTAACAGCCACGGCGATAGCACCAGCGTACTGACCGGGCGCAAATCAGATAATGACAGTCAGGGATACGCCGTCGGACTGACCGCTTCCTGGTATCAGAACGCACAGGATCATCAGGGCGCGTATCTCGACAGCTGGATGCAATATGCCTGGTTTGATAACAGCGTCAGTGAAGACGGTACAGGTGATGATAATTATCACTCTTCCGGCCTTTCCGCCTCACTGGAAGGTGGTTACCGTTTTACCCTGATGCAGGGAAACCAGTGGAACTGGACTGTGCAACCCCAGGCGCAGGTGATTTATCAGGGCGTGAAGCAGAAAGATTTTACCGCGTCGAATCAGTCGAAAGTGGCACAACAGGGGGATAATAACGTTCAGACGCGCTTAGGTTTGCGCAGTGAATGGGATATTCATCCGTCGCCGACGCTGCATCTCAGACCTTTTGTAGAGGCGAATTACCGCCATAACAGCGCGGAAACTTCCCTGAATGTGGATGGCGTGAATTTCACCGATAACACCGCCAAAGACAGTGCGGAACTGAGTACCGGGATCAGTGGTAATTTGGGCGAAAATACCACGCTCTGGGGCAAGGTTGGACAGCAAGAAGGGTCAGATGATTTTTCGCAAACCGAAGCGTCAGTTGGGGTGAGTATTCGCTGGTAAGTCAGTCGGTTAGCCGTGAAATTAAAAGGGTGCAGCGCAGGCTGTACCCTTTTTTGCGGTCAGAATATTACAGCGCCTGGGTGTGGATCATGTAGTTCACATCAACATTTGGCCCGAGTTTGAAATGGTCGGTCAGCGGGTTGTAGTGCAGTCCCATAATGTGACGCTCAAACAGCGATGTGCGGTCAATCATGCCCAGCAGTTCAGACGGTTTGATGAATTTTTTGATGTCGTGCGTGCCTTTCGGCACCATTTTCAGCACATATTCAGCGCCGAAAATAGCCATCAGCCAGGCTTTATTGTTGCGGTTGATGGTGGAAAAGAACACATGGCCGCCAGGTTTCACCAGACGCGCGCAGGCGGCAACGACAGAAGCCGGATCCGGTACGTGTTCCAGCATTTCCATGCAAGTCACCACGTCATATTGCTGCGGATGCGCGTCGGCGTGCGCTTCCACGGTTTCCTGCACGTACTCCACCTTCACGCCGCTTTCCAGCGCATGCAAACGTGCTACCTGCAAGGGTTCGCCGCCCATGTCCAGTCCGGTGACTGTCGCCCCCGCCACTGCCATGCTTTCACTCAAAATGCCGCCACCGCAGCCGACATCGAGAACATTTTTTCCAAACAGGCCATCGGCGCGTTCGAGAATGTAGTTCAGACGCAGCGGATTGATGCGATGCAGCGGTTTGAATTCGCCTTCCAGATCCCACCAGCGCGAGGCGACGGCCTCAAACTTGGCGATTTCTTCATGGTCGATGTTTTGCGGTGTTGCGGAGGGTGTGGTTGTCATGAGCGTGATGAACTCCTTATAACTTGATTAGCGGATTATACATATTCCATCTGCTTTGGCTCAGTTTTGTCGTTTTGGTTAATGTTTATACGAAATGAAGCCCTGCGTGCAAAGGTTTGAAACGCGTTGGATAATAGTCGGCAAAAGGGGGCGGTTGTTTTCCACGTTTGGCTGGTTTGTGGTATAGTTTTACACCTTTGCGCTATATATGCCTACGTGGGCAGCGGCCATGAATAATCAGTAGAGGGATAGCAGCTCCATGAGCGACCTTGCCAGAGAAATCACACCGATTAACATCGAAGAAGAGCTTAAAAACTCTTATTTGGATTATGCGATGTCCGTTATTGTCGGACGTGCGTTACCAGATGTGCGCGATGGTTTGAAACCGGTGCACCGCCGCGTACTTTTCGCAATGAATGTCCTCGGTAACGACTGGAATAAAGCCTATAAAAAATCGGCCCGTGTGGTCGGTGACGTTATCGGTAAATATCACCCACACGGTGATACCGCGGTTTATGACACCATCGTTCGTATGGCTCAGCCTTTCTCACTTCGCTATATGCTGGTGGACGGGCAGGGTAACTTCGGGTCAGTGGATGGCGACTCCGCAGCAGCCATGCGTTATACCGAAATCCGCATGTCAAAAATTGCACACGAATTGCTGGCAGATTTAGAAAAAGAAACTGTCGATTTCGTGCCAAACTATGACGGCACAGAACAAATTCCTTCTGTTATGCCAACGCGCATTCCCAACCTGCTGGTTAACGGCTCGTCGGGTATCGCTGTCGGTATGGCAACCAACATTCCGCCGCATAACCTCACCGAGGTGATCAACGGCTGTCTGGCGTATATTGAAGATGAAAACATCAGCATTGAAGGGCTGATGGAACACATCCCGGGGCCAGACTTCCCGACGGCTGCGATCATCAACGGTCGCCGTGGTATCGAAGAAGCTTACCGTACCGGCCGTGGCAAAATTTATATCCGTGCCCGTGCTGAAGTAGAAGCCGATGCGAAAACTGGTCGCGAAACCATCATTGTTCACGAGATCCCGTATCAGGTGAACAAAGCCCGTCTGATCGAAAAGATCGCCGAGCTGGTGAAAGAAAAACGCGTCGAAGGTATCAGTGCGCTGCGCGATGAGTCTGATAAAGACGGCATGCGTATCGTGATTGAAATTAAACGCGATGCTGTCGGTGAAGTGGTTCTGAACAACCTGTATTCCCTGACGCAACTGCAGACGTCTTTCGGCATCAACATGGTGGCACTGCACCAGGGTCAGCCGAAGATTCTCGGTCTGAAAGAAATTCTGTCAGCGTTCGTCCGCCACCGCCGTGAAGTGGTGACGCGTCGTACCATTTTCGAACTGCGTAAAGCCCGCGACCGTGCTCATATCCTCGAAGCACTGGCTATCGCGCTGGCGAACATCGATCCAATCATTGAACTGATCCGTGCGGCACCGACGCCGGCTGAAGCGAAAGCTGGCCTGGTCGCGCGTTCATGGGATCTGGGCAACGTGTCAGCAATGCTGGCAAGTGCGGGTGACGATGCAGCCCGTCCTGAATGGCTGGAGCCGCAGTTTGGTATTCATGATGGAAAATACTTCCTGACTGAGCAACAAGCCCAGGCCATTCTGGATCTGCGTCTGCAGAAACTGACCGGTCTTGAGCACGAAAAACTGCTGGATGAATACAAAGAGCTGCTGGTGCAAATCGCTGAGCTGCTGTTCATCCTGTCCAACCCTGACCGTCTGATGGAAGTCATTCGTGAAGAACTGGAAGCGATCCGTGATCAATACAACGATCCGCGTCGTACCGAAATTACGGCAAATACCTCTGACATCAACATCGAAGACCTGATCAATCAGGAAGACGTTGTGGTGACCTTGTCGCATCAGGGCTACGTGAAATATCAGCCTCTGACTGATTACGAAGCGCAGCGTCGCGGCGGTAAAGGGAAGTCAGCAGCACGCATTAAAGAAGAAGACTTTATCGATCGTCTGCTGGTGGCCAACACCCACGACACTATTCTGATGTTCTCAAGTCGCGGGCGTCTGTACTGGATGAAAGTCTATCAGTTGCCGGAAGCCAGCCGCGGTGCCCGTGGCCGTCCTATCGTCAACCTGTTGCCGCTTGAGCCGAACGAACGTATTACCGCCATTCTGCCAGTACGCGAGTACGAAGAAGGTCGTCATGTGTTCATGGCAACCGCCAGCGGTACCGTGAAGAAAACTGCGCTGACCGATTTCAGCCGTCCACGCAGCGCCGGCATTATCGCCATCAACCTCAACGAGGGTGATGAGCTGATTGGTGTTGACCTGACTGACGGTAAAGACGAAGTCATGCTGTTCTCTGCAGCCGGTAAAGTCGTGCGCTTCTCTGAAGAAGCCGTCCGCTCAATGGGCCGTACGGCGACGGGGGTTCGCGGTATCCGTCTGGGCGAAGGCGACAGCGTTGTATCGCTTATCATCCCACGCGGTGACGGTTGTATCCTGACTGTGACGCAGAACGGTTTCGGTAAACGTACTGAATCGACCGAGTACCCAACTAAATCTCGCGCAACCCAGGGCGTTATCTCAATCAAAGTGAGTGAGCGTAACGGACCGGTTATTGGTGCGATTCAGGTTGATGAAGCGGATCAAATCATGATGATCACCGATGCCGGTACGCTGGTGCGTACCCGTGTTTCCGAAGTGAGTACTGTTGGCCGTAACACCCAGGGTGTGACGCTTATCCGTACCGCAGACGATGAGAATGTGGTTGGCTTGCAGCGTGTTGCAGAACCGGTTGAAGACGAAGAACTGGATGGCGTAGCCACCGAAGCGGGCGAACTGGAAGCGGCACAAGCAGCCGATCTGCCAGACGACGCGGAAAGTGAAGACGATCAGCCAGCTGATGACGAAGAAGAATAAGTTTTCTTAGTCAGCAGACAAAAGGGCATAACAATAGTTATGCCCTTTTTTATTGGATTCGTCTTAAAACAAATCTTTCACCTACACTGCATTATGCGGCGCTTTTTAGAAAGTCTGGCAATAGTGTATCCTGATCCCCATTCCGCTCGCTGAGCCGTTTTGCTAATGGTTAATCCTTGAAATATCTTGCTTCGTTTCGCACAACGCTAAAAATCTCCCGTTATCTTTTCCGGGTGCTGGCGCTTATGTTGTGGACACTGGGTGTGCTGCTGACCACCTTTTATGTGCTGAATATTTTCCATAACAAAGAATCCGAGATCCGCGACGAGGATAATCTCAATTACGATCTGGCGCAGAGTTACATCAAAAATTCCAATGATGTGATGCACAGCATTAAGTTTATGGCTGAGAATCGCCTGAGCGCTTCAGTGAACGGGCTGGATATCATCAACGGCATAATCAGCACTAAAAACACGGCGCCGTCTTATCTCTCATTGTTCCCTGAGTCCGACTGTTCGCAGATTAATGATAGCTACCGTAATTCGCTGGCTTCGCTGGGTAACATGATCCATTACTGGAAAGACAACTTTTCCGATGCCTACGATCTCAATCGCGTGTTCCTCATCAGTGGCGAGAGTTTGTGTCTGGTTGATTTTGGTATCAGCAGCGAACCGTTCGAGCGCGAAAGCCAGGAACAGTTGAAATCATTGCATGAAAAAATTATGCAATATCGCAATAGTAAGAGCACAGATAAAGAAAACAGCCTGTACTGGGTGTCGCAGTCCGGCAGTAAAGACTCCGGAAATTTGTATGTGCTGACCCCGATTTATGTCGGCAATAAACTCGAAGCGCTGATGGGTATTCAGCAAAATCTGCGCGCCGAAGATTTGTTGAATCCGAATTCACAGCACACCGCCGTGACGTTGCTGGATGAAGACGATCAGCCGCTGCTGGGGATTTCCGAGGACGGGCACTACAGCGCCGCGCCGGGCGATTATCCGCAGGCCAGTTCATTCTTCGGGTATGTAAATGGTTATAAAGATTTGGTCTACAAAAAGCCGCTGACACCGTCCTCGCTGAGTGTGGTGTATTCCATGCCGTTTAATACGGTGATCGAGCGATTTAAGATCCTGATTTTTAATGCGGTTTTACTGAATATATTCTCCGGCCTGTTATTGTTTATTCTGGCCTGGGTTTTTGAGCGCAAAATGTTTTTACCGGCCGAGGAAAACGCATTCCGGCTTGAAGAACATGAACAGTTCAACCATAAAATCGTGGCCTCAGCGCCGGTCGGCATTTCCATTTTGCGTATCAGCGATGGCGTTAACATCCTGAGTAATGAACTGGCGCATAATTATATCAGCATGCTGACGCAGGAAGACCGGCAGCGTATTACGCGGATCATCTGCGATCAGCAGACCAATTTCGTCGATGTCATCACCAAGAACAATAACAACATCCAGCTAAGTTTCGTGCATTCGCGCTACCGTAATGAAGACGTGGCGATTTGTGTGCTGATCGACGTCAGTGCGCGCGTGAAAATGGAAGAGTCTTTGCAGGAAATGGCTAATGCGGCCGAGCAGGCCAGCCAGTCGAAATCAATGTTCCTGGCAACCGTCAGCCATGAATTGCGCACGCCGCTTTACGGTATCATCGGCAACCTGGATTTACTGCAAACGCAAGGGTTGCCTCAGGGCGTTGACCGTCTGGTGACGGCAATGAATAACTCGTCGGCACTGCTGCTGAAAATCATCAGCGACATTCTCGACTTCTCCAAAATTGAATCCGAGCAGCTGAAAATCGAGCCGCAGGAATTCTCCTGTCGCGAAGTGATCACTCACATTGCCGGTAACTATTTGCCGCTGGTGGTGAAAAAACATCTGGGACTTTACTGCTTTATCGAACACAACGTGCCGTTGTCATTCAATGGCGATCCGGTGCGTTTACAGCAGGTCATTTCTAACATCCTCAACAATGCGATTAAATTTACCGACACCGGCTGCATTGTTCTGAATGTCAGAACCTGCGGAAACTATCTTGAGTTTCAGGTGCGCGATACCGGCGTCGGGATCCCTGAGCGCGAAATCACCCGCCTGTTTGATCCGTTCTTCCAGGTCGGAACCGGCGTGCAGCGCCATTTCCAGGGCACCGGTCTGGGGCTGGCTATCTGTGAAAAGCTGATTAACCTGATGGATGGCGATATTGAGGTGGAATCGGAACCGGGGCTGGGCAGCTCGTTTACGGTGCGTATTCCGCTCTACAACGCCACTTTCCCGTCGGGTGAGCCGCTGGACAACTGGCAGGACAAAACGGTCTGGCTGGATGTACGCAATGCTTATCTGGAAAGTTACCTGATGCAACTGATGCGTTATCACGGCGCGAATGTTCAGCGCTGCGAGCCGGAACTGCAAAGCCAGCGGGAAGATGTGCTGATTACTGACACGCCGCTGATCCATAAGGGCGAACTGGCCGCACAGATTGAATTTTCCATCGGCCATATCGGGCCGCCAGTCGAAACGCGTCCGGGTTACTGGATTCATAGTACGTCCACACCACTGGAAATCACTGCGCTGCTCAACCGGATTTACCGTCTCGAGACGACAGCGGAAGAGGGCGGCTCAGCGACGCCGGAAGCGGCTGTGGCGCAGGATTACAGCGATATTACCTTGCTGGTGGTGGATGATCATCCGATTAACCGCCGTCTCCTGGCGGATCAACTGGGCACGATGGGCTATATCGTGGTGACGGCGAACGACGGGATTGACGCACTGGATGCCATGCGTGCGCATGAAATTGATATTGTGCTCAGCGACGTCAACATGCCGCGCCTCGACGGGTACGGGCTGACGGCAAAACTGCGCGAACTCGGCCATACCTTACCGGTGATCGGCGTCACCGCTAACGCGCTGGCGGAACAGCGGCAGCGCTGTCTCGAAGCGGGAATGGATAACTGTTTATCCAAGCCAGTCACACTGGAAACCCTGCGCGATACGCTGCGTTATTACAGTGCGCTGGTTCGCAGAAAGCGACAATCCTGACGGACGACGTCGGAAAATACAAAAGGCACCTTCCGGTGCCTTTTTCACGTCTTAACCTACATAACACCCTGAAACGTCAGTCTTTATCCACCGGCTGGGAGCTGACGGAAGACAGGTAGTTCAGCAGGGCGATATCGTTTTCCACGCCCAGTTTCAGCATCGCAGATTTCTTCTGGCTGCTGATGGTTTTAATGCTGCGGTTCAGCTTTTTGGCAATCTCAGTCACCAGGAAACCTTCTGCGAACAGACGCAGCACTTCGCTTTCTTTCGGAGACAGGCGTTTGTCGCCGTAACCGTTGGCGCTGATTTTTTCCAGCAGTTTTGCCACGCTGTCCGGCGTGAACTTTTTGCCTTTCTGCAATGCGGCCAGCGCTTTTGGCAGGTCAGTTGGCGCGCCTTGCTTGAGCACAATCCCCTCGATATCCAGATCCAGTACAGAACTCAGGATCGCCGGATTATTGTTCATGGTCAGAACAATGATGGATAACTGCGGGTAGTGGCGCTTGATATATTTGATCAGGGTGATGCCATCGCCGAATTTATCGCCCGGCATGGACAGGTCAGTGATCAGCACATGAGCATCAAGTTTGCTTAAGCTGTTAACCAGTGCAGTTGAGTCTTCGAACTCGCCTACAACATTCACCCATTCAATTTGTTCAAGGGACTTACGAATACCAAACAGGACGATAGGATGGTCATCAGCAATAATTACGTTCATATTATTCATGTGATTAGCTACCTTGCTGGAGCAGTCTGGAGACAAAAGAATCAATGTGGTTGATGGTTTCAGTAATCTGTAACGCATCGCCATCTGCGATGTATTGTTCTAACGATTCACACATTTGCTTGCCTGGGGTCAGGTTCAGCATAGCGAACACTCCCTTGAGACGATGTGCTGTTTGGGAAAGTGATGTGAAATCACGACGTTGGTTTTCATTATACAGTTTCTCAAGATCTTCCGGTACTGTCTCGACGAAAAGCTGATAGTAATCGCTTGATTTTAGCTGCTTTTCATAAAGGTCGAGAGAGTCTTCGCCGGGCTCTTCGGGTGAAACACTGTCATCGGATACAGAAAATTGCTGTTCGATTAACAGTAAGGTTGCGTCTATCAGCGCATTGCTGATGTTGTAATTGACGCGAATATAATGCTTTTCAAGCTGCTGGAATCCCGACTCATCGTCAGTCAGCAGCAGGGTAAATTTGTCACTGTTTTGCGGGTTATCTGTCAGTAAAACATCATATTCCCGCGCGACCTGACGATCGTCAGCCACGATGCACACCGCGCCGTAAGCGTTCATGGTCCGGGTCACAATACCGCGAACTTCCTCTGATGTGATATCGAGTAATACCGTCACATCATTGAGTAATTTCTCGTCTTCCGCTTCGATTTCCTGCGCTTCCTGACGTTGTTTAACACGTACAGTATAGCGTGTGCCGATGTTGAGCTTGCTGCGGATTTCCAGCTGACCGCCCAGTTTTTTGCACAGCTGATTACACAGGAAGAATGTCAGCCCGGAACCGTGGTTAAAGCGATCGACTAACGTCTGGCTAAGGAAAGGATAATTCAGATTACTCAATTCTTCTTTGGAAATTCCGCTACCCGTATCGTTTATGTGGAAAATCAGCTGATCCGGGCGATCTTCGTCCTGTTCGCTGGTCAGGGTCACCTTGCCCAGCGATGTGGTAACAATGGCATAATCGAGCAGCAGGGACAGAATTTTCTTCACTGCCTGCATATCGCCGACAAAGGCCGCTTCAGGGGCAATCTGGAAATGATTCAGCAACCCGAGGCCTTTCTGATTCAGGCGGGGCAGGGCCTCAAGCAACAGCTCATCTACCAGGGTTGAAAGCACGTACTTATCGTTCGCCGGTTGCCAGTCCTGAGTTTCCAGACGGGTCAGCAGCGTAATGTTATCAACCAGCGTTAGCGCGTTACGCGACTCACTCAGGAGTTTGCTTTCCAGCGCCTGACGTTCTTCCGGTTTCTGTTCTTCCACTAACGCCACGGCCAGCCCGTTCAGTTCCTGCAATGGCTGATTCAGCTCAATGCCCAGATTATGCAGCATCAGTTTGCGTGCCTGCAGGTTCTTCTCAAACTCACGTTTGGCCTGTTGCAGCGTGCGGTTCACCATCACTTCTTTATCCTGATCGTGGAGCATAAACAGGTAAGTTTCCGGCGAAATCTGGCTGCGGATCATGCGGATTTCATAAACTTCGTTATTGACGGTCGCCTGTATCGTGCCGTGATGCTGCTCGGCCATATTGGCAATTTTGTTCAGACTCAGATGCGGTAATAACTGGTCAGCAATTTTATTACTGAGGATCACGCTGTGGTTGCTGAAGTTATACACCAGTAAACCGAGCGGCAGACCCGAAATGATTTCCTGATTCAGCGCCTGCTGCATCTGTAATTGTGCCGCCATATTCTCGCTCGGGCGGATGTACTGATGGCGAATGAAATAGATGCTGGTCATCGCCAGCCCGATCAGGAACAGGTTAATCAGGATCAGCCAGAAGTTATTGCGTGAAAGATCAACCACAAGGCTGAACAGCGGAACGTGGTAGGTGAGTGACAGCGGTGAATTTCTCAGCGGCACATCAAACACCAGCGACCATCCCTGCATCACAATGCTGCTGGCCGCCGGATTATCATCGGCCGGATCACCTTCATTGACCGCCGTGGTGTTGCCATTAAGCTGGAAATTATCTCTCGACATACTGTAAGGGATGAGATCACTCATCGGTAAATCGAAGGCAATCACGGTCGCCAGATGTCCCGGATTATTAAAGGTGGTGCGCAGGGAGAAGGAATAGTCGTTGCTCTGGCGCGATTTGCGCAGAGGAGAATAACTTTCGCGTTCGTCCAGCGTGTTCGCCTGCTGCAACATTTCGGCACGGCGTGATTGCAGCGTGCTGGTGAAATAGTTTTCCTTCAGGCGGGAGTCTTGCAACTGCAGCGGCACCGTGGTGATCAACAACATGCTGTTATCCTGACCGTTCAGGTAATACAGCGAATAAGGGTGAGTTGTTGAGCCCCACTGGTCATCCAGGAAGGATGAAATTTTCAGGGTTAAATCCAGCGTGGAACTGTCGTGTGCACCGAAAATCAGCGCATCAGTTTTCTTGTGAGGCTTGGAGACAAAATACATATCCTGACGCAGGCGGATTTCCTGCGCACTGACGGCATCCGCCGCCATCGGCTGGCCGGTGAAATTGTCGTAAATCTGGTAGGTCATGTAGCGATACTTATCGATGCGATTTTGCAGCAAGTCAGCGGTATTTTGCACCGTGCGCAGTTTGTCGTTCAGATAAGCATTGGTGTAGTTATACCCGTAAAGGCCGAGCCCCATAGCCAGCAACAAAATGAACAACCAAAAGAATCGCGTGATATTGGTTGATGTCAGCGATAAATATTTACCAGCCATGATGATGAGTTTTTTCCTTCATTCTTGTAATGACGCTTTTAGCGGACGACGGTTTTTGCACAAACAGTGGCACACAACATCGTTGCCGCAATGCAACCTGATGCAACAGATAAACTGCTGACCTGCGCGATAAACCGGTCAGCGCAGGACCCGCTAAAGCCAGGTTGCGAAATATGTTCAGCGAACATTTCCTGCGAGGGCGGTGCAGTTATCGGGCCGTGAGACATGTTGTGAAAATCCCTTTGCGTTTAAAAAATTAAGCCTTTATCCGCCCACAGACGCACTGGGCGGACACTTTATCAGAAAGCATAAGTGCTGTGATTGCGCATAGTCCTAATTATGTGTTTGCCAAATACCCTTTTGCCATAAAATCTACAAGGCGATCACACAATTGATAAGTTAATTTGATCGATTATCTGACTGTCTGTTGCTTAATTTTGTTAACAATAACACCATGTATATTATGTGGATAATTTATTAATTTGTTGTTTTTTATAAAAATAAAATTATCTGCATAGCGTTAAACCAAAAATTAACATCTGTCAAACTGATGATTTGACTTTTTTTAATGAATTATTTCAATCTTAATGATTATGTTTTTTTATGGCGATTAACTCAAATCATGCATATAACTTATGGAGTTTCGGGAAGAAATACCGAAATGATGGTTAACCAAAGCCCTTAAAAAATATATAAATTTAATAACAGCTCTTTTTGTTTGTTTTGTAGCCTGTGGCAATACCTCACACCAGTTGGAAGTTTATCCATTTTTCTTAATGGTCTTCATTACCCGCTCAACCGCTTTTACCTGAAAAGGAAGAGCGGTGTTTAGCGTGTATGGACAACAACTGGCGTAACAGGGGTACAACATGGCTCAGAACGGTAGCGTTGTTATTGATATTCTTTCTCGTACTAATGGTGCAGTAATCTCCCAGGTTTCAAACGCCAGTCAGGACGTAACTCTTAATCAAATCAGCATAGTACGCGTCCACGCGACGCGCGACGCCGTCACCAGCTATGAGCGTGTCGGCAACGATCTGGTCATCCACATGAAAGATGGCCGCACAGTCCGCTACCACAGCTTCTTTGATACCGATGGCAAAGGGCACCACAGCGAACTGATTTTTGACGACGGTGTACACCCGATCGAACATGCCGCGTTTGTCGATACCGGCGCAACAGCGGGGGCAACCCCGATCGTTCCTGCGTATGCAACCATTCCTGATGCCGGGGCGCTGGTACTCGACTCCTCTAATTTTGATCCCGCTGTTTTAGGTGCCGTGCTGGGCGTGCTTGCGCTGGGTGCCGGTATTGCCATTGCCGCAGGTGGCGGCGGTGGTGGTGGCGGTGGCAGCAGCAGTAATAACGGTGGCAGCGATGGCGGCGGAAACACTGACGGTGGGAATACCGGTGGCGGAAACACCGGTGGCGGAAACACCGGCCAGACCGCAACGTTATCGCTGGGCGCATTTGCCGGTGACAACACCCTTAACGCCGCGGAATCGCGTTTAGCACAAATCTTTTCAGGCACCGCAAGCAACGTGGCCGCAGGCGAGACCATTACCCTGACCATCAACGGTAAAACCTACACCAGTACCGTAGGCGCTGACGGCAAATGGAACATCAATCTGCCGCCGGTAGATTTACAAAATCTGGCAGATGGTACTTACGTGGTGTCCGTCACTGTCACCGGTACTGATGGCAAATCGGTCACTCAGGGGATCACCGTTGTCGTCGATAAAACCCCGCCAGTGGTCTCGCTCGATCCTGTCGCCAGTGACAACATTCTTGACGCCGTTGAGCATCAGCAACCGCTGACGGTGACCGGCACAGCTTCTGTCTCTGAAGCCGGGCGCACACTGGTCGTTACCCTCAATGGCACGCAATACAACACGACGGTCAGTGCAGATGGCACCTGGTCGGTGACAATACCCGCCAGCACGGTTTCCGCGCTGGCTGAAGGCAATTATACGCTGACCGCGTCACTGACTGATGCCGCAGGAAACTCGACCACTACGCCGGAAAGTTTCGTTATCAGCGACAGAGCCGGTATTTTGATGGTCAACCCGATCTCAGGTGATGGTCAGCTCAATGCCAGTGAAGCGCAAAGCGCGCTGGTGATCACCGGTACGACGTCCAATGTCCCTGCGGGCACGCAGATCACGGTGACAATCGGCGGCGTGGCATATCAGACCACAACAACAGCGGAGGGGGGCTGGAACCTGAGTCTTTCTCCTGCCCAGTTGCAGGCGCTGACTGATGGCCCGACGACCGTAACCGTCAGCCTGGTCGATAGTCAGGGCAATACCATCAGTCAGACGACAGATCTGAATGTTGCCATCCATGGCGTTCCGCCGACGCTTGATCCGGCTTTCGGCGGTGACAATACGCTCAATGGCAGTGAATCCATCACCAGCCAGACATTGACGGGGAACACGGGTCTCACCGGCGATGGTCAGACCGTGACTGTCACCCTTGGTGGTCAGCAAATTACCGGCACGGTTACGCCAGACGGTATCTTCACCGTGACGGTTCCGCCTTCAGTACTCGGTAACCTGCCGCAGGGCAGCAATAATATCGTGGTCACCGTGACGGACCCGGCGGGCAACCACAACACCATTACCACGCCAGTCAGCATCGATACTGTCGCCCCAACCCTTGCTATCAATCCGCTGGCGGGCGACGGCCAAATCAGTCTGGCCGAAGCTGCAGGCGCACTGACCCTGTCAGGTACCGCCCCGGCAGCAGATGCAGGCAGAACGGTTACCATCACCATTGACGGCCAGACATTTACCGCCGTTGTCGGTGATGACGGCGCATGGAGTACACAAATCCCGGCTGGCACGCTGACTGGTCTGAACGGTGATTTCCCGATCAGCGCCACCCTGACGGATGCGGCGGGCAACACCACCACCAGCACCAGTGCGCTGCATGTTGCAGCCGATTCCACTCTTCAGCCGGGCATTTCAGTGAATGCATTTGGCGGCGATGACGCCGTTGACGGCGCGGAAGTGCAGACGGCACAGGTGCTGAGCGGGACCACTACCCGCGTCGAAGCGGGTCAGATCGTCACCATTACGTTCAACGGCAATACCTATGAAGCCACGGTGCAGGCCAGCGGCAGCTGGAGTGTGATCATTCCGGCAGCCGATATGGTCACGCTGACCGACGGCACAAAAACCATCAATGTCAGCGTGTCTGATAAAGCCGGTAATCCGGCGACCGGCACTGATACTTTCGAGGTTGATACCTCTCAGAACGGTATTGCGATTGACCCGGTAACGGGTGATAACGTCATCAACGCAGTGGAAACCGCAAACGGCATTGAAATCAGTGGTACCACCCTGGGGGTAGCGGAAAACGCCATAGTCACCGTGCAATTCGGCTCGCTGTTTAAAACAGCCACGGTAGGGGCGAACGGCAGATGGTTCATGCTGTTAAGCACGGGCGAGATCGAGGACATTCAAGGAAGCAATCCAGATCTCAACAGCATTTCTGCCACTGTCGAAGGGCCTGGTGGAATAATTTTATCGAACAGTATCAATATCGGTATCGATAACACCAATCCTCTTCCCACTCTCAATACCCCGTTTGGCGATAGTCTGCTCAATGCGACTGAAGCCGCCGCCGGGCAGACTCTCAGCGGTACCACTGGAAAATCGGGTGATGGTCAAACCGTCACCGTCACATTAGGCGGGAAAACCTATAACGCGACTGTGGCCGCAGACGGCAACTGGTCAGTTCAGGTTCCGGCAGCAGATTTGCAGGCGTTACCACAGGGCAATGTGGCGATTGCCGTCACTGCCACTGACGGCGCTGGCAATACCGCCACGTTAAGCAGTAACGCTACGGCTGATTTCACCGCGCCGCTTCTGACTGTTAACCCGGTTTCCGGCGACGGATACATCAACGCCTCTGAAGCGGCTGAGGGGGTGACGATCACCGGAACTGCCTCGATTTCGGAAGCCGGACGCACCGTCACCGTCACCCTCAACGGTGAAACCTATACCGGCATTGTGCAGCCAAACGGCCAGTGGAATGTTGCCGTGCCAGCCACCGCATTCAATGGTGTGGCAGACGGCAGCTATCCGGTGAGCGTCCAGTTGTCCGATGCGGCGGGCAACAGCACAACGGTTAACTCCGGCGTGCAGCTTGCAGCCGATGCGGCGAACGGCCCGACCATCACCGTTAATACCTTTGCGGGTAATAATGTGCTGGATGGAGCAGAACAACAAACCGCGCAGCAGCTCAGCGGTTCAACCTCCCGTGTTGAAGCGGGTCAGACAGTCCTGATCCTGCTGAATGGCCATTCTTATACGGCAGTGGTGCAGCCAAGCGGAAGCTGGAGCGTCAGCGTTCCGGCGGCGGATCTGGCGACCATCGCCAACGGCACCACACAAATTAGCGTGTCAGTGGCGGATAAAGCGGGAAATGTGGCGACAGGCAGCGAAACCCTGATCGTCAACAACCTGCTCAGCGGGCTGGCGGTGAATCCGGTGGCGGGCGATAACCAGCTCAATGCCGGTGAAGCTGCCGCAGGAATTACCCTCAGCGGCACCTCCAGCAACGTGCCGGTAAATGGCGTGGTGACCATCACGCTGAACGGTAAAATTTATACGGCAACCGTCGGCACGGGCGGTGCCTGGAGTGCGCAGATCCCGGCCGCCGATCTGGCGCTGCTCAGTGACGGCACTAACACCGTGAAAGTCAGCGCGACTGATGCGGCAGGCAATCCGGTCTCCGGCAGCAGTGACTTCGGTGTGATCATCCATTCCCTCCCTGACGCGACGCTCAACACGCCGTTTGGCGATACGCAGCTCAATGCCAGTGAAGCGGCAGCAGGCCAGACGCTGACCGGCAGCACCGGGGTCAGCGGCGACGGACAGACTGTCATCGTCACCGTCGGCGGGACAGATTACACCGCCACGGTGGATGCCAGCGGGAACTGGAGCGCCACCGTCCCTGCCGGAGATTTGCAAACCCTTCCTCAGGGACCCGGGGCGGTGCTGGTGGCTGTCACGGATGCGGCGGGCAATACCAGCAATCTCAGTACGCCGGTAACTATTGATACCGTCGCGCCAGTAGTCACCATCACCACGCCGGTTGCGGGCGACGGCACCATCAATGCCGCAGAAGCCGGGGCGATTATTCCGGTCAGCGGCACGGCAGGAGCGGGTGAGGCGGGCGATACCGTCACCATCAGCCTTGGCGGACACACTTATACCGGCACTGTGGCAGCAGGCGGCGGCTGGACAGTCAACATTCCGGCCGATGCGCTGGCAAACGTGGCGAACGGCACCTATACCCTGACCGCCACGGTGACCGATGCCGCCGGTAACGCAGGCACTGCAACCGCACCAGTCACTGTGACAGCGGATCCGGCATTGCTGCCGACAATCGACATTGACCTCTTTGCCGGAGACGGCACCCTCGACGGCGCGGAACGTATGAACCCGCAAACCGTCAGCGGAACGACCACCCATGTGGAAGCCGGACAAATCGTCACCGTGACCATCGGCGGCATTGATTATCAGGCTACAGTGCTGGCCAGCGGTGCATGGAGCGTCAGCGTACCGGCTGCCACCTTGCAGACCCTGCAAAATGGCGCGGCAACCATTGAGGTTTCTGTCGCCGATAAAGCCGGTAATCCGGCGAACAACAGCGAAGACTTCACCGTTAACAGCACGCTGGGCGGTGTGACCATCAATCCGATCACCGGCGATAACAAAATCGACGCTACGGAAGCGGCTGCGGGTTTTGATATCAGCGGTAAAACCGCCAACGTGCCGGAAGGAACGCCGGTAACCGTTAAACTGGGTACGGTGACCTACACCACGCAGACCGATGCTGACGGTAACTGGACAGTCAACGTTCCGGCGTCTGACGTTGCCAGTCTGGCGGATGGCACCAGTCACGTAATTGCCTCGACTGTCACCACGGATCAGGGGCCGGTGACCACCACCCAGGATTTGGGCATCTACGCCACATTGCCGGAGCCAACGCTCAACACCCCGTTTGGCGATGGTTTGCTGAGCAGCGCGGAAGCCGCCACCGATCAGACACTGACCGGTAAAACCGGACTGACCGGCGACGGTCAGACGGTGACGGTTACCCTTGACGGCGTCCCTTATACCGGCACGGTCGCCACTGACGGTAGCTGGACCGTGACCATTCCTGCCGCGGATTTGCAGGGCCTCGGTGAAGGCACGAAGACCATCACTGTTGATGTGACAGACGCGGCGGGTAACACCGCAACCTTACCGGGTTCCGTGGATGTAGACTTCACACCGCCTCTGCTGACGCTGGATAACGTGGCGACGGACAATGTGATTAACGCTGCCGAAGCTGGGGCACCGATCACCCTCAGCGGGATCAGTGATCCGGCCGATGCAGGACAGTCAGTGACACTGACTTTTAACGGACAAACCTATACCGCAGAGGTGCAGCCAGACGGTAGCTGGAGCACCACCATTCCGGCGAATACCCTCAACGGTCTGGCGGATGGCAGCTATCCGCTGACCACCACACTGACGGATGCAGCGGGTAATACCACCACGCTGCCACCGGTCAATATCGGGATCGCGACCAATAACGTCCCTGTGCCGGACATTGATACACCGTTTGGCGATACCTATCTCAACCTGACCGAGTCCGGCCAGTCGCAAACCATCACCGGCAGCATTGGTGCGACGGCTGACGGCCAGACGGTCGTGGTTTCCTTAGGCGGTGAAGACTATCCGGCGACGCTGAACCCGAACGGCACCTGGAGTGTCACGATTCCGGCGGCTGATTTAGGGGCGCTGGACAATGGCAGTCTGCCGCTGAGCGTGACGGTCACGGACGCCGCCGGTAACACTGGCACCACCAGCTCGCAAATCACGGTTGATCGCACGGTGCCGGTTCTCAGTATTAATGACGTGGCGACCGACAACATCATCAACGCGGCTGAGTCCCTGCAACCGGTGGTGATCAGCGGTACTGCCGGTCTGGACGATACCGGACGTACGGTGTCTGTAGTGCTGAGTTTCAACAACGTCAGCTACACGGCAACCGTGCAGCCCGATGGCACCTGGAGCTTCACGCTGCCAAGTACCGTCGTGCAGTCGCTGACGGATACCACTTATACGCTGACCGCCACAATCACCGATGCGGCAGGCAACAGCACGACAGCCACGCAGACCTTCAGTGTGGATGCGAATGTCGCTAATTTGCCGACGCTGACGATTACAGCCGTGTCCGGCGATGATTACATTAATGCGGCGGAGAAAGGCGCGGATATTCCGATCACCGGGACATCCACCAATCTTGAAGTCGGGCAGACGGTGGTGGTGAGCTTTAACGGTAAAACCTACAACGCCGTCGTCGGTGCGAATGGCGACTGGACGGCAACCGTGCCGCTGGCTGATCTGGGCACCTTGTCTGACGGACCGGTTACCGTTACAGCGACCGCCAGCGATGTGGCGGGTAACCCGGCATCCGCATCGCACAACGCCACTGTTATCACCCAGCCGGGCGACCTGCCAACCCTGACCATCAACGCCATTTCCGGCGATGATTACATCAATAGCACTGAACACAATCAGGGCATGATCGTGAGCGGAACCTCCACGCATGTGCCCGTGGGCGGTACGGTGACCGTGGTCATTACCGGCGAAAACTACACGGCGACCTATACCGCTACCGTGCAGGCTGACGGGAGCTGGAGCTTCCCAATGACGGCTGCGCAGGTTCAGGCGATGCCCGCCGGGAACAATACCTTCACAGCAACAGCGGATGATGTGGCGCAAAACGTAGCAACCAGCACGCATGATGTCACGGTTGATACAACTCCTCCGCTGCTGACTGTCGTGGTGGATACCGGCGGTGACGGCATCATCAATCTGGCAGAAGCCGCACTGGGTGTGCCGGTGAGCGGGACGACGGATCCTAATCTGACGGTCAAAGTGACCTTCAATGGTAAAGATTACCTGACCACGGCCAACGATCAGGGAGTCTGGTCGCTGACCTTACCGGGCGTTGATGTGCAGGCACTCGCCACCGATGGCAGCAAAACCCTCGGCGTGAGCGTCAGTGATGCGGCCGGTAACATTGTGACTGCTTCAGGCAGTTTCACGCTGGCAACCCATTCGCTGCCAACCCTGACCGTCGGTGCTATTGCAGGCGACGGCGTGCTGAATATTGCTGAAGCCGCCGCAGGATTTACCCTGAGCGGTACCAGTACCGGGCTGGTTGCGGGCACCACGGTGCTGGTCACTATTCCGGGGCTGGCGGATCCGATCACCGGTACCGTGAACGGCCTCGGAACAGGCTGGACAGCCGTCGTGGCACCGGGTCTGCTCAGCGGGCTGGACAACGGGCCGGTTCAGGTCAGCGTCTCCGCGACGGATACCGCGCTTAACCCGGCGTCTTCCAGTGCCAGTCTGAATGTGGTGCTGACCCAACCGGGTGTGCCAACCATTAATACGCCGTTTACCGATGGCGTGCTGAATGCCGCTGAAGCGGGCGCAACGCAGCTGATTACCGGCACCACCGGCATTACCGGCGCAGGTCAGACCGTGACGGTGACGATAGATGGCACGGCGGTCACCGCGACCGTCGGCGCGGATGGCAACTGGACCGCCACCGTCCCTGCTTCTGTCTTGCAGGGGCTGACGGATGACACACACACTATTTCGGTGACGGCAACCGACAGTGCAGGTAACCCGAGCAGCGCAGCCGGTACCCTTGATTTCACGTCGGTAACGCAGGTTCTGCCGCAGGCTGGAATCAATACGCCGTTTGGTGATGGCATCCTGAATCTGGATGAAGCGACCGCGGGCGGCAGCATTACCGGCACGACCGGTATCACCTCGCCGGGTCAGACCGTGACTGTGGTCATTAATGGTAACGCCGTGCCGGTGGTGGTGGATTCTGCTGCCGGAACCTGGACGGTTACCCTGACGCCAGCGCAGTTGCTGGGCTTGCAGGATGGCACATGGCCAGTCGTCGTGACCGTGACCGACAGTGCGGGCAACACCTCGCCGCTGACGGCATCGGTTGATGTGCGGATCCATAACATTCCGCAACCGACGATTGATTTGCCATTCGGTGACGGCACGCTGAACATTGCGGAATCCGCAGCTGTTGGCGGCCAGACGCTCACCGGTTCCACCGGCGTAACTGGCGCAGGACAAACCGTCAGCGTGGCGATCGCGGGCATGACCGGCAGTCCGTTTGCGGCAGCCGTCGATCCGGATACCGGAAACTGGACCCTGAACTTGACGCCAGCGCAGCTGGCAACGCTGGGGCCATTGACTGCGTCCCACGACATTACCGTCACGGCGACCGATTCTGTTAGTAACCATAACGATACGACCATCAGCTTCACTTCACATCTGTCCGGGCCGGTGCCGGTTATCGACACGCCATTTGGCGACGGTAGCCTGAATATTACCGAAGCGGCAGGTGTGAACGTCATCACGGGTAACACCGGGATTACCGGCAACAACCAGAACGTTAAACTGACCATTGATGTGAACGGCACCACCTATAACGCCACCGTCGATCCGCTGACCGGCGACTGGTCGGTAAGTCTCCCTGCAGGCGTGCTGAACTCTCTGGGCAGTGGTTTGCATGACATTAACGTCACCGTGACCGATGCCGCAGGCAACAGTACGCCTGCGACGTTGCCATTCACCAGCTATCTCACCGCGCCGGATGTCACCATCAACACGCCGTTTGGCGATGGCTATCTGAGCGCTGCGGAAGCCGCCACACCGCTAACCCTGAGCGGGACGACGGGGATTACAGGGGCGGGGCAAACCGTGGTGGTCACTATTGCCGGAATACCTCTTCCGGGTGTCACGGTGGATGCGGACGGTAACTGGACGGTGCCTGTGACGGCGGGCGAAATCGCCGATCTGCCGCAGGGCACACAGCAAATCTCCGTGACGGTCACGGACGGCGGCGGCAACACCGGTTCGGCCTCGGCTGACGTTGGCATTGCTGTGACCCAACTGCCAGCCGTAGCAGTAACGTCCTTTGCCGGTGCCGGTTTTGATCTGACCTACGCCGAGAGCCAGAGCACGCAAACCATCACCGGTACAACGGTGAATGTACAGGCGGGACAGCAGGTGACGGTCACTGTCGGCAGCATCAGCCATCAGGCAACGGTGCTGGGTGATGGCTCATGGAGTGTGACGCTGACACCGGCTGAGCTGGCTACGCTGAACAGCGCGGACACCATCACCGCTTCTGTTAATGATCTGGCGGGTAACACGGCAAACCTGCTGGCGCCACAGGCCATCACGGTCAACCTGACGCCGCCAACATTCGCCATCACCATTGATCCGGTCACCGGTGACAACATCATTAACGTGGCGGATGGCAATCCGGCGAACATTACCCTTTCCGGTAAAACAGTGAATGTGCCGGATGGCACATTGGTCAACATCACCGTGGGAGGCGTTCCGCACCTGGCGACAGTCACTGCGGGAACCTGGTCTGTGGCTGTTTCTGCCACTGAATTTGTGAATGGCACCACCACCACGGTGACCGCATCAACGCTTATTCCGTTGACCAATGCCACACAAAGCGTGCTGGTGGATACCACCGCACCGACCCTGACTATCAGCGCCTTTACCGGCGACGATATTCTGAATAATACCGAGTCCAAATCCGCGCAACTGATTTCAGGGACGGCGGATACCAGCGAGGTGGGCCGGGTGGTTACGGTCACGCTGAATGGCAAAACTTACAGCGGCACCGTGCAGGCAGGCGGTACCTGGTCTGTCAGCGTGCCCGCCGCCGATTTGCAGGCATTACCGCAAGGTAATGGTACGACCAACGTGATCTCCGCCACCCTGACGGATGCGGCAGGCAACGTGGGGACGGCGGTTCCGCATACGGTGAACGTCGATACGTCTGCGCCGTTGCTGGCGCTGGATGCGGTGGCCGGTAATAACGTCATCAATCTGGCGGAATCACTGCTCAACGTACTGGTGGGCGGGACCTCCAGCGGCGCGGACGGTCAGACCGTCAACGTCACGCTGGGCGGTGCATCAATCGGTACGGCGGTTATCCAGCCGGGCGGGGCATGGTCGCTCAACCTGACACCTGAACAACTGATTTTACTCAACGATGGCACCCTGACACTGGCGGCCTCCGTGACCGATGCGGCGGGTAACACCACCAGCGTCAGCACCGGTCTGGATATCTTCTTTAACAAACTGCTTAATCTGAATGTCACCAGCGGGCTGGGGCTGACAGATGGTTTCCTCAATCTGGCGGAATCGCAGGTAGCGCAAACCCTCAGCGGAACGGCGATTGGTGCGGGCGTGGGTTCAGTGGTCTCGACGGTTATCAACGGCACGCCGCTCTCGGCGATTGTCGGGGCTAACGGTGCGTGGTCACTGAACATTCCGGCGGCCTTGCTCGGTGCGCTGGGTGAAGGTCAGCAGGTGCTCAACCTGAACCTCACCGATGCGGCAGGGAACGTGAAAGCGTCTGTGCTGAATCTGGACGTCATTAAAACGCTTCCGGTTCTGGGCGATCTGGATCCTCTGTTTGGTGGCAACGGTCTGCTGAATGCGGCGGAATCCCTGCTTGCACAAACCATTGGCGGCGTCGCGACAGCGGTTGACGGCACTCTGGTGACCGTGACGCTTGGCGGTAAAACCTACAACACTACCGTGACGGCGGGTACCTGGGATCTGCAGATCCAGCCGGGTGATCTGGGCGCGTTGCTGGATGGCAACCTGAATCTGGGCATCACCCTGACTGACCCGGCAGGCAACTCATCTACAACGAATATTCCGGTGGGGATTGCGATCCACAATCTGCCGCAGGTGGTGCTCGACACCGTGTTTGGCGACGGCGTGCTGAATATCGCCGATCTGCTGGTGAATCAGACCATCAGCGGCACGGTCTCTAACGTGGCTGCGGGGACAGCAATCGCAGTGCAGGTCGGAACGCAAACCATTGATGGCGTGGTCGATGCGACGGGGCATTTCCTGGTTACCGTCCCGCCGTCTGTTCTTGGTTTGCTGAGCGGCACGACCGCTGCGGTCAGCGTGACGGTAACGGATGCGGCGGGTAACGTTGGCAGCGCGGCCGTGAACGCGGTGCTGGATCTGGTCAGGCCGGTCATTAACCTGACCTCAGTTCTGGGCGACGGCTTGCTGAACGCGGCTGACGCGCTGACTACCCAGGTGATTGGCGGTACGGTCACCGGTGTGGCGACGGGTACGCAGGTACAGGTCACGCTGGGCGGGAAAACCTTCCTCGGGGCGACCGATGCCAGCGGTGCATTCAGCATCACCCTGCAACCGGGTGACCTGAACGCGCTGGGGGATGGCACCTTCACGGTCGGGGTTTCTGTGACCGACAGTGTAGGCAATACCGCCACTACCAGCGGAACGCTGAACGCTATTATCAATGCGGTGCCGAAAATTGTGCTGGATCCGGTCTTTGGTGCTGACGGTATTCTTAACGCCGCTGAAGCGCTGCTGACTCAAACCATCAGCGGCACGGTCACCAACGGCCAGGTCGGGCAAATCGTCAATATCAATGTCGGCGGCGGTCTGATTAACCTGACCGCTACCGTAGACAGCGACGGCAAATTCTCAGCGTCGCTGACGCCGCTGCAATTATCCGGCCTGCTTGACGGCAACCTCACCCTCGTCGCCTCAGTCACCGATGCGGTGGGTAACACGACCTCAAGTACCGTGGGCCTGAATGTCGGTATTAACAATCTGCCGTCGATTGTGCTTAACCCGCTGTTTGGCGATGGCGTGCTGAATGTGGTTGACCTGCTGACCGGACAAACCATCAGCGGTGTCGCGACCAACGTGGCGCAGGGCACGCAGGTGCAGGTTTCCCTGAATGGCAAAAATTATCTGGCGACGGTCGGTGCGGGCGGTGTCTTCAGTGTCACCGTGCCGGTGACCGATCTGACCGCCATCCTCAACGGCACGCAGTCGGTGGTCGCCAGCCTGACGGACGGATCCGGTAACGCGGCGTCGGTCACCGGCTTGCTGAGTGTGGTATCGCAGTCACTGCCAACCATCACGCTGAATCCGCTGTTTGGCGATGGTCTGCTGAACGCGGCAGATGCGTTGCTGACCCAAACCATCAGCGGTACCACGACTAACGCGCAGGGCTCAACGGTGACCCTGAACGTGGGCGGAAATACCCTGACGGCGCTGGTGAAAGCCGACGGCACCTTCAGTGTGGCGATTCCGCAGCTCACTCTGGCGGGCTTGCTTGACGGTACGCTGAACGTCGGTGCCTCGGTGACCAACGCCGCCGGTAACGCCGTCAGCGGCAGTGCTACAGCAACGGTGGGGATCCATACCTTGCCGACGCTGCTGGTTAATACCCTGTTTGGCGGAGACCAGTATCTCAATGCCGCAGAAGCCGGTGCGAATACCAATATTACCGGTACATCTAATCTGCTCAACGGCACGGTATCTGTCACGGTGGGCACCGTTACACACACCGGTACTGTCACTAATGGCGTCTGGAGCGTGCCGTTCACCTCTGCTGAATTGCAAGGACTGGCGGACGGTTCCACACAGGTCTCCGTGGTGGTGAGAGACAGTGTGGGTAACACCGCGACGTCTTCCAACCTGCTGAACGTCCTGACGCATGATCTGCCGCTGGTGGCGCTGAATCCGGTTCTCGGGCTGACGCTCGGCCTGGTGAGCAATATCCTCGGGGGTCAGGGGCTGACGCTGAGCGGCACCAGCCGCAATATCGCGCAGGGCGGTCTGGTCAGCGTAACCCTGCTGGGGAATACGCTGGCGGGTACCGTGCAGGCAGACGGTTCGTGGACGGTGAAATTCAGCAGTGCGCTGCTGAGCAGCTACGGACTGGTGGGCCTGCTGTCGGCATTACTGGGATCGGTGGTTGAACTGAAAGCCGTTGATGCCGCCGGTAACGGATTTGATGCCCATGTCGGGCTGACCGTCGGTTCATCATTACCGCCAGAAACCGCCACGCTGATGGCGACCTCTCTGTCTGCCGAAGATACCGACACGCATACGCTGGCCGCCAGTGTGGTAGCCGATTCTACGACCACTTCCACATCGGAACCCACAGACACCACGCACGCCACCAGCACACTGGTCTCGTCGCTGGCGACTACGGAGTCTAATGCCAGCACGACATCAGAAACCACCGCGCATGCTGATACTGCCTTCTCGATTGGCGGAGTCACTATCGATCTGACGGCAACGGACGGTGTCGCACTGGGTGGCACCGGCGATGACGTGATTGCAGTTCACACGCTGGACTTCGGTCTGATCGACGGCGGAACCGGTGTCGATACCTTGCTGCTGGCGGGCACCAATCAGCATCTGGATCTGACCCTGCTCGGGCTGAAAGTTGAGCATATCGACATCTTCGATTTGGGCAATTCCGGCACCAACAGTATCTCGCTGAACCTGCATGAGGCGCTGAGCGTGAAGGATAACCCGACCGATGAAGTGCTCATCAAAGGCGGCGAGGGCAGTCTGGTGAATCTGCACATCGGCACCGACGGTGCGTGGAACGAAACCGGGCAACGCACGGTGGATGGCCTGACGTTTGACGTTTACCACAATACCTCAATAGAAGCCTCGAATACGCTGGGAGACGTTCTGGTGCAGCACGGTCTGCACGTTCAGCAAAGTTGATGCAGTGCGCCTCCCCCTGCGAAGGGGGAGGCGGGGAGGGGGTTTTGCAAACGACTGCGCCCACCCAACCCTCCCCTTTGCAGGGGAGGGAGCAGTACCAAAAATATAAATCGGCGTAATTAAGTGGTGTCGGTAATGAAAAATAAGAGAGTGATGCGGTCACTGACCGTGATGTTGGGCACCTTGTGCCTGACCGGTTTAACAGGGAATTCGGGGGTGACGGCGGCGGTTAAACAGCCGGAATTTAACTGGCAGGCTGCGCCGACCGAGGAGATGCGTGCCAGCCTGACGTTGCAGGATGCCATCCTGCGGGCATTTGCGCGTAATCCGCAAATTTCAGAAGCAGCGGCGCAAATTCGCGTCGGCAAAGGCAACCTTGATGAGGCAAAAAGCGCCTGGTATCCGCAGATTTCCTTACAGGGAACTGCCGGAAAATCACATCAGACTGACTCGGCAGGTAGCCTGAGTAATAACGCATCGGCGGGCGTCCAGCTCAGCCAGCTGCTGTATGACTTTGGTCGTACCGGCGGCAGCATCAGTCAGCAGGAATACCTGTCTGACGCCTATCGTTATTCGCTTTACAGCACAATGACTGATGTGGCGCTCAGTACCCTGCAGGCCTATCTCTCGGTCAAACGCTATCAGGCGCTGAGCCTGGCGGCGCGCGACAATATCGCTTCTCTCGAACGTGTGCGGGACACCGCCAGACTGCGGGCAGACGCCGGACTGAGTTCACAGTCTGACGTGTTGCAGGCAGAAACGCGTATCGCCGGAATGAGAGCCACCGTTGAGCAATACCGTGCGCAGCAACGTTCTGCGCAGGCACAACTGACGGTGCTGACCGGCGTGGTGTCCGATAATTTGCCGGATCTGCCGCAAAGCCTGCTGGACCAGAAAGTGACCCTCGACAAAATCCCTTATGAAAACAGCACGCTGGTGCGTGCCGCACAGGCTAAACAGCAGGCGGCGATTGAGGAAGTTAATCAGACCGAAGCTCAGCACTGGCCGACCCTGAAAGTGCAGGCAGGACGTACGCGCTATGAAAACAGCGGCGGTGGCGGTTCTTACTGGGACGATCAGGTACAGCTGGCGGTGGATGCGCCGGTGTATCAGGGCGGGGCGGTCAGCGCCAAAGTCCGCGCGGCAGAAGGCCAGCGGCAGGCGGCACAGGCCGAAGTCGAAAAAGCCAAGCTGGACATCAACCAGAAAGCGTCGGCAGCTTATGCCGATATGATCGGCGGTCAGCAGCGGCAACTGGCGGGTGAGGAACAGTTCGGCAGCGCGACGCATACCCGCAGCGTTTATCAGGATGAATACAAACTCAGCAAGCGCAGCCTGAACGATTTGCTCAGCGTTGAGCAGGACGTTTTTCAGGCCGATACGTCGCGCATTGGCGCGCTGTATGACGGCTGGGATGCGACGGTGCGCTATGCCGCCGCCGTGGACAATCTGGTCGATATGTTAGGCATCGACAGACACAAACAAACAGGTGACACCATCCCGATGCTGTAAGGCGCGGACAGGACGGGAATAAACCAGAAGCATTCGATATCGAGGTTGAAATGAGTAATGAAGCAACAACACCTTTGTCGATCGACGTCTGGATAAGCGCCATGGGGCGCGTGGCCGAAACATTCGGTAAACCAGCAGATCCGCTTTATCTTCGCCAGCAAATGCGCTGGTTCGAACATCAGCCGTTGCGGCGTCAGCTCGACCGGCTCAGCGGTCTGATGGGGCTTCAGGTGGGTATGGTCAGCTGGAATCAGGTGCGCTGGCGTCAGGAAGTGTTACCTGCCGTCATTACGCTGCAACAGGGTGGCATTGCGGTACTGGAAAATCTGCACGACGACGGCATGGTGGACTACTGGCTGAGCGACGGCGGCAACTTAGTGCGTTCGGCTGAACTGGTGGTGTTGCTTGAGCAAAGCACCGGCCCGGTCTTTCTGGTTGGTGTGGCACCGCGCGGGCGCGATCAGCGTATCGACCCGTTCGTTCAGCCGCATAAAAAACACTGGTTCTGGGATAACTTCCGGGGTTCCGGGCGCAAAATCGCGGAAATCTCGCTGGCCTCTATTCTCGGTAACGTGCTGGCGCTGGCGGGAATTTTGTTCTCAATGCAGGTGTATGACCGCGTTATTCCGGCGCAATCTTACCCGACCTTGTGGGTGCTGTTTTTCGGCGTGGTGCTGGCGGCGGGGATGGAATATGTCATCCGCCTGATGCGTACGCTGGTGTCGGATCTGATGGGCAAGAAAGTCGATCTGAAAGTCTCCTCGCTGTTTTTCGTGCGGGCGATGAATATCAAAAACGACGACCGGCCGAAATCCACCGGTTCCTTTATCTCTCAGTTGCGTGAAATCGATCAGGTGCGCGAACTGCTGACCTCGACCACCATCAGCGCGGCGGCGGATATGCCTTTCGTGTTGCTGTTCCTTGGCATCATGTTTTTCATCGGCGGCCCGCTGGTGATTATCCCGCTGCTGGCGATCCCGCTGATTGTCATTCCCGGCATTCTGATCCAGTGGCCGATGGCCAAACTGGCGAAAGAAGGTATGCGCGAAAGTGCACTGCGCAACGCCGTGTTGGTGGAAACCATCGAAGGCATCGAAGACATCAAAGCCTTGCAGGCGGAAGCCTATTTCCAGCGTCAGTGGGAACAGACGCACGAAGTGAGCGCGGCGGTGGGCATGAATCAACGCGTGTGGGGCGCTCGCCTGACAGGCTGGGCCTCCACCGTGCAGCAACTGACTTACGGCGGCATGCTGGTTTTCGGCGTGTATCTGGTGCTCAGCGGCGACATCACCACCGGTACGCTGGTCGCCAGCAGCATGTTGTCATCGCGCACCATCGCACCGCTGATGCAACTGACGATGGTGTTTTCCCGCTGGCAGCATGCGAAAAGCGCCATGCGCGGGCTGGATGAACTGCTGAAAAAACCTGTTGACCGGCCAGCGGATGCGCAGTTGTCACATTGCCCGACGCTCAGCGGTCATTTCAATGTGCGTAATCTGCAATACACCTACGACAAAGAAAATGCGCCGAATGTGCTCGGTATCGGGCAACTGGAGATCAAGCCGGGCGAACGCGTGGCAATCCTCGGGAAGGTCGGTGCGGGTAAATCCACATTGCTCAAACTGCTGGCGGGGCAGGCCAGTCCGTCGCAGGGGAAAATTCTCATCGACGGCGTCGACATGACTAAAGTTGAACCGGCGGATATCCGCCGCCAGCTCGGTTATCTGTCGCAGGATTCGCGGCTGTTTTTCGGCACCTTGCGTCAGAACCTGATGCTGGGTTATCCGCACGCGACTGACCAGGAAATGCTGCAGGCGTTACGTATCAGTGGCGCGTTGTCGATGGTGCAGGCCGACGCGTCGAGCCTGGATAAAATCATTAACGAAGGCGGGCGCGGGTTGTCCGGCGGTCAGCGGCAGATGGTGATGCTGAGCCGCATGATCCTGCGTAACCCGCAGGTGGTGCTGATGGACGAACCGACCGCGTCGATGGATGAACAACTGGAAGAATACGTCATCCGTCAGTTACATAGCTGGCTGGTGGGGCGGACGCTGATTGTGGTGACGCACCGTCCGGCGCTGCTCAGGCTGGTGGACAGGATCGTCGTGATGGATAACGGGCGCGTGGTGGCTGACGGACCGCGGGATCAGATCCTCGCCAAAGTAGCCAGCACCACGCCCGCTCCGGCAGCGGCGGTCATGGACGATAAAAAACAAGGCGCAGCCTGAGCTGCTAAGGACACCGCATGGCACATCTGACATTGCATGATGAACTGGAAGCCGAAAGCCGCAAAGTCTCGTGGATTATCTGGGGCACGCTGGCCAGTTTGCTGGTGTTTTTTGTCTGGGCACGTTTTGCTGTGCTGGACGAAGTAACGGTCGGTACCGGCAAAGTGACGCCATCGAGCAAAGCACAGCAAATTGACTCGCTCGATGGTGGCGTAATTTTAAAACTGATGGTGCAGGAAGGATCAGTGGTGAATCGCGGCCAGCTTCTGGCGCAACTTGACCCGACACGTTCTCAGTCAAACTACGGCGAGGCCGCCTCCCGTGTGCGGACATTACGTGCTTCTTCTGAACGTCTGAGCGCCGAACTGACCGGCGCACCGCTGAAATTCAGCCCCGAAACCATGAAATCGCCGGAACTGGTGGCGCGTGAACGCCAGTTATATTTATCGCGTAAGCAGAATCGTGATGAAACGGTGACTAACCTGCAACAGTCGCTCAGACTGGTGAACGATGAAATCAACATGACGCAACCCCTGGTGGCCAAAGGTGCGGCGGGGCAGGTTGAAGTCATTCGTCTCAAACGTCAGGCCAGCGAACTGCGCGGAAAAATCGACGATGCCACTAACCAGTACGCGGTGCGCGCGCGTGAGGAGCAGGTGAAAAATAACGCCGATCTGGACGCTGAATTGCAGGTGTTGGCCGGTAAAGAAGATCAGGTGACGCGCTCTGAACTGTATTCGCCGGTTCACGGCATTGTTAAAGACATTCAGGTTTCCACTGTCGGCGGTGTTCTGCAACCGGGTGGCAAGCTGATGGAAATCGTGCCGATTGAAGATCAGCTGCTGATCGAAACCCGCATTAACCCGCGCGACATCGCCTATATCCGCCCCGGACTGCCTGCCACGGTAAAAATCTCTGCATATGATTCATCAATCTATGGCGATCTGGACGGTAAAGTTGAAGGTGTCTCACCGGATACGTTGCAGGATGAAGTGAAGCGCGACCAGTATTATTACCGTGTGTATGTCCGCACCGATAAAGCTTTCCTGACCAACAAAGCCGGGCGCCAGTTCCCGATCGTGCCGGGGATGGTGGCGAATGTGGATATCAAAACCGGTCAGAAAAGCGTGCTGGATTATCTGATTAAACCGTTGAATAAGGTGAAAGAATCCCTGAGGGAGAGGTAAGCAGGAGGCCGCTGCTGATGCGGCTTTAAGGTCAACACCTTGGGCTCGCCGCCCAAACTAGCCCAGAGGACGCGTAAGCGCGCGCCCTCTGGACTCCGGCGCTTTTTTAACTGCGCGCTCTGCTCGCTGACTATGTTTCAGCTGCCGCAGTGATAGCCATAAAGCTCCCTCCCCTGCGAAGGGGAGGGTTGGGGTGGGGTATTAAAGAAAAATCAGAGAGTTAAAGTAAGCTTTGACTAAGTGTTAGCCCGTAAAACCCCCTCCCAACCTCCCCCTTCGCAGGGGGAGGAGGAAAGATAAAACATTCTGTCGTTGAATTTAAGATCGTGCGGGCGATTCAGAAATCTTGCTGAACGGAGCGGCTTCGAGACCTGTGGCTCGAAGACCGAGAGAAGGAACCGCGCAGCGGCAAGATTTCCAGCCTGTCGCTGTGGTACCTGAAACATAGCCAGCACGCGATAGCGCTTGTTGAAAAAGCGAAGGGAGATCCAAGAGGTAAAAAGCACTTTTCCCTCTTGGTCGGTTTCGGCGCGAAAGGCTCTGCGATAACAGTTATTGAGAAACCGAAATATTCCCGCTCAAGCCTTCACGGCCATGAAAACCCAAAATTTGCACCTTTATAAAAGGGGTTCAAGCCGCTATTGCAGCGGCTCCTGCAATCTAAACCCGGCGATAGGATCTTCAATCTCAGTCTTGCGCTTATCCTGCCAAAGATTCATCCTCGCCCGCAGCGAGCCGCTGAGTTCATCGTGAACCTGCTTCGCCGCCTCGGATTCCGGGTTCAGCTCGAGCACGAATTCCATAAATTTATCCGCGATATAACGGTTTTTCTTCACGCCGGTACCGGTCAGCCAGGCCATGCCAAGGGTATAAGCGGCTTCGGCGCGATCCGGGTGCGCGGCGTTATGCAGAATTTCCGGCAGCCACACTTCTGCTGCCTGACGTTTCTCGGCATCGGAGCCATTATCCAGCGCGCAACTGGCGCGATAGTAGGCGGCGGACAGGTGCCCGGCGTCTATCGCGCGCTGATACCACTGCATCGCCTGTTCATAATCCGGTTCGCCGCTCAGCCCGTCGCGCAGCGCGTTAGCGCAGGTAAACATAGCCGGAACCATGCCAGAGCGGGCGGCGCTGAGCACGCAATCCATCGCATTACTGTCATTGTGATAATGCTCAGGCACATCATGGTGCCAGCCGTTGCGGTAGAAGAAATACAGCTCGTAGCAGTGAATGGCACTGCCGTGGCGCGCCATGCCGGTCATCAGAAAATGAGCGGCATCGATGTCGTCATTGATTGCCATATCATGCGCCAGCGTGACCAGATCGCTGACCGGTTGTTCATCCCCCGATTGCTGGATAAGCGACCACGCGTGTTCCATCAGCCCTTCACTTAACTCTGGCCGGGCTGGCAGTCCGTACAATCCGAATTGCAGCGCCGTCGCGGCAAACGCGACCAGCACCGGATCATTGGCCTGGCTCAGGCCGCGGGTCAGTAACTGAGTGAGTACCGGCAAACCTTCTTCATGACCGTTTGCCAGCACGGCGCGGGAAATAAACATGCGGGCAGAATGGCCCGGCATCGCCTGCGGTGAAACGGCGAACAATGCGTCATAAACGGTCAGGCCGGCCTGATCATCATCCTGCCAGTAAGCGGTACAAATCCCGGCGAAATCCAGCAGGCGGACGCGGGTTTCAGGCGTGAGGGGCTGAGCCAGTAAAGTCGCCAAACGCTGCTGGAGTTCCTGCGCCCGCGGTGATTCCCGTTCTGCAATATCGCCGGATAGCGCATCGCACAGCGCGTTCGCACGAAACTGGTTACGTTCTTCATCGCTGAATTCCGCACACAGCGGGCTGTCGATAATCAGCATCTGTTGCTCGTCGCTGCCGCCCCAGAACGCGGAATGGAATAACAGGTAGGATTCCATCGTGCCGACGTCGGCGTGACGCACGGACATCGCCATGCGCAACCAGTAATCCAGCGCTTCTTCACCGGTTTTTCGGGTTTGCTGTAACGCGGCAGGTAACATTTGCGGCCAGTGTGTGGCAGGTTCGAACCCGAGGGCGTGGATATGCGCCACCCCGGCTTGCCAGATTTCACTGTCCTGAATCGAAAACTTCTCATGCAGGGGCTTGGGGATTTCGCCAGCGAAAAGAGATTTCAGCCAGTAAGGCTCACCGAAACCCCCGCTGAGATTCATCAGATGGCGGAACGCATGAGTCGGGCGCGGGTGTAATTCGATGGCGCGTAAAAACGCCAGCACGGCGTAATCGCAACACAACTGGGCACCGAGCCACTGGTGATCTTCAATTTCATTTTCGCCCTGAGACTGGCGGATCAACCAGGCATTTTCATGCCAGACCATGCCCAGCAATACGTGAGCGTGGTAGCTCTGCGGGCATTGCTGCGCCCAGTCACTGAGAACTTCCAGCGGATTAAGTGCAGGCGATTCCGTACCGGTAAACAGAGTAGCCGGATGCATCAGCAGGCCGTAATCGCTTTGGCCTTCGCCCTGATTCTGCCAGCCACGCATCAGTGACAACAGCCACTCGTCGAGTTTTAGAAAACGGCGGGTTGCCAGAAGCATTCTGGCTTTGGATATGTTGTCGAGCTGATCCTGTTGTGGCATGAGGTTCCCTGAACGGTTGAATAAAGAAGCTGTTGCGTGGCACCGCAGTTTATCGGTCTTCCCGGCGGTGATCAGCGGGATTGGTCTGACTTTGGCTATAGTAACGGATCTGAAGTGTCGCTGACCAACAAAGCCTCTCCACAATATCGATTAATAATTTTCCGAAAATACCTTATTAATTTAATGGATTAGATATCGAATATTAAGAAAATCGAAATTCAAAAGATGGAGATAATGTGAAGTAATTATGGAGAAATACAGTCAACGGGCGCGATATAATCAATGATGAATGTCACAGAGTGATATTATATCTTTGTAAATCAAAAAAAACCGGCCACAAAGGGCCGGCTGTTGTTTCCACAAAACGGGGAATGAGGGTAATTGAATAACAAATAATGATGATAGCGAGAGAGAGTATATATTATTGCTGAATGTATGATTTATCACTTAGTGCGGTAACGGGTTTAATTAATTAATTGATATATATCATTTTTTTATTAAATTAGCTTTGCGTGCTTTATTTTAACAAAAATAAACAGACGTAAATTTACGCAATATTAATATATTGTTACATATTCTAATATATAAGTAATGTCTTCACTAATTTCGTATCATTTTCTTTCTGGATTAAAAGAATCTATATCATGAGAATGGAACTGCCATGTCGGGCCAACATTTATACAGATACAAAAAACGTTATGCAGATTTAAAGCGGTAAAAAAAACTGTACTTTACATTTAGTGGCACGGTCCGACACCTATCGAGGACAAAAAAATGAAAATCCGTGTTCTTTCACTCATGATCCCTGCTTTAGTGGTGGCGGGATCAGCAAGTGCGGCAGAAGTTTATAATAAAGATGGTAATAAACTGGACCTGTACGGTTTAGTGGATGGCTTGCACTACTTCTCTAACGACAAAGGTTCTGATGGCGATCAGAGCTACATCCGCCTTGGTTTCAAAGGCGAAACCCAGATTACTGATCAACTGACGGGTTACGGCCAATGGGAATATCAGGTTCAGGCTAATCAGGCTGAAAGCTCTGATGACGGTGACCGCGCATTTACCCGTTATGGTTTTGCAGGTCTGAAATTTGGCGACATGGGTTCATTCGACTACGGTCGTAACAACGGCGTGATGTATGACGTTGCCGCCTGGACCGACATGCAGCCTGAGTTCGATGGTTCCACTTATGGTGCTGACCAGTTCCTTTATCAGCGTACCAACGGCGTGGCAACTTACCGCAACGACAACTTCTTTGGTCTGGTCGATGGCCTGCACTTTGCCCTGCAATATCAGGGTAAAAACGACAGCGGCGGCGGCGAACCAGGTACCCGCGATGTGCTGACACAGAACGGCGACGGTTACGGTATGTCGTTGAGCTACGATATTGGCGCGGGCGTCAGCGTAGCAGGTGCATTCTTCAACTCTGACCGTACTGACGAGCAGAACTCTGCACCGGGTATCATGGGCGACGGTAAAAAAGCCGAAGGCTACACCGGGGGTCTGAAATATGACGCGAATAACGTCTATCTGGCTGCGATGTTTACCCAGGCTTACAACGCTTCCCGCTTCGGTTCCACCGATTCAGAAGCTTACGGTTATGCTAACGAATCCCAGGCATTTGAAGCCTATGCAAGTTATCAGTTCGATTTCGGTCTGCGTCCGTTCGTAGCTTATAACCAAACCCGCGGTAAAGATTTAGGTTCAGACCGTCTGGGTAATAACTACCAGGATCAGGATCTGGTTAAATTTGTTGACCTCGGTGCGACTTACTACTTCAACAAAAACATGTCAGCCTACGTTGACTATAAAATTAACCTGATCGACAGCAGCACCTTCACCGACAACGCTGGCATCAATACCGATGACGTGACGGCGGTAGGTCTGGTGTATCAGTTCTAAGCGTGCCTTTCTCAGACACAGAATAGCGCTTAGCAGTAAAGAATAAGCAGTAAAAGAACGCGGCCTCTGATGGCCGCGTTTTTTGTGGATTTCTGACAGCTTCAGGCAGATTTCTGATGGATGAGATGCAGCGGGGGAGAGACATCAAGCTTGATGTCAGGGTTCTGGCGGAATTCATGTGGTGTTATGTTGAAACGCTTGCGGAACATGTAGGTGAAATGCGATTGCGAACCAAAACCGAAATCCATAGCAATGTCAAAAATCGGGGTTTCACTGCTGCTCAGCTGATAAACAGCACTCGCCAGACGGCGTTCCCTGATGTACTTCCCCAGAGAAATGCCTGTCGATTCTTTGAACAGTTTTTGCATGTGCCAGAGCGAATAGCCTGAATACTCAGCCAGTTCTTCAAGATGGATCACACGACCAAGATGGCCTTCAATCCATTTGCTGAGTGCGCAGACGATAGCGATATGAATGTCTTGAGCCATAACCAGTCTGTATTAAGGTTGAATACCGCTATTATACACGAGTTCGCCAGGTTGGCGTGGCAGCTGTTGCTCAGAGATGTTCAGGGGGTGGGCAGACAATAATGGCCCGGTGGGCAGGACTGTAATGACAGCCGCGCGGGCCATGTTTTAACGCAACAGGATCCAGTGGATCAAACGGGCGATGCCATCGTCCACCACGACTATCCCGACGAGAATAAGAACAATCAAAACCACAAAGTTCTTACCGGTTGGCAAAATGATGTCTCCCTTTATCCCTTTTCAGGGAACGGAACTCAGTTACCAGGGGCTGCTGCCCTGCATATTCAGTGCAATCACACCCAGACAAACCGCAACAAAGATCAAAAATACGATAAGAAGCCGTTTCATTCTTTTTTTTACAGAGCTTGCGCTCTTCCTCCACAGTGAGTCAGCCAGCAATTTCTTTAGCCACAAACACTGCGAACGTTAACCGCTTATTTCTGTGAGATCCAGTCTGTCAGAAATTTTTAATCTTTTTGCTCGCGTTTGATTAACCGTCTGTGGCCGGGCGACGTACCAGATCGGTTTTCTGCCCGCCATTAATCACCGTCGTTGGTGGCGTTTCCGGCACCAGCGCATCCGGTGCAATGTTCATATGGTTAAGGATTTCGCCCATAATCTGCCCGAAAATCGGGCCTGCAACCGAACCACCGAAGTGCTTGCCCGCTTGCGGATTATTGACCATCACCACCAGTGCAACACGCGGATTACTGGCAGGCGCAACACCGGCGGTGTAGTTGATGTAACCGCCGTCGTATTTGCCACTGGCTCCCATTTTTTCCGCCGTACCGGTTTTAATCGCCAGACGGTATCCCGGCACCGCAGCGCTGAGGCCGGAACCGCCGGGCAGGGCGTCACTTTCCATCATATGAATCACGGTTCTGACCACGTCAGCCGACATCACACGGGTGCCAAGCACTGGCGGCGTGACTTTGGTTATCGACAGCGGTCGGTAAATACCTTCGGCACCAATCGTGGCGTATTCACGGGCGATTTGCAGTGGCGTGACGCGCAGGCCGTAGCCAAAGGAGAAGGTAGCGCGCTCGATATCAGCCCAGCGGTCACGGTGGAGCGGGAAATAACCACTGCTTTCGCCACCGATACCCAGATCTGTCGGTTTGCCCAACCCAAAGGACTGATAAAGCTGAACCAGTACACTGGCAGGCATCGCCAGCGCAATGTGCGACACCGCAATGTCACTGGATTTTTGCAAGATACCGGTGATGGTCAGCGCTGGCCAATGACCAACGTCGCGGATCAGGTGGCCGTTAACGGTATACGGATGGGTATCGAGAACGGAATCCGGACGGATCATATGGCGGTTCAGACCCGCCATCACCACCAGCGGTTTGACCGTCGAACCCGGTTCGAAACTGTCGCTGATCGCCACATTTCGCATGTCTTTTGCCTGAACACCGGCATAGTTATTGGGATTATAGGACGGATAGGACGCCATCCCTAAAATCTCACCGGTATTCACATCCACCAGAACAGCAGCACCGGATTCAGCCTGGTTAAGCGTGACGCCATCGCGCAGCCGCGAGTACAAAACGTACTGCATAAAACTGTCGATACTCAGGTTGATGGTTGGCGGCTGTTGTGGCGCGACTTCTTTCAGGATGCCGATCACATTGCCATGGCGATCCTGACGGTATTCGCGCATGCCCGGTTTGCCCTGCAGCAGAGCATTAAAGCCTTTTTCAACGCCTGTCAGGCCTTCATTATCTGTCCCGACGACGCCGACCAGATTTGCTGCGGCTTCACTCATCGGGTAATAACGGCTGTCATCGAGCTGACTGCTGATGCCGCCGAGGTGCAGCTGGCTGATATCTGCGGCGATGCCTTCTTCTATTTTGCGGCCGAGATAGACGAAGCGGCGTTGAGGATCACTGGTGATGGTTTGCTGGAGCTGCGAAAGTGGCATATTCAGCGCGGAAGCCAGATATTGCCACTTCGGACTGTTCAGGTCGCTGTGCAATTCCAGCACACGGAACGGATCGGCGATAATGTCTTTTGAGGCGACGCTCAGCGCCAGCGGATGGCCGTTACGATCAACAATAGTGCCGCGCCCGGCAGGGATGACAGTGGAACGCAACGAGCGGGAGTCGGCTTCTTTTTCCAGCATTGGCTGGTTGAGCAATTGCAGGTAGCCCACCCGGCCTAGCAGAAGCGCCAGGCAACAGACAATACCGAGACAAATCAGCGCAAAGCGCTTGGTGTAGAAATTAGGTTGGGCGCTGGATTTTTTTAGGCTCGGTGGCATGGCGGTTTCGCAAAGTCATTGGCGCGTGTGAAGCGAAAAGCGAAGGTGCGGGAACAATGTACCGGATGAAATCACCCAGTTCTGTACCTCATTATGTGCAACTCATCGCTCTGATTGATAATGAATTTCGTATAACCCGCACATCTTATATTAAGCCATAGCGATGGATTGTTTATTTCAATTGCTCTTTGTAAGTAAGTGCAACGGCAAGGTGGATTTTTACTCCACAGCGAGCCACTCGTCGGCTTCTTCGAACATTTCCTCTAACATTTGATTTAACTGCGAACGTTCCTGCTTGCTGGCACCGTGGGTATTCAGCCCGTTAGCCTGCATCGGTTTTACTTTTACTTCCGCGTCAGGAAACAGACGGTGTACCCGTTTAACCAGTTCCGCTTCAATCTTTTCACTGGCATTGGGGATGCCGGAGACATTCCGTTTGTCAAAAATCAGTTCGACCCGCATAACTTTCCTCATAAAAGACAGGGAGAAATAACTGTTGAAATATACAGTCTTATTTGTGCGGGTCCAAGTGATTTTTAGTCTGTTCTCTGCATAACGCCGCGCCCGATGAGACGCTGACGATCGTGAGGGCGGCGCAGATCAAGCTGCGGACCTGCCGGAACGATACCTGTCGGGTTCAGCCATAAAATACCGTAGTAACCTTGTTTGATATGCGCCAGGTTTACCGTGTCGCTGATCCCCGGCCACTGATAGAGTTCACGCAAATAATTTGAAAGATTTCGATAGTCTTCAATACGGCGAATATTACATTTGAAGGCACCGTGATACGCGCTGTCGAAACGCACCAGAGTGACGAACAGACGCCAGTCGGCTTCGGTAATATATTCACCGGCCATGTACCGGTGGGTGTTTAAATGCGCCTCAAGGGTATCGAGCGTGCCGAACAGTTGGGTCACGGCGGCGTTATAACTTTCCTGAGTCTTCGCAAAGCCCGTCTTGTACACACCGTTGTTGACGTCGTGATAAATCACTTCATTCCAGCGGTCGATGTCTTCGCGCAGGGCAGCAGGGTAAAAGTTATCCCGATTTCCGGTCAGTGCATCAAACGTATGGTTAAGAATGCGGATAATGTCAGCCGATTCATTATTGATGATACGTCCTTCGCGACGGTCCCACAGTACGGGCACGGATACTTTGCCGGTATAGTGTGCATCGCTGGCGGTATAGAGCTGATGGATGTAACGCACCTGCTCAATCTTTTCGCCTGCATCCTGCGGCGTGTCGAACGTCCAGCCATTTTCACCAATCACCGGCTGAGCAACGGATACCTGAATGAATTTTTCCAGCCCTTTCAGATGGCGGAAAATTAACGTGCGCGAGGCCCACGGACACAAATAAGAGACGAAAAGCTGATACCGTCCGGCTTCCGGCTCAAGATGTGTCTGGCGAAAGGAAGTTTCCTCACGATGAAATGCCCCGTTTTTTATTTCTTCTTTCGCGACGTCGCCGCTTACCCATTTTCCGTTGACCAGTCCCGCCACGATGGTTGCACTCCGCTCATTTTTTAGAAAGTTATCAGAATATAGGGTCCACCGTAACGGTTTCAGGCTGCGCTATAAACGACATTCTTTTCAAGAAGAAGGTCAAATAATTTGATAGGGGAAAATGGGCGTGGCCCCAATAAAAAAGCCAACCGGTCAGGGTTGGCTTTCATTTTTGCGCTAACGGCGAATGTCAGTTTGCCAGGAAGCGTTTTTCATCTGTCAGCACCTGAAGCAGCAAGCCAAGCTCGGGTTTCTGATCTTTAATCCGCTTGCCGTTAATGTCAAAAGCGCGGTAATCCCCGTTATTTTCCAGTTCCAGCGTCTGGTCCGGGGTGGTGATCACCAGCGTACCGTCGTCGCTGGTCGTGACCCAGTTATGACGACGCTTCGCAGCGAACAAATCTTCGCCCTGCGAGTAATCCGCCGGGGCCGTAGTGACGTGCAACAGGCGCTGCATCAGCGTGGTCATCACATCGGCATGATCCGTCAGCTTATCGATATTCTGCGCCGGTGTGCCCGGCCAGTGAATGATCAGCGGAACCTGCAACTGGCGGCGGTTCATCGAGTTACCTGACCCCCAGGTGCCATTCTCGTTGAATTCAATACCGTGTGAGGCGGTAATGACTACCACGGTTTTCTCCAGCTCTCCGCGGTCTTTTAACGATTGCAGGATGGCCTTGATTTGATCATCCACGCCCAGTGCACCGTTCTGATAGCGACGAATAAAGGTGTTACCGGTTGGCACACTGGCCCCGTCCTGACGCAATGCACTGCTGATGCCGTTCAGGTTCACGTAGGAGAACCACGGTCCGTTGCCAATGCCATTCAGCCATTGTTGCCATTGATAAACGGTTTGCTGGTCAGTCTGTTTGACTGGCGGCGGCAAGGTGAAATCGGTCAGTAATGCCTGGCGGTACAGCGGGCTGTTAAAACCGTCTGAGGCAAATAAACCAAATTCGTAACCTTGTTGCTCCAGCGATGTCACCAGCGCAGAAGGTTTACGCGCCGCCAGAATGCCCTGCATATAGCTTGGCGAAATCCCGTAGAACAGGCCGAACTGCCCGGTGTCATTACGGTTTCCGGAACTGAAATGCTGATCAAAACGAATGTTATGTTTGGCAAAATCACTCAGTGCTGGCATGTCTTTATCCAGCGTGGCGGTATGGACACCGTCGAGTACCACCATCAGCAAATTATACTTCGACCCGGTTTTCGCGAAGCTGAGGCTATTCAGCGGATATTCCACGGCCAGCGCTTCAGGGTTGCCTTGTTCGATCAGCCGTTTCTGGTATTCACCGGCATTCAGCAAGCCGTGTTTTTCAAGGAATTTGCGCGCCGTCATCGGATACGACAGCGGAAGATTCGCGCGCTGCATGGTGATCGGGCGATAGAAGTTGGCATCCGCCCAGATATACATCAGATGCGAAGCAAAGAAGCTGGCAATGAACAGCACGACAATCGGCTTGGCGAAATTACGGCGGTTCAGGCTGCGCAGCTTTTGCCACGCCCAGGTACCAAACAGCATTTCGAGCAGGAATATCACCGGCACAGCAATAAACATCAGCTGCCAGTCGCGTGCCATCTCGCCCTGAACGGGATTGACCACCAGTTCCCACACAACCGGATTAATATGCAGGTGGAAACGGGTAAAGACTTCGGTATCGACCAGGAGCAGGGTCAGCCCGGCGGTAGCCAGGATAGCGGATAAGAACCGCAGCAGGCGTTGCGACATCACCACGAAGGTGAGCGGGAAGATGATCAGTAAATATGCCGAGAAACCGATAAAACTGAAATGCCCAAGCCAGCTGACCAGCGCGTAAATACGCCCCTGCAATGAAGAAGGCCAGTCAGAAACAAACAGGTAGCGGCTGCCGATCCCAAGAATGAGCAGGATATTAAACAGGGCGAACCAGTGGCCCCAGCTGATCATCTGGGATACTTTTTCGCGATAGCGCTGACGATTTGTCACCATGAGAGGGTTTGGGCAAGTTGTGAATTAATGGGCTTTATCTTCTCTTATCGACGCTTGCAACGCTTTCGCAAAGGACTGCGACAAGGCTTTGCGCTGTGCAGGAGCGACGCTGGTATTAATAAGGTTTGTCACCATATTGCCCAGAACCATCAGAGACAGGTCTGTCGGGGCGCGGTGTTTTTCCAGAACTGTCGCCAGCTCGGAAAGGAGCTGTTCAACGTGTTCGTCACTGTAACGGGATGATTGTGCCATAGAGTATTGTGCTTCTTGATCCGACAAAGTCCAATATCTTAGCGTATCACGCCTCTGTTTTCCGCATTTTTATAACCCCTTCACACTTCGGGTTGCAGATGCGTTGACTGCACTCAGTCACCCGAATCACTTACCGGCGTAAGCTCATCGGGATTTCTTCGTTTGCCGCCTTCCTGCAACACGAATTATTTTGGGTTTTTTCTCGCATCAAACTCTTATTTCTAAGGCATGAGCGGTTGCGGCTTTGACGCTTCGGTGTTTGAATACGCCCCGCAGACAAACCCTTCTTACACGGCTGCAATTCTTACAGGAGAAAATCCCCATGAGTCTGGATCTCGAGCAGATCGCTCTGCACCAGTTGAACAAACGTGATGAGCAAACGCTGGATGTTGTGCTGCGTGATACGCTTCTGACGCCCAATGCTGCCGTTGATGAAATGATGGCAGAACTGCACCGCGTCTACAGTGCAAAAAGCAAAGCGTACGGTCTGTTCAATGAAGACAGCGAGCTGGCAGTCGCATTACGCAGTTGCCGCAAAGGGGACGACGATTTCCTGTCATTCAGCCGCGCTGCCACTGGCCGTCTGCGTGACGAACTGGCGAAATACCCGTTTGCCGAAGGCGGCGTGGTGCTTTTCTGTCATTACCGCTTCCTGGCAGTCGAATATTTACTGGTTGCCGTGCTGAACAGCCGCAGCAGTATGCGCGTCAATGAACAGCTGGATGTCAGCAGCATTCATTATCTCGACATCAATCATGCGGATATTGTGGCGCGTATTGATCTGACGGAATGGGAAACCAATCCGGAATCGACCCGTTACCTCACCTTCCTGAAAGGCCGGGTAGGGCGCAAAGTCTCTGACTTCTTTATGGATTTCCTCGGCGCATCCGAAGGTCTGGATACCAAGGCGCAGAACCGTGGCCTGCTGCAGGCGGTTGACGATTTCTGTACCGAAGCGCAGCTCGATAAAAACGAGCGTCAGAACTACCGTCAGCAGGTTTATACCTACTGCAACGAGCAACTGCAGGCGGGCGAGGAGATCGCGCTGGATGATCTGTCCGAAGAACTGCCGCCGTGGAATGACAAGAAATTTAAAGAATTTACCCAGGAGCAGGGCTATCAGCTGGAAGAAACCTTCCCGGCCGATCGCAGCACCTTGCGTCAGCTGACCAAATTCGCCGGCAGCGGCGGCGGTCTGAGCATCAACTTTGATGCCATGCTGATGGGCGAACGCATTTTCTGGGATCCTGCCACCGATACGCTGACCATTAAAGGCACACCGCCGAATTTGCGGGATCAGTTACAGCGTAAAGCGGGTAATAAATAATACCCGTCATACTTCAGGCTGCAGATGCGTTGGCTGCGTTCGCTCACCCCGGTCACTTAGCTATCTAGGCTCCCGGGGATTCACGAACTTGCCGCCTTCCTGCAACCTGAATTATTTAGGGTATCAGCGGATTTTAGGCAATAAAAAACGCCGCATAAGCGGCGTTTTTTATTTGTTCTCGCACGGCGTCCCGATGCGCAACAACTCAGTCAGCGATTAAACGCGAACGAAGTCGATGTGAGCCAGTTTTGGCTTGAACGGGTGACGCTGTACAGCCTGAACTTTAACTTTGGTTTCTTTACCGTCGATAACCAGAGTAATTGCTTCAGAGTAGAACTCCGCTTTAACTTCCAGATTCTTGACAGAATCGTGGTCCAGTTTGATAGAAACCGGAGCAGCTGAGCCACCGTAAACGATAGCTGGGAATTTGTTTGCTGTACGCAGGCGGCGGCTCGCACCTTTGCCCTGCTCGTCCTGTGGACGTACTTCTACATTGATAGTGATCATTGTATGTTTCTCGATTAGAACTACTTCTAAAATGTGCCCCGCCACCTGCGACCGAGTGACGAGTTGAGTACTGCGGCTTTCACACAAGGCGAAAGCGGGCGGTATGATACCGGAGTCGGCGCGCAGCAACAACGAATAATTGCCGATTTGGTCATCCCTGTTACCCGCGCAGTTCGTTAGCGCGCCGGTAGCGGCCTTCATAATCAAACATTTTTTCCCGCACCTGCCAGAACTGGCCTTTCATGCGCGCCACCACAAAATCCGGATGACGCAATAAAATCTGCTGCGCGACGATATCCGCGGCGGTATTCCATTCCAGCGGTACGCCCGGCGCGCGCTGGTGCGGGCGCAGGAAGTTATGCAGAAACGCCATGCGCTGGGCAGGCGTCGTCAGGCGAAAGCGCTCGGAAACGTCAGCACCGTCTTCATCGTAATAAGTAATCTTCAGCCATTCGCCTTTGTCGTCGCGCCCGTTTTGCAGATTCATACCACCACAGCGCAGCACCAGTGCATCTTTCAGGCGCAGCGCGGCTTTCAGCATATCATCGGGATCGACCAGAATTTCCTGACACTGATGACAACGCCGTGCGGCGATATCGTTCTCGGCGCCACAGTGCGGACAGCTTTTAAAGCGAAAGCGGAAATCACATTGCTCGCGATTGCCTTCATCATCTTCCAGCACGCCCTGACAGCGACGGCCAAAATGCTCGATGACTGTGCCGTCTTCGGTGGTTTTTCCCCAGAAAATATTGGCGAAACCGCAGGCCGGGCAGAACACCTGCACCGGTTTGTTATCGCCTGCCGGTTTATGGCTGCCGACTTCCGGCGTAAACAGGTCATGCGGGTTTCCGGCGTAATCGAGGATCAGGCAATCCGTTTTGCCCGGTGCGAGCCGCAGCCCGCGTCCGACAATTTGCTGATACAGACTGACGGATTCGGTCGGGCGCAGGATGGCGATAAGATCCACATGCGGTGCGTCAAAGCCGGTGGTCAGCACCGATACATTCACCAGATAGCGTAACTGCTGCGCTTTAAACGCGGTAATCAGCCTGTCCCGTTCCACCGCGTGCGTTTGTGCGCTGATCAGCGCCGCTTCGCCTTTCGGCAGCAGACCGAAAATTTCACCGGCATGTTCCACCGTCGAGGCAAAAATCATCACTCCTTTGCGATCCTGCGCGAACTCAATAATCTGGCTGATGATGTGCGGCGTGATGCGCTTTTGCTGGCGCAATTCGTCATTCAGATCGGCTTCACTGAACAGACCATTACTGCTGGCCTGCAGGCGGCTGAAATCGTAACTGACTACCGGCATATCGAGCCGTTCCGGCGGTACCAGAAAGCCGTTTTTAATCATGTAACGCAATGGCAGTTCATAGATGCAGTCGCGGAACAGGCTGTTGGCATCGCCGCGTACAATGCCCTGATGGTGATACTGATAAATCCAGCCCTTGCCCAAACGGTAGGGCGTGGCGGTCAGGCCGAGCAGCCGCAGGCGCGGGTTTTGTGCTTTGAGATGGCCGATGATTTGCTGATACTGACTGTTGTCATCGTCGGATATACGGTGGCATTCATCGACAATCAGCAGGGAAAACTCACCGCTGAACTCCGCCAGGTTAGGCGCGACGGACTGCACGCTGCCAAATATCACTTTGCCGCTGCTTTGCTTGAGATTCAGGCCTGCGGCGAAGATATCGGCTTCCAGCCCGTAAGAAAGGTATTTGCTGTGGTTTTGCGCCACCAGTTCTTTGACGTGGGCGAGCACCAGCACACGCCCGCGGGCAACGCGCGCCAGTTCGGCAATCACCAGACTTTTTCCCGCGCCGGTCGGCAGCACAATCACAGCCGGTTCGTCGTGCTGGCGAAAATGACGCAGCGTGGCATCCACGGCATCTTGCTGGTAAGGGCGGAGGGTAAAAACAGTCACGCGATGATCACCTGTTCGTTATTGAGTTAACTTACCTGTTTATAAAAACAGTAATGCAGTATGCCAAGAAATCCGGCTGATGGCGATGAGCAAAGAAATCGCCCGCTGTGAATGTTTAGCCTGCTTATTTTCCTTCTTCCTTGCAGGATGCACGGCTATACTAATGCGCTCAATGCGGCAGTATTTCTGCCCCCCCGAAGTAATAATAACTCTTTGCAATTATTACGAACCGAACAACCCTGAACCCTGTCAGTTGCTGTATTGCGACGGCGGGGTCTTGTGTTTTATCAGTAACGCGATCACTCAGATCGCCATGAAGGCAAGTCGATCCAATGCGTCTGGACAAGTTTCTCTCTCAGCAATTAGGCGTAAGCCGCGCGCTGGTTTTGCGCGAACTGCGTAACAAACGTGTCACCGTAGACGGTGAAATCGTCAAAACCGGCTCAATGAAAATCAGCCCTGAACAACGCGTCGAGTTTGATGGCAATGTGCTGGATCAAATTACCGGCCCGCGTTATTTCATGCTCAACAAACCGCAGGGATACGTGTGTTCTACCGATGATCCGGATCACCCGACCGTGCTGTATTTCCTCGAAGAACCCGTTGCCTACAAACTGCATGCCGCGGGGCGTCTGGATATCGACACCACCGGTCTGGTGCTGATGACCGACGACGGTCAGTGGTCACACCGCATCACCTCGCCGCGCCACCACTGCGAAAAAACCTATCTGGTGACGCTCGAACATCCGCTGGCTGATGACACCGCCGCGCAGTTTGAGGCCGGTGTGCAGTTGCATAACGAAGATTCCCTGACCAAACCGGCACAGCTCGAAAAAATCGAAGACTGTCTGGTGCGTCTCACCCTCAGCGAAGGCCGTTACCATCAGGTAAAACGCATGTTTGCCGCCGTCGGTAACCGTGTGGTTGCGTTGCACCGTGAACGTATCGGCGAGATTGTGATGGATGAAGATTTAGAACCGGGTCAGTACCGTCCGTTAACTGAGCAGGAAGTGGCCAGCGTTGGCGTTCCTTCGCGATAGTTTTTTCGATAACTGGAGCAGCTGAAAGTGCAAGAAAAACCGGTCTCCCACGTCGGACTGATTTTCATCCTGGGATTGATATCGATGCTGATGCCTCTGGCCATCGATATGTATCTGCCAAGTATGCCCGTGATCGCACAGGAATATGGCGTTCCGGCGGGCAGCGTGCAAATGACGCTCAGCGCTTACGTGCTGGGTTTTGCAATAGGGCAGCTGTTTTACGGACCGATGGCGGACAGCCTCGGGCGTAAGCCGGTTATCTTCTGGGGCGTGATGATCTTTGCCGTCGCGGCCGGTGCCTGTGCGCTGGCGCAGTCGGTCGAGCAACTGGTCTGGATGCGTTTCCTGCACGGTCTGGCAGCCGCTGCCGCAAGTGTGGTCATCAACGCGCTGATGCGCGATATGTTCACCAAAGATGAATTCTCGCGAATGATGTCTTTTGTGGTGCTGGTGATGACGGTTGCGCCGCTGCTGGCACCGATGCTCGGTGGTTTGCTGATGGCCATATTCAGCTGGCACGCGATTTTCTGGGCAATGGCCATCGCCGCGCTGATTGCCGCGACGCTGGTGGGCGTCTATATCAAAGAGACACTGCCCAAGGAACGACGGCAGAAATTTCATCTGCGTACCAGCGTCGGTAACTTTGCGTCCCTGTTCCGTCACAAACGTGTGCTCAGTTATATGCTGGCGAGTGGTTTCTCATTTGCCGGGATGTTCTCTTTCCTCAGCGCCGGTCCGTTTGTTTACATCGAACTTAATGGCGTTTCGCCGCAGAACTTCGGCTTTTACTTTGCGCTGAACATCGTTGCACTGGTCATTCTGACACTCATCAACAGCCGTAACGTGCGCCGTACGGGCGCGGTGAAAATGTTCCGCTTCGGGTTGTTTGTGCAACTGACGATGGGGATGTGGCTGGTGATTGTGTGTACCTTCGGATTGCCATTCTGGGCGATGGTGATCGGTGTGGCGGGGTATGTCGGTGTGATTGCGATGGTGACGTCTAACGCCATGGCCGTCATTATGGATGACTTCCCGCACATGGCCGGTACAGCCGCTTCACTGGCGGGGACGATTCGTTTCGGAACCGGTGCGGCGATTGGTTCTGTGCTGTCACTGTTTACGGCGAAAAGCGCCTGGCCGATGGTCGGTTCAATGGCGTTTTGCATACTGGCGGCGACGCTTTTGTATCTCTACGCCAGCCGTCCGGTGAAAGTGTCTGCGGAAACGGCATAACTCAGACTGCTCTTTCCCCTCGTAAGAGGGGAAAGAGCTTAAGCATTAAATCACTTCTGCTTTCACTCCCTGAACCCGGCGCGCCGCTTTGGCACGGGCATATTCGTCGGCCATGGCTTTGGCCTTCGCCCCCGGTACCAGCGCCATATCGCACTCTTTTGGCAGCAACGTGGTGACTGCTGCGGCAATCAGTAATGAGGCCACCAGGGCATAAATCGCGGTGCTCTGGCCGTACAGACTGACCAGCACGCCGACCAGATACGGACCGCAGAAACCGCCCAGATTCCCCAGACCGTTGATCACACCCCGTGCGCTGCCTGCCACTTCCGGCGTGGTGACTTTACCCGGAATGGTCCAGAAGGCGCTGGTGGCGGCTTGCAGGAAGAAACCGGCACCGACCAGGAAACCGTAGGCCGCCATGATGTTATGGCCAAATGCGACAGAGGCCGCCAGACAAGCTGCGAAACCACACAGCGGCAGGGCAATGAACATACGACGCTTACCGGTTTTATCCGACAGCACCGACATCGCCAGGATCCCCAGCATGGTGCCGACGTAAGGGATAATCGCCAGCATACCCACCGAACTCATGTCACCGCCGGTCAGGTTTTTCAGGATGGTCGGCAGCCACAAGGTATAGCCGTAAATCCCGGTCTGATAGAAGAAGTTAATGATGATCAGTTTGACGATAGACTTGTTACGGAACACCTCTTTCAGCGGCGCGTTATTCACCGGTGCCAGGGCTTTCAGGGCTTCGCGTTCGCGGTTCAGTTCCGTCACCAGATAGTCGCGTTCACGCTCTGACAGCCATTTCGCTTCTTCCGGACGGTCGCTGATGGTGAACCACCAGAAAATCATCACCACGAAAGATAATGCCCCTTCGATGATGAACAACCAGCGCCAGTCGAGCGTATCAAGAATCAAACCGGACAACGGCGCGGTGATCATCCCGCCGAGCGGCGCGAACATCAGCACGTAAGCATTGGCGCGGCCACGTTCTTTATCAGGGAACCAGTTGCTGACCATCGTCAGCACTACCGGCAGCATCCCGCCTTCTGCCACACCCAGTGCAAAGCGCAGGAACAACAGCTGATACTGATTGGTGATAAAGCCGGTCAGGATGGAGATCACCGCCCAGGCAATCAATGAGCAGGCAATGAATTTCCGTCCGCTGCCGTGTACCGCCAGGCTGCCGCCCGGCACCTGCAGGAATAAATAGCCGATAAAGAAGATACCGGCGGCCAGACCGGCCATTGAAGCGGTAATCCCTAATTCCGCGTCCATCCCGCCGGGCATGGCGAAACTAATATTGACCCTGTCCATGAAGGAAATAATGCAAGCGATAAGGATTGGCGTTATTACTCGAAGCCAGCGAGCCTTAGGAATCTTATTATCCATATTCTTTCCTCTGTGTGCCTGTAACCGGTGATGGCTTAATAAAAGCATTTTGAGGAAAGTATTTCGTGACAGGAGTCACGTTGAATTATGTTAAGAAAAGGTGTTACCACTTACGTGATCCTGCACCGGAGTTGGCGTGCAGGACGAAGGGGGAGAAATGGACGGGAAAGGAGGATTAAATGGTGCCGCCGAGGGAAATACGGTAATGCAAATCCACCCTTTCGATCGTCGGCAGGTTCCTGATTTTTTTGAGCAATATCTCTGCCACCACTTTCCCCATCTCAAAGCGCGGAGTGATCACGCTGGCTAATAATGGTGTGGTGGCGAGGCCGATATCCAGCCCGTGGAAACCGGAAATTGCCATATCCTGCGGGACGCGGATCCCCTGTTTGATACATTCTTGTAACACGCCGACGGCAATATCGTCATTGGTACACAAAATAGCGTTGGTCTGCGGATATAACTGACGCGCCATGGCCAGCATGCCCGCACCGATAGATACCGACGACACTTTATTAGGCGTGATATGCACCGGCGTCAGCCCGCGTTCATCCATTGCGCGGCTGTAACCCTGATAACGCTTCTGGTCGCGGGCATCTGACATCGAACCGAAATACACCACATGTTCTTTGCCGCTGGCGAGCAACGTATTCGCCATATCGTAACCGGCCTGCTGGTTATCAAAACCGACGGCAATACGCCCGTGCGGATCGTCGAGATCCATCACCTGCGCAACAGGAATTTCTGCGGCATTCAGATACTTATCGGCTTTCAGGGTATGCACGGAATCCGTGAGGATCAGCCCGGCAAGCTGGTAACCGAGCAGATTAATGATGTGTTCTTCCTCGCGCTCTTTGCTGTAATCGTAATTGACTACCAGTGTCTGAAAGCCCTGCGCGGAAGTGACCGACTCAATGCCCGCCAGTAAGTCGGAGAAAATCTGGTTGTTAAATGACGGCACTAAAATGCCGATACGCGGCGCTTTGGCCGGTCCGCGGGCTTCTTCCAGCGGATATCCCACTTCTTCCATCACCTTCGTGATGCGTTCGCGGGTTTCAGGAGACACCTTTTCCGGCGTGCGCAGAAAACGGCTCACCGTCATCTTCGTGACATCCGCCAGTTGGGCGATGTCCTGTAGTGTCACGCGCTGGTTTCTCATGCGGAGTTTTCCTGATTGGGCCTGCAAATATACCTTGTTATTGAAACAGAAAGCGCCGGAGATTGTTATCAAAATGATGATGATCACACCCGGAGTAACAGGGTTTTTTAACATTCAGTCAGGTGATCTGCATCACAGTTTAGCGCGGGGTAAACCGGTGTAGTGAAGCTAACTTTTTAAATCAGCGTTCAATAAGGCCAACGTCATGACAAATCTCTTCTCACTGGACAATAAAAAGATTCTGATTACCGGCTCGACGCGCGGTCTGGGTTTCCTGCTGGCGAAAGGGCTGGCGCAGCATGGCGCGGAAATTATCGTTAACGGTACACAACAGGAATCCACGCAAAAAGCAGCCGAAGCCCTGCGTGCTGAAGGCTTTATCGCCCATGCAGTGCCGTTTGATGTCACCAGCAGTCAGGCGGTGAATCAGGCGATTGATCATATCGAAAGCACCATCGGGCCGATTGATGTGCTGGTAAACAACGCCGGTATCCAGCGCCGTCATAAATTCACCGAGTTTCCGGAAAAAGACTGGGACGACGTGATTGCCGTAAACCAGAAATCTGTGTTCCTGGTATCGCAGGCGGTGGCGCGTTACATGATCCAGCGCGAGCGCGGCAAAATTATCAATATCGGTTCCATGCAAAGCGAGCTGGGCCGCGACACCATCACGCCGTATGCCGCCTCAAAGGGTGCAGTAAAAATGCTGACCCGTGGCATGTGCGTTGAACTGGCACGCTACAATATTCAGGTGAACGGCATCGCGCCGGGCTATTTCAAAACTGACATGACCCAGGCGCTGGTCGATAACAAAGAGTTCTCCGAATGGCTGTGTAAACGCACGCCGGCTGCACGCTGGGGCAATCCTGAAGAGCTGGTGGGCGGTGCAGTGTACTTATCTTCAAAGGCGTCAGATTTTGTGAATGGTCATCTTTTATTCATCGATGGCGGCATGTTAGCTGCGGTATAGGAGGCCCAATGAACAAAATCGCATTAATCACTGGCGGGGGCAGCGGTATCGGCCTGAGCGCCGCGAAAGCGCTGGAAGCGATCGGATTTAAAGTGATTCTGGCCGGGCGTAATAAGGCAAAACTCGACCAGGCGGTCGCGTTGTTTACACCGGGGCAGGCGGTGGCACGTCAGCTGGATGTGACCAGCCCGCAATCGGTGGCCGCGCTGTTTCAGGATATTCAGGAAACCTGCGGGAGGCTGGATTTGCTGTTCAATAACGCCGGTAATAACGTGAAGGATGTGCCGATCGAACAACTGCCGGTGGAAGACTGGTTGTCGGTGATCAATACCAACCTGACCGGTGCTTTTTTGTGTACGCAGGCGGCGGTAAAACTGATGAAACAACAAACGCCGCAAGGCGGACGTATCATCAACAACGGTTCGATTTCGGCGCAGTCGCCGCGCCCGAATTCTGCGCCGTACACCGCCAGCAAGCACGCGATTACCGGACTGACCAAATCCACCGCGCTCGATGGTCGCGCGTTCAACATTGCCTGCGGGCAAATTGATGTCGGCAATGCGGCGACGGATATGGGCAATAAAGCGCTGGCAGGCAGAATGCAGGCGGACGGACATATCGCTGAGGAACCGGTGATCCCGGTGGAGCGCGTCGGTGAGGCGGTGGCGTTTATGGCCGGTTTACCGCTCGACACTAACGTGCTGACCATGACCGTAATGGCGAGCGCCATGCCGCTGGTCGGGCGCGGTTAGTTTTCAGAACCGCATATAAAAAACGGCCCAAACAGGGCCGTTTTGCATTTCAGTGTACGGATTACGCTGCTTTGGTTTTGCGTTTCCGGCCAAGCCAGAAAATCAGCACCAGCAGAACAATCACGCCAGCCACCATTGCCGGAGCCATAAACGGTTGCAGTTTCGCCAGTAATGTCACCGGACCGCCTGCGCGTAACACCGCGACATCATGTGCGCTGACCTGAATGGTCGCATTGCCGTAGTTTTTCAGCACGTAGTTGGAGATGTCAGCAATCTGCTGATCATCTAACTGACCGACATACGAGCCCACGCCAAATTTCGGCATCAGTACGTGATGGTCGCCGACCTGACGATCCACACCGTAAAGAATGGCGGAAATCAGATTAGACGCATTACCCATGCCGGTGGCGGTATTGTTGAACAGCGACGGATATGCCTGATTTTCGCTGCCAGAACCGTCCGGCTGGTGGCAACTGGCGCAATAACCGCTGAACAGTGCCGCACCGTTGTCGATGGTTTTGTTCGCATTAAACGGGTGCGCGCCGCGTAAACCTTCTTCCACGTTCACCGGTTTACCGAAGGTGTCCGCCGCCTGCGTATCACGCGGGTCACGCACCGGCGTGCTGTTTTTCAGGTAGAAAGCAATCGCGTTCAGGTCACTGTCAGACATGTATTGCAGACTGTTTTGAACCGCTTCCGCCATACCGCCCGCTGCCTGGTTTTTCCCGGTGGTGCGGCCCGTTTTCAGGTATTCCACCAGCTGAGGTTGCGACCAGTTACCAATACCACTGACCGGATCCGAGCTGATATTCGGGGCATACCACGGGCCGACCATGCCGCCTGCCAGCGGTTTATCGGTCACAGAACCCATCATCAGGTTACGTGGCGTATGACAGGTATCACAGTGGCCGGCACCGTTGACCAGATACGCACCGCGGTTCCATTGTTCACTTTTCGACGGATCCGGCTTAAACGGCGTGCTGTCGAGGTACATCATGTTCCAGCCCGCCATCGCAATACGCATGTTGAACGGGAACGGCAGGGCAGTTTCAACATTCGGTTGTTCGACCGGCTTCACACCCTCTTTGAAATAGACATACAGCGCATGCATGTCGGCATCGCTCATATGACTGTAGGAAGTGTAAGGCATGGCCGGATACAGATTGGCACCGTCAGGGCGAACACCTTCCCGCACCGCGCGGGTGAACTGTGCTTCGGTGTAATTACCGATACCGAACTGTTTCGACGGTGTGATGTTGGTGGTGTAAATCGTGCCCATGGGTGAATGGATTTCATAGCCACCGGCAAACGCTTTACCGCCTTCCGGGGCAGTATGACAGGCCTGACAGTCGGCGGCTGTCGCCACTTCTTGCCCCTGACGGATCAGTTCAGCCTGATTGTCCGCAGCGAAGGCGAAGCCGCTTAGCGATGCGCTCAGCAGGCAGGCGGTGAGAAGTTTCTTCATGCGGCACCTGCCAGTTTTTTCGCCATATCATCGGCGGCTTTCAGGCCGAGTGCGGCCATGGTCAGCGTACTGTTCACCACGCTGGAGGACGGGATCGCGCCGCCGCCCGGCAACCACAGGTTAGCGTGGTCGTGTGCGCGGCATTCGCCGTTGACTACAGAATCTTTCGGATCACTGCCCATGATGGTGCCGCCCATGATGTGGTTATTGGCGTTCAGGCTGGTGGTGATATTGAATTCTTCTGCCATGAACAGGGAACCGATATGCTCAAGCTGCTTGTGAGCCGCTTCCGCGCCTTTGCGCACGTAATCCCCGACATCGTAGTGAATATCCGGGCACGGCAAACCGTGTGGATCTTTACGGGTGGTGCTGAGTGTCAGGCGGTTATTCGGATCCGGCAGCGGTTCCAGGCTGATGGACAAATCCACGCCAAAGATGGAACGGCGGCGGATTTCTTCATCCAGCTCTTTGCCCACCAGCCCCATCTGCAACGCTTTAGAGGTCGCAGGGATCACGCGGCTGATGTTGTTGAGGATCATTTTGTTGGCAGAATAGTCTTTGCGGAAATCGCCATCGCGCGGGCCGACCAGACAACTGCTCTGCGCGGGACCACGACCGATCCACAGCGGCTCTTTGGCGATAAACGTGCAGTGGAAACCGGAGTGATCCATCATGTTACGACCAACATGATCAGACGAGTTGGCGATACCGTTTGGATTTTTTTCGTTAGCGGCCATCAGCAACAGACGTGGCGTCTCGATGCCGTTACAGGCCAGCGCGAACACTTTACCGGTCGCTTTATGCGATTTCTTCTGATTATCCAGCCAGTGAACGGCGGTCACATTGTTGTTTTCATCCGTGTCAATTTTGTAGACCACCGCTTCAGCCAGTACCACGGCACCTTTGTTCTCAGCGCGTTCGACGTGCGCAATTCCGTTATACATCGCACCAATCGGGCAGATTGGCTGGCAGTTGTTGTTGCCACAACAGGTCGGGCGGCCATTCCACGGACGGGTACTGCGACCCTGCGGAATTGGCACGGAACGGTAACCGTGCGGGTTAACGATTTCAGCAAAACGGGTGTCGCCGTAACCGTAAGGCACCTGTTCCATCGGATAGGGTTTGCTGCGCTCAGAAGGCGACTGCAACTCAGGGTCATTCGGACCGGCTACGCCGATTTCTTCTTCAGCACGGCAGTAATAAGGTTCGAGTTCATCATAGGAAATTGGCCAGTCGCGGCCCACGCCGTACAACGTTTTCATTTTGAAATCGTTGGGAACGTGACGCCAGCAGGATGCTGCCCAGTGCCAGGTGGTGCCGCCGACGGTGCGCAGATAACCTTGTTTGAAGCTGCTTGCGCTCGGCCCGGTCAGATGGACGTAGTTATTTTCCGGGAAGTACAGCGGTGCGGGGGCTTTATCAGACTGCGGGTAAAGCCCCTGGAAGTCAGAGCCAGCGCGGTTTTCGAAAGGCATGTTGCGCCAGTTTTCAACGGCCTGCGCGCGCTCAATGCGCAAACCTGCTTCCAGCACCAGAACGGAATATCCCTGGCTGACCAGCTGATCGGCAATCATGCCGCCCACGATACCGGAACCGACAACAATCACATCAGCAGACGCATCGCCGTCTGCCGTAAATTCTGGTTTTTTCATCAGGCTTTGCTCACAACATGTGTTTCAGAAGGATTAGTAAAACGATCAGCATTCATGGATTCAGGCATCGCAGCGGCGGGAGGTGCGGCGGTGAAGTACAGCGGACCGTTTCCGCAGTAAGTGGGCACAATCAGGCCGTCACTGACCGGGCGATACATCAGCGCATCTTTGTATGCAATTAAAATGGAATCGGTTCCATGTCCAACCGTGCCAGTATACCAGGCGGTGACGATGCGGGTCACCAGTTCACCCAAACCGTTTTGCTTTGCCACTTCCTGCAAATCTTTCGCCGCCTGACCGGGTTTCACCAGCGCGTGTAGTTTGCTGACCTGCGCAGGGAAGTCGGGTTGTGAGCGATAGAATGCGTTGAAAATCTGTGCGGAAGAGCCTTCGCTGATATTTTTATGTTCAGTGATAGCCTGCGATACCAGGTAGAACTGGCCGAAGATAACCGGATCCTGCGTGGCGGTTTCTTTCTCCGCCTGGCTCAGGAACGGGAAGCCGAGCAGGGTAGTTGCCACCATCGCAGACGTCAGGCCTTTGAGGAGTTCACGACGACTGAAACCGGTTCCATTTTCGGGTGTGTTGCTTCCAATGATTGAAGGATCGTTTTCCATCTCTTTCTCTCTGGGAATGGGTTTTTGCCAAAAGGCAGGGAGTTCGCTGTCTGATTCTTATTATAATTTGCGTAATACGAGATTTATCAGCGGGTTAGTTTTGCCGATGTCTGTCCCGATAGGGTATACCACTTATAACGATGCGGATGATAAGCCAGAGAAGAGGGATTTGTGCAAACAAATTGTGCGGATTTATTAACATTAGATCCAGATTTTAACGTATGATGCGCGACGATAAAAAATGTAACCAACAGGTTCATTTCAAAATGAAATTAACCGATACCGCATCATTCTTAACTCCTCTGACTTAACTATCCTGTTGATATTAATCATTTTAGTGCGGAATTAGTCATGTTTACGTAGTTTGATTTGTATATTAAATGTAAAAAATAAGGATCGAAAGGTAGCGACAATTGATTAAAGTGGTTGTTAATAAAGGCGTAAAAGGTTACAAATAAGCCAAAATGAGATCTGCCTCTCAATATGGTCGGGAGCAGACATAAAATTAGCAACAGGCTGTCAATTTGTATCCTATTACGTTAATTCAATGTTAATAATTTGAGCGAAGAGTAGGCAAAGAGCAGCCTGTCGGCTATAACTTAAGCAGTGTGGTTGTAGCTATTTTGTAAAAACAGCGTGTAAATAATTTGCATGTATCATTGTCTGGGGAACGACGTGAATAATATCCAACTTTCGGTAGTACATCGTTTGCCGCAAAGTTATCGCTGGTTGTCAGGTTTTGCGGGTATCAAAGTTGAACCGATTCCGCTGCCTGGTAATGATGAAGATAACAATCTGATCGGCCTGAAACTGCTCAGCCATGAGGGCGAATTCGCCTGGCAGGTGATGCATCAGCTCACTGATGCATTAGAAGATATTCAGGTAAAAGCGGCGATTGTTGAAATCGACGGTGAGCCGTGTTTATTCGTTCATCGTGAAGATGAAAGTGCCACGCTCTGTTGCCTGAAAAATATCGGTGCAGCGATCGCGGAATCTGTAACCGCACTTTATCCTTTCTGACACGCCGCAATCCCGAGGCATTCCGGCGTGTTTTGCCTGCGTCTCAGCGCTGGTGGGTGTCGAAAGCCTCTGACGCGGCCAGTAATTCGCGGGTATAAGCCTGCTGCGGTGCAGTAAAAATCTGCTCACACTCTCCCTGTTCGACCACTTCTCCGTTTCGCAACACCATCAGCTGATGGCACAAAGCCCGCACCACGTGTAAATCGTGACTGATAAACAGATATGTCAGGCCGTGACGTTGCTGTAACTCACTTAAAATGGTCAGAATCTGCGCCTGAACCGATTTATCCAGCGACGACGTAGGTTCATCCAGGATCAGCATTTCCGGTTGTAAAATTAACGCACGGGCGATCGCGATACGCTGGCGCTGGCCGCCAGAAAACTCCGTCGGGTAGCGGTGGCGGGATTGCGGATCCAACCCCACTTCCTGCATTGCGCGGATCACTGCTTTATCGCGCGCCTGTTCACTGACGTTGCGATGCACCAGCAGACCTTCAGCGATGATTTGCCCGACGGTAAAGCGCGGATTTAACGCAGAGAAAGGATCCTGAAACACCACCTGAATCCGGCTGCGGAACGGCAGCATTTTCTTACGCGAGAAAGCATGCAGTGGCTGGCCGTCAAACCAGATTTCCCCTTGCGACTTGAGCAAACGCAGCAATGCCAGCCCGGTGGTGCTTTTGCCTGAACCGGACTCGCCCACCACACCGAGACTTTCTCCCCGGCGAAGCTGGAAACTGACCTGGTTCACCGCGTGTTTGATGCCGACCGTGCGACGCAGCAGGCCGCGTTTGACGGGAAAACCGACATCCAGATTTTTCACATCCAGCAGAACAGGCGGTTTGCCGGTCAGCGGCTGCGGGCGACCCTGCGGCTCGGCTTGTAACAGCTGGCGGGTATAAGGGTGCTGAGGCTGGCTGAAAAGTGCGGTACGTGATTGCTGCTCCACGACGCGCCCGTGTTGCATGACTGCTACGGTGTCTGCCAGACGGCGCACTATGCGCAGGTTATGGGTGATAAACAGCATCGCCATCCCCATTTCCTGCTTGAGCTCGTCGAGCAGCGATAAAATCTGTGCCTGCACGGAGACGTCCAGCGCGGTGGTCGGTTCATCGGCAATCAGCAGCTTTGGCCTGGTTAGCACCGCCATGGCAATCATCACGCGCTGGCGTTCACCGCCGGAAAGCTGGTGTGGGAAATCCCGCAGGCGTGAGGCGGCCTGACGAATACCCACGCGATCCAGACAGCGCAGAATTTCAGTGCGTGCCGCATCACCGTGAAGATTACGGTGCAGCGTCAGCACTTCAGTCAGCTGTTTTTCGATGGTATGCAGCGGATTTAGCGACACCATCGGTTCCTGAAATATCATCGAAATCTGGTTGCCGCGGATCTGGCGCAATGTGCTGGCATCTGCGTTCAGTAAGGATTGTCCGGCAAACAGAATGTCGCCTTGCGGATAGACCACGGAAGAGGGCAGCAGGCGCAACACTGACAGCGCCGTGACGCTTTTGCCGGAGCCGGATTCACCCACCAGCGCCAGGGTTTCACCGGCACGGATATCGAGCGACACATTGCTGACCACTTCACGTTGCTGTTTTCCCTGACGGAATGCGACGCTGAGATTTTTGATTTGCAGTAACGGGGCGGATAACGCAGCGTCTGTCATTTCAGAGCACCTCATTATGGTGTGCGGACGGATTGAAGGCATCGCGAACGGCTTCACCAATGAAAATCAATAATGACAGCAGCGCGGCCAGCACCACGAAAGCGCTGATCCCAAGCCACGGCGCCTGCAAATTATTCTTCCCTTCCATCAGCAGTGTACCCAGCGATGGCGAGCCCAGCGGCAGGCCGAAACCGAGAAAATCCAGTGACGTCAGTGTGGTGATCGAGCCGCATAGTATAAACGGCAGATAGGTCAGCGTGGCGACCATCGCATTGGGCAACATATGACGCCACATGATAGCGCGGTCGCTGACGCCCATCGCCTGTGCGGCACGGATGTAATCAAAGTTGCGGGTGCGCAGGAATTCCGCGCGCACCACGCTGACCAGCATCATCCAGCCGGAAAGTACGGTGATCAACAGCAGCCACCAGAAGTTGGGTTGCACCACGCTGGCCAGAATAATAATCAGGAACAGCGTCGGAATGCTCGACCACACTTCGATAAAGCGCTGCCCGAGCAAATCGATTAATCCGCCGTAATAGCCCTGCGTGGCACCGACAATCATGCCAATCACGGAGGTCATCGCCGTCAGCAGAACGCCGAAGAACAGCGAAATCCGCAACCCGTAAAGGATTTGCGCCAGCACATCATGCCCGTTACTGTCGGTGCCCAGCCAGTTTTGGGTGGACGGGGGAGAAGGGAAGGGACGTGTGGTGGAAAAATTAATGGAGCTGTAACTGTTGCGAATGGGCGCCCACAGCGCCCAGCCGTGATCTTCAATCTGGCGCAGGACAAACGGATCCTGATAATCGGCCGGCGTTTCCAGCTCTCCGCCAAACGTCGTTTCGCTGTAATTGACCAGAAACGGCACATAGAGATGTCCCTGATAACGTGCCAGCAGCGGTTTATCATTTGCCAGTACGTTGGATAACAGCACCAGAATCAGCATCACCATGAAAATCCACAGCGACCAGTAACCACGGCGGTTCTGGCAAAAACGCGCCCAGCGCGCCTGACTGACGGAGTTCAGTTTAAAAAGGCTCATTACTGGCGGCCCTCAAAATCGATACGCGGGTCAACCAGCGTGTAAGTGATGTCGCTGACGATATTGAGCAGCAATCCAATCAGCGTGAAAACATACAGCGTGCCGAAAATCACCGGGAAATCGCGCTGCACAATGGCATCGTAGCCCAGCAATCCCAACCCCTGTAATGAAAACATGACTTCAATCAGTAATGAACCGGTGAAAAACATGCTGATAAAAGTGGCAGGGAAACCGGCGATCACCAGCAGCATCGCGTTGCGAAAAACGTGCCGGTACAAAATTTGTTTTTCGTTCAGCCCTTTCGCGCGCGCAGTCACCACATATTGTTTACCGACTTCATCCATGAACGAGTTTTTGGTCAGCATCGTCAGGGTCGCAAACCCGCCAATCACCGTCGCCAGCACCGGCAATGTGATGTGCCAGAGGTAATCGGTTACTTTGCCGTACCACGGCAGGGTATCGAAATTCGGCGACGTCAGGCCGCGCAGCGGGAACCAGTCGAGATAACTGCCGCCGGTGAATAGCACAATCAATAAGATGGCAAACAGGAAAGAGGGAACGGCATAACCGACAATGATGACGGAGCTGCTCCAGGTATCGAATTTCGTGCCGTTGCGCACCGCTTTGCGGATCCCGAGCGGGATCGACACCAGATAGATAATCAGCGTGCTCCACAGGCCAATGGTAACGGAAACCGGCAGCGCGCTTTTCACCAGTCCCATAACGGATGAGCCGCGGAACAGACTGTCGCCAAAATTAAAGCGTACATAGTTGGATAACATCTCGAAATAACGCACATGCAGCGGTTTGTCGAAGCCGAAGCGGTGGGTGATTTCGGCAATGACTTCCGGATCCAGGCCCCGTGCGCCGCGATACTGACCTTCACCAAACTGCGCTAAACCCGGCGACGCTTTGCCATTTCCGCTGCCCGCGCTGGCACCCGGTAAACCGCCTGACTGCCCCATTTCAATAGCGGCAATCGCCTGATCAACAGGACCGCCGGGAGCAATCTGCACAATAAAAAAGTTAATGGTGATGATCGCCCACAACGTGGGGATCACCAGAAGCAGTCGTCTTAAAAGATAGGCGGCCACAGTATGCTCCTCAGCGGCGTTGCGCAGGTAAACGGGCTGCGCGGTTAACGTCGTACCACCATGTGTCGAGTTCCATTCCGTTGGATGGGGTGACGGCTGGCATCGAGAATTTATCCCAGTAAGCGTAGCGCTCGTGATGGGTGTACCACATCGGAATCATCAGCATATTCCACGTCAGCACGCGGTCGAGCGCATGCCCCAGCGACAACAGGGCGTCAGGCTTGCCCTGATTGGCGGCGATTTCGTCGGTCAGCTTATCAATGGCCGGATCGCTGACACCTGATTTGTTATAGGTGGAATCGAGATATTTACTGTTCCAGTAAATCTGCAAATCGCTGCTCGGATACGACGTGGCGGGATAAACCGTCGGCAGCATATCGTAATCTCGCTGGCGCATACGGCGCACGAACTGCGAATTATCCACTTCACGGATCGACATCTTAATGCCCAGTCGCTGTAAATTATGCTGGAACGGCAAGACGTACTGTGAATTCCCGCCGCCGGGTAACAGCAGCTCGAAGGTAAACGGCTTACCGGTTTTGCCATTCACCAGCACCTGATTTTTCACTTCCCAGCCCGCTTCTTTCAGTAATGCGGTGGCTTTCAGCAGATTTGCGCGGTCATTACCGGTGCCGTCAGAGCCAGGTGGCTGATACAGCGCGCTAAAGACTTCAGGCGGCACCTGGCCTTTCAGCGGCCCCAGCCACGCCAGTTCTGCGGAGTTCGGATAATCTTTTGCCGCGTAATCGGTATTCTGGAAGTAACTGTTCACCCGCTGATACGCACCGAAATACAGCGCCTTGTTCATCCAGTCAAAATCAAAAGCCAAAGTGATGGCTTCGCGCACCTTGCGGTCGGCGAATTGCGGGCGATGGATATTGAATGCCAGCCAGCGGGTATCCTGCGCTGCCTGATTTTCCACATCAGCTTTAACGATAAAGTTTTTGCTGAAATTACCGCCCTGATATTGCGTCGCCCAATGTTTCGGCGAGGTTTCCATGCGGAAATCAAACGCGCCGGACTTAAACGCCTCCAGCGCCACATTGTCGTCGAGGTAATAGTCGTAGCGGATGGTGTCAAAATTATAGCGGCCCCGGTTGACGGGCAAATTGGCCGCCCAGTAATCCGGCACGCGGGAATAGGTGATGTACTGACCGAGTTTGTAATCGCTGATGCGGTAAGGCCCGCTGCCCGGCGGCGGTGTACTCAGCGGTTCATTGAATTTATGCTTTTCCCAGAATGTCTGCGGCAAAATCGGCAAACCGAGCAGGCCGAGCATCATGTCTTTATCCGCTTTCGGCAACACCATGCGTACTGTCAGGCGCGAAATGGCTTTTACTTCCACACCTTTATACACCACGCGAAATTGCGGTACGCCTTCGGTCATGAATTTTCGGAAGCTGAAGGCCACATCACTGGCGGTAATCGGGGTATTGTCGTTGAAACGGGCGCGCGGATTGATATCCACTTCGACCCAACGGTACTGGCTGTCATAACGGGCAGAGTCGGCGATCAGCGGATAATAACTGCCAGTCTCATCGCTGGAGGTGGTAAACAGGCTGTCGTAAAGCGAGCCGCTGCGCGCAGCCGGATTGCCGCGAGACGCGAAGCGGTTGAAGTTGTCGTAAGTACCAATGGCCGCCAGTGTGATCTGACCGCCTTTCGGGGCGGCAGGATTGACGTAGTCAAAACTGGTGAAGTTTGAGACATACTTGGGCTCGCCTAATATGGCGAACGCGTAACTGTCCTGTATGACTTCAGCTTGTGCGCTGAGACTCAGCAGGCACAGCACACCGGCAAAAACGCGAGAAAACATCCTGAATCTGCACTCCTGTGATGACGACAGCATAATGCGGCATTGCCGCGGGCTATTTCGATATTAATCAATTGAAAGCAAAGATTTTGTCACGCACGACTCTTCGGTTTCGTCCCTGATTTTGGCCTTTTTATCACAACCGGATGCAGACGCCTAAAAGAAAAACGGAACAAAAGATGCGGGACTGATGCAGGTCAAATCTGCCAGGTGGCTTCTTTCTCATTGAAATCACGTATAAAGTCCAGCAGCTCAGGAACACCGAGCGATTTGCTGTACAGATATCCCTGTAAATAGGTCACGCCGTGATTGCGCAGATACTCCGCCTGCATCTGGGTTTCGACGCCTTCGGCTACGGTTTTGATCTTCAGTTCTTCCGTGAGTTTAAGGACGGTATCCAGCACCGGGGCGATCAGGGTGTTCTGATCAATCGACATGACAAAGCCGCGGTCAATTTTCAGATAATCCAGCGTGAACTTCTCAAGATAGATCAGCGCGCTATGGCCGGTGCCAAAATCGTCAATGGCTATTTCAATCTTATGGCGGCGCAGCCAGTTAAATTCCCGTAATGCGCCTTGTGTATCAATCATTCCACGTTCTGTAATTTCGAATACCACCTGGAAAGCATTCTCAGGTAACGCTTCAATAAAATTCATCACATCGTCATGAAAGCTGATTTTGTTCATGTGGTGAGGGGAAATGTTGATACTGAGTTTGCCCGGACCGGGAAAAGCGTGCTGCAAGGTATGGGCGTCCGCCGCCACCAGAGCCATCATATGTTGAGTCAGGTCGACGATAAGCCCCTGATTTTCAGCATAGCTGATAAAAACATCGGGCGGAATGGGCCCCTCAATGGGGTGCTGCCAGCGCAGCAGGGCTTCAACGCCAGTTACCTTCAGGCTTTTTGAGTCGATAACCGGCTGATATTCAACAAAGAATTCTTTATTTTTCAGCCCGCGCAGAACCTCACGCTCAACGTTATGGCGGTTCAGCAGGCTGTGGTAAATCAGCGCGCAAACCAGCATGCTAAGCAGCAGGCCGCCTGAGAACGTAAAGAGTATGTTATCGCGGGTCAGGGAAGGAGAGTAGAGACGAATGCTGAAAGGATAATTATCTATTTTGACTTGAGTAAAATGGCTGCGGGGCAAATCACTGACCTTGATCAGACCGGCCTGAGAAGAAATCAGTGCGCTCTCTCCCACCAGCAGTGCAAAACCCCGGTAGCCGGAACCTGGCTGCGCAAAAAGCATATACGGCGACAACGTCAGTTCCAGCGTTGCTATCACGCCATCGTCCGTTGCTCCGGGGTTACGCTGCCATATAAGGATCACCGCGCGGTTCGGAACGGCAGGGGTGCCCATCTGCAGGCTGATACTCATGTTGTTATCAAATTCGAGGTCATGCAGGGTACTGTTTACAGGAATGTGCTGATTACCGGAAGCCGAGGAACAAAAAACGATGCCATTACGCACCAGCTGAAAATCACGAACACCAATGCTGAATGCGACGTCACGGTTTAATTCCCCGGCAATGGAATGGCAGGGTTCTGTCGTGAGCAGTCCGATTCTGTGCATCGTGTCGGTTAACTGGCGCAGATAATCAGCAGTAAATTGTGCCGTTCGTTGCGCGATTTCATTTTGTTCGCGGAGATTGTTGGTTTTAATAACGGTGAGGGTAACTGCGATAAATAAAATGAAAAACAGGACTGAAAAAAGCAGGCTTCTCTTTAAATACAGATGTTTGGGCAATACGGTGTGTGTTAACGCCGTTTTTAAACCCATATGTTTTGCCCTTTTCGCGCAGAGGAAATAAAAGAATAACGTCGTCAAAAAATCAACAGACACTTCATATACTTTATTACAGGCATAAAAAAACGCCATCCAAAGATGACGTTTTTTTATTCGCTTGGCATAGGACAACAAGAACTAAATCATAAGGTAACGGGATCAGCCGTTAGCTAAAACTCGTCTTGCTTCACGATAACGTGCATTCCAGTAGGACTCTTTCAGATTTGAAATCATCACACCGTTGCTGGTGGATGCATGTACAAACTGATCGTTACCTAAATAAATGCCGACGTGACGGCCTGTTGAACCCGCACGGAACAGAACCAGATCACCCGGACGCAGTTTCGTGCGCTGGATTTTCTTGCCTTTCTCTTCCTGTTCATAGGTTGAACGAGGTAAATCCATACCAAATTGTTCGCGGAATGTTACCTGAACGAATGCTGAGCAATCGATACCACGCTTGCTGTCACCGCCCAACCGATAACGAACGCCTTTCCAGCCAGCGTACTGATCCATAATTTTGGATTTAACGTTGACGTTGCGAACCATTGCTTCGAATTCATCCTGAGAGGCTTGCAGTAGAAGGCCATCATTGCCATTTACTGCACGCATATCAGTTTGCGCGTTTTCTGTGTTCGAAGAATGTGTACCACTACATGCAGAAAGAATAATTGCTGCACCAATCGCGGGAATTATCCGCGTGATATATCTCAGAAACGGTTGAGACTTGACCATTATTGTTGTTATCCCTTGCTGTCCTTAACGATGAAATCGTTATTAAAATTGCCAAACGAAGCGAGATTACCTGCCATATATCTGTGGGACAAATACCAGGGGGAGGAAATGTGCGTCGGAGCACGTTTTTTTCCTGAACCGGGGTGTTTTTAACACAATTCTATACAGGCGAATTGGAGATTACCGTAATGAACAGGTGATTGCGAGAGGTATTATGAGATTTTTTATAAGAAATTGTGATGTAAGGTGATGTAAGTAAACATGTTAAAAATGCTGTGTGATCTTTACGCGAATTTGGGTTAAAACCGCATCAATAGCGCGTTCAGGGGACATAATACAGCGCAGAGGCGTTGAGAAACATCCTTTAAAAAGGCCCGGCAAATCATAAAGATCTGCCAGGCCATAAATATTATGTATGCATCCAAAATTATGCGTGTGTCTTAGGATTTTTTTTACCGGGTAATTTTTGATCAAGCCAGTTAATCAGCGTATCGCTGGCTGGTGTCATCAGCCACCAGCTGGCACCGACCAGCACGACGGACATTGAGCCGACCGCGATATCAGTAAACCAGTGTGCACCAATCATCACGCGTGGGAGTGAGAAGATGAGGGTGATGATCAAAGCGACAGCGAATGCTGACTTACTCAGGTAGCGCAGCATAAAGCATGAAAAAATAATCAGCATCATGCCATGGTCGCCGGGGAAGCTGTCGCTGGAAGCATCTTTGGTGGGAATGCCGGTCAGTTCGCTCACGCGGTTTACACCCGGGAAGCTGAGTGACGGGCTTTTATGGCTGACAGGCAATAAATGTCCGAGCTGGTTGAGCACAACGGCAGTCAGCAACATCACGACACCAATAATGATGTACCGGCGACGCCCGTCGCTATCCTGCTTCAGGAAATAGCTCAGATACAGGATTCCCATCGCCAGCAATGAAATCAGATCAAAGGCACGATTATTGGTCACGGCGACCAGGTGCAGAAACCACGCATCAGTGGCCAGATGTTGATTAAAAAAGAAGAAAATCGATTTATCAATCGGGAACCAGAAACCATGGTTTGCTGGCAAATAGAAAGATAAAAATAAGGCAACACCTAATACATTGAGTATCAGGATTGCGGGAATATTGCGGCGCCACATAAAGGAAGACCTATTCTTAGCAAAGTAAGGAATAACTTAGTTAGCGTTAACTTAATCTGATCAACTTAAACGAATCTTCAACAAGGAGGATTGTATTGCATTCCACTGCACTTCATTTTGCGTAATAAGCTCAATTCTGCTGTCTAACGGCGCCACCGGTTTCGTTTCAATGTGTAAGTCATTGCCCTGACGGTTAATCAGTAATGTGCCTTCTTTAATGCGTATAACCCCTTTGACGCGATCAACCGGCACCGCGCGCGCCCAGTCGAGAATGCCCGCGGTCTCAAACTGCGTTTCGCCATCAAATATCCACCCGCAACTGGTATAACCGTCAGCCTGATTCAGCGCGCGACGCCAGCGCTGTTTTCCCGGCAGGCTCAGTGCAGCCAGTCCTTGTTTAGCGGCGTGAGCGTGATGATGTTTACCTTGCGGTAACTCAACCAGATTCTGGCGCGGAAAATCAAGTAATGTCAGGTCGATCTCACCTTGCGAAGCCGTCACCAGAAGTCGCTCGTGACCATTCTGCTGATACCATTCGTCCAGCTTCTGCGTGTCCTGCGCCTGCGTCACATCAGACTTATTTGCCACGATAATGTCTGCTGCGGCTAACTGATCGCGAAAGTTTTCATTATCAGTCACCCGCTGATCGCTTAACTGACGCGGATCCAGCAGGCAAAGCGTGGCATTGAGTGTCAGCCAGTTGCTGTAAACGTCAGACGTCAGTAAAGAAAGAATCTGTTTCGGATGCCCCAGCCCGGTGGGTTCTATCAGCAAGCGGTCAGGTTTAGCCTGCTGCAATAACATATTCAGGCCGACCTGCATTGGCAATCCGTTCACACAGCACATGCAACCACCGGGGATTTCCTTCAGAACCGCACCACTGTCAGCCAGTAATGCACCATCAATGCCGACTTCGCCGAATTCATTCACCAGCACGGCCCATTTTTCACCTTCAGGCTTCTGAGCCAGAAGGTGGCGCAGCGTGGTGGTTTTTCCGCTTCCCAGAAAGCCGGTGATCAGGTTGGTTTTGGTCATGGTTGCACATCCTTTTTGAAAAATTCCCCGCCAATGTGCAGCGACGCCTTAAGAAAATCCAGCGTTGCGCCGATGTAAGACATGGATTGCTTATTTTTGCCGGCAGGCAAGCAAGATTTATTTTTCCTCCAGACGTGTAAATTCAATTAGATGTATTAATGTTAAATTGTGGTTACGGGAACTTTAAAATTAATAGTTATGATGAGGTGTCACCATGAACAGAATTACCTGTGTACTGTTTTTGGGAGTCATGGCCTCAGGGACGATTCAGTTTGCCAGTGCCGCTGCAACAGGCGGAATTATTCATATTACCGGGTCAATTGTTGACGGAGGATGTCACGTCAGTGCCGCACGTAATGCGGTGATCAGCGACTGTGATCGTGGCGGAAAACAGGTGAGGCAAGTTCATACGCTGAATGCGCAAAATCCTTCTTCTTTCGCCTTGCCTTTGTCTCTCGGGCAGGTCACCACGCGGCATATTAATAATGATCCTCGCCTTGCGGTGATGACGGTGAGTTATAACTAAGCAGCCGTAAATAGTTAGTATCGTTAATATGTTTCGCTTCGGTCATTGAGCGCGATAATGCAATGTATCGTTATGTGGCCGGACAACTTTATGAACTGGCTGGCCCAATCTTGATCGGGCCGTCAGTTTTCTATTCCTGTCCTTTCCCTTTTTGCTGACATGTTATAATTTTCTCTCTTATTTCAGGCATCAGAACGATTAATCAGATGTCAGACCAATTGAGCTTGTGTCAGTGAAAGGGGCAAAAACATGCGACTTTATCAGGAGATAGGCGGTCATTTACGTCGCGATATCCATGCCGGAAAATATGCCCCTGGCGATCGCCTCCCTCCGGAGCGTGACATTGCGGAGTCTTATTCCGTCAGCCGAAGTGTAGTGCGTGAAGCGCTGATCATGCTGGAGCTGGAAAAAGTGGTCGAAGTGCGTAAAGGTTCCGGCGTCTATGTATTGCATCAACCGGAAGATAGCCAGCCGGAAAGCGCTGACAGCGGATATGGCCCGTTCGAGTTATTACAGGCGCGGCAATTGCTGGAAAGCGAAGTCGCAGCTTTTGCGGCGATGCAGGCCACTAAGACAGATATTCTGCAAATGCGCGATGCCATTGATGCACAGCGAGAATGCATTGCACGTGGTGTCTCCGATGATGCTGAAGATCAGCGGTTTCATGCCTTGCTGGCGCAGGCTTCCCAGAACAGTGTGCTGGTTAAACTGGTGGATGATCTGTGGCTGATCCGCCAGCGCAGCTCCATGTGGCAGGGGATCCATCAGCATGTCGGCGATAAAAACTACAGTCAGATTTGGTTGCAGGACCATCAGACAATCTTGCAGGCAGTACTTCGCAGGGATCCGAAAGCCGCCAAGCAGGCGATGTGGCAGCATCTGGAAAATGTCAAAGATATGCTGTTACAGGTTTCGGATGCCGATGATCCGTCTTTTGACGGATTCCTTTTTTCCTCAGTCCCCTCAGAACTGAACGACTGATACCGCCGCACAAATAAGAACGGCTGCCGCAGCAGCCGTTCTTAGCTTCAGTTGCCGGGCTTAACCTACGTATTTTGCCACGGTTTTCTTCGCGCCAATTCTTTGCAGATCGGCATACGCGCTCAGTATGGCCGCGACGACTTTCTCTTCATGAGGCAATTGCTCACCGAATACGCCCGTCAGGGCCAGCAGGGCTTTCACCCGCGGTTCGCCATCTTCGGTTGATGCCACAATTTTAGCGACGGTTTCAGCCATCGGATCTTTAATCTCAATGGGCTGCCCGGCATCATCAGTACCACCGACATAACGCATCCAGCCTGCCACGCCCAGCGCCAGTAATTCATAGGAACCACCATTTTTAACATGCCAGCGGATGGAATCGAGCATACGTTGTGGCAGTTTCTGGGTGCCGTCCATCGCGATTTGCCAGGTTCGGTGTTTCAGCGCCGGGTTGCTGTAACGTGCAATCAGGCTGTCAGCATACGCACCGAGATCGACACCCTCGACGCTCAGCGTCGGAGCTTGTTCATGCAGCATCAGATGATGGGCAGCGGCCTTATAGTTGGCATCTTCCATACAATCGTTGATGTGCTGATAACCGGCCAGATAGCCGAGATAGGCGAGGAAAGAGTGGCTGCCGTTCAGCATGCGCAGTTTCATCTGTTCGAAAGGTAAAACGTCGGCAACCATCTGTGCGCCAGCTTTTTCCCAGTCCGGACGGCCCGCCACGAAATGGTCTTCCACGACCCACTGAATGAAGGGTTCACAGGCGATACCGCAAGGATCGGTCACACCTCCGAGGGCTTCGGTGATTTCTTCCAGCGTATTTTCCGTCGCGGCAGGAACAATACGGTCAACCATGGTGCTTGGGAAAGAGACGTTTCCGGCGATCCATTCCGCCAGTTCTGCTGAACGTGCTTTCGCCATGCCCAGTACGGCGTTTTTTACCACCAGACCGTTTTCAGGAATGTTATCGCAGCATAAAACGGTGAAGCCAGGTAAGCCGCGCTCATGACGTAAACGCAGGGCTTCGACTAAAACGCCCGGAGCGGTACCCGGCGCCTGACCGCCCGCCAGATCCTGCTGAATTTTTGGATTTTGCAGATCCAGTTCGCCGGTGCCCGGCTCAATGCAATAACCTTTTTCAGTGATGGTCAGGGAAACAATCGCGATCTGTGGCTCAGTGAGTTTTTCAAGTACTGCTTCCAGCCCGTCAATCCCGCCGTGCACAGATTCATGTGCAGAGCCGATGATAATCGCCTGATTGCCGTCCGCGCCTTTTTCCAGCACGGTAAACAGATGATTTTGCTGACGCAAACTCTGGATCAGCGTTTCATTGCCGAACAGGCTAATTTCACAAATGCCCCAGTCGCCCCCCTGGAGGTTCAGCACGCGGTTGGTCAGTAGCGCCTGGTGAGCGCGATGGAAGGCACCAAATCCGAGATGAACAATACGGCTTTTTAACGCATCGCGATCATAAGCAGGCAATGACACTGCTGCAGGCAGGGACGCTGTGGCAATAGTTTTCATGCAATACTCCAGGCAAGTCAGAAATAAATAATTGGTCAGGCCAAATTGGGGCTATTTACCCGTCAGTTGAATTTTATGCTGGATAAAGCGACGATTTAAGCCGAAATCAGGGCTTAGAGTGTAAAGTCATATGATAGAAAGGGGAATTGGTAAGTCCAGATAGCCACTCATTTTGTGATGCAGATCCACTGTCTGAAGGATTAATCGCAAAATGCAGACAATAAAAAAGGAACGCCGCAGCGTTCCTTTCAGCAGAGAGCGGGGCGCTGATTAATCCGCGCGCCCCATATAACGACGTTCTGCGATATGAATACGGATTTTGTCGCCAGAACTCAGGTATTCAGGAACCTGAATGTTCAGACCGGTGCTCATTACCGCAGGTTTGGTGCGGGAACTGGCGGAAGCGCCTTTGATGCCCGGTGCCGTTTCCACGATTTCCAGATCCACCGTCTGCGGCATTTCAAGCGCCAGCAGCTGGCTGTCCAGCGTCAGAACCTGCATACCCTGCAAACCTTCTTCAGGGATGAACAGCAGTTCGTCTTCAATCTGCGCCTTATTAAAGGTGTAGGGCGTGAAGTCTTCGTCATCCATAAAGATGTATTCGTCACCATCAACGTAAGAGAAGTTCACTTTACGACGGGTCAGGGTAACGGTATCCAGGATATCGTCGCCTTTGAAGCGCTCTTCCACTTTGCCACCAGTACGAACGTCAGCAAAACGCATTTTGTACAAGGTGCTGGCACCACGGGCGCTCGGGCTCTGAACATCAATATCTTTTACCAGCAGCAATTTGCCGTCGTAGTTCACAACGAAGCCGCGTTTAATTTCGTTAGCACGTGCCATATAAATAACCTGTCAGGAGAGAGATAAATAATTTGCGACACGTTACCCGCGCCGCTGATTTCAGGCAAGCAGATAGCGTAAAAAGAGTCGCGAAAATCCGCTTTATGACGCATATTTTGCGCTTCGCCTGCCGGTATGAAAAATGTTCGGGTTATCGTGTTAAAGAGTCGTAAATATTTCGCTGGTGGCGCATTACGCTGCCTGCTATTGTCGCGGCTCAAAATGAGGCCTGAGGAGGCTGTTGATGGACTGTCGTACTGATTGCGGAGCCTGTTGCATAGCGCCTTCAATTTCAAGCCCGATCCCGGGAATGCCAGACGGTAAGCCTGCCAATACGCGCTGTGTTCAGCTGGCTGATAACTTTCTGTGTAAGATTTTCACCTCACCACTGCGTCCGAAAGTTTGCGCCAGCCTGCAGGCCAGCCGCGAAATGTGCTTTACACATCGCGACCAGGCGCTGACTTATCTGATTCAGCTTGAGGCAGATACCGCGCCTTAAACCACCGCTGCGGGCACGTCTTCCGCCGGTTTATCGACGTTTTTCACATTCCAGATACATAACACCGAACCAATCACCATCGCCAGTGCGGCATAAAATACCGCATGGTATGTCCAGAACTGGGCGATCACCCCGGCCAGCGAACCGGCCAGGATCCAGCCCGCCCGCGTTGAATTGGTAAATAACGTGGTGGCCGCGCCTGCCTGACCCGGCATCAGATCCTGGAAATACAGCATGCCGATCCCGGCCAGAATGCCGATGAAAATTGCGTTCAGCAACTGTAAAGCAATCAGCATTGCCGCACCGGTAGTAAACAGAATGCCGCCGTAGAAAATCACCCCCGCCAGCACAGCGAAACGCATCAGGAAGCGTTTCCCCAACTGTTTAGCCAGATATCCGGCGATCAGCATGGTCGGAATTTCCAGACAGGCTGCACTGCCCATCAGTACCCCTGCCAGTTTTTCCGGCAGACCCAGTTCACGCACCACATACAGCGGCATATTGATCAGATAAATGCTGTTTGCTGCCCACATCAGTGAACAGGCGATGAACAGCATCAGCGTATCACGGCGGTTACGGCGTGGTGCTTCCAGCGTGGCAGTGGTCTTGATGTGCGCCTTGGGCATCGAAGGCAGGAACATCCACACCATCACGCCGCACAGCAAGAAAGCCAGCGTGGCAGCGCAGTACATAAAGGTAAAACCAAAGCCCATCGACAGGGCAAAGGCCAGCGGCGGTCCGACGACCCATGCCAGCGAAACCTGTGCGCGCAAAATGGAGCTGAACATCACGGCTTCGCGACCAGTTTTTTCGGAATGCTCCCGTGCTAACGCGAACATCTGCGGGTTCGCTGTGGAACCAAAGCTCGACAGCAAAACGCCGATGAACAGCAGGATAAAGTAATTACGGTTAAAGGCGAAAAGCACACAAGCCAGCGCACCCAGAATGCAGCAATACAAAATCAGCGTTTTGCGGTCACCGCGTTGATCAGACCAGGTCGCCAGCAACTGGCTGACGAAGATGCCAATCACGGCACTGCCGGTAAAGAAGATACCCACCATAAACGGGCTGACGTGAACCTGAGAAGTGAGGAACAGGCTGAGCGTCGGGGTCTGTAACGCGCCTGCAATGCCGGTAAGGAAGGCGATGATCAGAAAAGCAGTTGACGTCATGTCGGGTAAACGGCGGGCTGACGTTGTAGAAATTCGCATTAGCTAAGTGAACCAGAAGTAGAGGAGGGGACGAAATTTGCGCGAATGTTACGACAGTTTAAAAAAAACAAAAACAGGTTTTGATCATCAAAAATGTAAACCACAGTGAATTTGCCATACTGAATAATAAAACCGCACTTTGTGTCAAAAATGACCGGGTGAGGCGTCGCTTCTTCACCGCAATATTGTCCGCAGAGAAGGGGACAGCTTGCGTCAGCATTTTTCGTCAGCCTGACTTCAGCATTTGCGTTAAGTTATCCGTTTCGGAAAGCTCTCAGAAAGGAAACTGTGCGTAACATCAAAAAATCGTTACGCAAAATCAGGGAAAGCTTGATTTAAATACAGGCCGGATTGAGACTTCTTGAAACGTTTCAGCGTTGTCGGTTTTTCTTCTGAAATCTGATGACGCTCCTTTTTTCTCAGTAAAGCTGAAACGATTCAATTTCAGCAGGAGAGGAGAATTATGTTCCAACTGTCACAGCAAGATATTCATCTCGGTGCGGCTGCCAGCGATAAGCAGGACGCTATTCGCCAGGTTGCAGCAGCACTGACTCAGGCCGGTCGCGTCAGCGCAGGTTATGTAGACGGCATGCTGGCGCGTGAGTTGCAAACCTCTACTTACCTTGGCAACGGCATCGCAATCCCGCATGGCACCACAGATACCCGTGATCTGGTGCTTGATACCGGTGTGCAGGTTTTCCAGTTTCCGCAAGGGATTACCTGGGGCGAAGGCCAGACGGCATATGTCGTGATCGGCATCGCAGCTCGTTCTGATGAACACCTCGGTTTGCTGCGTCAGCTGACGCACGTCTTAAGTGACGACAGCGTGGCTGATCGCCTGGCAAAAACAGATTCCGCTGAAGAATTACGCAGCCTGCTGATGGGCGAAAAAAATGCGGCTGAATTCCTGTTTGATAGCCAGTTGATCGCAGTCGATGTGGCCGCAGAAAACCTGATCACGTTACAGGCGCTGAACGCTGGCCGCCTGAAAGAGATTGGCGCTGTCGATACCGCTTTTGTCAGTGATGTGATCAGCCGTAAACCGCTGAACCTCGGGCAGGGCATCTGGCTGAGCGACAGCACCGAAGGCAACCTGAAAAGTGCTGCAACGGTAAGCCGTGCACAGCAGGCATTTGATCTGGATGGCGAAAAAGTCTCCATGCTTCTGACGATTTCTGTTGCTGACGATCAGCCGCTCGATGTGCTGAACTACCTCAGTGATTTGCTGATTGCCAACAAAGCTGAACGCTTGCTGACGGCAGATTCCGTCGGTGTGCTGGCATTGCTGACCAGCGAAGTCGAAGAACAAGCCAACGTGCTGACCGCTGAATACGTTATCCGTAACGAACACGGCTTGCACGCCCGTCCGGGTACCGCACTGGTGAACGTTATTAAGCAGTTCAGCAGCGAAATCACGGTAACGAATCTTGATGGCAGCGGTAAACCTGCCAACGGCCGCAGCCTGATGAAAGTCGTGGCGCTGGGCGTGAAAAAAGGTCACCACCTGCGTTTTACCGCGAGTGGTGAGGATGCAGAGCTGGCATTAAAAACCATCGGTGAAGCGATTGCTGAAGGTCTTGGGGAGGGCGCATGAGCCGTCGGGTCGCCACTATTACCTTAAACCCGGCCTATGATCTGGTCGGATACTGCCCCGAAATCGAACGGGGTGAAGTCAACCTGGTACAAACCACCGGCCTGCACGCGGCAGGTAAAGGGATTAACGTTGCCAAAGTGCTGAAAGATCTCGGCATCGATGTCACCGTTGGCGGTTTCCTCGGTAAAGAAAATCAGGATGGCTTCCAGCTGTTATTCAGCGATCTGGGTATTGCGAACCGCTTCCAGGTGGTTAATGGCCGCACCCGTATCAATGTCAAACTGACTGAAAAAGATGGTGAAGTCAGTGATTTCAATTTCTCCGGCTTCAACGTCACGCCTGCTGACTGGGAACGTTTCGTAACGGATTCCCTGTCATGGCTGGGCCAGTTCGACATGGTTGCCGTCAGCGGCAGTCTGCCAGCGGGTGTTGATCCTGACGCCTTCACCGACTGGATGAAACGTCTGCGCGCACAGTGCCCGTGCATCATCTTCGACAGCAGCCGTGAAGCGCTGGTTGCCGGTCTGAAAGCCGCGCCCTGGCTGGTGAAACCTAACCGCCGTGAACTGGAAATCTGGGCTGGCCGTAAATTGCCGGAACTGAGCGACGTGGTAGAAGCCGCGCATGCCCTGCGTGATCAGGGGATCGCCCATGTGGTGATTTCTCTGGGTGCTGAAGGTGCATTGTGGGTTAACGCCTCCGGTGCGTGGATCGCCAAACCGCCAGCCTGTGAAGTCGTCAGCACCGTGGGTGCTGGTGATTCCATGGTCGGTGGTCTGATCTACGGTTTGCTGATGCGTGAATCCAGTGAACATACGCTACGACTGGCCACTGCTGTTGCTGCCCTGGCTGTCAGCCAGAGTAATGTCGGTGTCACCGATCGTCCGCAACTCGCGGCGATGATGGCCCGTGTTGATCTGAAACCCTTTTAATCCGCAGGAGTCAGAATGAAAATGCTGCTGATGATAGACAGTTCGCTGGGACAGGCTCGCAGCCAACTGGCAAAAAATTTGCTCGCTGCTGCTGCGGCGAAAGCAGGCCACTCGTTGACCGAACAGGCCGCTGACGCTGATGTAGTGATTGTGGCCGGTGAAACCGTGCCAAACGAACCTGCGCTGGCTGGCAAAAATATTTATACCGGTAATGTGGCTGATGCAGTCCGTGATCCGGAGGCTTTCCTGCAACGCGCTGTGGCTGAAGCTAAACCTTATGTCGCACCTGTTGCGGCAGCCGTTGCCGCTCCGGCAGCCAGCGGCCCGAAACGTATCGTCGCCATCACTGCCTGCCCGACCGGTGTTGCACACACCTTTATGGCTGCAGAAGCGATTGAAACTGAAGCCAAAAAACGTGGCTGGTGGGTAAAAGTTGAAACCCGCGGTTCTGTAGGTGCAGGCAATGCTATTACACCGGAAGAAGTTGCCGCGGCCGATCTGGTGATTGTCGCGGCTGACATCGAAGTGGATCTGGCGAAGTTTGCCGGTAAGCCGATGTACCGCACGTCTACCGGTCTGGCACTGAAAAAGACCAAACAGGAGCTGGACAAAGCGCTGGTTGAAGCTGAAGTGTTTGAGCCGAAATCTCAGGGCGCAGCGACGGGCACCAGGAAGAAAGAAGCGGGCGGCGCAGGCCCATACCGTCACCTGCTGACCGGCGTGTCTTACATGCTGCCAATGGTGGTTGCGGGTGGTCTGTGTATCGCACTGTCATTTGTCTTCGGTATCAAAGCCTTTGAAGTGAAAGGCACGCTGGCGGCGGCATTGATGCAAATCGGTGGCGCTTCAGCCTTCGCGCTGATGGTGCCGGTTCTGGCCGGTTTCATTGCCTTCTCTATCGCTGACCGTCCGGGTCTGACGCCGGGTCTTATCGGCGGCATGCTGGCTGTCAGCACCGGTGCTGGTTTCCTCGGTGGTATCATCGCAGGTTTCCTGGCGGGTTATGTGGCGAAAGCCATCAGCGGCAAGCTGAAATTACCGCAAAGTATGGAAGCGCTGAAACCTATCCTGATTATTCCGCTGGTGGCGAGTCTGATTACCGGCCTGGTGATGATTTACGTGGTCGGTACGCCGGTTGCTAAAATCATGGCGGGTCTGACTGCCTGGCTGCAATCTTTGGGTACAGCCAATGCGGTACTGCTGGGCGCAATTCTCGGTGCGATGATGTGTACCGACATGGGTGGCCCGGTGAACAAAGCTGCTTACGCGTTCGGTGTGGCACTGCTGAGTTCTTCCGTCTATGCACCAATGGCCGCCATCATGGCTGCCGGTATGGTGCCACCTCTGGCGATGGGGCTGGCGACATTGCTGGCGCGTCATAAGTTCGAGCAAAGCGAACGTGAAGGCGGTAAAGCGGCGCTGGTATTGGGCTTGTGCTTTATCTCTGAAGGTGCGATTCCGTTTGCAGCCCGTGACCCGATGCGTGTTCTGCCATGCTGTATCGCAGGTGGTGCACTGACCGGTGCGCTGTCGATGGCATTCCACGCACAACTGATGGCACCACACGGCGGTCTGTTCGTACTGCTGATCCCAGGTGCAATCACGCCGGTTCTCGGTTATCTGGTGGCGATTATCGCCGGTACGGTTCTGGCGGGTGGCGCATACGCGATTCTGAAACGTTCAGATGCTGCGGTAGCCGCGAAAGCTGCTGCATAACAGTAAATCGTTAAAAAACAAAAAGGCGCGACATGTGAATGTCGCGCCTTTTTTATTGCGCCTTCCCTTCGCAGGGGAGGGAGCCGACCGGAATTTACGGTAAAAACTACGCCGCGGCTTCGTCATTCTCGGCAGTCTGCTGCGCTTTCAGCCAGGCGATTTCATCTTTCCAGATATCCGGATTGACAGTTTCGAGGATCATCGGGATGCCGTCGAACCGCGCGTCTTTCATGATCCAGCTAAATACGGTATTGCCGATATTGCCTTCGCCAAGGCTGTGGTGGCGGTCGACGCGGCTGTTGAACTCACTTTTCGCGTCGTTGAGGTGCATACCACGCAGATATTGAAAACCAACCACCTCTTCAAAGTGCTTAAAGGTTTTCTCGCATTCTTCTGCCGTGCGCAGGTCATAACCTGCAGCAAAGGCATGGCAGGTATCGATACAGACGCCAACGCGGCTTTTGTCTTCCACGCCTTCAATAATTTTGGCCAGATGCTCGAAGCGGAAGCCAAGATTGCTGCCCTGACCGGCGGTGTTTTCGATAACCGCAGTCACGCCTTTGGTTTTATCCAGCGCAATGTTCAGGGATTCAGAAATCAGCGCCAGGCATTTATCTTCTTCGATTTGCATCAGGTGGCTGCCCGGATGGAAATTCAGCAGCGAAAGGCCCAGCTGTTCGCAGCGTTGCAACTCATCAAGAAACGCCTCGCGGGATTTCTCCAGCGCCTCAGTCACCGGGTGCCCGAGGTTAATCAGGTAGCTGTCGTGCGGCAAAATCTGATTGCTTTGGTAACCGTATTTTTCACAGGCCACTTTGAATTTTTCGATGACGTCTTCCGGCAACGGTGCGGCTTTCCACTGACGCTGATTCTTGGTGAAAAGCGCAAAAGCCGTGGCTTCCAGCTCGTGTGCCCTCAGAACCGCCTGATCGACACCCCCGGCCGCACTCACGTGTGCTCCCACAAACTTCATTTTTGCTCCTCAGTTATTCATCGCGTTTATGGACAAATGATAGCGCCTCCGGGCAGGAGGCGCAGCACTGAAGTGTTAAAAGCAGCAATATCAGCCAAAAAGATGCTGAACCAGTTGGTTGATACCGGCACCGCCGACAATCAGCCAGATAAACAGCAACGCCGCCAGCAGCATCGGTTTAAGCCCCGCCTGACGCAGTGCGCTCATGTGGGTGGTCAGCCCGAGCGCCGCCATCGCCATCGCCAGCAGCACGGTATCGAGCGTAATCAGCGCCGGGATCCAGCTGTGTGGCAAAATATTCAGCGAGTTGAATGCTGCCACCAGAATAAACAGCAGGGCAAACCATGGGATAGTTATATTGCGCATGCCCGCATTCTGGCCACCTTGTTGTACCTCTTTACGTGACTTCCAGCCAGAGAGCAGCAGCAGGAATGGTGCCAGCATCATGACGCGGATCATCTTGGCGATCACTGCCGCGTTTTCCGCATCCGGGCTGACACCCTGACCGGCCGCCACGACCTGCGCCACTTCGTGCACCGTCGAACCGGTGTAAATGCCGAACTGAGCAGCGGTAAAACTCAGCCAGTGATACTGCGCATTCAGATGCCATAACCACGGATACAGAAAGATGGCGGCTGTCCCGAAGATAACGACAGTGGCGACTGCAACCGTCACTTTCTCTGCTTTGGCATTCAGCACCGGTTCCGTCGCCATCACCGCCGCTGCGCCACAGATGCTGCTGCCTGCGCCAATCAGCATCGCGGTATCGCGATCCAGTTTAAACACCCGCTGTCCAAGCCAGCAGGCGAGGGCGAAAGTGGAACACAACATCAGCGCGTCGATCACAATACCGGTCGCGCCGACATCGGCGATTTGTGCGAAGGTCAGCCGCAAGCCGTAAAGGATAATCCCCAGACGCAACAGACGTTGTTTCGCCAGCGTCACGCCGTCTTCGCACCAGGGTTTTGCAGCCGGATATACCGTATTGCCGACCACCATGCCGATGACAATCGCCAGCGTCAGCGCGCTCAGGCCGAGATGACTCAGTGCAGGAATATCGCTCAGCCAGAGCGCGAGTGCAGTGATCACGCCGGTCAGCGCCAGGCCGGGTAACACGCGGCCAAAGCCCGACAAACGGGGTAAAGGGTGTTTATCCGCCGTCTTTTTATTTTCATTTTTAAGCGCAAGTGTACTCATTGTCCGTTCCTCGTTCAGGAGTGATGAAACAAGGCTACGCCGCGCTTATATAAAAATGAAATAGATTATTACTTTATAACCTAGCTGTAAAACTGGTATAAAACCTTCATTCAAAAGAGGCCTGCAAGGCAAGGGTCTATACTTAAAGCACAGCGTGCTGTCAGGCGCGTGAGAATAGCGGGACATTTATGCACATAACATTGCGACAACTTGAAGTTTTCGCCGAGGTGCTGAAAAGCGGTTCGACCACGCAGGCGTCGGTTGTGCTTTCATTATCACAATCGGCGGTCAGTGCGGCGCTGGCCGATATCGAAGGGCAGCTTGGCGTGCAGTTATTTGACCGTGTCGGGAAGCGGCTGGTAATTAATGAGCATGGGCGTTTACTGTATCCGAAAGCGCTGGCGTTGCTCGAACAGGCGGGCGAAATCGAGCGACTGTTCAATCACGATAACGGTTCGCTGCGCATCGGCGCGAGCAGCACCATCGGCAACTATATGCTGCCGGCGATGATCGCGGATTACCGCCTGGATTTCCCCAATACGCCGCTGGAGCTGAATGTCGGTAATACCAATGATGTTATTAACGCGGTGGCGGATTTTCGTGTCGATCTCGGTCTGATCGAAGGCCCGTGTCAGATGCCGGAACTGATCACCCAGCCCTGGCTGGATGATGAACTGGTGGTGTTTGTCGCGCCGGAAAATCCGCTGGCAGGGCGGGTCGTTTCGCTGGAATCGCTGGCGCGTGAACCCTGGATCCTGCGCGAGCGTGGTTCCGGTACCCGTGAGGTGTTAGATCATCTGTTGTTGCCTCAGTTGCCGGATTTTAACCTGGTGATGGAACTGGGGAATTCCGAGGCCATTAAGCACGCCGTAAGGCATGGCATCGGGATCAGTTGCCTCTCGCGGCGGGTGATTTCTGAGCAGCTGAGCAGCGGTTCGCTGGTGGAAATCCGGCTGCCCGTCGCGCCGCTGGTGCGTAAGCTTTACCTGATTCATCACCGGCAAAAACATATCTCCGGCGCATTATCACGTTTTCTAACCTATTGTCGCGAAGCCCAATAACGGTCTTTCACTAATGATCTGCGGCCAGTTATGAAGGTGTCTTATAACAGGTCGTTCCTGCTATTCAGAGCGGCAGGTTTTGCTACAATCCGCGCTTAAATTTGCACATGACGAGCGGATATAGGGAAAAAATGGCTCAACAACCTACAAAAAATACGCAGGTGGCTCCCACACTGCGTCGCGAGCTGAAGGCACGTCACTTAACGATGATCGCCATAGGCGGTTCAATTGGTACGGGGTTATTCGTTGCATCAGGTGCGACAGTTTCCCAGGCAGGCCCGGGTGGTGCACTGCTTTCCTACGCATTAATCGGCATCATGGTTTACTTCCTGATGACCAGCCTCGGTGAGTTGGCGGCGTTCATGCCGGTTTCCGGTTCATTCTCCACTTACGGCTCCCGTTATGTTGAAGAAGGCTTCGGTTTCGCACTGGGCTGGAACTACTGGTACAACTGGGCAGTCACCATCGCGGTTGACCTGGTGGCCTCACAACTGGTGATGAATTACTGGTTCCCGGACACGCCGGGCTGGATCTGGAGCGCCTTGTTCCTTGGTCTGATTTTCCTGCTCAACTACATTTCCGTGCGCGGTTTTGGCGAGGCGGAATACTGGTTCTCGCTGATCAAAGTGGTTACCGTCATCATCTTTATCGCCGTTGGCGTCCTGATGATCACCGGCATTATGCGCGGTGCTGAAACGGCGGGCTGGCATAACTGGGCCATCGGTGATGCGCCGTTTGCAGGCGGATTTGCCTCGATGATAGGCGTGGCGATGATTGTCGGTTTCTCCTTCCAGGGCACTGAACTGATCGGTGTGGCAGCAGGCGAATCTGAGAATCCGGGCAAGAATATTCCGCGCGCGGTGCGTCAGGTTTTCTGGCGTATTCTGCTGTTCTATATTCTGGCGATTCTGGTGATCAGCCTGATCATTCCTTATACCGACCCGAATCTGTTGCGTAATGAAGTCGGCGATATCTCGGTAAGCCCGTTCACGCTGGTATTCCGTAATGCGGGTCTGTTATCAGCGGCAGCGGTAATGAATGCTGTGATCCTGACGGCGGTACTGTCAGCCGGTAACTCCGGAATGTACGCCTCAACCCGCATGCTGTTTACCCTGGCGAGCGAAGGCAAAGCGCCGCGCATATTCGCTAAACTGTCGAAAGGGGGTGTGCCACGTAACGCGCTGTATGCCACCACTATCGTGGCGGCGTTGTGTTTCCTGAGCTCAATGTTTGGTAATCAGACCGTTTACCTGTGGCTGCTGAACACGTCGGGCATGACCGGTTTCATCGCCTGGCTGGGGATTGCTGTCAGCCATTACCGTTTCCGTCGCGGTTATGTCTTACAGGGCCGTGATCTGAAGAGACTGCCTTATCTGTCAGGTTTCTTCCCGTTCGGTCCGGTTTTCGCCTTTGTGTTGTGTCTGATCATTACGCTGGGCCAGAACTATCAGGCATTCCTGAAAGACACCATTGACTGGGGTGGCGTAGCGGCGACTTACATTGGCTTGCCACTGTTCCTGATCATCTGGTTCGGCTACAAGCTGAGCAAAGGCACTAAAGTGGTGAAATACAGCGAAATGGAATTCCCGGATCACGTCGATAAGTAACAGACCCCGATTTCCATGGCATTGAAAAGCGGAGCTCAGGCTCCGCTTTTTCATGCCTGCGATTCACGCCAGGAGACCCCTTACGTCATGCTTTGTTACGCCCTTGTTTACTTTGAATGTCTGATAGGTTTTGCAAAACACATTGATAATTATTATCATTTATTTCCTTCCTACGGGAACCCCAGAACATGTTCTCCCGCCGTAAGTTTTAACTTAATGAGATTGAAGCGAAAATGAGTGCAACTACCGAACCCACCCTGAGGGTGAACGTCAACGCCGAAGACAGCGTTATGGGGCGATACCAGAATATCGTGCGCCGCCGTCTGTTAGTTATGCTGATCCTGGTACTGGCGATTGTCGTTTCACTGGTGATTGATTTCATTATGGGGCCTTCGGGGTTATCGCTCGGCACATTGTGGAAAACGCTGTTTGACGCCGCAGCGGCGGATCCGGGCACGCGGGTGATTGTCTGGGATATTCGTCTGCCTTACGCGCTGATGGCGGTGGCGGTTGGTATGTCACTGGGCCTTGCCGGTGCTGAAATGCAGACCATCCTCAATAACCCGCTGGCCAGTCCGTTTACGCTGGGCGTGTCTTCTGCTGCGGCGTTTGGTGCGGCGCTGGCGATTGTGCTTGGCATTGGTATTCCGGGCGTGCCGGATCAATGGTTTATCTCCGCCAACGCCTTCATTTTTGCCTTATTTGCCGCACTGATGCTCGACGGTATCACCCGCTGGACGCGCGTTGCCAGCTCCGGTGTGGTGCTGTTTGGTATCGCACTGGTCTTTACCTTCAACGCACTGGTTTCGCTGATGCAGTTTATCGCCACCGAAGACACCTTACAGGGGCTGGTTTTCTGGACGATGGGCAGCCTGGCGAGGGCGTCGTGGGTGAAACTCGGCGTGATGGTGCTGGCATTCCTGATTTTATTGCCGTGGTCGATGATGAGCGCGTGGAAACTCACCGCGCTGCGTCTGGGTGAAGATCGTGCTGTCAGTTTTGGTATCGACGTGCGTCGCCTGCGCCTCGGTACGTTACTGCGCATCAGTATTCTTTCCGCACTGGCGGTGGCTTTCGTCGGGCCGATCGGTTTTATCGGGCTGGTGGCGCCGCATATCGCCCGCCTGATGTTTGGTGAAGATCACCGTTTTTATCTGCCCGCCAGTGCGCTGATTGGCGCGCTGGTGTTGTCGATGGCGTCGGTAGCCTCTAAAAATCTGGTGCCGGGCGTCATTATTCCTGTCGGTATCGTGACGTCTCTGGTTGGCGTGCCGTTCTTCCTGAGTATTATTCTGCGCCACCGGGGGAACATCTGATGTCTGCGATGTTAGAAACGCGTCCTGAAGATTTACTGAATGCTGCTACGCAGGGCCTGCAAATCCGCGATTTCAACGCCGGATATCCGAAGCGCCGCGTGATCCGCAATCTGAATGTACCGATATTGCCACGCGGGAAAATTACCGTTCTGCTCGGGCCAAATGGCAGCGGCAAGTCGACGCTGCTGCGTTCTCTCGCCGGGCTTAACCGTGCGGAAGGGCAACTGATGCTCGACGGACACGATTTAATGCCGATGCCGTTTGCACGACGTGCAGAGCAGGTGGTGTATCTGCCGCAAACTCTGCCTGCGGGCGTACATCTGCATGTGCTGGAATCCATTATCGTGGCGCAGCGCGCGTCCGGCGGCGGTAAAGGCAAGAATGCGGAAGGTACCGACACAGTGATGGCGCTTTTGCGTCAGTTGGGTATCGAACATCTGGCGCTGAGTTATCTCGATCAGCTTTCCGGTGGTCAGAAGCAACTGGTTGGCCTGGCGCAATCGCTGATCCGTCAGCCGTCATTACTCCTGCTGGACGAACCGCTCAGTGCACTCGATCTCAACTACCAGTTCCATGTCATGGATCTGGTGCGCAAGGAAACGCAGAAACGCAATATCGTGACAGTGGTTGTGGTGCATGACATCAATATCGCCCTGCGTCATGGCGACCGCGTGCTGATGCTTAAAGACGGTAATCTGATTGCCGATGGCGAGCCGGAAGACGTGATCACTGCCGACAGTCTGGCGCGGGTCTACGGCGTACGCGGCAGAATTGAGCGCTGCTCGCAGGGGACACCGCAGATATTGATCGATGGGTTAGTGGGGAATCCGGAGATTTAACGCGATGTCCTGACAAAAGGCAGACATTACTCAGGTTTTCACCGTTCCGCTCCCTCCCCTGCGAAGGGGAGGGCTGGGGTGGGGTATTAAAGCAAAAACGTTGGGTGAAGTTTCCGTTCAGGCAATTGATTTACAGTCTAAAACCCCCTCCCAACCTCCCCCTTCGCAGGGGGAGGAGCAAACCGCAACGGGCTTATTTCCCGCTCCAAGCCTTCAAATTCTGCTCCCGCGCTGACAGTTTCTGCTCAGGCGTCAGCTTGTTGTAATCCTTCGCCAGACCACTTTCCCAGTCACCGTACAGCGGATTTGGCAGCACGATATATTGTGTACCGAAGTGCTGATGGTTCTGATTCACAAACGCCCGACGCTGCTCGTTGCCCTGATGGTAGGTGGCAGAACCAAAGTCATTCAGGTTGTCGCCGATGTAAATCACCACGTGATAACCCGCGGCTTTGATGGAATCAAAACGTGCCTGCTTGTTGGAGGTATCAGAACTCAGCAGCATGGTTTTTTCATTGGCGCCGGTAAAGCCCAGACGGTTCATATTGTCCAGTGTCGCGGCGTATTCGCTGGTTTTGCGATTGGACACGTAGAACATCGTGCCGCCGTGAGTGTTGACATAATTAGCGAATTCAACCGCACCGGGAACGGCCGTTGCCTGGCGGGCTGCTGTCCACTGAGACCAGGTCTTGCTGTCGAATGGCTTGTTCGCTTTGACCTGCCACGCACTGTATGCACTGTTATCGAGCATGGTTTCATCGAGGTCAACGATAACGGCTTTCTTCTGGCCGGCCAGAGGCTGCGCCTGATCGAAAGCCATTTTGGCCGTGTTAAATGCCTGATAAGCCAGCGCCTGATATTCACCGGATTGCTGGAACCAGTTCAGTGCCATGACGGACTGATCGTTCAGCTTCTGCTGGGCATCGGTTTTTTGCTGCGCACAGCCACTGAGGGCCAGCATGATTAAAGCACTGGTGGTGCAAAGCGAAATTTTATTCATTGGTTGTCCCTATGCTTGTTACGAAGGATTCGCATTCATGAAAATCGTTAAAACTTTAGCAGATTCAGCGGGGTGTGAAAGAATAAATGATGAGTTACGCGAGATGTGCCGGAAAATGACAGAAATGAAAAAGGCCGGAGGGTGAGTCCGGCCAAAAAAATCAAAGACAGAGAAATAACAATGAGGGGGTAAAACGCTTAAATTTAGAACTGATAAACCAGGCCAACGGCAGTGATATCGTCGTTGTTCAGAGCCAGTTTATTGTCGTCAGACAGTTGGTTGATTTTATAATCAACATACGCAGACATATTTTTGTTGAAATAATAGGTCGCGGCTACGTCAACATATTTAACCAGGTCGGCATCACCGATATTTTCAATATCTTTCGCTTTAGTCTGGACATAACCCAGTGAAGGGCGCAGGCCATTTTCAAACTGATATTGTGCAACAGCTTCGAAGGTTTGTGTTTTATTCGCAAAACCGCTGCCAGCCGGTGCGCCTGCAATTCCGCCAGGGACGGTGATTGCCACCATATTACGGGTTTCAGCATACATTGCGGCTAAATAAACGCCATTTGCGTCATATTTCATGCCGCCAGTCCATGCGTCTGCTTTATCACCTTTGCCGTAAGTGGAATTACTCTGAGCAGTTGTGCGGTCAGAAGAAGCATAGGCACCACCCAGGCTCACGCCGCTGTCACCCAGTGCGTAAGTGGTGGAAAGGGCATAACCGTCGCCGTTAGCTGTGCTGCTGCTGCGACCGTCGTTTTCATTTTTGCCCTGGTACTGAACGGCAACGTTCAGACCGTCAACCAGGCCGAAGAAGCCACGGTTACGGTAGGTGGCTACGCCGTTGGTACGGCCAGTCATGAAGCGGTCAGCCTTGGTATAACCGTCGCCGCCGAATTCAGGGAACATATCGGTCCAGGCTTCAACGTCGTACAGCGCACCGTAGTTACGGCCATAGTCGACGGAACCGTATTGACCGAATTTCAGGCCAGCGAAGGCCAGACGGGTTTTGGTGCCGGTGGTGCTTGGCGTTTTGCTGTCAGATTCAGCATGGTTAGCCATGACGTTGTATTCCCACTGGCCGTAGCCGGTGATCAGGTCATTAATTTGTGTCTGGCCTTTAAAACCGAAACGAATATAACTCTGGTCGCCGTCATTGCTGGCAGCGTCAGAGAAGTAATGCAGACCTTTCACTTTACCGTACAGGTCCAGTTTATTGCCGTCTTTATTATAAACTTCCGCTGCGTGTGCGCCTGATGCAATCAATAAACCAGGAATTAAAAGTGCCAGAATATTACGTTTCATGAATTTTTACCCTGCATTTTCTATTAAAAGCTTTTTGGGAAAGCTTTATATGAAGTCTTATGGAAAGACGCTAATCACCATTTTTTGCTGTGCATTCCGTGTGGACTCGGATTTTTCTCAGCGAGAGTTTTTTACCGTATTTTTGTGATCAATTTATGACAGTCAGAAATGAACTTTTTCTTTTTTTACACATCCTCCGTTTTTTCTGCACAATTTTCGTTCACCCGTAAGGAGGAGGAATTGAGATTTCGGGCTGCGCCGGAAGCGGGTCTGTGTGACAATAGCCCCCGACATTCCTGTCTCACTTCCAACAAAAAAGAGATGCATGGCGCTTTCCCCCGCAGTAAAAAATCAGATAAGCCAGTGGTACAAAGCCCTGCAACAGCAAATCCCGGACTTCATTTCCCGCGCTCCGCAACGTCAGATGATTGCAGAGGTGGCGAAAGCGTTCTCGGGGGATTCTGCACGGCATCTGGCCATTGAGGCGCCAACCGGCGTCGGGAAAACGCTGTCCTATCTGATCCCCGGCATTGCCGTCAGCCGCGAGGAAGAAAAACCGCTGATTGTCAGCACCGCCAACGTGGCGTTGCAGGATCAGATTTTCAGTAAAGATCTCCCGCTGCTAAAAAAAATTATTCCGGATCTGAAATTCACCGGCGCATTCGGGCGTGGCCGTTATGTCTGCCCGCGTAATCTGGCGGCGATGAGTAACGAGAATGCGCAGGGTGACCTCGGGTTATTCCTCGGCGATGAACTGGCGCCTTCCAGCGGCGAAGAACAGAAACTCTGTAAAACGCTGGAAACCGCGCTGTCCCGCTACGAGTGGGACGGATTGCGCGATCATTACCAGAAAACCATCGACGATCCGCTGTGGATAAAAATCAGCACCGACAAAGCCAACTGCCTCAGCCGTAACTGCCACTATTTCCGTGAATGTCCGTATTTTGTGGCGCGCAAAGAGATTGAAAGTGCCGATGTGGTGGTGACTAACCACGCGCTGGTGATGGCTGCGCTGGAATCGGAATCGGTGCTGCCGCCGGCGAAAGATCTGCTGCTGGTGCTTGATGAAGGCCATCATTTGCCGGAAGTGGCGCGTGATGCGCTGGAAGTTGAGGCCGAAATCACTGCGGTGTGGAATAACCTGCAACTGGACAACTTTGTGCGGCAGATTGAGCAATGTCTGGCGCTGTTCACCCCGAAAAATCCGCCGCCGCTGACCCATGCTGAACGCCTGCATAACCACTGTGCCGAAATGCGCGAACTGCTGCTGCTGATCGAGCAAGCGGTCAGCCAGCATCTGCCGCCTGCAGAACCGGAAGCCGAATATCGTTTCGAACTGGGCGTCTTACCCCCTGAACTGACCGAACAGTGCAGCCGCCTGTTTAAACTCACCGATGGCCTGCGCAGCCTGGCAGAATACATGGTGAATGACCTCAGCGAGAAAACCGGCAAGCACGATATTATGCGTTTACACCGCGCGATTCTGCATATGAGCCGCATGCAGGGGTATCTCGAAACCATGAGCAAACTGTGGCGGCTGGCGGCGCTGGACAAGGCCTCGAATGCGCCAATTGGCAAATGGGTGACGCGTTCGTATTTCGATAACCAGACACATCTGGTGTTTCATTGCGCGGGGATCCGCGTCAGCGAACAGCTGGAAAAAATGCTGTGGCGCAAAGTGCCGCATGTGGTGATCACTTCCGCGACATTGCGCTCGCTGAACAGTTTTTCCCGGCTTCAGGAAATGAGCGGGCTGACGGAAAAAGCCGGTGACCGGTTTGTCAGCCTGGATTCGCCGTTTAATCACGTCGAGCAGGGCAAGCTGGTCATTCCGCAAATGACCCTCGAACCGGTGATGGCCAATGAGGCCGCGCATATTCAGGAAATGGCAGATTTCTTCCGCGCTGAACTGGCGAAAGGGGGGCATACCGGCCAGCTGGTATTGTTTGCCAGCAACCGTGCGTTACAGCAGTTTGTGGCGCTGTTACCGGATTTACGCCTGATGTTGCTGGTGCAGGGCGATCAGCCGCGCTACCGGCTGGTCGAGGAGCACCGTAAACGCGTCGCTGCGGGCACCACCAGCGTGTTGATTGGCCTGCAATCGTTCGCCGAAGGGCTGGACCTGAAAGGGGAACTGCTGACGCAGGTACATATCCATAAGATCGCTTTCCCCCCTATCGACAGTCCGGTTATTCTGACGGAAGGTGAATGGCTGAAAACGCTGAAACGCTATCCGTTTGAAGTGCAGAGTTTGCCCAGCGCGTCATTCAATCTGATCCAGCAGGTCGGGCGACTGATCCGCAGCCATGAATGTACGGGCGAAATCGTGATTTACGATAAGCGCCTGCTGACAAAAAGTTACGGTGCACGCCTGCTGGCGGCATTGCCGGTATTCCCGATTGAACAGCGCGAAATGCCAGCGCCCGGTTCAGTGAAGCGTCCCGATATTCTCAAGACCGCGAAGAAAGACCCGGTTCGTCTCCGTGCGCGCAGACGATAACTTCTTTCCACTGACACATGATTGCACAGACAAGGTAAGGCTACGATGGATTACACCAAACTCATCAAAGAAGTGGGACGGGGCAAAAATCACGCCCGCGATTTGAACCGTGAGCAGTCGCATGCGTTGTATCGCCACATGCTGGCGGGCGAGGTGCCGGATCTGCAACTCGGTGCGCTGCTGATTGCGTTTCGTATCAAAGGCGAAGCGGAAGAAGAAATGCTCGGTTTTTATCAGGCGATGGACGAGTGCGTGATGCGCCTTCAGCCACCGGCTGATCGTCCGCTGCCGGTCGTGATCCCAACCTATAACGGTGCACGTAAACAGGCGAATCTGACGCCGCTGCTGGCTATCCTGCTCAGCCGTCTCGGCTTGCCGGTGCTGGTGCATGGTGTGGATGAAGATCCGACCCGCATCACCAGTGCTGAGATTTTTCGCGCGCTCGGCATCCGCGCAGCACAAAGCCAGCAGGACGCACAACAGCTTTCAGATGCGGCTGACGCACCGGTATTTGTGCCGATCTCCGTACTTTGCCCGCCAGTCGAAAAACAGCTCGCGTTGCGCTGGCAAATGGGGGTGCGGAACAGCAGCCATACTCTGGCGAAACTTATCACGCCGTTTGCCGGTCAGGATTCCCTGCGTTTATCGAGTGTTTCGCACCCTGAATACGTGCAGCGTGTTTCCTCGTTCTTCTGCCAGATTGATGGCCGTGCGCTCCTGACGCAAGGCACCGAAGGGGAAGTGTACGCGAACCCTTCACGTTTTCCGCAGACGCACTTTATCGCCGGTGGCGGACAGCGCGTACTGGCCGAAAAAGAAGAGATTTTCGGTGCGGACGTGCCGGCCTCGAAAGACGTAGCGACCACCGTCGAATACATCAATCAGTGTCTGAATGGCGAGCGCGCGATCCCGCAGGCGATCATCACGCAACTGGCGTGTTGTCTGGTGGCCGCAGAGGTTTGTGCCGATATGGTTGAGGCCAGAATGATTGTGGATCAGATTTTTTAACCGAACTCGATCCGCTCCCTCACCTGCGAAGGGGTGGGGTATTAAGGTCAAAATCAGGCGTTTACGTGTGCATAAGCATGGGTTTCACCTTTAATACCCTCTCCCGGCCTCCCTCTTCGCAGGAGGAGGAGTTAAAAAACTGCCTGTATTCCTCTATAAATCCTGCGTTTAAGTCCGGCTCAGCTCCCCAAAAACTCCGTTACCCTGTTCAAAAGTGTGGTTAACCGCTAAAATAGAGAAACTACGAAATTTATTTCATGATTTTATTCGTTTTTTTATAAAATTTTATGGGGATTTAAATATGGAAACTTTACCAGCTTGCCCGACGTGTCAATCCGAATTCACCTGGCAGGACGGCGAAATGCTTAACTGCCCTGAATGCGGTCATGTCTGGTCGATGAACAGTGATGCTGCGGCAGATGATGATGTACTGAAAGTGGTGGATGCCAACGGCAATCTGCTGGCGGATGGCGATTCTGTCACCGTGATCAAAGACCTGAAAGTGAAAGGCAGTTCTTCGATGCTGAAAATCGGCACCAAAGTGAAAGGCATTCGTTTAGTCGAAGGCGATCACAATATCGATTGCAAAATTGATGGTTTCGGCCAGATGAAACTCAAATCTGAGTTTGTTAAGAAAAACTGATCTCCGCACCCTCCTGCCTGACGTTCAAAAGCGGTTTTGCCATATCGACATAACCGCTTTGCGAACATACACTCAATGCATAATCTCGTTAACTTTCAGCAGAGAAGAATGCATGAAACAGGCTCAGGACTACTTTAACGCCCTCAATCGCGATTACCTCAAAGTTCATCAGGACAAAGAAAATTTGTTCTGGCAACACTATATGGGCACCGGTGATGACACTGTTTCTGCGGCTTTCTCCGCTGCTGAAACGGCGTACAAACGTTTTATCGCCCAACCCTCCCGCCCGCAGGAATTACGTGATGCGATTGCCCGCGTCGAAAAAGAATCCGCCAGCGAGGCGCGTGATGCCTTACTGCATGGTCTGCGTGGCTGGTTGAATTTCTTTGACTGCAACGTGATTGAAGACCCTAAAGCACAGGCGCTGCTGGATGAAATTATTCAGGCAGAATCGGCGCTGTTCGGCAAACGTAAGCAGTACCGCATGACGCACATCAACAGCAAAGGCGAGCGCGTTAATGCCTCCCTTGGCGAGCTACTGACCAATCAGGCGAATAACGAAAATGAAGTCTACCGCCGGAGTTCGCAAAATGCATTGCGCGAACTGGAGGACTGGCTGCTGCATAACGGATTGCCTGAGCTGATCGGCTTGCGTAACCGTTTTGCGCGTCAGCTCGGTTACCGCAACTACTTCGATTATAAAGTGAATAAAACCGAGCGCATGTCGCCGGAACAGTTATTCGCCATCCTCGATCGTTTCGAAGAGCAAACCCGCGAAAGCAACACCCGCAGCCTCAATGAACTGGTCGCGCGTGAAGGCGACGCCGCACTATTGCCATGGAATATCCGCTTCGCCAGCGCCGGTGACGTCACCCGCCAGCTCGATCCTTATTTTCCGTTCGCTGATTCCCTGCGTCGCTGGATAGACAGCTTCAAGCGCCTGAATATCGGCTTTAACGGCGCAGAAATGCAGCTGGATTTGCTGGTACGCGAAGGCAAGTTTGAAAATGGTTTTATGCACGGGCCGGTGCCGCCGTTCTATGACAACGGCAAATGGGTGCCAGCAGTGATTAACTTCACCAGCCTGGCGAAACCTGATCAGATTGGCAGTGGCGCGAATGGTCTGAATACGCTGTTCCATGAAGGCGGCCATGCGGCGCACTTCGCCAATATCTGCCAGAATGCGCCATGCTTCTCGCAGGAATTCCCGCCGACGTCCATGGCCTATGCGGAAACGCAATCCATGTTTTGCGACAGCCTGCTGGAAGATGCTGACTGGCTGAAACGTTATGCGAAAAATACCGCAGGTGAACCGGTGCCGGATGAACTGATCCACGCCAGTATTGAAGCCCGTCAGCCGATGCGTTCCTTCAATGAACGTCACATTCTGCTGGTGCCGTATTTCGAGTGGCAGCTTTATCAGTGGCCGGATGAGAAACGCACGCCGGAAGCGATGACCGCGCTGGCGCGTGATGTCGAAACCCATATTCTGGGCGTCACCGGCAGTCCGCGTCCGACGCTCGCTATCCCGCATCTGCTTTCCATGGAATCCGCCTGTTCGTATCAGGGCTATCTGCTGGCGATGATGGCCGTGGAACAAACCCGCGCTTTCTTCCTGAAACGCGATGGTTATCTGACCGACAATCCGGCCATCGGCCCGGATCTGGCGAAGCATTACTGGACGCCGGGTAACAGCGTCAGTCACGACGATACCTTGCGCAGCCTGACCGGCGAGGGGTTCAATCCGGATTATCTGGCGCAGGCCTGTAATCAGACCGTGGATGCGGCGTGGCAGGAAGCGCAGCAGACCATTGAAAAGGCATCAAAACGTGAGCAACCTGAAGCGGATTTCGATCTGAATGTGCATATCCGCGTGGTGGATGGTGCGTTGATTCTGGCTGACAGTGCCGACGGTGATGACGCGATGTGTCAGGATTTTGCGGATTTCGTTGAACAGAACTACGGTAGAAAATAGTTACAGCAAAAAATAAATATCATGCGTAAAAAAGCCACCGGCAGGGTCAACGTGCGGTGGCTTTTTTTTGTCTTACGCCTCAGGTCAACGGGCGTCGGGGCGTATCAGGTCAAAGCGTAAATCTTCTGAAATACCGTAATAGGCAGAAGGGCCACCGGCGCGTAATGCCGGTTCGGCAAGCGCAGTCTGATAAATGCCGTCAATCAGCAGATGTGGCGCGATATGCACGGCAATCACTTCGCCCAGCACCAGCCAGGTATCGATGTCGCCTCCCGCAGCGGTTTTCAGCTGAATACACTGCGTGAGTTTGCATTCAAAGTTCACCGGACTTTCCAGTACGCGATCCGCGGCAACCAGTGTTCCCGGTTGCGGCGTCAGACCGGCGAAATCAAACTCATCCGCCCCGTGTTCCAGCGAGGCCGAACTTTCATTCATTTTCACCGCCAGCGGTCGGGTGGTGAGATTCCAGACGAATTCGCCGGTTTCGACAATATTCGCCACGCTGTCTTTCCAGCCACTGCTGGCAAAACCGATGATCGGCGGACGGTAATTGAAACAGTTGAAGAAGCTGTACGGCGCCAGGTTGCGTTGTCCGGCGGCATTGCGTGATGAAATCCAGCCAATCGGACGCGGGCCGACAATGGCGTTTAACGGATCATGGGGCAGGCCGTGGCCTTTAGCGGGCTCGTAGTAGTAACGTTCATCAGTGTTCATGATTTTCCTCAGCAAATAATTCATAAAGACTATGATTTGTACATTACCCGAATTAATCAGACGTTGACCGTTTTTATGTGCCCGCCCGAGTCAGCATGCATCCGGCAGGCGGCGCTTTGTGGTATCTTGTGCGCCATTCATAAATATCCAACGCCCCATCGCATATTTCATGCGTCGCGCACACCTTTCGGAGAGTCACTCAGGTGGAAAAAAAGAAAGTCTTCCCTCAGGAAAAAAGCGGTCTTCACCCGCGAAATCGTCATCGCAGCCGCTATGATTTCCCGGCCCTGATTGCCAGCAGCCCGGAACTTGCACCGTTCGTCGTCGAAAATAAATGGGGCGATTTGTCGGTTGATTTCGCCAACGCTCAGGCGGTAAAAGCCCTGAACCGTGCTTTGCTGCGCGATTGCTATCAGATTGAAAACTGGGATATTCCTGCCGATTACCTGTGCCCGCCAATTCCCGGGCGTGCAGATTATATTCACCATCTGGCAGATCTTCTGGCGGGCAGCAACAACGGCAATATCCCGCAAGGCAAAGACATTTCCGTGCTGGATATCGGTGTGGGCGCGAACTGTATTTACCCGATTATTGGTTTACGCGAATACGGCTGGCGCTTCACCGCCAGTGAGATTGATCCGGTATCAATGGCGGCGGCTAAAAAAATCGTCGCGACCAATCCGCAACTGACCAATCAGGTGCGTTTCCGTTTACAGGCGAAACCGCAGCGTATTCTCGACACCATTATCCGCCATGATGAGCGATACGACGCGGTGCTGTGTAATCCGCCGTTCCACGCTTCAGCGGCAGATGCGGCATCCGGCAGCCAGCGTAAACGTCAGAACCTGGGTCTGGACAGACGTGCGGGCACCGCAGAGCTTAACTTCGGTGGTCAGCACAACGAATTGTGGTGTGAAGGTGGCGAAGAGGCCTTTGTGGTCCGCATGGCAGAAGAGAGCGCCGGTAAAGCGCAGAACTGTTTCTGGTACACCGTGCTGGTTTCCAAAAAAACAACGCTGCCGTTACTGTATGACGCACTTCGTGAAGAGGAAGCGACGGATGTCCGCACTGTCGAAATGGTGCATGGCAACAAGATCAGCCGTTTTGTCGCCTGGACCTTCCTGACGCCTTCGCAGCAAAAAAGTTGGGCAATCAAACGCTGGTCAGTCTGATCACGTTGTGAATTCCTGTATTCCAGCGTGTTTATCTGACGGTGAATATGCTGGAAAAAATACTCCTGCCAGCCCCTTTCTTTTTTGGTGAATTAAATTAAGCTTAATTGACTATAATAAAGTTTGTTAATTATCAGAGTAATGATTTTGCTGGTGAGCTTATTTTTCACTGCGCTATTTAAATTTTCACGCACCTGCCTAAACCCACCCAGGGGTCAGACTAATCTTTCGCATGATGATGAGTAACTTTACTCATCATCTGTGGGAATTAGCACGTGTATTTTTATAAATTAACTGTGATTACACATTAATTCACGTTATCAGCCACAGGGTGTCTGTCCTATGCAATTATTTTCTCATCAGTTTAGTACGATATGGCGTGATAAATTCGCTGCGATCCAGCAGGCGGTTCCGATGATCGCTTTCACGCCGGAAGGCGTGGTGCTTGAGGTTAACGACCTGTTTCTCAGCAGCATGGGGTACAGCAGAAACGAGGTGATTGGTCAGCCTCACCGGATTTTCTGCACCCCGGAGTTTGTTGCCAGCGATGCGTATCGTCTTCACTGGGAAGGTTTGCGGCAGGGAAAGTCGGTCAGCGGAAATATTAAACGTGTACACAAAAACGGGAATATAATCTGGCTTGAGGCAAATTATGTTCCGGTGAAAAATAAACAAGGCAAAGTGACCGAGATAATTAAAATTGCCAGTGATGTATCTGAAAGAATTAATGAATCCCACGAGCATCAGGGAATTTTACAAGCACTTGACCGTTCAATGGCACTGATTACCTTTACACCTGAAGGTCATGTGATTTCTGCGAACAATAACTTCCTGAAAGTCATGGGTTATTCTTTGCAGCAAATTAAGGGCCATTCCCACACGATGTTTTGTGTCCCGCAATACTGTGATTCCCACGAGTACCGCAATCACTGGCAGCGTCTGAGAAACGGTGAATTTATCCTTGGCCGTTTTGAGCGCATCACTGGCCACAGTCAGTCTGTCTGGCTGGAGGCGAGCTATAACCCGGTGATCGATGATGACGGCAAAGTGATAAAAATCGTCAAAATCGCGCATGACATTACGGATCAGATGGATCAGCAGCGTCAGCAGGAAAGCATGATGACGCACGTGCATGAACTGTCGCTGACTACTGACAAAACCGCGGCAGAGGGCGTGACCATCGTCCGGCAGGCAGTGGAAGATATGCAGGAAGTCGAAGCGCTGGCGCGGCGGACTTCCGACATCATCGGGCAGCTCGGTCAGACATCTGAACGTATTGGCGAAATGGTTGATACCATCCGCCGTATTTCGTCTCAAACCAACCTGTTAGCCATCAACGCCACTATCGAAGCCGCGCATGCGGGCGAGCAGGGCAGGGGATTTGCCGTGGTGGCGGGTGAGGTTCGCTCACTGGCCGATCAGTCCCGCAAGGCTGCCGTCGAAATTGACCAGCTTACGCAAAGCATCCGTGATGGTGTGATGGCCGCGATTGATGGTATGGGGAATTGCGTCAACCGCGCAGGCGGTGGCGTGGTGCTGAGCCGCAATGCCGGTGATGTGATCAATCAGGTTAATCTCGGTATGCAGGATCTGGTGCGGATGATGGCGGAGTTTTCGGTCGTGGCGAGGGAAAAGGAACAGACCAGGCATTAGTTGCAGAAAGCCGCTGCAACGGGGCGGCTTTCAACCCCTTTGATCGAGAATATTTCGGTTTCTCAATAACGGTTATCACGCGGCCTCTCGCGCCGAAACCGACCAAAGGAGGGAAGTGCTTTCCCCTTTTGGGCGGTTTCGGCGCAGCGCGTTAAGCGATCACCGCACTTGAGAAACCGAAATAATTCCGGTCAGAGTTAAAAGCCGCCCTTGCAGCGGCTTTCTGCATCAGGAAACGTGTTGCAGGAACTCGCGCAGACGTTCGCTCGGCGGGTTGTTCACCAGATCAGCCGGTTTACCGTCTTCAGCAATACGGCCTTTGTCGATAAAGATTAAGCGTGAAGCCACTTTCTCGGCAAAGCCGACTTCGTGGGTCACGATAACCATTGTCATGCCTTCTTCTGCCAGTTGCTTCATGACGGTCAGCACTTCGTGACGCAGTTCAGGATCCAGCGCCGAGGTTGGCTCATCAAACAGCATCAGTTTTGGCTTAACCGCCAGTGCACGGGCAATCGCCACGCGCTGCTGCTGGCCACCGGAAAGCTCTGACGGATAGTGGTTGGCGCGTTCAGACAGGCCCACTTTTGCCAGCAGTTCTTTCGCCAGTTTATTGGCTTCATCCTTCGACGCACCACGAACGCGGATCGGGCCGAAAGCCACGTTTTCCAGCGCTGTCATGTGCGGGAACAGGTAGAACTGCTGGAACACCATACCGGCTTCCTGGCGGATCAGACGTTCATCGACTTTCGGGTCGTTCACTTTCAGGCCATCAACAATCAGCTCGCCGGACGTGATTTCTTCCAGCTTGTTGATGCAGCGCAGCAGTGTGGATTTACCGGAGCCGGATGGCCCGATGATAACCACGACTTCACCCTGAGAAATGTTCAGATCGATGTCGTGGAGCACCTGGGTTTTACCAAAGTGTTTTGAGACGTTCTTGAATTCAATCATATAATTTTCAGTTTGCGTTCTAAGCGGCGCAGAACAAAGCTCAGAGCCAGCGTGATGATCAGATAGATAACAGCAACCGCACTCCAGATTTCCATGGCGCGGAAGTTGCCGGCGATGATTTCCTGGCCCTGACGGGTCAGCTCGGCGACACCGATAACGATAAACAGCGAGGTATCTTTGATACTCACAATCCACTGGTTACCCAACGGTGGCAGCATGCGGCGCAATGCCAGCGGCATGATGATGTAACGCAGCGTTGCACGGCGCGACAGGCCCAGCGCCAGACCCGCTTCACGGAAACCGTTGTGAATCGACAACACCGCGCCACGCGTAATTTCAGCAATATAAGCACCGGAGTTGATGATGATCGTCACCACCGCCGCGCTGAACGGGTCGATCCGCAGATCGGGCACCATCATCGGCAGGGCGAAATAAATGAACATTACCTGTACGACGATAGGCGTACCGCGAATGAGCTCGATAAAGACCAGTGCGACGTTGCTGCTAAACCAGCCACCAAACGCGCGGGCAAAACCCGCAATCACACCAATAATCAGACCGCCAACCAGACCGAGGACCGAAATCCACAATGTCATTTTGGCGCCTTCGAGCAGGATAGGCAGAGCGGGCCAAATTACGCTCCAGTCAAACTGCATGGATTATCTCCTGGTAAAACCACAAACTGCGCCTGTGCAGATGTGCATCTGACAGGCGCTTCTTATCAAGTGCTCTTTCTGAAAAGGAACGACTTAAATGAAAAGGACTTATTTAGGTTCGGTATCAAACCATTTTTTGTAGATTGCTGCGTAAGTACCATTCTCTTTGATGGTTTTCAGCGCGGCGTTGGCTTTCTCACGCAGGTCACTGCCTTGCGGGAATGCGATACCGTATTGCTGGCCAGCCAGTGAATCGCCGACCGCTTTGAACTGACCTTTACCGGCCGTTTTGATGAAGTACAGAATGTTTGGCGTGTCGTGCATGACCGCATCAGCACGGCCCGTGCCCAGTTCCATGTAAGCGCTGTCGATGTTCGGGAACTGACGCAGATCTTTGGTCTGCACGTTGGCTTTCATGTAATCAACGGAGCTGGTACCGCTTTTCACTGCAACGGTTTTACCTTTCAGATCAGCAACGCTTTTGATGGCGTCGTTGTTGCTCTTAACCATCACCATCAGGCCGCTGTTGTAATAGCCGTCAGAGAAGTCGATGGCTTTTTTACGTTCTGGCGTGATGGTGATACCCGCCAGCGCCAGATCGATGTTGTGTGTTTGCAGGGCAGGAATGATACCGCCGAAGTCCATTGGTTTCAGTTCATAGGAGACTTTCATCTCTTTAGCGACCGCGTCCCACAGGTCAATGTCGAAGCCGACGTACTTATCGCCTTGTTTGAATTCAAACGGTACAAACGCAGTGTCGGTAGCTACGATCAGTTTTTTATCTGCTGCGTGGGAGCTAACGGCAAAGGCCAGAGTTAACGCGGCCAGGGAAACTTTTAAGAGTGACTTCATCAGTGAATTTCCTTTGTACATATTATGGGAACGACTTTATATTACGGCGCTTTGATGCAATATTCATGCCAAATGACAGGTATATTAAAATTCAATGGCTTATCGCTTTGCTGAACCGATCAGGCAGTGATTAAAAATCAGATTGCACCAGTTTGGCGCATTGCTGCACGTCGCCATGTTCTCTCATGGTGCACAGCTTCATCATTAACCATATGATGTATTTTAAACAATCATTAATTAACAAACGCGCTGCTCAAATGATAACTTGCTCTAACTTTATTGGTACATGAGCAAAACCTGTGCTCAGTTTTGAAGCAAATGTAAAGATGAAAACGGGGCTAATAACGGGGGGAATGACTTGTGTTGAACCATAATGGTGCGTCAAGGTATAAGGTAAAGTTCTAGCGCAACTGGCTGTCTTTACTGCCACGACGATTGTAGCCCGCGTGATCTTGCTGCTTTTTATCCAGGGCGGCCTGACAGGTGACGCAATACTGTACGCCCTGAAGGGCTTTCCGGCACGCCTCCGGAATGGGTTCGCCACACTCTTTACAATAATGCGCACTTTCGCCATGCCCGAGAGACTGACGTGCGCGATCAACGGCATCATTGACCGTTGAATCAATCTGATCCTGCACTGCGCCATCTTGCGCCCATCCGCTTGCCATAGTGACCTCTTTTCCTAAGAGTTATCCGATAGGGTTTGTGTTATTTCGAGCTCTATGTTAAAAAAACCCATGAATTGAATGAATGTATTTCAGACATAAATAGATTGTGTGAATTTGTTGCTTTTCGCATATTCGTGACCTCATGATCTGCCCGCGGAGCCTTGTTCCTGGCAGGTCTTAGCGACTTCTCATTCAGTTCCCCTCGCTGCCTCGCAGCTACGACCGGCCAGACCAGGAAATGGATTTCGTCAGACACATGTGCTTGCTTGGCTAACCATGATAAGTGCCCACTCTTAAGTGTAGTCCTAAACACGATGAAGATTTCGCACCGTGATCCATTGGCTGGGGATATCAACGCAGTTTCACGGTACTTTTAATAAAGCACGATAATAAAAACGTGCAGTTTGTCATGATGATAATAAATGTTTATTGAAAAAATGAAGTCAGCATGGCCCGGGGAACATATCGCCCGGGTTCGTCGGTCTCCGTATTTTAGTATGGCAACGCTGAACCGCAATTTGGGTAAAATTGTCATTGGCCTGCCGATGGCGTTACTGATCATCTATCTGGTGATTTTCAGTCGTCCGCGTTATCTCAGTGAATCCACCGTTGCCATCAAAAGTTCTAACGACATCAGCGGCACCAGCCTGAATGTCGGCTTACTGTTGGGGGCAGGAAACCCGGGCACAGCCCAGGATGCGATGTATTTAAAAGAATACATCAACTCACCTGACATGCTGGCCGCGCTGGATAAGCAACTCGATTTCCATTCCGTGTTCGGCAGGAGCGGCTTAGATTTCCTCTATCATTTGCCCAAAGATGCCAGCCGCGAGCAGTTTTTAAATTATTACCGCGATCGTATTGCCGTCACGTATGACGATAAATCTGGCCTGCTGACTATCGGCACACAGGGCTTCACCCCGCAGTTCGCTGAGCAGTTTAACAAAGCCGTTCTCAAAGAATCTGAACGCTTTATCAATGAAATTTCTCATAAGATCGCCCGCGATCAGCAGGCATTTGCTGAAAACGAAATGCTTGAGGCCCGTGCACGTCTCAATGCGAGTAAAGCGCAGTTGCTGGCGTATCAGAACCACAACAATATTCTCGACCCTGAAGCGCAGGCGATTGCCGCCACCACGCTGGTGAACACGCTCGTCGGGCAAAAAATTCAGATGGAAGCGGAGTTACGCAATCTGCTGACTTACCTGCGTGACGATGCGCCACAGGTGATCAGTGCGCAAAATGCGATTACGTCTCTGGGCAAACAGATTGATCAGGAAAAAAGTAAAATTACTGCGCCTGATGGCCGTCAGCTCAATACCATGGCCGTGGATTTCGAAGAGATTAAGTCGAAAGTGCAGTTTGATACTGAACTCTACAAACTCACCCTGACATCCATTGAAAAGACGCGTGTTGAAGCTGCCCGCAAACTGAAAGTGCTGTCGGTGATCAGTTCGCCTCAGTTACCGCAAGAAACCACCTTCCCGAATGTCCCTTATATGATCGCCAGCTGGTTGCTGGTGTGCTGTCTGCTGTTCGGAACGATTAAATTATTGCTGGCCGTTATCGATGACCATAAAGACTGATGTGGTCTGTATCGCTTTCCCTTTTTGCCTGAAGAATCGCCTACAGAGTTTGTTATGAAATTATTGAAGTCCGTTGTTATCTTGCTGGCCTTCCAGCTGACCCAGGCCAATGCCGTGGGGATCAATGCCGATCCGAATATGACCGGCGCGGCACCGTTGCCGACATTTTTAACCGGCCAGACGCAACAGACGAGTCCGGATACCGGCTTTGATGATTCCCCACCGCCTCCGGTTCCGGCAGTGATGAGCCGCATGTTCGGTGCGCAGTTATTTACCGGCGGTGCGGCTGCCGATAACGCGGCCAGTATCGGTTTCAACCCGAATTACATTGTTGGCCTCGGCGATCAGGTACAAATCCGTTTGTGGGGCGCGTTCAATTTTGACGGCGCGCTGACCGTTGACCCGAAAGGTAATATCTTCCTGCCAAACGTCGGCCCGCTGAAAGTCGCAGGCGTCTCGAACAGCCAGCTGAACAGCGTGATCACTACCAAGGTAAAACAGGTTTATCAGGCCAACGTCAACGTGTATGCCTCCCTGCTTCAGGCACAGCCGGTCAAAGTGTTTGTCACCGGCTATGTGACCAATCCCGGTTTATACGGCGGTGTGGCGTCTGACTCCCTGCTTTCTTATCTGAGTAAAGCCGGCGGCGTCGATACTGAACGCGGCAGCTATGTCGACATTGTGGTGAAACACAATGACCGCGTGCGTTCGCGCATTAACCTGTATGACTTTCTGCTCAACGGCGATCTGCGTCTGTCGCAATTCTCTGACGGCGATACCATCGTGGTCGGGCCGCGTCAGCACACGTTCAGCGTGGAAGGCGATGTCTTTAACAGCTATGACTTTGAATTCCGCGACAGCACCATTCCGGTCAGCGAGGCCCTGAGCTGGGCACGCCCGAAACCGGGCGCGACGCACATGACCATTATCCGCCAGCAGGGCAGCATGAAACGCAGTGAGTATTACCCGCTGGGATCCGCACCGGGGCGCTCATTGCAGGATGGCGACAAACTGATTGTCAGTTCCGACCGTTATGCGGGCACCATTCAGGTTCGCATCGAAGGCGCGCATTCCGGTGAACACGCCGTGGTGCTGCCGTATGGCGCCACCATGAGCCAGCTGTTGCCAAAAATCCGCACCAACAGCATGTCGCAGATTAACGCCATCCAGCTTTACCGTCGTTCTGTCGCGCTTCGCCAGAAAGAGATGCTGGATCTGACCTTGCAGAAACTCGAAGAAGCATCACTTTCCGCACAGTCCTCGACGCAGGAAGAAGGGCGTTTGCGTGCGCAGGAAGCCCAGTTAGTCAGCCGTTTCGTGGCGAAGGCGCGTCAGGTGGTGCCGAAAGGCGAAGTGGTTCTGAGCGAAAATAATCTGAATGAAGTGATCCTGGAAGACGGCGATGTCATCAACATTCCGGAGAAAACCTCACTCGTGATGATCCACGGCGAAGTGCTGTTCCCGAATGCGGTGAGCTGGCAGAAAGGTCTGAGCCCGGATGATTACATTGAGAAAGTCGGTGGCTACACGCAAAAAGCCGGGAACTCGAAAGTCATCCTGATTAAACAAAACGGCGAAGCGATTAACGCGGAAGACGTGAAGACGTTGCAGCCGGGGGATGAGCTGATGGTTCTGCCGAAATACGAATCGAAAAATATCGAAATCACCCGTGGCATCTCGACGATCCTGTATCAGCTGGCCGTCGCCGCGAAAGTGGTGCTGACGATTTAATGATTGGGATCTTTTCAGCGGGCATACAACGTATCCCGCATCTGGAAGCGTTTCTCGGCGAACCCTGTCGCAAGCTTTCGCTGCTGCGACCGGTGCCGGATGGCATCACCCGCATCGCGGTGTGGGGTTACCGGCCAACCGGCGAGAAAGCCGTCGCGCGGGCAGAGCAGTCAGGCTTGCCGGTGCTGCGGCTGGAAGACGGGTTTATCCGCTCCCTGGGACTGGGTGTGTCGGGCTGTCAGCCGCTCTCAATGGTTTTAGAGACGCAGGGAATGTATTACGACGCCTCGAAACCCAGCACGCTTGAAATGCTGATCCGCCAGCGTGAAGAGAATCAGCCGCTGCAGGATACGGCGCGGCAGGCCATGCAGATCATCGTGGAAGGTGATCTGTCGAAATACAACCAGGCACCGGCCTGCACAAAGGCAAAACCCGAGTGTGGCGCGGTGCTGGTGGTCGATCAGACTTTCGGTGATATGGCGGTGGTTTATGGCAATGCAGGCGCGGAGCAGTTCGAACAGATGTTGCAGGCCGCCATGGCAGAAAACCCGACGTCTGAGATTTGGGTAAAGATCCACCCGGATGTTTTGCTGGGCAAAAAAGCCGGCTATTTCACGCAGATTACCCAACTGGCGCAGCAGGATCCACGCATCAAACTGCTGGCTGAAAACGTCAGCCCGCAATCGCTGTTGCGCGTTGTCAGCCGGGTTTACGTGGTGACGTCTAACTACGGATTTGAAGCGCTGATCGCCGGAAAACCGGTCAGCGTGTTTGGTCAGCCGTGGTACGCAGGCTGGGGACTGACGGATGACCGTCATCCTCAGTCCGCATCGCTCCGGGCACGCCGGGGTACGGCCAGCCTGGAAGAGTTGTTCAGCGCGGCCTGTTTGCGTTACAGCCGGTACATCAATCCGGCTAATGGCAAAAGCGGCACATTGTTTGATGTTCTCAGCTGGCTGCTGATGCAGCGAAAGCATCAGCAACAGCGGGCGGGACGCCTCTGGTCGCCGGGACTGACCCTCTGGAAGCGCAGCATTCTCGGGCCTTTCCTGCGAACTAAAAGCAACAAAGTGAATTTCAGTAAACGCTATGCCGGTGAAGTGGCCTGTGTCGTGTGGGGCATCAAAGGCGAGGCCCGCTGGGGTGCTCAGGCGCAGCAGCGTCAGATCCCGCAATGGCGAATGGAAGATGGTTTTCTGCGTTCGGCCGGGCTGGGGTCTGATCTGCATCCGCCGCTGTCGCTGGTGCTGGATAAAACCGGTATCTATTACGATGCGACGCGCCCGAGCGACCTGGAACTGTTGCTGAGTCACAGCAATCTGGCGCCATGCCAGCAGCAGCGGGCTGCCACGTTACGCCAGAGACTGGTTGCCAGCAAAGTCAGTAAATACAACCTGGGCGCGGCGTTTACCTTGCCCGCTGAAGCGACGAATAAAACGGTGATTCTGGTGCCGGGGCAGGTTGAGGACGATGCCTCTATCCTGACCGGCACGATATCCCTGCGTACCAACAGCGCGCTTTTACGCACTGTCCGGGAACGTAACCCCGGCGCTTACATTATTTATAAGCCTCATCCGGATGTTCTGGTGGGGAACCGGCAGGGACACATTCCCGCCGAAGATGTCAGCCGCTGGGCGGACAGTCAGGCGCTGGATGCAGACATTATTCAATGTATTCAGGCTGCCGACGAACTGCACACGCTGACGTCGCTGTCAGGTTTTGAAGCGTTGTTACACGGTAAAAAAGTGGTGTGTTACGGCATGCCATTTTATGCCGGATGGGGACTGACGCAGGATGAGCATGCCTGTTCACGCCGGCTGCGCAGCCTCACCTTAGACGATGTGGTTTACCAGGCGCTGATTGCCTACCCGTCGTATATCGACCCGCAAAGTCGGGAGCCCATTTTGGCAGAGCAGGCGGTTGAACTTCTTGCTGCGACGCCCCGGGCACAAATGCAATTCACCAGAGTTAAAGCGGGCAGGATAGTCCGGTATTACAGAAAACTGCTCATGCTGGTCCGGGTGACGTTGACGACCTGAACCGGCTTCTTACTACAAGCTTATTGCATTAATGGAAACGGACAGAAATGGACAGTAAGGCGCTTACGACATTACTTTCTGGGAAAAAATATTTGCTGTTGCAGGGGCCGATGGGGCCTTTCTTCAGCGATTTAGCTCAGTGGCTGGAGTCTCTGGGGCGTGAGGCGGTGAATGTCGTCTTTAACGGCGGCGACAGGGTGTATTCGCGAAAGCGTGAATACCGCTTGTACCAGCAAACGCCAAAAGAGTTTCCGACCTGGCTGAAAGAGACCTGGCAGGAATACGACTTCGATACCATCGTGTGTTTCGGGGATTGTCGTCCGTTGCATCAGGCAGCAAAACGCTGGGCACAGGCTAAAGGCATACGCTTCCTCGCGTTTGAGGAGGGGTATCTGCGCCCGCATTACATCACGCTGGAGCAGAATGGCGTGAATGCCTATTCCAGCCTGCCACGCGATGCGGAGTTCTACCGCAGCCTGCCTGAAATGACCATGCCGGAAGTTGAACAGCTGAAACCTTCAGGCTGGCAGCGCGTGCGTCATGCGGCCGTGTATTACCTGGCGGGCTGGCGCTACCGGCACGACTTCCCAAAATATCGCCATCACAAATCCTTCTCGCCGTGGTATGAGGCGCGCTGCTGGACCCGTGCTGCCTGGCGTAAAAAGCTGTACGCCTTCCGCCAGCGCAACATTTTGCAGCAACTGCAGACGGATCTGGATCAGCGGTATTATCTGGCCATTTTGCAGGTATATAACGACAGTCAGATCCGCAATCACAGCCCGTATCAGGATGTGCGTGATTACATCAATGAAGTGATGCACTCGTTTGCCAAAAAAGCCCCTTCCGCTGAGTATCTGGTGATCAAACATCACCCGATGGACAGAGGGCACCGCTTATACGGGCCGCTGATCCGCCAGCTTGGTAAAAAATACGGCATCGCTGACCGCGTAATCTACGTGCATGATCTGCCGATGCCTGAGTTGCTGACGCATTCCAAAGCGGTTGTTACCATTAACAGCACCGCCGGGATATCAGCGCTTATTCATAACAAGCCGCTGAAAGTGATGGGCAACGCGCTGTATGACATTAAAGGCATTACGTATCAGGGGCACCTGAACCAGTTCTGGCAGTCAGGGTTTAAACCCGATGCGAAGCTGTTTAAGCAGTTCCGGCTATACTTGCTGAAGAATACGCAGATTAACGCGGTGTATTACACTAATAATAGGTTGGCGAGAAAAGCAGTTAATGCGGATAGATTTATTTATATAAATGGTTTAGTGAAAGTACTGGATTAACGACTTCTCCTTTTTTTATAATTGCATTATCTGAGGAAATTAATGACTAATTTTTCAAAATTTACAAGCTTAAATCCAGAATCCCTATGCGATAAGTATTTTAAATTCTCCCGTCTTGATGGGTCATACCCTCATGAGCCAATTAAACTGAATAGAGATGGCTCGATATATGGCTACAGTCATAATAATGAAGCAAGCTGGACAATTATTGAAGGGACTGTCGCTTTTCTAAATAAATCGGGAGATGTGAGTACGCTTTTTGACAAGATATCATTACAACAGAATCGGCTGACTATGTGTGGTGGTTTTCTTATTAAACCACATTTGAATATAACCCATAAATTAGAAGAAATTTCTTATGATTGGGATAAAAGGCCGAGGCATAAGAATCTAACAAAAAAATTCCTTAAAGAACAGATAGAAAGATTCAACTGGGAAATCGGCGATCACACCTATGGTCATCCCAAAATACTTGAAGCTAAATATGCAATTTTGAAAATTGGAAAATTTTGCTCAATTGCAGATGATGTTATTATTATTTTGGCAAATCATAAAGTGGATTTGGTTGCTACATATCCTTTTTCGACTCTAAAGAAATTTTGGCCTTCAATGAAATCTTTAGATTTAATTGACCATTATAGCAATGGTAACGTAACTATAGGGAACGATGTTTGGATTGGTCATTCTGTAAAAATAATGTCAGGAGTGACAATTGGAGATGGGGCCGTTATTGCTGCCAATAGTGTTGTAACCAAGGATATACCTGACTACGGTATAGTGGGAGGAGCCCCTGCAAAGGTTATTAGGCATCGATTTGATGAGGAAGTGGTTAATCAGCTAATGCTGATTAAATGGTGGGATTGGGAAGATGAAAAGATAGATGAAGCCCTTCCCTATATGATGAGAGACATACAGTTATTTATAGAAAAATATAGTTGATTATAAATATACACATTTTCTATAAAAACAAAATTAAAATTCATTTGGAGCCTTCATGCATTTAGAAGAAAATTATTCAAAACTACTTTTTAGTGATAAAACTACTGAATCAACATCGGTGGTTAAAATAGAAGCTGCGAAAAGTTCAAAATTTATTCCGCCGACCAAATATGGCAGTTTGGACTTTCCGTTAGCAGATACAGCATATCCTGTTGATGATATGTCTTATTCCGAACTCACTGTTGAAAAACTAAGTGATATTGTAATTTTGCCTAATCACATAGTTTTAAATAGCAGTGATAGCTCTATTCTACCCTATACTTTCATGCGTAACAGATTACATCATCATGGCGGATTGGCTTTACAAAAAGATGGAAGTTATGAAAGTAAATTTGATTTAAAAGATAAAGACATTGTTAAAGTTGACTATCCGTTATATCACGCTGACACTGATCATCCTGATGTTTATGGGCATGTTTTACTTGAAGTAATTCCAAATCTCTGGGCTCAAGATCTTATTACAGATAAGGGAATGAAAATTGCCACGTCAATAAAGTTATCTCCTGGTTATTTGGCAATGTTTGACGCCCTAGGAGTTAAGCCTGAAAGAATAGAAAGGATACTAGGCCCAACGTATAGTCCAACCGTTTTTTTACCTAGTAAAACAATACAAAGGCGTCGTTTTATAAATCCTTTAGCTCGAAATACATTTGATCGTATAAAAAACAATCTTTCTTATAAATCAAGAATAATGCCTTATGAGAGAGTATATATATCTAGGTCAAAAGTTAATGGGCGAAAATTATTGAATGAAAAGCTTGTGGAAGATTTGTTTTATTCCTTAGGGTTCGAGATTATTCACCCCCAGGAATTAAGTATTTACGATCAAGTCAAACTTTTCTCAGAAGCAAAATACATCGCGGGTTCTGGTGGTTCTGCAATGCATAACACACTTTTTTCAAATGAGGAGTGCAAGGTGCTAATTATATCTTCTATTGGTTGGGTTGTAGTGGCTGACTCATTGATTTGCCAAGTTCCTGATCAATTGGCATATGTTTTTGGTGCTCCGGATATAATGCCTAGTAACACGCATAGAACCCAAAAAGATTGGACGGTTAATATATCTGAAGTCAAAGATGCCATCAAAAATCATTTCGGTCTATAGTATTAAAAAATATAAATTGGAGAGCTTCCCTCTCCAATTTATAGGATTAAAATGATTATGATGCTGCAATAACTTCCCAAGGTGCCTTTTCAGATAATCTCTTGTCAAGATATTGCTGAGTACTTTTCTTATATGCTATATCGTCTGCACTACCATTCCCATCATTAAAACACAATATCTTATATTTATAAGAATCCTTAGATAATATTGAATTAATATTATTTGGGCGCACAATTAAGCTTGACACTTCTGATTTAACACTGGTTCCATTTATGTATGAATAGTGATGATATAAAAATGAGGTGAGATTTATATCGAGAGGTGATCTTATTTTTGAATTTCTTGTTATGGAAAATGATTCAGGATAGGTGCGCTCGATTTCCATAAGTACGGATTTTCTCAAAGCGTAGGGAACATGACGATGGAGATATTTAGAATCATACTCAGGATGCTGTTCTTTTATTAATTTGTTGGAGTTCATTGCCGCTAAAAGATAATCTGGAACACCTTCTTTGTCGGACGATGAATACACCATGCCATATGGTTCAAAATAGGCTAGGGATCTACCTGCCTCGTCAAAAAAGTCAGAAGGCAGGCAAGGTTGACCTAAAATAAAGTCATCATTTAAATAGATAAAATATTCAGATAAATCTTTTATATGATGTAAACAACTTTCAATGGCATGGGAGTTGAATGTTGGTAAAGACTCGCTATATGGGAAAATTTCATTATGATCAACCCAAATGATTCTAGGATGATTAGTTAGCCAACTAGGTTTTGCACAATTCGATACTATATAGATATTATTCAACCAAGGTGCATATTTATTTAATGATCTTAAAGAGTATTTTAATTCATCATTACTCGTGTATCTGTCAGGATCAAACTCGCTGTCAGGAAATGAATTTTTCCATTGTTCTTGCCAGGCTAAGTCTGCGTGATTTACCCATGTATAAACAGCATCGATTTTTCTTTCTTTTGTTTGTTTCTCAGGTGAGTATATGTTTTCTAATTCTTCTAAAGGAAATTTCCTAACCCAAGATTTGTTCGAGCGCACGGTTGCAAGCCCTGTAACATCCAGATCAAAAAGATAGAAATGAAGGATGTAAAGGTCACCAAGTTCATTACTTAACTCGATAACGAAATCAGGTTTTGAATTCAAATTCTTAGTGATCTGGTTACTATCAAATAACTCACCGTTTGTAGATGTATAGCTGTAGCCTCCACCTAGCGTATAAATAGTAATATTCATGGTCATCGTAGATTTTAATCCACTAATGAAATTGATCAAAGCACCTAAATAACCAGCCCACAGCAAAAGGCTATTACAATCTGACCCATCTTTAGGGCCTAATCCTGCTTTAAGATTTCTCCTCAAGTAGTTAACAAGTCCTAGATTTTGTACCTCTAAAGCATTAATAGTTGGAAAGGCCGATATGTTGTTCTGTGAAGTTATTTTTTTTGTTTTCGGAGGAGCACCTTTGAAGGCTCTTTTACGGAACATGTCATAAAAGAACATATTCGGATCACGGAATAATTTAGATATTTTTTTGTATATGCTATTAGCCATTTATGAGAAACCTTATGCGTCTTTTTATTGTATCAAATCTGTCAATGTGACCCGGTTTATTATCAAATAAAATAGAATAATCAATTAGATTATAACTATTTTCATTACATAGCTTTATAAACGTTGTTATAAGAGAACTATCATGATCTACTTTACCTGTGCAATAAGAAGAATATTTATTGCTAAACAACTCATGATTTAACTTTCTTGCATGAGTATAGTTAAGTATTGGTGCCTTTTCATGATGTAAGTGTAGTGCAATGTCTTTTTCTAATAATAGTTTTAAACAAAACACCCCAATATATCTGCGAAATCCGGTAGCGAATAATGGAGATCGGGCTTTATTGTTAGAAAGAAAATCATTCTTATATTCTAGTTTGTTGTACTTTTTTAATAAACGTATCAAAAAATCAAAATCTTCATATCCATGCCCCGAATATTTTTCATCAAAACCGTCCAGCGAATTATAATCTTCTATATTCATTATTGTTATAGAAGATGGGCTGGCCAAATGAAGAAACTCTTTTCTGCTGTAGGAAAAGTATCGTTCAATTAATTTTCTGCTAGAAATCTTCTTCTTTATTAATAAATCTGAGCCAAGTTTTGTAAGATAAAGACATGGGATGATATAGAAAGGCTCACAATTAGTGATTAGTCTTTTATAGTACTTTTCGAGAATTACAAAATCAAACCATATATCGATATCAAGTAAACAAATATACTTTGTATCGACTACTGCAGCTGCACGATTTCTTAGTAATGAAGAGTTCACCTCACCGGAGTAAAATTGAGCACTAATTAATTTTGAATTTGAAGTATTTTTAAATAATTTTACAAATTCTTTATCTGCTTTAGTGTTTCTATTATTATGGCCAAAAATAAATTTAACATTTTTTCCTTCAGAATTGGTAAGAAGTAATTTACATTTCTTTATAATATCACTAGCTCTGTAATGAAGATCTATCGGGATAATTATTGTCAGCATGAATTAACATCCAAATAATTCACTATATTATCAAAGGTTCTCGTCTTCTTTATATGTTGCTATAGCTTCATCAATCGAGTCAAAAAACTGTATTTTATTGTCTCGCCCGATAAAAAGTGCAACATCGCAAAATTCTTTTAAAGAACTCAAACTGTGGGAAACCATAAGGAAGCTAGACGCTTTGTGACGAGACTTAAATAAATCAGCACATTTCTGTTTAAATCTTGCATCACCTACCGCTGTTACTTCATCAACTAAGTAATAGTCGAAGGGAAACGCCATACTTAGACCAAAACCCAATCGTGATTTCATGCCTGATGAATAAGTTTTTATTGGCATGTCGAAGTATTTTCCTAATTCTGCAAAATCTTCCACAAAACTTACTTTGTCACGCAATTCATTTGGTTTTGAAAATAATCTGGCAACGAATTTGACATTTTCTCTTCCTGTCAGGCTTCCTTGGAATCCCCCTGAAAGCCCAACTGGCCAGGATATAGTCTTATGTGTGATAACTTTTCCAGAATCTGGTCGATCAATACCACCAATTACCCGTAGGAGGGTCGATTTTCCTGCACCATTACGACCAATCAGAGCAACACTTTTATTTTCTGGCAGGTCTACATTAAAATTTTTAAAAACATAGTGTCGTCCCTTAGGGGTTTTATATGATTTTGTCAGATCTTCAATTTTTATCATGATGTCAACATCGCCTTTTCACGAGTTCTATATAATGCAAGGCCGATGAATAATGTTATCAAGCTACAAAATGCGAGATAGCTTAGGCTAACACCTTCACTAACATAGCCAGGAAAAACTGAGGTACGGCAAAGTTCAACTACATGGACGAGTGGGTTCCATAGTAAATAATGCCAATAGTCTTTTGGAACATTATGAAGAGGGAACATTATGCAGGATATAAAATATAATGGTTTGATTAAAATTGGTAAAAACTTTTCAGTTTCAGGGAACGTTTTCCCAATTACCATAAATATTAAACCGATACCGCATGAAAAAACAACCAATAGTATCCATACACATACAAGCGTAATTAATTGGTTTATTTTAAAATGCTCACCCATTAAACCTACAGCACTCATTAATAATGCATAAACAAAAGCATAAATAATACTTTCGAGTATGGCTCGGGCTATTATTGTATCAATTGGTTTGACAGGACGATAATTAAATAATCCCTGATTCGCTTCAATAGCACCAATGGAGCGGTTACTTATACTACTAAAAATGAAAAATGGTATGATGCCGTTAATTAAGAAAACTGGAAATGAAATATCAGGCATTGTCCGGTGCATGATATAACCAAAAATAGCCAGCATAACCAAAACATGTGCTGACGGCTCCAGCGCCGCCCACAGATACCCTAACCGGTACTTACCAAAACGGGTTTTGATTTCCCTTAAAAACAGCGCTTTCACCGCCGCTTTCTGTACTTCTAAGCCACTACGTGCCATCAGATTATTCCAGTTTTTTACATTTTCCACGCTACCGCCCCTGGCTTACAGCAGCCAATGCGCTCGGAATCGGGTCGGATTGTGGGAGGCGGCACATCTTTGATGCTGCCGCAACAGGGGAGTCACTTTTCCGTAAGTTGCATTTAGGGGGTTAATGCGTTGTCACATCCCTGTAAATTATCTTTAATTTTTATTGGGTTAGGTTGGCAGGCGTTTTTCACAAAAATGCAAAGGTTGCGAAAAAATATTTCAGCAAGTTTCAGGTGTGATCGAGGTTATGTAAAATTGCTTTGAGCTATTAATTTGTATTAAATCATTCACACCGCCTATTGGTTTAAGAATTCTCTTAGGATGAAAATAAACATTAAGTTTATCAGTGGGATAATGAAACCGGTTCCAGGGGGTGACGTTGAGAATGTAGTTGAAAATGTAACTATTTATCAGCGGGATTATTAAATGTAGATGTAAAGCTACAGGGTAAGAGGGGTTTTAAGTGCAATTCGCCAAAAGAGGATACAGGTATTTGTTATCGAAAATGAAAAAGCCAGTGACTTTCGTCACCGGCCTTTTCTTGTTAATCGCTCATTTTACCGCCGTATGATCCCGCGGTCGGAGCACATTGTTACTCAATATTTGATTCGATGAACCACAGGAATTTATCCAGGTCGCGCGATGCAGCGGTGAAAATATCTGCGGTGTCTTCATCTTCTACTTCGCCGATAGCCTTACGGGTATCGTTCGCGACAACACCATAACGTTCCGCCAGGGCTTTCAGATGTTCCTGCACGGTATGGATGTTGGTCGGGTAACTTTTCAGCGGGGTTTTATCGTTAACAACCTGCACGGTACCCAGTGCCACACCACCTAACTGCACCACACGTTCTGCGATGGTGTCCTGATGGTCAATAATCGCGGTACGGAAACCATCAAGCATTTCGTGTACGGCAATAAAGTTTGCGCCACGCATGTTCCAGTGAGCTTGTTTGGTGATCAGCGACAGATCGATGTATTCAGTCACCAGACGGTTCAGCACCTTGATAGTATTGAGTTTGACGCTTTCATCTAAATCATTGCGTGTGTAGATAAGCTCAGAAGATTTCGTTTTGACCAGTTTAGCGGTACTCATATACATATCTCCTTGTTTCATTAAAATTAATTGCTACTAATGTATTTCGTAACTGCATTCAGTATAGCAATAAATTGAAAATTTGCAGGGCGTACATTCCTATCGTTCTGATAGCGTGTGTCTTATAAGCTCTGCTGTGATTTCACTTCCAGCTTATCATGCTGATTTATAAGGTGGATAGGATTCCTCCTGAACTTCCACTTTTATTAATCTGCTAAAATAACCTAAGACTGATAATTATTTTCATTACGTGGGGAAAGATATTTTTAAATGTAAGTGACAGTGTGCGGATATATTTTTACTGGGACTTTGTTCTGGTATGAAATATGACCAGTCGGCATAACAGTTTGCCGTATTTAATATTGAAATATAACGGCGGGATAATACCCGCCGTTAATCACTGTCTGCTGTCCTTTAAAGCGCCATCGCCCCGCTATACAAAACGGTACCCGTCGGTTGCCCGGTCGGCGAACCGCCGTGAGGCTCGAGGCTTATTGCCAGCGTAAAACCTGCATCCGGCATTTTCGCTGCCAGCGCCAGTTGCGTCGGTTGTTGCGTATTCAGCAAGCCGAGGGAAAGCGGCTTGCCTCCCGGCGGAATGGCCCACAGTTCAAGGCTGTGATCTGCGGCGATATTCTGCGCATTGATCGGCGTCAGCAACAGGCTGCGGGTGCTTCTGTCCGCGCTGACCACCCACTGTCCGCTTTGCGTACCGGCGCTGCTGGCCAGTATCGCCACCGGCATTGGCGCTTCTGGCTGAACCAGCAGGCGGGGGATCAGCAACAATGCGGCAAGCCCGGCGGCCAGCGCCCAGCCCATATAAGCCCGCACCGGTCGTGTCGCCGGAGCCGGAAGTATGGCCGGTTGCAGCGCAAGGTTATGCTGAATGCGTTTCCACACCGATGCAGGTGGGATGACCGGGGTTATCTGATTATCCAGTTGCGTGAAAGCTTCCTGCCAGCGTGCCACTTCGGCCGCCAGTTCAGGGTCTTCCTGCATTTTTTGCTCAAACTGAATCCGGGCCGCGCCGCGCAAGGTGCCGAGCGCATATTCAGCCGCCAGAGCGGCATGATAATGGCTTCTGCTTTTCATAGTCCTACGCAGCTCTTTAAGTGATCCAGGGCGCGACGTATCCAGCTTTTGATCGTCCCCAGAGGTTGTTGAAGATGCGATGAGACCTCACCGTGCGACAGGCCCTGATAATAGGCAAGGATCAGGCTTTGTCTTTGTTCGGCGGGCAGATGTGCGAGGCAGGTGGCCAGAATTTTGGCGTCACTGTCCTGTTGCAGCCGTTGCAAGGGGTCATCATAGTCGCTGGCATCTCCGTCATGCATTGTCTCGTCCAGTTCATCTAACTGGTTATCGCTCCCGCGCATCCAGTCGATAGCGCGGTTGCGGACAATATGGGTAAGCCAGGTCATCGGGGAACTGAGCGCCGGATTATACGAGGCAGCCCGGTTCCACGCGGTGATATAGCTGTCGTGCAACACTTCTTCTGCCCAGGCATGTCGCCGCAACATGCGTAATGCGACGGCGAATAGCCGGGGGGACGTCAGACGATATAACTGCTCAAATGCCTGACGATCGCCAACGGCCATGGCGCTCATCAGTTCGCGCTGTACTTCCGGCGCATTCTCTGGTGTTGGCTTAACGAAAAAATTGTCATGCATTCGCGCGTCCTGACTTACTGAGGTGCTGTTTCATAAGAGAAATCATGCCCTCAGTATAGCCGGTATTATTTTGGCATCAGGACGGTATCAATGACGTCGATCACACCGTTCTTCTGCTGGACGTCATAAGTACTGATGTTGGCGATATTCCCCTTGCCATCTTTGAGCTGAATATTGTGAGGTCCGTTGTTCAGGATCCACAGTGGCTGGCCGTTAACGGTTTTCAGTTCCGCCGTGCCGTTGCCTTTTTTCAGCAGTTTTTCCAAATCTTTCATTTCATATTTACCGGCCACCACGTGATACGTGAGGATGCTGGTCAGGGTGGCTTTGTTTTCTGGTTTCACCAGATTATCCACGGTACCCGCCGGTAATTTGGCAAACGCGGCGTTGGTTGGCGCAAACACGGTGAACGGGCCTTTGCCCTGCAGCGTATCCACCAGCCCTGCTGCTTTTACCGCCGCCACCAGCGTGGTGTGGTCTTTCGAATTCAGGGCATTTTCTACGATATTTTTGGACGGATACATTTCTGCGCCACCGACCATGGTGGTGCTTTGAGACATCATTGCAGCCATTGACGCGGTGCTGAGCAGCAGAGAAGCACAGATTGCGGTACGGAGTAATGTTTTCATGATGGTGTCCTTCGTCAGTTAGGAGATGAGGTCTTGCCTCACATCTATACATACGAATGACCCTCTGCTTTTGGATGCAGGAAAAATGAAATAAATGAAAATAATTTTCAACCTGCTGATAGAAAAGAAAAAGCCACATCGGGATGACGTGGCTTTTTTATGCGATGCGGTGCAATTACTTCCCGGAAGGGGTATTTCCGGCAATATCCACCGTCTCGATTTTGGTTTTGCGCTGGAGGGTAAGTGTTGAACCGGCGGAAGCCGCGATAATCGCCGCCAGCCCGATCCACTGCGTCGCGGTCAGGAATTCACCGAGGAAGATAATGCCGGAAAGCGCGGCCATCGCCGGTTCCATGCTCATCAGCGTACCGAAGGTTTTGGCTGGCAGTTTGGTCAGCGCCATCATTTCCAGTGAATAAGGAATGGCGGAAGTGAGCAGGGCGATCAGCAAGCCGAGCGGTAAAATATCCCAGCTAAAAATAGAGGTGTGTGCCTGGATTGCGCCAATCGGGAAGAAGATTAACGCCGCAATCAGTGACCCCATCGCGGCGGTGCCCGGTCCGTAACTGCTGCCAGCACGTTGTCCGGCGAGGATATAAACCGCCCAGCAGCCACCGGCGATCAGCGCAAAGCACGCACCTTTGAGGTCAACACCGCCGGCACTTTGTCCCAGGGGTAACAGGAACAGTAACCCGATTACGGCCAGCACGACCCAGATGAAATCCACCGGACGTCGTGAGGAGAACATCGCGACCGCCAGCGGGCCGGTAAATTCCAGTGCAACGGCAATGCCCAGCGGCACGGTACGCAGGGCCAGATAAAACGAATAGTTCATGCAGCCCAGCGCCAGGCCATACATCATCAGTGCACGCAAATTACCGCCGCGCATTTTCAGGCGCCACGGACGAAAATAGAGCAGCAACAGAATAGAGCCGATACCAAGACGCAGAGCCGTGACACCCTGCGGGCCGACCACCGGGAAAAGCGTTTTTGCCAGCGACGCGCCGCCTTGTAATGACAACATGGCGATCAGTAGCAACAGAATCGCCACCAGCGGTGAGGTTTTTTTCGGTAACGCAGGGACGGGCGGGCTGTTGTTATGTGTCGCTGCCTGCAGAGCGATCTGCGGATCCTGCGGCTGATTTTGTCCTGACTGTGTCATCCATTGCGCCTTTTGAGGTGATCCCATGAATCCGGAAACTTCAGATTTATAGTTTTGAAAAGAAAGGTAAAGCGCTGTCAGTGTAGAGGGAAAAGTGGCGAGAAAAAATCCTCACGAAAAAGTTTTTTTCGGAACGTGTTTGTTAAAAAACTTCCTAAAATAGTTTGTTTTTTGAGCAAATTTTTAGGAATTATCTGCTAATCTCAAAAAGTTCAATAAGTTTACCTTATAGTTTGTGTGACTAAAATCCCAATAAAATTAAATGGATAGCGTGTACTGGAAACTTCCTGTTACACCATATGATGCTTTGGACATCTTAATTGAGGCAGAGTTTCACACTAGTTTTTGTTATATTTTCAAACGTGAAGGTTACTTTGGTTTCTCTTTTTGAGGTGGTTTATGAAAAAAATTGCATGTCTTTCCGCATTAGCTTGCGTAGTTGCACTGGGCGTTTCTTCAAGCGCTTTCGCTGACACCAGCACCGTAACTGCTGGCTACGCTCAGGGTGACGCACAAGGCGTTGCTAACAAAGCAAACGGCTTCAACTTAAAATACCGCTGGGAACAAGATAGCAACCCACTGGGCGCTATCGGTTCTTTCACTTACATCGAAGATGACAGCTCTCCTGCATCTGGCGACTACCGTAAAGCACAATACTACGGTCTGACTGCGGGTCCTGCTTACCGTCTGGCTGACTGGGTTTCCATCTACGGTGTTGTGGGTGTTGGCTACGGCAAATTCCAGTACAACGAAGCAGCAGCATCTACTGCTAACCGTGAAAAAAATGACACCAGCGATTACGGTTTCTCTTACGGTGCTGGTCTGCAGTTCAATCCAATCCAGAACGTTGCTCTGGACGTGTCTTACGAACAGTCCCGCATCCGCAGTGTTGATGTTGGTACCTGGATCGCAGGCGTGGGTTACAGCTTCTAATTCTTCGCCGCAGCGTAACGCTTTGCCGTTACCCTCCCGCGAAAACAAAAACCGCTCAGCTGAGCGGTTTTTTTATGCCTGTCAGATCCCGCTGAACCAGTTATAACCCTGATCTTCCCAGTAGCCGCCGGGATATTCATTGGTGACGAAAATCGCGCCAATATGTTTGGCGTTTTTAAAGCCGAGTTTGGTTGGCATCCGCAGGCGTAACGGGTAACCAAAATCGGGGGGTAAGGGTTTGCCGCCAAAATCCAGAGCCAGAATGGTTTGCGGATGCAGTGCCGTCGCCATATCAATACTGGAATAATAGCGGTCGTCACATTTGAATCCGACATATTTGGCTGTCAGATCCGCGCCGACGTGTTGCAGAAACGTTTTCAGCGGTACGCCTTTCCACTGGCCGATGGCGCTCCAGCCCTCAATGCATATCAGCCGGGTGATCTGGCTTTCCTGCGGCAGGCGCTGCAATTGTTCCAGTGTCCACGGCGCTTTCTTTTGCACCAAACCGGAGACTTCCAGCCGGTAATTGGGGATGTCGATTTCCGGCACGTTGTATTCGGGGTAATACGCATTGAAACGAAACGGCGTGGTGATTTGATCGGCGCGATAGGTTTGCGCCAGTTTCTGGCCGCTGAACAGCCAGCTTTGTACCCGGTCGTTCCAGCGGGACATCGCCCACAGCACTTTATCGACCTGATCGCCGTCCTGCAGATTACAGCCGGTAAGCATCGAAACCGCGCCCAGCGTAAGGCCGGAGCGCAATAACATACGGCGTTGAATATTAACCAGTTGCTTGCGCTGATCGGGTTCAAGAATAATTTTTGGCCGCTGTGTTTTATCACTCATCTGCTCGGTCCTCCGTGCTAATTTTTTTGCCGCCGGTCAGCATCGCCACGAAGGTTTTCGGCACCAGCAGAACCATCAGTACGTGAATAATGACGAACAGCAGTACGCCGCTCATCGCAAAGAAATGCACATAACGGGCGATATCAAAACCGCCAAACAACCAGACCAGACCGCTGAACTGCGCGGGTTTCCAGATCGACAAACCCGACAGCACCAGCAGCGCGCCCAGCAACAGAACACCGCTGTACATCAGTTTTTGCACCGCGTTGTACTGACCCAGTTTGTGCGGGAGTTTGAATGTCAGTGCGCGAACGGTATCGCGCCAGATCGTACGGGGCGAAAAGGGGAAAAAGTCGCGTCTGAAATGACCGCTGAAAATGCCCCACAGCAGATAGAACAGGGCATTGGCCGCCAGCAGCCACATTACCGCCAGATGCCAGGCAATATTGCCACCCAGCCAGCCGCCGAGGGTGGTGTTCTGCGGGAAAGTGAAAGCGAAAAGCGGGTCGGCGTTATAAATCCCCCAGCCGCTCATCACCATGCCGATCATTGCCAGCAGATTGATCCAATGACAAATGCGAACCGGCCAGGAATGAATCCGGCGCTTCCGGGGCGATGAGAGCTGAGGTTTCACGCTTAATCTCCTGTTGTTCGGCCGGATTACATCGGCGGCGCGATGCCGTCTTTACCGGCAGCAATACCACGGGCAACCAGTGCACCTTTGTCATCTTTTATGGCAAACAATACGATTTTAGTGCCCGGTTTCAGCAGGCTGCGGTCGCCCGGCGCCAGCAGAACAACCGGTACATCGTCAGGCACAATGACCGTTTTCTCGGCATCGTGATATTTCACGGTCAGGGTGCGGCCATTGCTGTTCACCAGCTTGCCGACGGTGCCGTTGGTCATGGTATTGATTTTGCCATCGGCGGATTCAAACGGATTGAAGCCTTCACCGCTGCCGCGCAGGCTGGGTGCGAATACGTGCACTTCCAGTGCTTTCAGCGTGCCATTAGCCTGCGGAACGGCGGCCGTCCCGATGAAGCTGTCCGCTTTGATATCGCTGATTTGCCCTTTGGTGACGGCATTGATCTTGGTCTGGTCGGTCAGCTTAACGTCGAGTTTTTCGCCCTGACGTGTGGTGATTTGTACCGATGAGTCATTAACTGAATCAATGGTTCCGCGTGTAGGTTTAATCACATTATCGGCGGCAAATGCCGATGTCATCCCGCTGCACATCAGCAGGGAACCCAGTAACAGACCAGCGAGACGTGTTGGTGCATTCATGATTAATTCTCCATTTTCCAGCGTTTTTTCATTCTGTTAGATGAATCACTGAACCTGCCAGTGATGAATAACTTTCTTAAGAGTGGACGATAAACCGGTATTGGCTGATGACAAATTGATGACAAAATTGTCATCAAAGGTGTCTGACGAAACTGATAAACTTTCGGGTGAATCATTCTTTAGGTGAATGGTCATGCGGCGCTGAGGGCCTGAATGCGAATACTGGTGATTGAAGACGATGTCAGTACAGGCGATTACCTGAAAAAAGGGCTGACAGAAGCAGGTTACAGCGTAGATCTGGCACGCAACGGTGCCGACGGCCTGTTTCTGGCGCTGGAAGAGGGGTACGACGCGGTGATCCTCGACGTCATGCTGCCGGGGCTGAACGGCTGGCAGGTGATGGAAGTCCTGCGCAAAAAAAGCGACGTGCCGGTGTTGTTTCTCACCGCCCGCGATGAAGTACAGGATCGCATTCACGGGCTGGAGCTGGGGGCTGACGACTATCTCATCAAACCGTTCTCCTTCACCGAACTGGTGTTGCGTATCCGCACCTTGCTGCGCCGCCCGGCCGCCCGTGAGCCGGATGCGTATTCGGTGGCGGATCTGAATCTTGATGTGCTGCGCCGCCGCGTGACCCGCCAGGATCAGACCATCGCACTGACCAATAAGGAATTCATGTTGCTGCAGTTGCTGATGCGCCGCGAGGGTGAGGTTCTGTCGCGAACCATGATCGCCTCGCAGGTCTGGGACATGAATTTCGACAGCGATACCAATGTAGTGGATGTCGCCATTAAGCGTCTGCGTGCCAAGGTTGACCGCAGCTTTGAGGTGAAACTGATCCATACCGTGCGTGGCATCGGTTACGTGTGCGAAGTGCGACATGAGTGATCGTCAATTGACTCACCTCCCGAAACGCGCCATGTCGCTGACGCTTCGCGCCACCTTACTTTTCGCGCTGATCGCCTCGATGGTGGTCAGTGCCGTCGGTTTCTACCTCTATTACTCGATGGATAAAGAACTGGTACGCCGCGCGGATTACCAGGTCAGCGGGCGTGTGCAGTATTTCCGTCATCTGCTTGCCAACGAATTCCCGCTGTCGCAACTCAGCCGTAATCCCGGCCTGTTTGAAAATATGCTCGGCAACGAGCGCGATATTCTGACGTTTCGCCTTTCGGGTGAGAAGCTATTGATCAACGTCAATCCGTCGCGGCTGGCATTGCCGCCGGTAGCGGCGGTGCCTGACGGCCAGCCGCTGACGCTGAATACGGTGCATCATCTCACCGCCCCCGATGGTACGCCGGTACGTTTTGCCCGTGCGGCGGTACAGATTCAGGACGGGCGGACAGTTGAAATCACCGGCGCGCATTTCATGACCGAGGAGTCGCGTCTGTTGCAGACTTTCCGCTGGGAAATTATTGGCGCGGTGTTATTCGCTTATTTTCTGATTGCCGCACTGGGTTATCTGGTGATCCGCCGCGGATTGCGGCCGCTGCGCAATATGGCGTATGAAGCGGCGCAGATCCATCCGGCCAGTCTGTCTACGCGTTTGTCTTCGGAAAATGCGCCGCAGGAATTGCAGCAATTAATTTATTCTTTCAATGACATGCTGGACCGGCTCGCCGAGGGGTATCAGCGGCTGACGCAATTTTCCGCCGATCTGGCGCATGAAATCCGCACCCCGGTGGGCGCGCTGATGGGGCATTGTCAGGTGGCGTTATATCAGCCCCGGACAGTGGAAGAATACGAAACACTGCTGGCGAACAATATAGAAGAGCTGGAACGCATTTCACGTATGGTGGAAAACATTCTGTTCCTGGCGCGCGCTTCCGATGCGCGCTCGGTTCTGACCATCACCAGTATTGATGTTTCATCTGAAATTACCCGTATCCAGGAATATTTCGAAGGGCTGGCCGAAGAGCGTGAAATGACGCTTCACGGGCAAGGTGAGGGAACCTTGCATGCGGATGCGATCCTTTTCCAACGTGCGCTGAGTAATCTGGTCGCTAATGCGGTGCGTTATGGCCGCGAGGGAAGTGCCATCGTGCTGCGCGCCGAACCCCATGCAAAAGGCATGAATATCCGGGTGATCAGTCAGGGTGAGCCTGTTCCGCCGGAAAAACTCGGAAAACTTTTCGACCGCTTCTATCGCGCGGATGCTTCACGTAGTGAAGGTGGCAGTTCCAGCGGCCTTGGATTGTCGATTGTTCAGGCCATTATGGCCCTGCATCAGGGAAGTGTCAGCGTAACCAGTTCCGCACAGGGAGAAACGTGTTTTACCCTTTATTTTCCCGCATCCGACCGCAAGCTTTCTCAATAGTTTCTCAATGAAAGGGAAAAATTGCGTAAAAAAAGCCGCAATATTTCTTTTTCATGTAATTGAAATAAAAAGGATTCGTTAATTTTGTTACATTATCACATTGGAAGTCACCATTCAGTTTGAACGAAAATGCTCAGCCCGGAGTCTATATGTCCTAAGGAGTGGGTTCCAACCTCCGGTATGAGCGGTTAGTACAACGCAGCCAGACTCACAAAAGAGCCAGTTATTGCCAATGCATAAAATTCGTACACTTTCGCAACAGAGCATTTCTTTGTTCATTGCACTTTACCTGGGGCTTCTGCTAAACCTTCCGATTTTCATCCGTCGTTATCAGCAACTGCATTATGACAATGCCTTGTCGATTGCTGTTGAAATGGTTGCCTGTTTTGCCCTGGTCTATTTCCTTTGTATGTTGCTGTCGTATACCGGAAAAACCGTTTTCCGTGTCCTGATGACCGCTATCGTGATTTCCTCCGCCGCCGCCAGTTACTACATGATTCTGTTTAACGTTGATATCGGTTACGGAATTTTAGCGGCAGCGCTGGCATCTGATTCCATTGATTTATCGAAAGAATCTATCGGAACACATTTCCTCGCCTGGACCGTGCTGGTGAGTTTGTTGCCGGTGCTGTTGCTGTGGCTGAGCAAAATGCCGGGTGCGGCTCTCAAACAAACGACGTTTAAAAAACTGGCGGTCAGAACCCTGCTGCTCGCGGCCTCCGGCCTGCTTTGTTACATGCCGCTGCAACTGATGGGCAAAGTGCAGGATCGCCACGACATCGTAAACAACCGCATGATGGCGAGTTATGGCGGTGTGGTTGCCGGCACGTATTCACCGTCAAACTGGCTTTCGGCGCTGGGTTTGTATACTTACAGCAGTTACAGCCAGGCGGAAGACACCAAAAATCTGTACGATCCGGCTAAACATTTCACGTATACCGCACCGGCAGATGCCAAAGATATGTACGTGGTGTTTGTGATCGGCGAGAGCGCCCGCCGCGACCATATGGGGCTGTACGGCTACGACCGTGACAACACGCCAAATCTCGACAAAGAGAAAAATCTGGTCGCCCTGCAGGGCTATTCCTGTGATACCGCCACCAAGCTTTCCTTGCGCTGTATGTTTGTCCGCGAAGGCGGGGCATCTGAAGAGCCACAGCGTACGCTGAAAGAAATGAACGTCTTTTCCGTGCTGAAAAGTAATGGCTGGAGTTCAGAGTTATATTCCATGCAGAGTGAGGCCTGGTTCTATAACAAAACCCGTGCGGATGATTATTCACTGCGTGAAAACATCGCGTCCGAAAAACGCAACGCCGGTAAGCCGGTGGATGACATGCTGCTCATCGATGAAATGAAAGACTCGATGAATAACCATCCTAAAGGTAAGCATCTGATTATCCTGCATACCAAGGGTTCTCATTATCTGTATTCCGACCGTTATCCGCGTTCTTTCGCTAAATATAAGCCGGAATGTATGGGCATTGATAATTCCTGTTCCACCGGGGAAATGATTAACGCTTACGATAATTCACTGCTGTATACCGATTACTTCCTGTCGCAGGTCTTTGACCAGTTACGCGATAAGAATGCGATCGTGTTCTACGCCTCCGATCACGGTGAGTCGATTTCGAAAAGCATGCATTTCCACGGTACACCGCGTGATCATGCGCCGATCGAACAGCGTAAGGTGCCGATCATGGTCTGGGCGTCAGATAAATTCCTGGCGAACGATCAGAACAAGGCCAGTTTCCAACAACTGCAAAAAATGGCAGCGACGAAGACGCCGGCGTTCCACGAAAAACTGTATGACACTATTCTGGGCTGTATCGGTTACACCTCGCCAAATGGCGGGATTGTCGAGCAGCACAACTGGTGCCATGTGCCTGATCAGGCCGCCGCCACAAAATAATCTTTGCTGAATCTGCCGCCTTTTTCTGATGATGGGAGAAGGCGGCGACATATCCCCCTTTTTCAGTCACAATCGGTTAACAACAAAATACCCGTCATATTGAGGGTATTATTTTTGCTTTTTTATCAGGGCCGATAACCGATGCAAGCATTACGAATAACCATTTGCGTACTGACGGTCATTATGACCCTGCTGACGCTTCTTCCTGTGTCGCGCAATCAGCGCTGGTGGGTGCGTGTCTGGGATTTTCCGCGTTTACAGATGGCCTCGCTGTGCCTGTTTTTTCTGCTGACTGAACTGGCGATCATGCCGTTCGGTGATGCGATCACCACCACGGTGATCATCCTGACCGTTGCCTGCATGGCGTATCAGAGTTGGTGGATTTTGCCTTATACCCGTCTGTATCCGGTACAGGTGAAGAAAACGGTATCCGACGGTCATTCGCGCATCAAAATCATGAACAGCAACGTGCTGATGACCAACCGTAAGCCGGAAAAGTTACTGGCGCAGATCCGGCAATACCAGCCGGATATTCTGGTGCTGCTGGAAACCGATCAGTGGTGGGAAGATCAGATGGCAGAACTGGATGCCGATTATCCGCACAGCCTGCGCTGTCCGCTGGAAAATCTGTACGGTATGCATGTGTATTCGCGCCTGCCGATGCAGGCGGCGAAGATTCAGTATCTGGTGGCTGATGATATTCCTTCTATGCATTTTCGCGCTGAACTGCCGTCCGGCGAGCAGGTGATTTTGCACTGTCTGCACCCGATGCCGCCCAGCCCGACAGAAGCGGATGAATCCACCAGCCGTGACGGGGAACTGGTTGCTGTCGGACACACGGCAGCGAAAGCGCGTTACCCGACCATTGTCACCGGCGACCTGAATGACGTGGCCTGGTCGCGCACCACGCGGCTGTTCATGAAAATCAGCGGCCTGCTGGATCCGCGCCGCGGTCGTGGCATGTACAACACCTTCCATGCCAGTTATCCGTTCCTGCGCTGGCCGCTGGATCACGTTTTCCACAGCAAAGATTTCACCCTGATTGATCTGAAACGTCTTGATTTTATGGGTTCAGATCACTTCCCGATCCTGGTGGAACTGGCGCTGACGCCTTCTCAGGGTATCGATCAGGAATCATTGGAAATCGACAATGAAGACATTGAGGAAGCGGAAGAAAAACTGTCCGGTGCCGGGGTGAAAAGCAGTGATGTGCACAAGGCTGACAAGCTTAACCAGCCGGTTTACGGACGTTAATCATGAGCAGTGAACGTGAGCGTTTGCCGCTGGCTGAAGACTTACAGGTCTTCCTGGCGGTAGTGAATAAGCAAAGTTTTGCCGCTGCCGCTATCGAACTGGGGCAGTCACCGGCGTATGTCAGCAAGCGTATTCAGATCCTCGAAGAGTCGCTCAACTGTCGTTTGCTGCACAGGTCAACAAAGGGTGTGCGGCTGACAGAAGACGGCGAGCGCACGCAGCGATGGGCGTTACAAATTCTCGATACCTTTGATCAGTTCATCGGTGACCTGTCAGATTCGCGCAGTGAAGCGCGTGGCAACGTGCATATTTGCAGCTCGTTTGGTTTCGGACGTTGCCATGTGGCTCCGGCGATAGCGGAACTGGCGGCACGTTATCCGCAACTCAATCTGCGCCTTGATCTTTTCGACCGCGTGGTGGATCTGGTCGCGGAAGGTATTGATCTGGAAATTCTGGTCGGCGATGACGTACCTGAGCAGTACATCGGCAAAAAACTGGCGCAGCACCAGCGGATCCTCTGCGCATCAAAGGAATATCTGGCTGCTCACGGCACGCCTGACTCACCGCAAGCACTGGCGCAGCATCAGTGTCTGGTGATCAAAGAGCGCGACAATCCTTTTGGCATCTGGTCACTTACGGGAGAAGGCAAGGAACACCGCGTCAGGGTGAAAGGGGCGCTCTCGTCGAATAGTGGCGAAGTGGTATTACAGTGGGCGCTGAAACACCATGGCATCATTTTGCGTTCACAGTGGGATGTTCAGCCTTATCTTTCCCGTGGTGAAATGGTGCGGGTGCTGCCGCAATATTCCCAACCCGCCAGCGTCTGGGCAGTTTATCCCACGCGGCTGGCGGATTCGGCAAAACTGCGGGTCTGTGTTGAGTTTCTGCAACAGCGATTCAGCCAGTTACCGGGCTGACGCTTATTACGCCAGCCACGGATTGCGCTGCAAATGCGCCTGCTGAAACTGACTGATTTCATCGCGAAATTGCAGTGTTGTACCGATGGCATCCAGCCCGTTAAGTAGCGCAATCTTACTCAGTTCATCGATAGCAAAATCAATCCGTTCACCATTTTGCAGGATAATTTTTTGCGCGGATAAATCGACAGTCATTTCATTTTTATCGCCATGGATCACCGCCTGCGCCATTTGCATCCACTGCGCGGGATCCAGTTGCACTGTAAGCACGCCGTTGCGCTGACAGTTATCGAAGAAAATTCCCGCGAACGTGGTGCCGATCAGCGCCCGTATACCGAGCTGTTTCAGCCCCCATACCGCATGTTCACGGCTGGAACCGCAGCCAAAATTCGGACCGACCAGCAGGAATTTCGTCCCTTGCCATTGGGGCTGATTGAGGATAAACGCCGGATCGGGCGAGCCGTCCGCCAGAAAACGCAGATCGAAAAACACCCCGCGATCTAAACCGTTGCGGTCGATGCCTTTGAGAAACTGTTTTGGCATGATCACATCGGTGTCCACATTCGCCGCAGGCAACGGCGCGGCAATACCGGTCAGTGTAGTAAATGCTTCCATGATGACTCCTTACAGGTCACGGACATCGGTCAGATGGCCACAAATAGCCGCTGCCGCAACCATCGCCGGGCTCATCAGATGGGTGCGTGCGCCCGCACCCTGACGGCCTTCAAAATTACGGTTGGTGCTGGATGCACAGCGGTCGCCGGGCGACAGCACGTCGTCGTTCATTGCCAGACACATTGAGCAACCCGATTGTCGCCATTCGAAACCGGCCTGGATAAATATCTCCGCCAGACCTTCCTGCTCAGCCTGTGCCCGAACCTGACTGGACCCCGGAACAATTATCGCCCGCACTGTGGCGGCGACGCTTTTACCGCGCACGACGTCTGCCGCTGCCCGTAAATCTTCAATACGCGCGTTGGTGCAGGAGCCGATAAACGCGTGACTGACAGGAATGCTGTTAAGCGACTGACCGGCGCGCAATCCCATATAGCGGAGTGCACGTTGCAGATCCTGGCGGCGTGAGGCGTCCGGTTCGGCTTGCGGATCAGGCACCTGACCGTTTATCGCCAGTGCCTGATCGGGGCTGGTCCCCCAGCTGACCATCGGCGCGATCTCTTCCGCACACAGTGTCACTTCACGATCAAAAACGGCATCCGGATCACTGCGTAATTCGCGCCAGACCTCCACGGCATCCCGCCACTGCTGGCCTTTTGGCGCGCGGGGTTTGTCTTGCAGATAGGCAAACACTTTATCGTCGGGTGCCATGAACGCGCCACGCGCACCGGCTTCCACGGCCATATTACAAATGGTCATACGACCTTCAACGCTCAGCATGTCGATACCCGGTCCGCAGAATTCGATGGCATAGCCGGTCGCGCCCGCCGCCCCGATTTTTGCCACCAGCGCCATCACCAGGTCTTTAGCCGTGATACCCGTCGCCAGTGTGCCAGTGACGGTAACCCGCATGGTTTTCAGGCGCTTATACACCAGTGTTTGCGTCGCCAGAAGATGTTCAATTTCCGAGGTGCCGATACCAAAACCAAACGCCCCTAATGCGCCGTATGTGGTGGTGTGGCTGTCTCCGGCGGCAATGACCATACCGGGCAGGATAAAGCCCTGTTCCGGTGCAACAACATGTTCGATCCCCTGACGTTTATCGAGAATATCGAACAACTCAATGCCAAATTCGGCGCAGTTCTCAGCCAGATATGACACCTGACGCGCGCCACCGGCATCCGGCATCTGACGGGTGCGTAGCGGTGCCGTCGGGTTGACGTGATCGACCACCGCCAGTGAGGTTTCCGGCCGCCATACGCGACGGCTGGCTTCACGCAAACCGCTAAACGCCTGCGGGCTGGTGTACTCGTTAATCACCTGCCGGTCGATGTAAAGCAACACGTGGCCCTTGTCATCCAGCGTACGAACGCTGTGGCTGTCGATGTGTTTTTCATACAGCGTTTTTGGCTTCATTTCATTGCCCTGATAAACGTAACGGATAATGCCAGCGTCGCAACTTCACGCTTATCGGGCAACGGCCTGAGTGTGATGAGTCAAAACACAGATCGTGAATCAGCGATCTTCACTTGTGGCCTTGTTGCCAACCGGCGAGCGACTAAGATGGGTAAAAAAGGAGAAAATCCATGTTTGAACATTTTACCCAAGGCCGGATGGTGGTCAGCGGAACGGAGATTGCTTACCGGATTGCCGGGCAGGGCGAGCCGCTGTTATTGCTGCACGGACACCCGCAGACGCAGGCGATCTGGCATAAAGTCGCACCCTACCTCACTTCTCAGTTCACCGTGGTGCTTGCCGATTTACGCGGTTACGGTGACAGCGGTAAACCCGAGCCGGACGCGGATCACCTGCGGTACAGCAAGCGCGAAATGGCGCAGGATCAGCTCGAACTGATGGCCGCGCTCGGTTTCAGCCAGTTCAGTGTGATCGCGCATGACCGGGGTGCCCGCGTGGCGCACCGGCTGGCGCTTGATCACCCGCAGGCAGTGAAACGGATGGTGCTGATGGACATTGCGCCGACGCTTTCCATGTATCAGCAAACCAGTGAAGCTTTTGCGCGCGCTTACTGGCACTGGTTTTTCCTCATCCGCCCGGCACCGCTACCGGAAACACTGATCAAGGCTGATCCTGATCTTTACCTGCGCAGCGTAATGGGCAGCCGCAGCGCCGGTATGCAACCTTTCACCGACGAAGCTTACGCAGATTATTTGCGTTGTCTGCAACTTGATGGAACGGCGCGCGGGATTTGCGAGGATTACCGGGCTTCCGCTGCTGTTGACCTGCAACACGATCAGACTGACGTGAATGCATCTCGCAAAGTGCGGTGTCCGCTGTTGATCCTGTGGGGCGAAAAGGGCCTTGTCGGCACCTGTTTTACGCCGCTGGAGGAATGGGCAAAGGTGGCGGAAGACGTTCAGGGCGAGGCGTTGCCGTGCGGGCATTATCTTGCTGAAGAACAACCGGAATTATTGCTGGAGAAAGTGCTGCCGTTTCTTCGCTGAGAGGGGGAAGCCTATAAAAAAACCCGCATGGCGCGGGTTTTTTGTGGGCACGTATCAGACTGGCTGTTCGGGGAAGGTGAGGGTGTTGCCCGGCGCTTCACGGTTGATATGCAGGAAGTTCAGATGACGTTCGTATTGATCCAGAATGTCATTGATCACCTGATGTTTGGTGAAGTCCATCAGGTCATTACCCTGAGTCCCTTCAAGAAGGAAGGTTTCCAGACGGTAATAATGCGATTTACCGGCGCGTGCGCGATAGGTAAAGGCAGGAACTGCATAGCGTACCGGCCAGATCTGATAGACAAAGTTTTGCTCTTCGCCCAACGCGACCTGCAATTCCAGCGGTCCGATTTTCTCGTCTTCCTGTGGCGCGTGCTCGTTAAAGGTCACTTTTGCCCCGCGTAGTTCCAGTTCCTGGGCCACTTCCTGCATCGCAGGGCGGCAAACAGTGTCCATCATTTTCTGGGTATGGCGTGTGCCCGGATAATTCATGACCCGCGACAGACGCTGTTTCCAGTTCAGCGCCGCGTCGCTGGTGGCAGGCAGCGGAGCCAGAGTCTGCTGGGTGCTGGCGCGGCGGTAATCTTCCAGACGCAGTGATTTATACAATCCGGCCATGATGAAGAAAATCACAAAGCTGAACGGCAGACCCATAATTACCGTGGTGTTTTGCAGTGCAGAAACGCCGTCGGTCATCAGCATACCCAGTGTCAGTACGCCGATGGTGACCGACCAGAAAATCCGCAGCCAGTTTGGCGCATCGTTATTGATGTCTGCCAGTTTTGAGGTGAAGTTACCCAACACCAGCGAGCCGGAATCCGCCGAGGTGACATAAAACAGCAGGCCGGTAATCGTCGCGACGGACGCGCTCAGCGTAAAGCCGGGATACTGTGCCAGCAGGCTGTAAACGCCGCGTTCAGGATGTGAGATCACCTCGTTGGCGAAATCCAGATTGCCATGCAGGATCTGGTACAGCGCACTGTTACCGAAAATTGACAGCCACAGCAGGGTGAAGACGAACGGAATAATCAGGGTGCCGAACACGAATTGACGGATGGTACGACCGCGTGAAATACGCGCCAGAAACAGGCCGACAAACGGCGACCACGCTACCCACCACGCCCAGAAGAACAGGGTCCAGCTGTTCATCCATTCGGTCGGACGGTCAAAGGCAAAGGTATTGAGTGTCATGCCCATAAAGCGATTGATGTAATCGCCAATATTGAGCACCAGCGCATTGAGCAGGAATTCGGTATTGCCGAAGAACAGCAGGAACAGAATCAGTCCCAGCGCCAGCAGTACGTTGAGTTCCGACAGAATACGGATACCTTTGTTAACTCCGGAGGTCACCGACACCGTCGCCATAATCACAGAAAGCAGGATCAGCGCGGCCTGAACGGTCAGGTTTTCCGGAATATGGAACAGCACTTTCAGGCCGTAGTTAAGCTGCACCACACCAATGCCGAGCGTGGTGGCGATACCAAAAATAGTCCCGACCACGGCAGCGATATCCACGCTATGACCGATCGGGCCGTTAATGCGCTTACCAAAAATTGGGTACAGCGCCGAACGGATGGTCAGCGGCAGGTTATAGCGGTAGCTGAAATAGCCCAGTGCAATGCCCATCAGCGCGTACATCGCCCAGCCGGTCAGGCCGTAGTGGAACAGCGTCCAGGTCATGGCCTGCCGCGCGGCTTCCAGCGTTTGCCCGTTGCCTTCCGGTGGCAACATGTATTGTGTCACCGGTTCGGCGACCGAGAAGAACATCAGGTCGATGCCGATCCCGGCAGCAAACAGCATTGCAGCCCAGCTCATCATGCTGAATTCGGGTTTGGATTGTTCAGGGCCCAGTTTGATCGAACCAAAACGTGAACAGGCTATGAACACTACAAACACGATGTACAGCGTAGCTGCCAGCATGTAATACCAGCCGAAGGTGGCGGACACCCAGTTAAGGGTCAGGCTGATCCATTTTCCTGATAAATCGGTGAAGAAAATGGTCATTAATGTGAAGGCTAAAATCAGCCCGGCGGAGGTGAAGAACACAACCTTGTTCAGCTGATCGCGAGGTTTTTCGCTTTTTCTCTCTGTCGTATCGGCAATCGCCATCTTTTCCCCTGTTATGTCAATTAATCGCTATTTTTCAATAAATTGGATTCATTTAAATCTCAAAATTCATACAAATTACTAACGTATTGGTAATAAAATATATGCATTTTTAATTGAACGTTCAATCAAAAAAAAGTTAAATAGGGGGAGTGAGAGCGTTTTAACAAGGCTGAGCGGGAGCGTAAAAAGGGTTTTTTAAGCGCATTGCAACCCGCTCATTTTCAGGAGCCGGAACCATGCCCAAAGTAGGAATGCAGCCCATCAGACGGCAGCAATTAATTGAGGCAACGCTGGCTGCGGTGAACGAAGTCGGTATGCACGATGCTTCGATTTCGCAAATTGCCCGACGTGCTGGCGTCTCCAACGGCATCATCAGTCACTACTTTCGTGACAAGAACGGGCTGCTGGAAGCCACTATGCGTTATTTGCTCAGTCATCTGGGAGAAGGTGTGCAGTTGCGCTTATCACAGATGACGGATACCGCACCGACGGCGCGGCTGCATGCGATTGCAGAAGCCAATTTTGACGACAGTCAGACTAACAGCGCGGCGATGAAAACCTGGCTGGCCTTCTGGGCGAGCAGCATGCATCACCCGCAGTTGTACCGGCTGCAACAGGTTAACAGCCGCCGGCTCTATTCCAATTTATGTTCTGAATTCAGACGTTTTCTGCCTAAAAACGAGGCGCGTCTCGCAGCGCAAAGCACGGCGGCATTGATTGATGGCCTGTGGCTGCGCGGCGCACTCAGCGGTAAAGCGTTTAACCGCGACGAGGCGATGCAGATAACACATCGTCATATTGAATCGCAGTTCGCACCGCGCGTTGTCGGGCAGTAAACGGCGCAGAAAATTTTCAGACCGCACAGACCGAGGAGAGATGTATGTCCCGCTACGGCAAGCAAAAACTTTATATCAACGGGCGTTTTCAGGACAGCACCGGTGATGAAACCTTCGACGCCGTTAATCCGGCCAACGGCGAAGTGATTGCCACGGTGCAATCTGCCACACACGCGGATGTCGATCTGGCGGTGAAATCCGCGCAGAAAGGCCAGAAAGTCTGGGCCGCGATGACCGCCATGAGCCGCGCCCGTATTCTGCGCCGCGCGGTGGATATTCTGCGTGAGCGCAACGACGAACTGGCCGCCATTGAAACGGCAGACACCGGTAAACCGCTGTCAGAAACGCTGGCCGTGGATATCGTCACCGGCGCGGATGTGCTGGAGTACTACGCCGGGTTAATCCCGGCGATTGAAGGCCAGCAAATTCCGCTGCGTGATTCTTCTTTCGTTTATACCCGCCGCGAGCCGCTGGGTGTGGTCGCCGGTATCGGCGCGTGGAACTATCCGATTCAGATTGCCTTGTGGAAATCTGCTCCTGCGCTGGCGGCCGGTAATGCGATGGTGTTCAAACCGAGTGAAAACACGTCGCTGACTGCCCTCAAACTGGCAGAAATCTACACCCAAGCCGGTGTGCCGGACGGCGTTTTCAGCGTGGTGACGGGCGCGGCCAGCGTCGGTCAGGCGTTAACCGATCATCCGGATATCGCCAAAGTCTCCTTCACTGGCGGTATCAAAACCGGCAAGAAAGTCATGGCCAGCGCCTCGGCCTCCACGCTGAAAGAAGTCACCATGGAACTGGGCGGTAAATCGCCATTGATTATTTTTGATGATGCCGATCTTGATAAAGCCGCCGACATCGCGATGATGGCGAATTTCTACAGCGCCGGACAGGTGTGCACCAACGGCACCCGGGTGTTTATCCCCAAAGCATTGCATAAAGCGTTCGAAGCCAAAGTGCTGGAACGGGTGAAACGCATTCGCTCAGGCGATCCGACAGATGAAAATGTCAACTTCGGCCCGCTGGTCAGCTTCGCGCACATGGAATCCGTGCTGCGTTACATCGAAAGCGGCAAACGTGAAGGCGCGACCTTGCTGACCGGTGGCGAACGCATGACTTCCGGTGAATTCGCCAAAGGCGCTTACGTCGCCCCGACGGTATTTACCGACTGCCGTGATGACATGCTGATCGTCCGTGAAGAAATCTTCGGACCGGTGATGAGCATTCTGACTTATGAAAGCGAAGAAGAAGTGATCCGCCGCGCCAATGATACTGAATATGGTCTGGCCGCCGGACTGGTGACGCAGGATCTCAACCGCGCCCACCGCGTGATCCACAAACTCGAAGCCGGGATTTGCTGGATCAACACCTGGGGCGAATCTGCCGCAGAAATGCCGGTCGGCGGTTACAAACATTCCGGTGTCGGGCGCGAAAACGGCATCACCACACTTGAGCATTACACCCAAATCAAATCCGTGCAGGTCGAACTGGGCGAATTCAGCTCAGTATTTTGATCCGCTGCAACAGAGGAGATTCAATGGATTACGATTACATCATTATCGGGGCCGGTTCTGCCGGCAACGTACTCGCCACCCGTCTGACTGAAGACAGCAGTGTCAGTGTGCTGCTGCTCGAAGCCGGTGGCCCGGATTATCGTCTGGATTTTCGCACGCAGATGCCTGCGGCGCTGGCATTTCCGTTACAGGGTCGTCGTTACAACTGGGCGTACGAAACCGACCCGGAGCCGCATATGAATAACCGCCGCATGGAGTGCGGGCGCGGTAAAGGGCTGGGAGGCTCGTCGCTGATTAACGGCATGTGTTACATCCGCGGTAACGCGATGGATTTCGATAACTGGGCGAAAGCACCGGGTCTGGAAGACTGGAGTTATCTGGACTGCCTGCCTTATTTCCGTAAAGCAGAAACCCGCGACATCGGCCCGAATGACTTCCACGGCGGCGAAGGGCCGGTGAGCGTGGCGACACCTAAAAATGGCAATAATCCGCTGTTCGGCGCGATGATTGAAGCCGGTGTGCAGGCGGGGTATTCGCGCACGGATGACCTGAATGGGTTCAAACAGGAAGGTTTTGGCCCGATGGACAGAACCGTGACGCCGAAGGGGCGTCGTGCGAGCACTGCCCGCGGGTATCTGGATCAGGCCAAACCGCGCGCCAATCTGACCATTGTGACGCATGCCCTGACCGACAGGATCCTGTTCGACGGCAAGCGCGCGGTGGGGGTCAGCTATTTCCACGGTGATGAATACAACGCCAAAACGGCGAAGGCGAAACGCGAAGTGTTGCTGTGCAGCGGCGCGATTGCCTCTCCGCAAATTCTGCAACGTTCCGGTGTCGGTGCGGCTGAACTGCTGAACCGTCTGGATATCCCGCTGGTGCACGACTTGCCGGGCGTCGGGGAGAACCTGCAGGATCATCTGGAAATGTACCTGCAATACAGTTGTACGCAGCCGGTCTCGTTGTATCCGGCATTGCAGATGCACAACCAGCCAGCGATTGGTGCCGAGTGGCTGTTTAAAGGCACCGGCGTGGGTGCCAGCAATCAGTTTGAAGCGGGCGGTTTTATCCGCAGCCGTGAAGAATTTGCCTGGCCGAATATTCAGTATCACTTCCTGCCGGTGGCGATTAATTACAACGGCAGTAATGCGGTAAAAGAGCACGGTTTCCAGGCGCATGTCGGTTCAATGCGTTCACCCAGCCGTGGCCGCGTTCAGGTGAAATCGAAAGATCCGCGCCAGCATCCGAGCATTCTGTTTAATTACATGGCGACGGAGCAGGACTGGCAGGAGTTCCGTGACGCCATCCGCATCACGCGTGAAATCATGAATCAGCCAGCGCTGGATCCTTACCGTGGTCGTGAAATCAGCCCGGGTGAAAACGTACAGACTGACGAAGAGCTGGATGCGTTTATCCGTGAACATGCGGAAACGGCTTTCCATCCGTCATGCACCTGTAAAATGGGCACGGATGAGATGGCGGTGGTGGACGGAGAAGGGCGGGTTCACGGTATGGAAGGGCTGCGCGTGGTTGATGCCTCCATCATGCCGCAGATCATTACCGGTAACCTGAATGCGACAACTATTATGATCGCCGAAAAGATTGCCGATAAAATCCGTGGCCGCCAGCCATTACCGCGCAGTACGGCGGCATATTACACCGCAGGCGACGCACCGGTTCGCACGCAGCCGCTGAAGAAATCTGCCTGATAAATTGGCTGTAAAATCTGTGTTAAAAAGAGATATTCTCAGGAATATCTCTTTTTTTTGGCTTTCAGAAAACAGGCAGGGCATTCACTCATGACGGAATCATCATCGCTTCACTGGCAGGATTATCATCACAGTGAACTGAACGCGGCGCAGCTTTACGCCATTCTGGCACTGCGAAGTGAAGTATTTGTGGTGGAACAAACCTGTGTTTATCAGGATATCGACGGACAGGATCTGACCGGCGAAAACCGTCATATCGTCGCCTGGCTGGATGGCAAGATTGCCGCCTACGCGCGTATTCTGCGTTTCGAAGATGACGTGGCAATCGGACGGGTGATTGTCGCGCCCTCTGCACGCGGCCTGAAACTGGGTTATCAGCTGATGGAACAGGCACTGGCTGCCTGCCAGAAACACTGGCCGGGTGCGCGCGTCGCGATTTCCGCACAGGCGCATTTGCAGGGATTCTACGGCAGGCTGGGGTTTGTGGCGTATACCGAAATTTATGACGAAGATGGGATACCGCATGTGGGGATGGAGTTAGGCGGCGGTAGCCTCTAGCTTTAACGTCAGCACCGTGGGTTGCCACCCACACCGACTTGGTTCAACGTCAACACCGTGGGTTGCCACCCACACTGGCCTTAAGAGTTTGAAAAAGCGAGGGGAGTTCAGAGGGGAAAAGCCTTTCCCCTCTGGTCGGGTTCGGCGCGGCGAGTCAGGTGGTCGCTGCACTTGAAAAACCGAAATTGTCTCGGACTATTCAACAAAAACCTCAGTGCAACGCCTTACTCCCAGTACGCCGGACTGCCAAATTTCTCCAGCAGAAAATCAATCACAGCCCTGACTTTGATCGACGGGCGGCGGCTGTTCGGATACAGCGCGCTGATGGTCTGCGGCTCCGGTGACGTCGATACCTGATAATTTTCCAGTACGCTGACCAGCCGACCGTCGCGCAGGGCATCGCCAATCAGCCAGGTGGGGAACACCACCAGCCCCATGCCGTCGATCCCGGCCTGCGTCAGGGTTTCCGCATTATTGCTGGTCAGTAATCCCCGCAGGGTCATCGAATGCCATTCCTGTTCCGGCTGACGAAAGTACCAGCGTTGTGAACCGGCAAATCCTTTGAACACCAGGCAACTGTGACTGGCTAAATCCTCCGGTGTTTCCGGCTTTCCTGCGCGGGCCAGATAAGCAGGGCTGGCGGCAAGGCGAAAATTCTGATGGCCGAGCGTGCGCGCCTGCAGGGTGGAGTCCGCCATCACGCCAATACGGATGAGCAAGTCAACGCTGTCCTGCAACGGGTCGATAAAATCGTCGGTCTGCATCAGCTCGATATTCAGGCGCGGATAACGTGTACTCAGTTCATGCAACCACGGCGCAAGATGGCGCTGACCAAAAACTACCGGCGCATTGATGCGCACCAGTCCGCCGGGTTCGCTGTCCTGCTCCTGCAAATCCAGCGTGGCGAGATCCAACTGTGCCAGCACCTGTCGCGCATGTCCGGCGAGCAGTTTGCCGGATTCTGTCGGGCTGACGGCGCGTGTGTTGCGATACAGCAGTTGCGTCTGTAATGCCTGTTCAAGCTGGGAAATCACCCGCGATACGGTTGACGGCGACATCGCCTCACGCCGCGCCACCTCAGAGAAACTGCCCTGATCCAGTACCGCGACATACAGCCGTAATGCCTGAATATTGATCTGATTAAAACCTTTCATCTGTGCGTATCCCGCAAAGGTATTTTCCTGATTGTGCTGTTTTTCGCATAGTTCTGTCACGTTATAGTCGCCGCTTCGAAAAAACAGAAAGCAGGGCAATGATGAATCTGATGTTAATTCCGCTGGTCGTTCTGGCGGGGATGGGGCTTTCACTGGAGGCCGGGCTGATTGGTCCGCTGGGAACGGAGGTTGGCCATCTGTGGGCCACGCTGAGTATTTTTGGTGTGGGTGCGGTGCTCACCGGCCTGCTGGTGCTGTTTTTCAGCCCGCGTAATGCGCCGTCATTCAATGAACAACCGGGCTGGACATTGCTGGGTGGCGTGCTCGGCCCGGTCTATGTCGTGGTGCTGACGCTCGCGACGCCGGTCATTGGTATCGGCATGACCATGATTGCAATTTTGTCAGGGCAGGTGGCGAAAAGCGTGCTGATCGACCATTACGGCTGGTTTGGTACACCGCACAAGAAAGTCGGCGGCGAACGCCTGCTGGCGCTGCTGTTTATCGTTGCTGCACTTGTTTTGATTGCCTGGGACTGAACCATGACTGAACTGATGATGATAATACTGGCCATTGTGGCCGGTGCCGCGCTGAGTATGCAGGCGGCGGTGAACGGGCAGTTAGGCGGGAAAGTGGGCGTACTGAAAAGCGCATTCCTGACGTTCAGCGTCGGGGCTGCCATTACCGCAGTGCTGGTGCTGTTTTTGCAAACACCGCAGCCGCAAACCTTGCTCACCGTACCGAAGTGGCAACTCGCAGGCGCATTATTTGGCGTGCCTTACATCATTGTGATGGTGACAGCGGTACCCCGTGTCGGGACGGCGGTGGCAACGGTCGCGGTAATCCTCGGACAACTGGCAATGGGTATGCTGATTGATAATTTCGGCTGGCTGGATAATCCGCAGATCGCGCTGTCATGGCACCGGATTGCGGCTATTCCCTGCCTTATCATCGCACTGGCACTCATTTATCGCAGCAACCGGAAAGCAGAGTGATTTCCTGACAGGGAGCAGACCCGCGCTTTATTGCAGGCGCGGGTCAAACATCATGGGCTCGCGTTCTACTGAACTCAGTAAATCGGCAAAAGCCGGGTGTAGCGGATTAAGTAATACGTTGTATTCCGACGGCACAATCACTGACGGCACTTTCAGCCCGACATATTCACCTTCTGCAAGCCAGACGTCACCCTGACGTTGTGTGCTGTCAGGCACCGATGCGCTTCGCCAGTCGGCGGCAAGCTCTGAAACTTCCAGCGTATCCAGCAGTTCCTCTGGCACCTCAATACTCAGCAAGGTATAGGAACGCATCAGCATGCTGTTTTGCAAATGCACCAGAATTTCCAGGATAGCCAGTGAGATGCTGGTGGTGACATAGACGACCGGCCTGCCTGGCGGATTCCAGCGACCGCCATAAAGTTGCGCGCCGGCTCCCGACCAGGCTGTCGCCAGATGGCGGGTCTGCACGATACGAAACAGCTTCAACTGAAAACACCGTGCTGGAGACGACCAATCAGGCGGCTGACTTCCACAGCACCCGCTTCAGAAGACAGCAGTTCCAGCGGACGTGAACCATCCAGTGCCGGAGCAGGGCGGGTGAACCATTCGAGCGCCGAGACACGATCCCCTTCGAACAAATCAGTTGCGGCATCCACGATGCGAACCAGCCGCGCCACACGTTCACTCTCTTCACTTTTTAGCAATCCGTTCCCGGCTTTACGCCGGGCATAGTTGCGTTCGTTAATGCCCATGATTTCCAGTAACACCATTTTTGGCCATCCCAGCTCAGTATTAAGACGGCTGATACTATCAACCGGAAATCCCTTTTGTATGGCATTTATCAAACTGATTCCGCTGCTTGCGGGAAGGCCCGCAGATTGCCAAAGCGGCGTTGCAGAATCTTGCACAGAGCTGGAAGACAGCCCGGTAATTTTTGAATTCATGATGTGTGCCTCCGCACCGTTATTTGTCATGATTATAGCATGACAAATAACGAATGGTCATTTTATCAACGATAACTTTTTGCCTCAGTCCGTACTGAATAAAAGCGCACGGAAAGATAAATGTGATGAATGTCACATTGGAGATGTATCGGAATGAAACAGAAATTGACAAACCTTGACCAAATCTATTTATTAGCTAAGAAAAGTCGACTCTTGTAGGAAGTAACTGGTAATTGCAGGTTTTTTGCACTATGTGCAGCAATCGGTTGCGGATCACAGTTTTAGGGTTTGTTTTATGCAACGTCTGAAAGTGGCAAGGCGTTGTTCCACCCCCCGCTTCTGGTAAAAATATGAAAAATAAAATTATTGCAGCAGGCGCTTTGATGGCTTTGTCCTACAGCGCGACCGTGCTCGCTGATGATAGCAAGGGCGAATTTGTTTCTGACTGGTGGCACCAAAGTGTCAACGTTGTAGGTAGCGCCGATACCCGTTTCGGGCCTACGCTGCGTAACGATGTTTACCTTGAATATGAAGCGTTTGCGCACAAAGACTGGTTTGATTTCTACGGTTATATCGATATTCCTAAAACCTTCGGCGCCGGTAACGGTAATGACACCGGTATCTGGGATAAAAACGGTTCTCCGCTGTTTATGGAAATCGAACCGCGTTTCTCTATTGATAAGCTGACCGGTACTGATCTGAGCTTCGGTCCGTTCAAAGAATGGTACTTCGCGAACAACTATATCTACGACATGGGCCCGGACAGCGATAACCGTCAGAATACCTGGTACATGGGGCTGGGCACCGACATCGACACCGGTCTGCCGATGAGCCTGTCGCTGAACGTGTATGCGAAATACCAGTGGGAAAACTACAGCGCAGCGAACGAAAACAGCTGGGACGGTTACCGTTTCAAAGTGAAATATTTCGTTCCTCTGACGCAACTGTGGGGTGGCAACCTGAGCTATATCGGGTTCACCAACTTCGACTGGGGCTCCTCACTGGGTGATGACGACTTCCGTGATCTGAACGGCAACAAAGCGCGTTCTAACAACTCTATCGCCTCCAGCCATATCCTGTCGCTGAACTACACACACTGGCATTACTCGTTCGTGGCGCGTTACTTCCACAACGGCGGCCAGTGGGCTGACGGCGCTGAGCTGAACTTCGGTAACGGTAACTTCGATGTGAAGTCCACCGGCTGGGGTTACTACGGCGTGATTGGCTACAACTTCTGATTTCAGCGGTTGTACGACAAACCCGGCTCCGGCCGGGTTTTTTGTTTTTGTTGCTTTCTGAAAAGTCGCACATTAAGCATTTTTTTTAGCTGTTGAGTGAAAAATGACCACAACTACAGGCGATCCTGACGCGCTGTTGTGGCATAATGCGCGCCAAATCACATTTCCCAATTAAGAGCGAGCGTTGTGCTAAGTACTTACAACATCACCATGCAATTCGGCAGCAAGCCGTTATTTGAAAACATTAACGTGAAATTTGGCGGCGGTAACCGTTACGGCCTGATTGGCGCGAACGGTTGTGGCAAGTCCACTTTCATGAAGATCCTCGGTGGCGACTTAGTGCCTTCTGGCGGTAACGTTGTGCTGGACCCGAATGAGCGTCTGGGTAAATTACGCCAGGATCAGTTCGCCTTCGAACAGTTCAGCGTGCTGGACACCGTTATCATGGGCCACACCGAATTGTGGGAAGTGAAGGAAGAGCGCGACCGTATTTACGCGATGGCGGAAATGAGCGAAGAAGACGGCTACAAAGTGGCTGATCTGGAAGTCGCTTACGGCGAAATGGATGGCTACAGCGCAGAATCCCGTGCGGGTGAATTGCTGCTGGGCGTGGGGATCCCTGTCGAGCAACATTATGGCCCGATGAGCGAAATCGCCCCGGGCTTTAAACTGCGTGTTTTGCTGGCGCAGGCGCTGTTCTCCGACCCGGAAATCCTGCTGCTCGACGAACCGACGAACAACCTGGACATCGATACTATTCGCTGGCTGGAGCAGGTGCTGAACGAACGTAACAGCACCATGATCATCATTTCCCATGACCGTCACTTCCTGAACATGGTGTGTACGCACATGGCGGATCTCGACTATGGCGAACTGCGTGTTTATCCGGGCAACTACGATGAATACATGACGGCGGCGACGCAGGCTCGTGAACTTCTCAGCGCCAATAACGCCAAGAAGAAAGCACAGATTGCTGAACTGCAATCGTTCGTCAGCCGCTTCAGCGCGAACGCCTCCAAATCGAAACAGGCGACTTCCCGTGCCCGTCAGATTGATAAAATTCAGCTTGATGAAATCAAAGCATCCAGCCGTCAGAACCCCTACATGCGCTTCGAGCAGGACAAGAAATTGTTCCGTAATGCGCTGGAAGTGGAAAAAATCACCAAAGGTTTCGACAACGGTCCGCTGTTTAAAAATCTCGGCCTGATGCTGGAAGTGGGCGAGAAAGTCGCGATTCTGGGTGCCAACGGTATCGGTAAATCAACGCTGCTGAAAACGCTGGTCGGTGAGCATGAACCGGAAAGCGGTTCAGTAAAATGGTCTGAAAACGCCAAGATCGGTTATTACGCGCAGGATCACGAATATGAATTCGATGACACCCTGAACGTCTTTGACTGGATGAGCCAGTGGAAATCCGAGAAAGACGACGAGCAGGCCGTGCGCGGTGTGTTAGGCCGTCTGCTGTTCGGTCAGGACGATATCAAGAAGAAAGTGAAAGTACTTTCCGGTGGTGAAAAAGGTCGTATGTTATTCGGGAAACTGATGATGCAACGTCCGAACATCCTGATTATGGATGAACCAACCAACCACCTTGATATGGAATCCATCGAATCGCTGAACATGGCGCTGGAAATGTACGAAGGTACGTTGATCTTCGTTTCCCACGACCGTGAGTTCGTCAGCTCGCTGGCAACCCGTATTCTGGAAATGACGCCGACCCGCGTGATTGATTTCTCGGGTAACTACGAAGATTATCTGCGTAGCCAGGGCATCAATTAAACCTCGTCATCCTTCAAGCTGTCTCTGCGTTGGCTTTCCTCACAAACCCCGGTCACATACTGATGTATGCTCCCGGGGATTTGTTCAGTTGCCGCCTGGATACAACTCGAATGATTTAGAGGTTTTATTATTTAAAAACCGCCGCCGATAAAGGCGGTTTTTTTGTGTCTGAATTTACTGATTCAACAATCCCCACACACTTCACAATGCGGGTCTTTCATCAGTTTCATTTCGCGGAACTGCAACGTCATGGCGTCGAACATCAGCAGTTTTCCGCGCGGGGTTTCACCAAATTTTGTCAGCAGTTTGATGGTTTCCATCGCCTGTAAACTGCCGATGGTGCCGACTAAAGGTGCCATCACACCGGCTTCCACGCAGGTCAGGGCGTTTTCACCGAATAACCGGCTCAGGCAGCGGTAGCAGGGTTCCTGCGGCTGATAAGTGAACACGCTGAGCTGGCCTTCCATGCGGATGGCGGCACCGGAAACCAGCGGTTTTTTCTGCGCGAAACATTCACCGTTCAGCTGATTGCGCGTGGTGACGTTGTCGGTGCAATCGACCACCACGTCGCAGGCGGCGATCAGGTCACGCAGCATGTCGTCGCTGGCCTGTGCATTAATCTGATGAATGACAATGTGCGGATTGATTGCCGCCAGCGCCATTGCGGCGGATTCCACTTTCGACATGCCGATCCGGGCGTCAGTATGCAGCGTCTGGCGTTGCAGGTTTGACAGCGAGACCGTGTCGAAATCCAGTAGCGTTAACGTACCGGTGCCTGCCGCCGCCAGATATTGCGCAGCGGCACAGCCTAAACCGCCCAGTCCGACAATCAGCGCATGACTGGCTTTCAGTTGTTCCTGGCCGTCAAAATCAAACCCTTTCAGAATGATCTGGCGGTTATAACGCAGGGTTTCAGCGTCCGTCAGTTCCGGCAGTTGAGGCATATTCAGCTCCGCAGCAGGGCGTTAAACGGTTCGATTTCAACGATTTCGCCTGCCGCCACGTTGCCGCGCCCGCGTTCAAGCACGATAAAACAGTTGGCCTGGCTGAATGAGCTGAATACGTGCGAACCCTGATGGCCGGTGGTGCGCACTTCCAGTTGTCCTTCGGCGCTGGTGCTGAAAATACCGCGCTGGAAATCGAGACGTCCGGGGGATTTTTTCAATGGTGTCACCGCTTTTGCCTTCAGGCGCGGCGGGAATTGCCAGGCCGTATGGCCGGACAACTGTGCAATAAATGGCTGAACCAGCTGATAAAACGTCAGTGCTGCCGACACCGGATTCCCCGGCAAACCGCAGAACCAGCTGCTTTCCAGTTTACCGAAAGCAAAAGGTTTGCCCGGTTTCATGGCAAGCTTCCAGAAACCAATTTCACCCAGTTCATCCAGGATCTGCTTCGTGTAATCGGCTTCACCGACCGATACGCCGCCGCTGGAAATCACCAGATCGGCAAACGCATTGGCTTCTTCGAAGGCTTTACGCAGCGCCAGGGGATTATCGCGAATAATGCCTAAATCCAGGACGGTACAGCCCAGTTGTTCCAGCATCAGGCGCACAGCGAAACGGTTGGTATCGTAAATCTGCCCCTCCTGCAAAGGCGTTCCCACCGGTTGCAGTTCATCGCCGGTGGAGAATACGGCGACTTTCAGCGGTTTCCAGACCTTGACGTGGGTGACGCCCAGCGAGGCCAGCAGCGGTAATTCTGCCGCACCCAAACGTACACCGGCAGGCAAAACGCTGTCGCCTTGCTTAATGTCGTCTCCGGTCAGGCGGATATTCTGGCCTTGGGTGATTTCTGCCGTAAAACGTACACCCGCCTCTGAAACTTCAGCCTGTTCCTGCATGATTACTGCGTCGGCACCGGCGGGAACTGGCGCACCGGTCATGATGCGGATACAGGTTCCGGCAGGCCATTCGCCATGAAAAGGCGCACCGGCAAAGGCTTTGCCCGCGACCGGGAACACCGCGCCGTCGTGCAAATCTGCGCAACGTACGGCATAGCCATCCATCGCAGAGTTATCAAAAGGTGGCACGAAAACCGGAGAAAGCACCGGTGTGGCAGTCATGCGGCCCGCGGCGCCAGCAAGTGGCAGGGATTCGGCCTCCTGACTTGTTTTAGGCGGTACACAGTCGCGCATTTTATCCAGCGCTTCGTCAAGTGAGATCAGACCGGCAGTATTGAATTCCATAAAAAATCCTTAGTCATTCGTCCCGGCGTAGCAGGTATTTTCAGCGGAGCCGGGCAGGGAAATGGAGCATGCGCATAGTATGACAGAGAAACGCAGCGAACCAAAAAGCGCCGAAAGCGTAAAAATTCTGCGCGGATTCCTGAAAAATTGAGATCGATCCCAAAATTAACAATGTAACGCAGGTATTATAGTTACCGTTATTTGTGACCTTCGTCACATAACTGTCATATAAACAGGAATAACCGGTGCTTAAAAAAAATCGCCATCAGGCCATCCTTCAGTTGGTTGAACAACATGAAGTGCTACAGGTAAGCGAACTGGCACAATCGCTGGATGTAAGTCTCGAAACGATCAGACGCGATCTGAGTGAAATGCAGGACAAAGGATTGATTTTGCGCCGCCACGGACGTGCGCGTCGTCTGGCCGCTCAGCCTGAAACATCCTGGCTAAACAGTTTGCAGCGTTGCCCGCAGCTTTAAACGCAGCAACGAAATAAGAAAAGGGAAGGCTTTGATGCCTTCCCTTTTTTATGCGTGTGGTTCAGAGACCTGAATTAAAAACGCCCCTGGATCCCAATATGGCCGACGTAGCCTTCCATATCGCCGTCAAACCCTTTGACGTATTTCACATCAGCATACACCGAGGTATTCGGTGCGAGTTGCGCCGTCATGCCCGCACCGGTCTGCCAGTATTGATCGGAAAAATCCGTTGTACTGACATCGATTCCGCCGACATTGATATCCGGTGAATCCGAGAAATTACTCAGTACGTCGGCGGTCAGGTAAGGTTTGAATTTTTCACTGGCTTTATCTTCTGCCTGGTCGCGTAACAAACGCAACCCGGCACGCGCTGTGCCCTGATTGACAGAAACGCCGGAGATATCAGAAATTTCATCGCTGAAATCTTCAGCATTCAGATACTGATAAATGATCTGCCCCTGAGGTTCGATTTTCCAGTTGGTGCTGACGGCATAGGGTTGACCTGCTTCAGCAGAAAGCAATACGCCGTAGCTGTCCTGTTTCGTATCATGCAGGCTCTCATACTGGTTGCGATACCAGGTGAACTGGCCGACAAGGTCAACGTAAGCGCCATCTTGTGCATATCGGGTGTAATAGCCGCCAACGCTGTAGGCATCACTGCGCACTGAGCCTGCATCCGCAAGTTTCCCCGCCAACGTGCGCACCTGATCCTGCGTGTCGGTACTCTGGTTGCCCAATGTCGCCATGATGCCAGCGTGGACGCGTGTGCCGTTTTTCAGTTCATCCTGATATAAGTCGGTTCCGAATTGCGCGAACCAGTAATCACTGTCGTACCCAAAACGTCCCGCATCGAAGGAAGTGTGTTCACCGCCGGTTCTCGCCCATGCGCGATTGTTGTAGCCTTTGCCGTAGGTTTCTGTATCGCCCATACGCTCGTGCAGCGTGCCAGCAATACGCATGCCATAATACAAGTTCAGATAAGGTGCTGCGATATAACTGGGGATTTCGCCACGGTAAGTGTCTGGTGTAGACGGGGCAGGAGCAGGAACATCCGGTGTCGGATTATCTGGCGTTGGGACATCAGGAACCGGCGCGTCAGGTGTTGGGATTTCAGCGCGCAGATACCAGTCATTCATATCGCCGGTGGCATCCTTGCTCCCTTCAAAAAGATAATAGTCGTAAGCGCCGATACTGACGCTGTTTTCCAGACTGAACAGGCCATTATGACGGCTGGCATCATCAATCTGAACGACACGTATTCCGTCGTTAATTGTCTGTGCTGCCTTACCCGACGCAGAGATATGTAATCCGAACTGCCCGGACGCGTTGCCCGTAACATGAATGAGATCGCCAGCGCTGTTTCCCTGCGCATTCTGCTCCAGCGACGTATTCATAAAGAACGTACCCTTGCCTGACAGATTGTGCATTTCCAGCGTTTTATAATCACCTTGTCCGGAAAACTGAACGCTGGCGTTATTCATGTTGAGTGAGTCGATGCGCGAGGAATCGGTCATCAGCCACTGACTGTCCTGCGCATCAATATTAATCGTACCGGCAGGGGCAGACGTCAGCGCCGCGCCATTTATGGCGTTGCCTTGCCAGGTCGAGTTAAGCAAATTGAGCGTCAGCTGGCTGGCGATCGGGTCTTCATCTGCGCTTAACGCAATAAGGTTACCGTTGATGATGCTGCCGTTGCTGGCATTGACCGCAAGGTCTGCAATCTGGTTGCTGTTGCTTCCGGCAACGACAAAGGCATCGGCGGCATTCAGGTAACTGTTATCCAGTGTGATAGCCCATTCGCCTTCGGTGGCGTGTACGCCCTGGGTTTTACCCGCAAGCCGGGAGTTTTTGACGTCCAGTGTGCCACCGTAGGCATAATCAGGTGTGGCGTAGGAAGTGATCAGGTCAACCAGCGGTTGGTCCGACAGCATATTTTCCATCGCGACCTGGTTAAGGTTAACGTTGCCCTGATGACTGATTTCTATGCCGCTGGTGGTATTGCCGCTGCTGATATTGCCATTGAATACCGAGATAACAGAGTTGTCGTTTGAGCTTATCGCCGTGCCTGCGGAATGGATGTCAGTGTTCACTAAGGTGACGTAGCTGTTTTGATTACTTTCGATCGCCGTACTGCCTGCATATTCTGTATTAGCAGAACCTCCATTCATTAATACACCGGCATTACGGGTGGAATAAATCGCCCGCGAGTCCTCGCCCGTGGTGGTAATTATCGCGTCATTAGAAAACAGAATAAATCCGTTATCTTCTGCATATAAGGCATTGGTATGCTTACCGTGGGTGGTCACTGTGCTACCACTTCCCGTGATAAGAACGTCGTTCCTCTTGTGCAGACTGGAATTGATGTTGTTTAAAATAATGCCTTCTGAATAATCACCCGCAGTAGTGATATTGACTTTATTGATTGTGCCCTTTGCCCCATTCTGGATAACCAGACCATCAGAGCCGTTCTGCATTGAATTAATATACAGAGTGCCGGCAATCGTCGCGGTGGCATTATTATTCACCGTGAATCCGGGGGTGTTGTTATTATAAATATTTACGGTAACATCATTTTTAGAAAGGAAAGAGGTTCCTATTCCTTCCATCATAATGCCTTTACTTTGGCCGTAAGTGTTGACAGTAAGCGGTCCGAGTAAATCAACGCTTCCGCCACGGGAAATGAGCATCGCTTCAGTTAAAGAGCCCTGAGTGGTGATCGTCACCGGTGCCGCGACTGACTGTGTCAGTGTGCCGCCATCATGGATATAAAAGGCGGGAATACTGGAAGTGGTGCCTTCCGACCAGGTGGTCGCATTTACGCCATCCAGATACCCTTCGGTGGAAAGGTCAAAAGGGACCATTCCGCTGATATCTAACACGGGTAAATTTGTCACATTGCCAAATTCATCTTTATCACTAATATCTGTTGCAAGCGCGTAATTAGCCAGAGAGATAGATATCGCCAGAGGGGTAAGCTTTATTAATCTAAGTGCTACAGTTTTCCATTTGCCCGGATTATTTCCCATTTTATATTTAGTCCCGTCAGGATTTTGTTAAAGAGTCTGGCGGACATTCTACGCATATTTATTTTTTAGGTTATTAATTGTATATTAAGTAATACTTAATTTAAGATGTTTATGAATGTGTAATATGTGGGCGTTAACGTAATGAATAATGAGGATTAAATAATATGGGATGATAATATTGTTTCGAGGTGTGTATATATTGTCGAGCGGATGGACACCAAAAATCCGACCGCAAAAATGCGATCGGATTTTTATTGCTCAAACAAGGTTTTCAGTGTGCACTGACTTCGTGGTTAATTTTCTCTGCTTTGCTCTTCAGGCTGGCAAGTACCACCATCAGCACCAGCAACGCATAGGAAATGGTCGCGATATTCAGCGCCCAGAACAAACCGTATTCGTTGTAGATGAAAGACGAGAAGGACGCGAAAATCAGCGTGCCGACGGAACTGGTGGTCAGCAGCGCAGAGGTCAGCGTTGGCGGGGAGTTTTTCACCTGCAGGCTGCCGTAGCTCATCAGACCGGAGAACATTCCTGAGTTACAGAAACCGAACAGACCCACGGCGACGAGCACCAGCGTCGGCGAATTGCTGGTGGTCAGCACCGCCAGGCTTGCCATGCCGACAATCACGGAAATCAGCAGGAAAGTACGCAGTTTCACGAAACGCACGGTGAACTGGTTCAGGAACAGGCCAATCGCTTTCACCATCCAGTAGGTGGTGATGTAAATCGCGGCACGGTCCGTTTCCATACTGAAGTGCTCATGTAGCCAGCTTGGCATCCACAGCGTGAAGACCAGCTCGGTGAAGACAAAAGCAAACAGCGCAATACACAGGAAGAAGACCGCGATGCCCCATGGCTCTTTCACCACGTTGTGCGTCGATTCGTTTTTAACCGGTTGCGGAACATTCGGGAATTTCTGACCCGCGCACAGTAAAATCATCAGCAGGCTCAGGACACCCATGATGCCGTACATCGCCAGCCAGCTTGCGCCATGTTTGAACAGGAAACCCAGCACCAGCGACAGCGTCATACCGGAAAGCGCGAAGAAGAAGTCGGTAAAGATCAGGTTCGCAGAACGTTTTTTCGGATCGTCATTAATACGTACGACCAGATAGCTGCCGATAGACATCATCAGGCCCGCCGTGGCGCCGATCAGGAACACACCCACGCCGAACAGTGTAATAGACGGCATGATAAACAGTGCGATACACACCAGCACGGAAATGAAAGAGCCGGTCATCAGTTGTTTGCCCAGATCAAACTTACGCATCAGAATGCCGCTGATCATAATGGGCAGGAACAGGCCAATGTTCATTAAGGAAAACATTTGACCGATAAAGCCCGGATCTTTGTTAAATGCCGTAGCCACCGGCCCGATAACAATGCCCAGAGTGGAAACCAGTCCACCGGTAAAGAAATAGCTGAGCCATGAGATCACATTAATCCGACGGCGGTTATAAACAGTTTCCATAAACTGATTTCCTAAAAAGAGAAAATAAAAAAGCTGCGGAAAGCTTATCCAGAGATGCTTTTATCCGTAGTTAAGACGTTTATTATTGCTGTTCTTTGGTCATTTGTCCCGCAGGTATATTCAATTGCAGCATTTGTTTTTCCTAAACAATCTAAGCAATTAGCGACTTTTTGATGGTGCGACATTTCCGCTTTACATACTGTTGCGGGCTAAATATAGTCAAAAACAGCTCAACATTTTCCTATACATAAATACAACATCGAAAGGTGCAGCGCTAATGAGTTTTTCTACTGATAATTCAGCGGCTTCCGTTTCGGACAAGAAGCGGCCGGTTATTGCGATCCACGGTGGTGCAGGGGCGATTACCCGCGCGGCAATGAGCGCTGAAAAAGAACGACTTTATTTAGCCGAACTGGAGAGAATAGTCACCTGCGGACAGGCTATTCTGGCCTCCGGCGGCAGTGCACTGGATGCGGTCACCGAGGCGGTGCGTCTGCTCGAAGAGTGTCCGTTATTTAATGCGGGAAAAGGGGCTGTTTTTACCCATCAGGGCACGCATGAGTTAGACGCCTGCATTATGGATGGCCGGACGCTCGATGCCGGGGCCATCAGTGGCGTAAATCATATCCGTAACCCGATCCTGACCGCCCGCAAAATTTTGGAAGTCAGCCCGCATGTGATGTTCACCGGAGCGGGCGCGGAAGCCTTTGCCCGTGAGCACGGCCAGGAAATGGTCGGGGCGGACTATTTTTTCACCCAGGAACGTTACGACCAGTTGCAGCGGGCCATCGCCGCTGATCAGGGTGTCATGCTCGATCACGACGGCGCTTCGCTTAACGACGCTGACCCGCTGGATCCTGAACATAAATTCGGTACCGTCGGTGCGGTGGCGATGGATGCGCTGGGCAATCTGGCGGCAGCCACATCCACTGGCGGTATGACCAACAAACAGGCCGGACGCGTCGGCGATTCGCCGATTATTGGCGCAGGTTGTTACGCCAGCAATAATACGGTGGCGATTTCCAGCACCGGTACCGGCGAAGTGTTTATGCGCACGGTGGCGGCCTATGATGTGGCCGCGCTTATCGAATACGCCGGCCTTTCACTGGAAGAGGCCACACATAAAGTTGTGCAGGAAAAACTGCTGCCCCTGGGGGGAAGCGGCGGGATGATTGCGGTGGATAAATTTGGCAATGTGGTGCTGCCTTTCAACAGCGAAGGCATGTACCGTGGATTCGCCCGTGTGGGCGATGCGCCCGTCGTCAGCATTTACCGTTCATGAACAGCCCGATGAACGGTCCTCTTATTTTGCCGCCCGAACACGTGCTTGCCGTCAGCCAGCTTAGCGTGCAGTTTTCCCATGAAAGGCAGGTCATTCAGGCGGTCAGTCATCTCAGTTTTCAGGTAAAACGCGGTGAAACGCTGGCGATTGTTGGCGAATCGGGTTCCGGAAAATCAGTGACCTCACTGGCGCTGATGCGGCTGGTGGAACAGGGCGGGGGGAAGATTTCACAAGGTGAAATGCAGTTGCGCCGCCGTAACGGTGAGATAGTCGATCTGATGAATGCCACGCAGCCCGCCATGCGTAACCTGCGCGGCGCGGATATGGCGATGATTTTTCAGGAGCCGATGACGTCGCTCAATCCGGTCTTCCCGGTGGGGGAGCAAATCGCCGAATCGATCCGCTTGCACCAAAATAAAGATCACCGGGCAGCCCGTGCGGAAGCATTACGGATGCTGGATCTGGTGCGTATTCCCGAAGCCAGAAATATTCTCGACAGTTACCCGCATCAGCTTTCCGGCGGTATGCGCCAGCGGGTGATGATTGCGATGGCACTCTCCTGTAAACCTGCGTTGCTGATTGCCGACGAACCGACCACGGCGCTGGATGTCACCATTCAGGCGCAAATTCTGCAACTGATCCGGGTGCTGCAAAAAGAGATGCAGATGGGGGTGATTTTTATCACGCATGACATGGGGGTGGTGGCCGAAATTGCTGATCGTGTGCTGGTGATGCATCAGGGCAACAGTGTGGAAACCGGGGAAGTGAACGCGATATTCCGTTCTCCGCAGGCGCCTTATACCCAGACGTTGCTGGCGGCGGTGCCAAAACTCGGTTCGATGGCGGGTAAACCGCTGCCCGCACGCTTCCCGGCACCCACGCAACAGGAAAGCGATCCGGAACTGATTCAAAACACCCTGACGCCAGGCGTGCCCCCGATATTGCAGGTGCGTGATCTGGTTACGCGGTTCGACCTGCGCAGCGGCATTTTCAATCGCGTGACCCGCCGGGTTCATGCCGTGGAAAAAGTCAGTTTTGATTTGCATCCCGGTGAAACGCTGGCGCTGGTGGGGGAGTCAGGCTGTGGTAAATCCACCACCGGCCGTTCGCTGCTAAAACTGGTGAAGAGTCAGGGGGGCACCATCACCTTTAACGGCCAGACGCTGACTGATATCGGCGGCAGTGAACTGCAACATCTGCGCCGTGATATCCAGTTTATTTTTCAGGATCCCTACGCCTCGCTCGATCCGCGCCTGACGGTAGGATATTCCATTATGGAACCGCTGCTGGTTCACAATCTGGCAAAAGGCGCAGAAGCCGAAGCCCGTGTGGCGTGGTTGCTGGAAAAAGTCGGACTGCTGCCGGAACACGCGCAGCGCTATCCTCATGAGTTTTCCGGCGGCCAGCGGCAGCGAATTTGCATTGCACGTGCGCTGGCGCTTAATCCAAAAGTGGTGATTGCCGATGAATCGGTTTCGGCGCTGGATGTGTCTATCCGCGCGCAAATCATCAATCTGCTGATGGATTTGCAGAAAGAGTTTGGTCTGGCATTTTTGTTTATTTCTCACGATATGGCCGTTGTTGAGCGCATCAGCCACCGCGTGGCGGTGATGTATCTCGGGCAGATAGTGGAAATCGGCTCACGCCGTGCGGTATTTGAAACACCCCAACATGCGTACACCCGCAAACTGATGGCGGCTGTACCGGTCGCCGATCCGGCGCACAAGCGAAAAGACCAGGCGCTGCTGGTGGATGAAATCCCCAGCCCGATCCGCGGGCTGCACGATGACCCGGTGGTGATGCCATTGGTGAAGGTGGGCGAAGGCCATTTCGTCGCCAGACATACGATTGCGGGTATTTACTGATTTTTGTGGCGGCTTATTTTGAGCCGTCAATTCTTAGTAAGACAAACGGGTAAGACAGGAAAAGGAACTGACATGAATCAGCAGAAATCTAAAGGTAAGAACGTTGTCCGTCAGGCCGTGCTCGCTGCCGCTGTTTTCGGTTCGCTGGCGTCGGCTTCTGCATGGGCGGCAAAAGACGTGGTTATCGCCGTAGGTTCTAACTTCACCTCGCTTGATCCGTATGACGCTAACGACACCTTATCGCAGGCGGTCGCCAAATCTTTCTATCAGGGTCTGTTTGGCTTTGATAAAGATATGAAACTGGAAAACGTTCTGGCGGACAGCTATACCGTCAGTAAAGACGGTCTGGTTTACACCATCAAACTGCATCCGGGCATCAAATTCCAGGACGGCACCGATTTCAATGCGGCGGCGGTGAAGGTCAACTTTGATCGAGCCAGTAACCCGGACAGTCACCTCAAGCGTTATAACCTGTTTAAAAATATCGCCAGCACTGAAGCTGTTGATGACACCACGGTGAAAATCACGCTGAAAGCGCCGTTCTCCGCCTTTATCAACATTCTGGCGCACCCGTCTGCGGTGATTATTTCCCCGGCGGCGCTGACCAAATACGGCAAAGACATCGGTTTCCATCCGGTCGGTACCGGCCCGTATACGCTTGAACAATGGAACCAGACTGACTTTGTGAAAGTGAAGAAGTTTGACGGTTACTGGAAAAAAGGTGAGCCGAAACTCGATACCATTACCTGGCGTCCGGTGGCAGATAACAACACCCGGGCAGCGATGCTGCAAACCGGCGAAGCGGATCTGGCGTTCCCGGTGCCTTACGAACAGGCAGCCTTGCTGGAGAAAAATGCCAAACTGGATCTGGTGACTGCGCCGTCGATTCTGCATCGCTACATCAGTTTCAATGTCACGCAAAAACCGTTCGACAATGTGAAAGTGCGTGAGGCGATTAACTACGCGATTAACAAGCAGGCGCTGATCAAAGTGGCGTTTGCCGGTTATGCTGTGCCGTCTGAAGGGCCATTGCCGCAGGGCATCGAATACGCCGCGAAATTTAAACCGTGGCCGTATGATCCGGCAAAAGCCAAAGCATTGCTGAAAGAAGCCGGTTACCCGGATGGTTTCACCACTACGCTGTGGTCGTCGCACAATAACAGCACGGCGCAGAAAGTGTTGCAGTTCACCCAGCAGCAACTGGCGCAGGTCGGTATCAAAGTGACGGTCACCGCCATGGATGCCGCACAGCGTGCTGCGCAGGTTGAGAATGTGGGGCAGAAAGAGGCGGGCATCCGCATGTTCTACACCGGCTGGTCGGCGTCTACCGGTGAAGCAGACTGGGCGTTGTCTCCGCTGTTCTCCACACAGGCCGCGCCACCGAAGCAGTTCAATACCGCGTTCTACAGCAATGCGCAGGTGGATAAAGATTTGTCCGATGCGCTGAAAACGACTGACAAAGCTGAGAAAGCTAAACTGTACGCTGATGCCCAGAAGCAAATCTGGAGCGATGCGCCGTGGGCGTTCCTGGTCACTGAACGTCTGGTTTCAGCCAAAAACAAACGTCTGACCGGCTTCTATGTGATGCCCGATACGGCCTTCAGCTTTGACAATGCAGATGTGAAATAACAGGCGGTGATGCTTTCAGGGCGCGTGGCGCACAGCGTGCGTGCCCTGAACTCGTGTGTTCCGGGTCCGGAACATGGATGTCTACCGTGAAATCACAGACAGCGAATCATGCTTAATTATTTTTTAAAACGATTACTCGGACTGATCCCGACACTGCTGATTGTGGCCGTGCTGGTGTTTTTATTTGTGCATCTGCTGCCGGGCGATCCGGCGCGGCTGATGGCCGGGCAGGATGCCGACGCCAGCGTGGTGGCGCTGGTGCGTCAGGATTTGGGGCTGGATAAACCGCTTTATCAGCAATTCTTCACTTTCTTTGGCAATGCGCTGACCGGTGATTTCGGCCACTCAATGGTCTCAAAACGCCCGGTCATTGATGAAATCAGTTCGCGCTTTATGCCGACCTTTTGGCTGACGCTGACCAGCATGGTGTGGTCGGTGATTTTCGGGCTGGTAATTGGCGTGGTATCCGCCGTGTGGCGTAACCGCTGGCCGGACAGACTGGGCATGGCGCTCGCCGTTTCCGGTATTTCCTTCCCGGCCTTCGCGCTGGGTATGCTGCTGATGCAAATCTTCTCTGTTGAACTGGGCTGGTTGCCGACGGTGGGCGCTGACAGCTGGCAGCACTATATTCTCCCTTCTGTCACACTCGGTGCAGCGGTGGCGGCGATCATGGCCCGCTTTACCCGCGCCTCTTTTGTCGAAGTGATGCAGGAAGATTATATGCGTACTGCGCGCGCCAAAGGCGTGCACGAAGCGGTGGTCGTGGTCAAACATGGCCTGCGTAACGCGATGATCCCCGTCGTGACTATGATGGGACTGCAATTTGGCTTCCTGCTCGGCGGTTCGATTGTCGTGGAGAAAGTGTTCAACTGGCCGGGGTTAGGGCGGTTGCTGGTCGATTCGGTTGAGATGCGCGATTATCCGGTGATTCAGGCAGAAGTGCTGTTGTTCTCGCTGGAATTTATCCTCATCAATCTGCTGGTGGACATGCTGTACGCCGTCATCAACCCTTCCATCCGATACAAGTGAGTAAGCGCATGAAAAACTGGCGGCGAAATGCCGTACTCGCGGGTTTACCGGTAATCACGCCGGGAACTGTGCAACCACAGGCGGGAAGGACACCGTGGAAAGCGTTCTGGCGTCGTTTTCGACGGCAGCACATTGCGATGATTGCGGGAGTTTTTATCCTGCTGCTGATTGCCGCGGCCATTCTTGCGCCGTGGCTGGTGCCCTTTGACCCGGAAAATTATTTTGATTACGACCGTCTGAACGAAGGCCCGTCGCTGATCCACTGGCTGGGTGTGGATTCGCTGGGGCGTGATATTTTCAGCCGTATTCTGATGGGTACACGGATTTCACTGACGGCTGGTGTCCTTTCTGTGGTGCTCGGCGCGGCAATCGGCACGGTATTCGGCTTGCTGGCGGGATATTACGAAGGCTGGTGGGATCGCATCACCATGCGCGTCTGTGACGTCCTGTTTGCTTTCCCCGGTATTTTGCTGGCGATTGCCGTCGTGGCGGTGATGGGCAATGGCATGTCGAACGTGATCATTGCCGTGGCGATTTTCAGCATTCCTGCCTTTGCGCGACTGGTGCGCGGCAACACGCTGGTACTCAAACAGCAAACCTATATTGAATCGGCGCGCAGCATTGGCGCCTCTGACGCCACGATTTTATTCCGCCACATCCTGCCGGGCACGTTGTCATCGATAGTGGTGTATTTCACCATGCGTATCGGTACCTCGATCATTACCGCCGCCAGTTTGTCGTTCCTGGGTATGGGCGCACAGCCCCCGACGCCGGAGTGGGGCGCGATGCTCAACGAAGCCCGCGCCGATATGGTCATGGCGCCGCACGTCGCCATATTCCCGAGCCTGGCAATCTTCCTGACCGTACTGGCGTTTAATTTGCTGGGGGATGGATTACGGGATGCGTTGGATCCGAAATTGAAGAATTGAGATTTTTGCTTCTCCCCCTTCGCAGGGGAGAAGCAGATGGCTTCTATTTTTAGGAACCTGCACTCATGAAGGGGAGTGCAAAAACTCCGCATGGAATTTCAGGTGATCTTCCACAAATGACGCAATCGTAAAGTAACTGTGATCGTACCCCGGCTGAACCCGCAGTTGTAACGGCCAGCCGCGTTGTCGGGCGATCTCCGCCAGTTTTGCCGGTTGTAGCTGATCCGCCAGGAACTGATCGCTATCGCCCTGATCGACTAAAATCGGGAACGATTTTTGATCCGCTGGCAATGAACTCAGCAGGTGGCAACTGTCGTATTGTAGCCACTGACTTTCGTCATCCCCCAGATACGCGCTGAACGCTTTACGTCCCCACGGCACCTGAGCCGGATTCACGATGGGCGCAAACGCTGACACCGAACAGAAACGCTGCGGATTACGCAGCGCCAGCATCAGCGCACCGTGGCCGCCCATTGAGTGGCCGAAAATCGACTGACGTTCGCTGACCTTGAAATGGTCGCTGATCAGCGCAGGCAGTTCATCAAGCAGGTAATCGTACATCCGGTAATGCGCTGCCCACGGCGCCTGCGTGGCATTCAGGTAAAAACCGGCGCCCTGACCGAGATCGTAACCGTCGTCGTTGGCGACACCTTCACCGCGCGGGCTGGTATCCGGCATCACCAGAATCACACCGAGTTCTGCCGCGACGCGCTGCGCCCCGGCTTTGATCGTGAAGTTTTCATCATTACAGGTCAGGCCCGAAAGCCAGTACAGCACCGGCTGCGGCGCGTCGTGTTGCGCCGGAGGCAGATAAATGCTGAACGTCATGCTGCAATTCAGGCTCTCAGAGGTATGGCGGTAGCGCTGCTGCCAGCCGCCAAACATCCGGTGTTCTTCGAGTAGTTCAATCGAGCTGCTCATTGACACATTCCTTACTTATTAAAATGAATAACCGTACGGATAGATTTCCCTTCGTGCATCAGGTCAAAGGCTTGGTTGATTTCTTCCAGCGGCAGGGTGTGGGTAATGAAATCGTTCAGGGCGAATTCGCCGTCCAGATAACGTTGCACAAGGCCCGGCAACTGGCTGCGGCCTTTCACACCACCGAAAGCAGAACCACGCCATACGCGGCCTGTCACCAGCTGGAAGGGGCGGGTGGAGATTTCTTCGCCTGCACCGGCCACGCCGATGATGACAGATTCGCCCCAGCCTTTGTGGCAGCATTCCAGTGCGGAACGCATCACATTGACGTTACCGATACATTCGAAGGAGAAGTCCACGCCGCCATCGGTCATTTCGACGATCACTTCCTGAATCGGCTTGTCGAAATCTTTCGGGTTGATCAGATCAGTTGCGCCGAGTTTACGCGCCAGATCGAATTTGCTGGTGTTCAGATCGATACCGATGATGCGGCCTGCGCCAGCCATCACCGCGCCGATAATCGCAGAAAGACCAATCCCGCCGAGACCGAAGATCGCCACGGTGTCGCCTTTTTTCACTTTAGCGGTGTTGATGACCGCGCCCATCCCGGTGGTCACGCCACAACCGAGCAGACACACTTCTTCCAGCGGCGCTTCTTTGTTGATTTTCGCCAGGGAGATTTCAGGCACCACAGTGTATTCGGAGAAGGTGGATGTGCCCATGTAATGGAAAATTGGCTTGCCGTCTTTAAAGAAACGGGTGGTGCCGTCCGGCATCAGGCCTTTACCTTGTGTGGTGCGGATCGCCTGACACAGGTTGGTCTTGCCGGATTTGCAGAACTTACACTCGCCACATTCCGGTGTGTACAGCGGGATCACGTGGTCGCCCACGGCCACGCTGGTGACACCTTCGCCGACGGCTTCGACGACACCGCCGCCTTCATGGCCGAGGATCGCCGGGAAAACACCTTCCGGATCTTTGCCGGACAGCGTGTAAGCATCAGTATGACAAACACCGGTGGCGACAATACGCACCAGCACTTCGCCTTTTTGCGGCGGCATCAAATCCACTTCTTCGATGGACAGAGGTTGATTCGGGCCCCAGGCGACGGCCGCACGTGTTTTGATCATTTGCATTTTTTAGCTCCAGTCAGGTGTTTTTACTTATTCGGATTTTAAGTTAATAAGTCGGATGCAACGCCGGATCGTGTTCTGCGGCGAGCGGATGTTTCAGTAACGGGATCACCCCGTCATTCTGTTCGATGATCAGTTCTTTCAGCGCCCGGACATTCGGGCTGAACGCATCCCGGCGCCAGATAAGCCAGGTGGCGGTATCGGCGAATTCATCCGGCATTTCGTGAATTTCTACCCGCTCGTGGCCGGGCAATTGTTCCAGCACAGAACGCGGGATCATGGCGATACCCGCACCGCTGGCGACACAGGCCATCATGGAATGATAGGACTGAATCTCCAGGGTGTTAGCGACCGGCACATTCATGTGTTTGATCCAGCCCTGTAAACGCTGGCGGTAGGAACAACTGGGGCGGAATGCAAAAACGGTGTGGCCGCTGCGACCCGCAGGCACTTCCAGCGGTGACTCGCCCGGCGGGGTAATCACCACCATGCGTTCGCGAAAAGAAATACAGCCATTGATATCGTCAAAATCGATCGGACCATCAACCAGGGCTGCGGCGAGACGTCCGGCACGCACGCTGTCGATGATTTCTCCGGAAGTCGCCGTCACCAGCGACAGCGCCACTTGCGGAAACTTCTGATGATAAGCGGCGAGCAAAGAAGGCAGGCGTGTTGCCGCCGTGCTTTCCATCGACCCCAGCGCGAAATTCCCGGCCGGTTCACCGGCATGCATGATGCTCATCGCTTCGTCGCTCAGCGCCAGAATGCGCTCGGCATAGTTGAGGAAGTTATGGCCCATGGCGGACAGGCGGATGCGTTGCTTCTCGCGGATAAACAGATCGGTGCCCAGTTCGAGTTCGAGCTGACGCAGTCGGGTGGTCAGGTTCGACGGGACACGATGCAGTTGCTCTGCCGCACGCGCCAGCGAACCGGTTTCCGCTACGCAGCAAAACATCCGTAACTGAGTGAGATCCATGATGGGTTCCTGTGTTCTCTAATCGTAAACAAGTTGGTTTGTATTATTCAGTTTCCGTGATTGTATCCATAAGGCATCATAGCGACAACTTCCAATTAACTTTCTTTTAAGAAATCTGCTGTTTTCGGCGACAGGCTTTGAGTATGTTTACTCACTGTTTCTAATATGTTGCATTGCGGTTTCTTTTGACGGAGCGGTTATGGCTTTTCGTATTGCGCTGAGTGGTTTTCTGGCTTTTGTCGTCGCGATGGGTATCGGGCGTTTTGCCTTTACGCCGCAGGTTCCTTTAATGATAGCTGAACATCAGTTCAGCCTGACCGGCGCGGGGCTGGTCGCCGCGTTCAACTATCTCGGTTATCTGTGTGGCGCGTTTGATGGCATGCGTGCCAGCAAACATCTTGAACGCCGTTTGTGGCTGGGCGTGTGGGGCGGCGTGATCCTGACATTGCTGTCGGCGGTAATTTCCGGCGAAGTGCTGCACAGTATTGTGCGCTTCCTGATCGGCTGGACCAGCGGCTGGGCGATGGTCATGGTATCAGCGTGGTGTAACGAACGGCTGGCGCATTATGGCCGTCCGGCAATGAGTGCCGCGGTGTTTGCCGGGCCGGGCGCGGGGATTTTCCTCAGCGGCATGTTAGCGGTGGGTATTCACAGTTTGCAGCTCACCTCAGCGCAGGCCTGGTGTGTTTACGGCGTGCTGGCGCTGATTTTCGTGGCAATTATCACGCCGAATCTGCCGCGCAAAGGCGACCTGCACCGTTCGCACATGGCGACTGAGCCACTGGTGATGACGCCTGCGCTGAAGCGTCTGGTGTGGAGTTACAGTCTGGCGGGCTTTGGTTATATCCTGCCCGCGACGTTTTTATCTCAGATGGCGAGTGCACGTTTTCCTGACAGTCTGTTCGCGCAGTTTGTCTGGCCGGTGTTTGGCGGCGCTGCGGTTATCGGCATCATCATCGGTATTCTTACCCGCCATTGTCTGACTACGCATACCCGCCTGGCGCTGACACTATGGATCCAGGGGCTGGGGATTTTGTGCGCGGAAGTGGTGCCGGGCGTCAGTGGTCTGGTACTCGGCGCGTTACTGACCGGTGGTGGTTTCCTCAGCGTGGTGCAATTGGCCTTACAATACAGCCGCGAGCTTGCACCCAATCACAGCCGTTATATGGCCGGATTGCTGACGACCGGTTACGCCGTCGGCCAGTTATTCGGACCGGTTCTGTCGGCGATTTCTACCGCGCTGACCCATCGTCTGGAGCCTGCGCTGTATGTCGCGCTGGCCGGTTTCATTATTGCGGGTGCGCTGGTCTTCCGGCATAAACGATAAGTTGCAGCTATTTCATCCATCATGAAGCACATTCACTGGATTCTGAACCGGCTCTCTACTACAGTAAGCCACCTCATTTTAGCGTGATCTGCGTCAAAGTGATTACATCTGCCGGAGAAGAAAGAATGCCAATCCTGAGTAAAGAAGCCATTTTGGTTCACGAGGCCCTGTTAGCCCGTGGTCTGGAAACCCCTCTGCGTGAAGCTTTGCCGATCGACAATGAAACGCGCAAGCAGCGGATCCAGGAACATATGACCGGCATCATGCAGCTTCTCAATCTGGATCTTTCCGATGACAGTCTGGCGGAAACGCCGCACCGCATCGCCAAGATGTATGTGGATGAAATCTTCTCCGGACTTGATTACGCCAACTTCCCGAAAATCACCGTCATCGAAAATAAGATGAAAGTGGATGAAATGGTCACCGTGCGCGATATCACCCTGACCAGCACCTGCGAACACCATTTCGTGACCATCGACGGCAAAGCGACTGTGGCGTATATCCCGAAAGACACCGTAATCGGCCTGTCGAAAATCAACCGCATCGTGCAGTTCTTCTCACAGCGCCCGCAGGTTCAGGAGCGTCTGACCCAGCAGATACTGGTTGCCCTGCAAACTCTGCTCGGCACCACCAATGTCGCGGTTTCCATTGATGCGGTGCATTACTGCGTGAAAGCGCGCGGTGTGCGTGACGCGACCAGCGCAACGACGACGACTTCGCTCGGTGGTCTTTTCAAATCCAGCCAGAATACGCGTCAAGAATTTTTAAGAACCGTCCGCCATCCGTCGTAACTAAAGCCGCAGCGGTGTTCGCTGCGTTCGGAGACCCGAATCACTGACATCAGTCAGCTCATCGGGCTCTACGCACTGGCTGCCATGCTGCAACTTCATTTACTTGGATGGTAGCCACCCTGATTTTCTTCCCTTATTCTTAAATATCTCAATAATCTTCAAAAGGAATGTCAGGGTGCGCTCACGTATTGCCACGCTCGACTTTGCCCGTGGCCTCGCCATTTTTGGCATTCTCCTGCTCAATATCAGCGCCTTCGGTTTACCGAAAGCCGCTTACCTGAATCCGGCATTTGCCGGAACGCCTTCAGCTTCTGATACCTGGACCTGGGCGGTGCTCGACGCGCTGGCGCAAGGCAAATTCCTGATGATGTTCGCCATGCTGTTTGGCGGCGGTCTGTTTTTATTGCTGCCGCGCGGCAAACACTGGATCCAGGCCCGGCTGTCGATTTTATTACTGTGCGGTTTTCTTCATGCCACCCTGATGTGGGACGGTGATATTTTGCTGTCATACGGGCTGATTGGTCTGGTGTGCTGGAGGATGGTGCGGGAAGGGCGCAGCAGTCAGTCGCTGATTTCAACGGGCATCATTTTGTATCTGATCGGTGTGGCGGTGCTGGCGATGCTGGGGTTTATTACCTCGCCAAAGCCCGGTAGTTTCTGGCTTCCGGGACCGGCAGAAATTCAGTATGAACAATACTGGCGGCTGAAAGGGGGTTGGGAAGCTATCCGCAACCGGCTCGATTTACTGTCGTCCAGTTTGCTGGCGATTGGCGCGCAATACGGCTGGGAACTGGCGGGCGCCATGCTTATTGGCTCCGGCCTGATGCGCAGCGGATGGCTGAAAGGTGCGTTTCGCGTCTCGCATTACCGCAAGGTCGCCGCCGTACTGTTACCGCTTTCATTGCTGATTCAGATCCCGGCGATTTATCTGCAATACCGTACCGGCTGGGACTACCGCTGGAGCGGTTTTCTGTTGCAGGTGCCGCGTGAAATTGGCTCGCTGATGCAGGCGGTGAGCTATCTGGCGCTGTGTTACGGCTTCTGGCCGCTGATTTCCCGCTGGCGCGTCACGCACTGGATTTCGCAGACTGGCCGTATGGCACTGACCAATTACCTGTTACAGACGCTCATCTGCATCACCTTCTTCAATGTTTTCGGCTTCTATCAGCACTTCGACCGCCTGCAACTGGTCGCACTGGTGCCGCTGGTCTGGGCGTGCAATGTGCTGGTGACATTGCTGTGGTTGCGTCATTTCCGCCAGGGGCCGGTGGAGTGGCTCTGGCGTCAACTGACGGCGAAAGCAGCGGGTGAAGAACTAAAAGCTGCCTGAACCTGACGTTGATATATCATCCTAAATGATGGATTTGGGATGAAGGTTGCATATTTGTATGTAAACGTTTTCTTTCCTGTGACGAGATTCACGCAGGCGTTTTCGCAAAATGTTTAGGATAGCGGTCGTGCCTCTCCGATGACCACTACACTAAAAAAGGAAACGCCATGCGCACTTCACCTCGCTTCTCTTTGTCTGGTTTCTTTACCTCCTGGGTCAAAAATTTCCGTATTCCTCCGTACCATTCCCTGACTGATCACGGAGCGACGCATGGTCACAATTCGTGATGTCGCCCGGCTGGCGGGGGTTTCTGTCGCCACCGTGTCACGTGTTCTGAACAATCCGTCTATTGCCAGCAAAGAAGCGCGCGAGCAGGTGTTACAGGCTGTCGCCACGCTGGGATACCGGCCCAATGCCAATGCGCAGGCACTGGCGACGCAAAGCAGCGATACCATCGGCGTGGTGGTGATGGATGTTTCAGACCCGTTCTTTGGCGCGCTGGTGAAAGCCGTTGATACCGTCGCGCAGCAGCATCAGAAATACGTCCTGATAGGCAACAGCTATCATATTGCTGAAAAAGAAAGGTATGCCATTGAAGTTCTGATTCGTCAGCGCTGTAACGCACTCATTGTGCATTCCAAGGCGCTGGGGGATGACGAGCTTTCGCGATTTATGGATCAGGTGTCGGGCATGGTGCTGATTAACCGTGTCATTCCGGGCTACGAGCACCGCTGTGTCTGGCTTAACAACGTCAGTGGCGCGGAAATGGCGACGCGTTTGTTGCTGTCTCAGGGGCACCAGCGCATTGGTTACATCGGTTCAAGTCATGGCATCGAAGACGATTTGCAGCGCTACCAGGGCTATTCGCAGGCAATGACGCAGGCACATCAGAGCGGAGATGCGCCCCCTGCCGCATGGCGGGCGCAAAGTTCGCCGGATCTGCAGGGCGGGGAAGCGGCAATGGTGGAACTGCTCGGGCGTAATCTGCACCTCAGCGCGGTGTTTGCCTACAACGATTCGATGGCTGCGGGGGCGATGGCCGTGTTGAAAGAAAACGGAATTAACATTCCCGATGACTTTTCGCTGATCGGTTTTGATGACATTCCGATTGCCCGCTATACCAGCCCGAAAATGACCACCGTGCGTTATCCGATCGTTTCCATGGCGACGCTTGCCACTGAACTGGCTTTAAAAGGTGCGGCAGAACAGTTAGCTACGGGCGTTTCGCATTGCTTCATGCCTACGCTGGTCAGACGCCACTCGGTAGCTCCCTGGCAAAATGTGGCACCCGTCACTTATTGATCAAATAACGCGATGTAACCGTTTTCAATCTGTGAGAACTTTCACAGTTTATTAACATCGGGCGCATTATGATTCATTCGTTTTCAATATGATTCAATTTGGGTCCGGTTTGCCGGACTTGTTTCACAGCGAGTCAGGACGTTATAAGTCAAGGATGGCAGGCACCCACAATCGTGACGTGGAGCTGTACTGCTCCCGCAGGGATTTCCGGTGCCAAATTCTGTAACACCCTACATAACCGGAGATACAAATGAATAAGAAGGTCTTCACCCTGGCGACTCTGGCTGCAAGCATGATGTTTGGTTTTGCCGCACATGCTGCTGATACTAAAATCGGTGTCACCATCTACAAATATGACGACAACTTCATGTCCGAAGTTCGTAAAGCCATTGAGAAAGATGCGAAAGCCACTCCAGATGTGCAACTGCTGATGAATGACTCGCAAAACAGCCAGTCTACCCAGAACGACCAGGTTGACGTTATGCTGGCGAAGGGTGTTAAAGCGTTGGCCATTAACCTGGTTGACCCGGCTGCTGCCCCGGTCATCATTGAAAAAGCCCGCGGTGCTGGCATTCCTGTCGTTTTCTATAACAAAGAACCTTCCCGTAAAGATTTAGACAGCTACGACAAAGCCTATTATGTCGGGACTGATTCTAAAGAATCTGGCGTGATCCAGGGTGAGCTGATTGCTAAACACTGGAAAGCTAACCCGGCCTGGGATCTGAACAAAGACGGCGTGATCCAATACGTGCTGATCAAAGGCGAGCCGGGCCATCCGGATGCTGAAGCGCGTACTAAGTACGTCATCAGCACCCTGAATGGTAAAGAAGGCCTGAAAACTCAACAACTGCAGCTTGATACCGCCATGTGGGATACCGCACAGGCGAAAGACAAGATGGATGCGTGGTTGTCCGGTCCTAACGCTAACAAAATCGAAGTGGTTATCGCCAACAACGATGCGATGGCAATGGGTGCTGTAGAAGCGCTGAAATCCCATAACAAAACCAGCATTCCGGTATTTGGTGTGGATGCCCTGTCAGAAGCGCTGGCACTGGTGAAATCTGGCGCAATGGCCGGTACCGTGTTGAACGATGCAAACAATCAGGCGAAAGCCACGTTTGATCTGGCGAGAAATCTGGCTGACGGTAAACCAGCGGCCGAAGGGACTAACTGGAAAATCGAAAACAAAGTCGTGCGTATTCCTTACGTCGCTGTGGATAAAGACAACCTGTCTTCCTTCGTGAAATAAGAATGCAGCGGCAGCAGTAAAGACAGACAGCAATAAAAAACAAAGCTAAGCAGTGGCAAAAATAATTGCGGTTAAGCCGTAAATAAAGACTAAGTATGATTAGACGTTAATGCTTATCTGACAGGACGTCATGTCGCTCTGCGTGTGGTGCGTATACCGGCCATACGCAGGGCTGACATCAGGTATTAATACACCCGTTTATTTTTATCTTTAGCCAGGTATAACTATGGCCGATAATACGTTATCTGACACAACATCAAAACCGGACGAATTCCTTCTGGAAATGAGTGGTATCAATAAATCATTTCCTGGCGTCAGGGCGTTAGATAATGTGAATTTAAAAGTGCGTCCTCATTCTATTCACGCCCTGATGGGTGAAAATGGCGCCGGTAAATCCACATTATTAAAATGCCTTTTCGGGATATACAGCAAAGATTCCGGTACCATTCTTTTTCAGGGACAGGAAGTTAATTTTAAAAGCTCGAAAGAAGCGCTGGAACAGGGCGTGTCGATGGTCCATCAGGAATTAAACTTGGTGTTGCAACGTACGGTCATGGACAACATGTGGCTGGGACGTTATCCGACCAAAGGACTATTTGTCGATCAGGACAAAATGTACAAAGACACCAAGGCGATTTTCGACGAACTGGACATTGATATCGACCCGCGCGACAAGGTCGGTAAGTTGTCCGTTTCGCAGATGCAGATGATCGAAATCGCTAAGGCGTTTTCCTACAATGCAAAAATCGTCATTATGGACGAACCGACGTCCTCGCTGACGGAAAAGGAAGTGAACCATCTGTTCACCATCATCCGTAAGCTGAAAGATCGTGGCTGCGGCATTGTGTATATCTCGCATAAGATGGAAGAAATCTTCCAGCTGTGCGATGAGATAACCATTCTGCGCGACGGTCAGTGGATTATTACTCAGCCGCTGGAAGGCCTGGACATGGATAAAATCATTTCCATGATGGTCGGCCGCTCACTGAGCCAGCGTTTCCCTGACCGCCAGAACGTACCGGGTGAAGTTATCCTCGAAGTCCGTAATCTGACCTCGCTGCGCCAGCCTTCCATTCGTGATATTTCCTTTGATTTACACAAAGGGGAAATCCTCGGAATTGCCGGTTTAGTCGGTGCAAAACGTACAGATATCGTCGAGACGTTATTTGGTATCCGCGAGAAAGTCGCCGGAACCATTAAATTACACGGCAAAAAAATTAATAATCACAGTGCCAATGAAGCCATTAACCATGGTTTTGCACTGGTGACGGAAGAACGTCGTTCCACCGGTATTTATGCATATCTGGACATCGGCTTTAACTCGCTGATTTCTAATATTCGTCAATATAAAAATAGAGCCGGTTTACTCGACACTGCCCGGATGAAAAGCGATACCCAATGGGTTATCGATTCCATGCGGGTGAAAACGCCGGGACATAAAACCAGCATTGGTTCATTGTCGGGCGGTAATCAGCAAAAAGTTATTATCGGGCGCTGGTTATTAACCAACCCTGAGATATTAATGCTGGACGAACCGACGCGCGGCATTGATGTTGGCGCTAAGTTTGAAATTTACCAGTTAATCACCGAGTTGGCGAAAAAAGAGAAGGGGATCATTATTATCTCCTCTGAAATGCCGGAGTTGCTGGGTATTACTGACAGAATATTGGTTATGAGTAATGGACAGGTTGCGGGTATTGTTGAAACTAAAAATACCTCGCAGAACGAAATATTACGCCTGGCTTCCTTGCATCTCTAATTTTTAAGGGTTCTTATTATGAAAGCATTAAATAAGAAAAGTGTGCTCACTTATTTAAAAGAGGGCGGGATTTATGTGGTCCTGCTGGTCTTACTGGCCATTATTATCATCCAGGATCCGAGCTTCCTCAGTCTCGTCAACTTAAGTAACATTCTGACTCAGTCATCCGTGCGCGTTATTATCGCTCTGGGCGTGGCAGGGCTTATCGTCACCCAGGGTACTGACCTGTCAGCCGGGCGTCAGGTCGGGTTAGCAGCGGTTGTTGCGGCCACCATGTTGCAGGCGATGGACAACGTCAACAAAGTTTTCCCGAATCTGGAAGTGGTGCCCATTCCGCTGGTTATTCTGACCGTGTGTATTGTTGGTGCATTAATTGGTTTGCTGAACGGTATTATTATCGCTTACCTGAACGTAACGCCGTTTATTACCACGCTGGGCACAATGATTATCGTCTACGGGATTAACTCCCTGTATTACGATTATGTTGGTTCTTCACCGGTGGCAGGCTTTGACCCGGGCTTCTCCCAGTTTGCACAAGGCTTTATCCATTTAGGTGGTCTGAAGCTTTCCTACATTACGTTCTACGCGCTGATTGCGATCGCCTTTGTCTGGGTGTTGTGGAACAAAACCCGCTTCGGTAAAAACATCTTTGCTATCGGTGGTAACCCGGAAGCCGCGAAAGTTTCCGGCGTTAACGTCCCGTTAAACCTGATTATGATTTATGCATTGTCTGGTGTGTTCTATGCGTTCGGCGGTTTACTGGAAGCAGGGCGTATCGGCAGTGCGACCAACAACCTCGGCTTTATGTATGAACTCGATGCCATCGCAGCCTGTGTGGTCGGCGGCGTGTCATTCGCCGGTGGTGTGGGTTCTGTGGCAGGGGTGGTGACAGGGGTGCTGATTTTCACCGTCATCAACTACGGCCTGACCTACATCGGCGTGAACCCTTACTGGCAGTACATTATCAAGGGCAGCATCATCATCTTCGCGGTGGCGCTGGACTCTTTGAAATACGCCAAGAAGAAATAAGTTTTCGGGCAGTAAAAACAAAAGGCCGCATACGCGGCCTTTTTGCTGTCGTAAATTCGGCACCGACTGCTCCCTCCCCTGCGAAGGTGAGGCACTAAAGGCCAAACCCTTTCACAGGGGAGGAGCAGTCCGGCGATCACTGCTGGAATGGATTTCTGCCTACCGGTTTCGGTGGTTCAGGTTGCGGTGCCGGTGCGGCATCCTCGGTTTCAGCCTGAGCGGCGTCATTGGCTTCCTGCTCCGCTTTGACTCTGGCCGCTTCGTCTGCGGCTGCTTTTTCCGCAGCAGCTTTATCCGCTGCTGCCTTATCTGCCGCGGCTTTGGCGATAGCGGCTTTCTTCTCGGCTTCAAGTTGCTGTTGTAATGCCAGCAGTTGTTCCGGTGTTACCGCCGGGTAGCCCTGGGCATCGTCCGGAATGGTGTGTACCGCAGGAATAGGGATCAGCGGGCCAAGGAAGCGGGGTTCGCGTTTAAGCAGATACAAATCCGTCAGCGCGCCGAGGCGGGCGAAGATCTCGCGGCTGCGCACGCTGAGCATATTTTTTGGCGATGGTACGGCGAAACATTGTGCCTGAATGCCCATGTGCAGCGCGATAAACAGCGCGCGTTCGCAGTGGAAACGCTGGGTGATAATGATGAAATCGTTAGTGTCGAAGACTTTGCGGGTACGCACGATGGAGTCGAGCGTACGGAATCCGGCGTAGTCGAGCACGATATCGCTGGCGGGAATACCGGCGGCAATCAGGTCGCGGCGCATGGTGCTCGGCTCGTTATAACTTTGCTGTGCATTGTCACCGCTCAGCAGCAGATATTTTACCTTGCCGCTGTTGTAGGCATTAATCGCGCCCTGAATCCGGTACAGGTAATACTGATTAATGACGCCGGTGCGGTAATACTTCGCTGTTCCGAGCACCACGCCGACCTGACGGTGCGGCAGGGTTTGTACTTCGTCATAAATGTAGGGCTGGGTACGTAAGCTTATCCACTGATCAAGCCCAATAGCGACAGCCAGCATCAGAATAATGATGCCGAAAACGCCAGCTATAAGTCGCTTAATCATAGGTATCCCTGTTATGACCGGATGGAAATCGGATCCAAGGCTACTTTACCTGTTCGGGGTTCGCAATACGTTGGACTCTGCATCCACAGGCTTCGCAGCTTTTTTCAGCACTTTTCAGTGAATTACTTCTTAATCTGCGCGACGTACTGCAATTTGGACGAAAAAAAAGACCAATGCATAAGGCATTGGTCTGGATCATAGCCGGACTTCTTTTACTACCGTCGGATCAGAAAGACGTGCGCTTATAACTTCGGTACTGCGGTGCCCAGAAGTTGTGCTCAATGGCTTTCGACAGAGAATCTTCTGACGTTACCATCGCCACGCCCTGCAACTGCGCGGCCTTACCGACGGCCATCGCGATGCATTTAGACACGCCCTGAATATCGTCAACGTCCGGCAGCAGCGAGCCTGTGCCTTCTGTGGCCAGCGGCGAACACTCTGCCAGCGTTCTGCTGGCGGCCATCAGCATCCCGTCGGTAACGCGGGTGGCGCCCGAGGCAATCACACCCAGCCCGATCCCCGGGAAGATGAAGGAGTTGTTGCACTGTGCGATAGGGTAGAGCTTGCCTTTGTGGCTCACCGGTGCAAACGGGCTGCCGGTGGCGACCAGCGCGGCGCCGTCGGTCCAGTTCAGGATATCGGCAGGTGTGGCTTCAACGCGGGACGTAGGATTGCTCAGGGGCATCACCACCGGACGTGCACAGTGCTTGTGCATTTCGCGGATGATTTCTTCGGTGAACAGCCCCGGCTGGCCGGAAACGCCGATCAGCACGGTTGGCCTGGCGTTACGCACCACATCCAGCAGGGAAACGCTGTCGCTTTCCATGCCCCAGCTGGCCAGTGCGCTGCTTTTCTGCACCAGTTTGCTCTGGAAATCCAGCAGGTTAGGCAGTTTATCGGTGAGCAAACCAAAGCGGTCGACCATAAAGACTTTGGCGCGGGCTTCTTCTTCACTCAGACCTTCAGATTTCATCTGCGCAACGATTTGTTCGGCGATACCACAACCGGCAGAACCCGCACCGAGGAAGGCGACTGTCTGATCGCTCAGTTTGCCCCCGGCGGCTTTACTGGCGGCAATCAGGCTACCCAGCGCCACGGACGCTGTGCCCTGAATATCGTCGTTAAAGCAGCACAGTTCATCACGGTAGCGTTCAAGGATCGGCATGGCATTCTTCTGCGCGAAATCTTCAAACTGCAGCAGCACGTTTGGCCAGCGGATTTTTACGGCCTGAATGAACTGATCAACAAACGCTTCATATTCTTCACCCGTAATGCGCGGATGACGCCAGCCCATGTACAGCGGGTCGTTGAGTAACTGCGGATTGTTGGTACCGGCGTCCAGAACCACCGGCAAGGTATACGCCGGGCTGATGCCGCCACAGGCGGTATACAGGGAAAGCTTACCGATCGGAATGCCCATGCCGCCGATGCCCTGGTCTCCCAGGCCGAGAATGCGTTCGCCGTCAGTCACCACCACCACTTTTACGTGTTGTTTGGTGGCGTTTTGCAGCATGTCATCGATGTGGGCGCGGTTCGGATAAGAGATGAACAGGCCACGGGCGCGGCGGTAGATATCGGAAAAGTGTTCGCAGGCCTCGCCGACGGTCGGGGTATAAATCACCGGCATCATTTCGCTGAGATGGTTGTCCAGCAGACGGTAGAACAGCGTCTCATTGGTGTCCTGAATGTTTCTCAAATAGATGTGTTTATCGATGTCGGTTTTGAAATTCTGAAACTGGCGGTAGGCACGGTCAGCCTGTTCTTCGATGGTTTCCACCGCTTCCGGCAGTAAACCGTGAAGGTTAAAGTTGCTGCGCTCTTCTTCAGTAAAAGCGCTGCCTTTATTCAGTAACGGAAACTCTAACAGGATCGGGCCAGCGTGGGGAATGTACAGGGGGCGTTTACTTTCGTATTCAAGTTCCATCGTTTTACTCTTCCGGTTTTCAGAATGTTGTTTTTTATATTTCGGAGCGGTGAGGGTAACAGAGAGGAAATAAGGATTTCAAATGACAAATGTAATGACAATGTTATGTAACTAAAGACTCCGGAAACAGAGTCTTTAGTGTTAACCGGCTCACACTATCAGCAGGTCAGCGTGGTGATATCTTCGCAGCCCAGTGCTTTTAACGTGGCACGCGTGGCATCGTTTTGCGTGATCAACGCATCTTTTTGTTCGACCAGTACTGCACGGCGCACTTTCAGGCAATCTTCACCTGACATATTCAGCAGGATTAACGCGGCCTGCAACGGAGGCAGGCTCGGATTGAATGCGGCGTTTTCGGCGTAACGGCCACCGAACTGTTTGCCGTTATGGGTTTCCAGCGCCACACCACTGTGCGACTTACTGTAAGGCGCATGACTTTGATTGCAGGCATCCAGTGCCATGAGTGCCAGGGAGTCGGTGCTTTCCAGTGTGTAACCGTGATTCACTTTGTCCATCAGCAGGGTGGTGATGTCCAGATCCTTCGGGCCGAAGGAGTGCGGCAGATAATCGCCAAGTGTTGCTACATCACGATCGGGCAGATGGATATCCAGCGCCGTGCCGCTGGTCAGCTCATTCATAAACTGACGACAATGCCCGCAAGGCGTGTAATTCACGGTGATGGAGGCCAGACGGGTTTCACCACGCAGCCAGGCGTGCGTGACTGCGGATTGCTCAGCGTGAACCGTTTGTTGCATCGGCGCACCGGCGAATTCCATGTTGGCACCGAAATACAAATTGCCTGAAATTCCGCGTGCAACCGCACCGACATTGAAATGAGAGATAGGCGTAACAGAACAGGCTGCGGCCAGAGGCAGCAGGGCAAATGCCAGCGCGTCATCGTCCAGTCCGGTCGCCTGTTTTATCTGCGCAACATCAGCCGCAGTGAGCATTGCCGGGAAGTCATCATGACGCAAAAACGGCTCAAGCGCGGAGGATAAATTTTCAGGGAGTGCCGCAAAGGCGGTGTGAAAACGTGCGTGCATAAACATTCGATCTCGACAGTGATTACGGTTGAACAGTGTAAAAGTCATTCCATGAACGTGGTGTGACGGATGTCACTTTTTTGATGTAATAAGTTCTGCTTCGTTGCATATTTGGGAGATGTTACGCAGAACAGCCGCCTTTTCAGACGGCTGTTAAAAAAGGATGACGGGGAATCAGTGAGCCGGGAACCACTTGTCATTAATCTTTTTAAATTCGCCGTTAGCTTTGATCCCTTCCAGCGCTGTGTTCAGCTTCGCCAGCAGTTCCTTATTATCAGGACGCACCGCCATGCCGACGCCGGTACCAAAGTATTGCGGATCTTTAATCAGCTCGCCGACTTCACCCAGATTCGGGTTGGATTTCAGCCAGCCGTTCAGCACGGCGGTGTCGCCTAACAGCCCGTCCAGACGACCACTTTTCAGATCCAGAATCGCATTCTGATAGCTGTCGTAACCGACGGTAGTGATTTCAGGATGCTTTTCCATCAGGTATTTCTGGTGCGTGGTGCCATTTTCCAGGCCAACACGCTTACCTTTCAGGTCCGCAATAGAAGCAAACTTGCCTTTCGGCCCGATAATCATTGCCGTGTTAGCGTAGTAAGGCTGGGTGAACGTCACCTGTTTACTGCGCTCTTCCGTGATATCCATACCGGAAATAATCACATCGAAACGACGGAATTTCAGTGCCGGGATCAGACCATCAAACGGCTGATTGGTGAAGGTACAGGTTTCCTGCATTTGCTTACACAGCGCGTTCGCCAGATCGATATCAAAACCAATAATCTGGTTGTCAGCGCCGATAGATTCAAACGGCGGATACGTGGCGGAAGTGCCGAAACGAATGGTATCCGCAGCGGTGGCAGTGAAAACTGTGGCAGACAAGAGGGCGGCGAGGATCAGCTTTTTCATGCAATACATTCCTGTTCAAAAAATGACATTCCCTTCATGGTACAGTTTACTGATTTTATTAATTTAATCGGGTAACTGGCAGGAAGTGAAACCTGAGAACAAAGTGCCACTAAATGAATTTATATGCAATAAATTTGATTAAAAAATTATAAATTGAAACAAGGGGATGTTTTTTCCGGCACAAAAAAAGGGACGATTTCTCGTCCCTTCAGATTCTTCTCTGGCTATCAGTTACGGCGTTCAAATGCCAGTGCACGACGCTCAATCAGGCGCATCATCAGGGTCAGCAACCCGTTCACGCACAGATAAACCACACCGGCCGCACCGAATACCATCACGTCATACGTACGACCGTACATCAGCTGGCTGTGACCCATCACATCCATCAGCGTGATGGTGTAAGCCAGCGAGGTACTTTTAAACACCAGCACCACTTCGTTGGAATACGATGACAGCGCGCGTTTAAAGGCGTACGGCAACAGAATGCGCAAGGTTTGCGGCTTCGACATACCAAGTGCTTCGCACGACTGCCACTGGCCGGACGGAATAGCGCGTACCGCACCGGTAAACAACTGTGTGGTATAGGCCGCACTGTTCAGCGCCAATGCAAACATCGCGCAAAGCCACGGCTGCGACAGGACTTCCCATAACCACGGAATTTCGCGGATCGACGGAAACTGGCCCGGTCCGTAGTAAATCAGGAAGATTTGCACCAGCAACGGTGTGCCGGTAAACAGCGTGATGTAACCTTTAACGATCTGGCTGGCAACCGGCACTTTCAGCGTCAGGATGACGGTGAAAATCATCGCCAGCAACAGTGCAACAATCAGTGCCGCCACGGTCAGCGTCAGGCTGGTGTGCAATCCTTTCAGGACTTCAGGTAAATATTCCCACATCAGGATGCACTCCGTTCAAAGCGTGTGGTACGCAGTTCGATACGTTTAATCACGAACTGGCTGAACAGGGTAACAAGCAGATAGATACACGCCGCAATCACATACCAGGTAAATGGCTCCTGCGTACGGGTCGCAATGCTTTTGGTTTGCAGCATCAGGTCGTTCACGCTGATAAGTGATACCAGTGCGGTATCTTTCAGCAGCACGAGCCACTGATTACTCAGCCCCGGCAACGCATGACGCCACATCTGCGGCATGATCAGGCGGAAGAAAATCGCCGACTTTTTCATGCCCAACACCTGACCGGACTCCCATTGTCCTTGTGGCACGGCTTTCAGTGCGCCGCGCAATGTCTGCGATGCATAAGCCGAATACAGCAGGGAAAGGGCGATCACACCACACACAAACGGGCTGACTTCGAAGTTCTCAATCGGCAACTTGATCGGGATGGCGAACAGGCCGAGGTTGATGCTGAAGCCATCGGCCAGCACCATCAGCAGTTGTGAGGAACCAAAATAGATGAACAGTACCACCAGGATTTCCGGCAGACCGCGCAGCACGGTAACCCACGCGGTGCCCAGCCAGCTAAGCGGCTTCCACGGCGCGGATTCCCAGACTGCGAAAATCATCGCCAGCACCAGGCCGAGGATCAGCGCACAAACGGCAAGACCGACGGTCATCCCGGCGGCGCTTGCTAAAGGTTGGAATTCAGTCATTGATAGGCAAACTTATTGCTGGAACCATTTTGAATACAGCGTCTTGTAAGTGCCGTCTGCTTTCACTTTTGCCAGAGCATCATTCAGTTTAGTCAGCAATTCGGTATTGTTCTGACGAACCGCAACACCCAGGCCGGTACCGAAGTAAGTCGGGTCAGTGATTTTGTCACCCACAGCGGCCAGATTTTTGTTCTGTTTCAGCCATTCATTCACCACGGCGGTGTCACCGAATACGGCATCCAGACGACCGTTTTTCAGGTCCAGTACGGCATTCTGATAGCTGTCGTAAGGTACGGCGGTGATTTCAGGGTGCTTATCCATCAGGTATTTCTGATGAGTCGTGCCGTTTTGCATACCGACACGTTTGCCTTTCAGCGCAGCAACGTCAGTGAACTGACCAGAATGGGCGATGAAAATAGCAGAGTTATCGTAGTACGGGTTGGTGAAAGCCACTTGTTTCTGACGTTCAGGCGTGATGTCCATACCGGAAATCACCGCGTCAAAACGGCGGAATTTCAGGCTCGGGATCAGGCTGTCGAACGCCTGATTGGTGAACGTACAGGTTGCCTGCATCTCTTTACACATGGCGTTCGCCAGATCGACGTCAAAGCCCTGGATCTGATTGCTGGAGTCTACAAACTCAAACGGAGGATAAGACGCTTCCATCGCGAAACGGATGGTATCAGCAGCGCTGGCAGACAAACTGACGGTAGCCAGAACCGCGGCAATTACTAATTTTTTCATCGCAAACTCCGTAGAAACATCAATCAATGTATTGATAGAAATACAGTTTAGTGGGAAAGGTAGCTGGCAAACTCTTTGGTTTGCGGCTGTGCGAAAACGGAGGCATCGCCTTGCTCGACAATGCGGCCATTTTCCATGTACACCACGCGGCTGGCGGTCTTACGCGCAACTTCAACTTCGTGGGTCACGATAACCTGAGTAATGCCGGTGCCGGCCAGTTCGCGAATAATGCTGACGATCTGGGCGGTGATTTCCGGGTCAAGCGCGGCGGTAGGTTCATCAAACAGCAGAACCTGAGGCTCCATCATCAGCGCACGGGCAATCGCCACACGCTGTTGCTGGCCACCGGAAAGATGCAACGGAAAACGATCGGCGTAATCGGTCAGACGCAGACGGGTCAGCAATTTCTGGGCACGCGCGAGCGCAACGTCTTTGGTCAGCCCCAGCACTCGCATAGGCGCTTCCAGTAAGTTGTCGAGCACCGTGCGGTGCGGCCACAGATTGTATTGCTGGAAAACCATGCCGACGTTCTGACGCAATTCGCGAACGGCTTTTTCATCCGGTTTGCGGGTGAAATCGAAGGTATTACCGGCGATCTGCAAAGTGCCTGAACGCGGCATTTCCAGCAGGTTCAGAACACGTAACAGGGAGCTTTTGCCTGCACCACTTGGGCCGAGTAAAACCAGAGTTTCACCGGCAGGGCAGTCGAGCTGAATGTCAAAAAGCGCCTGATGCACGCCGTAGAAGCAGTTGATGCTATTAAGTTGAATACTCATGCGCAAATAGTGAATAGCCATTGATGCCGCAGATGGTAACTTCCGCAGCATAGTTATGCAACGATCGCGGCTTAAAAATTATGTGTTACCGCAGGAATGCCAAAGTGTAGCACATCATATTGTTAAACCGCTGTGACGGGGATGTTGGTCAATGACGATATTCATCACTGACCCACATTATGCAGCCGCTATTTTAGAGAAAGGAATGGCTTACTGGTGTTCTAAAACCTGGCGCAGTGTGCCACTTGAAGCGAAATCGAGGTTTGCCATATAACGCACATCATCAACCGTCCAGCATTGGCCTTCACGCACCATCAGCACTTCATCTTTCCAGCTTGTCGATGCGCCTTTGTCTTTCTCATGTGTGAAGGTGACACGCAGGGGAATGTTGCGGGCGTCGGTGTTCGGTATGGTGGAGGCGCTGTCTACGGAGGCAGACGTCGGTCCATCAAACAGGCTGGAGAAAATGTCACCATCGCCTGAACCAGCACCCGTTTTCTCGTTCGGTGAGGCGGCGATATCGACTTTCGGATGTGACTGCGCTTTCAGCAGCGCATCATACAATGCGGTGCTCAGATAAGGTCGGTATGCCGCCAGTTGGCTGGAATTGGGTAATCCGCTGCCGCCTTGTTTAATGCGAAAATCATAGAATTGCTGAGCAACGCTGTCAGGGCCGCCATCGACACAGGGTGCGGTGCGGCTGCCAATGTCCTTATATGCAGGTTCTACCGTGGTGCAGGCACTTAACATCAGTACCAGCGGGATGGCGGCGACAAGGGTTTTCTTTTTCATTGTATTCCTTACTGAAAGATTGAACATTTTCACCATGACGTTCTTTACCATACAGTATAAAACCGATTTGGCTTAATGCATGACGAAGAGAAATCAGTCAAAGGTAATACCTTGATCTCTCACGCAGGGTTTATGCTATTAATGACATTATTGCCAGGATTTGGACGACAACTGATAAGGAATACGCATGCAAATTTCAACCACTCCGACCCTCGAAGGTTTCACCATCGCTGAATATTGCGGCGTAGTGACGGGCGAAGCGATTTTAGGGGCAAATATTTTTCGTGATTTCTTTGCTGGTGTGCGCGATATCGTTGGTGGGCGTTCCGGCGCTTATGAAAAAGAGCTGCGCAAGGCGCGTGAAATTGCTTTCCGTGAACTGGAAGAACAGGCGAAAGAGCGCGGTGCGAACGCGGTTGTCGGTATTGATATCGATTATGAAACCGTGGGCAAAGACAGCAGCATGCTGATGGTCAGCGTGTCCGGCACCGCAGTGATTGTGCATCGCAAATGATCTGTCAGCGTGTGAAACGGGGTCTGTTCACCGTCGCATTACTCATGATGGCCGGTTGTCAGCACGCCAGCCAGCAGGGCGCGGATGCGCCATTCCGGCTGGAAACGGCGCGACAGGCGCAGGGCGCAGATCAGCGGATCCGTTTTCTGGTGATCCATTACACCGCTGAAGATTTCAACAACGCATTAAATACGCTTACAGATGAGCACGTCAGCGCACATTATCTGATCCCGGCGCAACCGCCACTTGAAGCGGGTAAACCGGTGGCGTGGCAACTGGTGCCTGAAAATATGCGCGCCTGGCATGCCGGTGCCAGCAGCTGGCGCGGGCGTACCAATCTTAACGATACGTCGGTGGGCATCGAACTGGAGAACAAAGGCTACAGCAACTATTTGCTCGGCAAAAAATTCTATCCGTTCCCGCCTGCGCAAATAGATTTACTGGCTAATCTGAGCCAGGAGATTGTCGCGCGTTATCAGATAGAACCGCGCAATGTGGTGGCGCACAGCGATATCGCGCCGCAGCGCAAAGATGACCCCGGTCCGCTGTTCCCCTGGCAGGAAATGGCCGAACGTGGGATTGGCGCGTGGCCGGATGCGGCGCGGGTGAATCAGTATCTGGCGGGACGTAATCCGCAACAGCCTGTCGATCAGGCGCAGTTGCTGGTGTTGCTGAAAGCGTACGGATATTCAGTGGAAGATAATATGACGCCGCGTCAGCAGCGTCGGGTGATTGCGGCATTCCAGATGCATTTCCGCCAGCGTGATTATCGCGGCCATGCGGATGCTGAAACCGAAGCGATCGTCCGGGCGCTGTTACAGCAGTTTCCGGATAAGAACGACTGAAACCAGCGACTGACTTTTACGGTCAGTCGCGTTTCGGGCCGATGCCGTGCAGCCCCTGAAGTTTACCGTGATCACGCAACCAGTCGGCGGTGCGGATAATCCCCTGATCGAGTGAAATCACCGGCACATAACCGAGTTCTTTCTGCGCACGCTGTGTGTCGAGCGTGAGATCGAAATTGAGTTTTGCCACGCTGTAATGCGTCAGCACCGGTTCTTTCTGCGAGCTTTTGCTGATGCGCTCCATGCCCCGCGCCATCATATCCAGCAGCGGATACGGTACCGAACGGATGCGATATTTGATATCCAGATTTTCCATCAGTTGTTTCACCAACGTACACAGCGGACGCGGTTGCTGATTTGTAATATTGAACGCGCGACCTGATTCTGTTGCCTGCGACTGCGTCGCCAGCCACATTGCATGCACGGCATTCTCGACGTAGGTCATGTCCACCAGCGCTTCTCCGCCGCGTGGCAGCATCAGTGTTCCGCCATATTTCAGCATTTGCAGCAAACGCGGCATCATGACGTTGTCGTGCGGGCCGAAAATGCCCTGCGGTCGCAAAATGGTGAAATGCGTTTGTGGATTCGACAATGCCAGCGTGTGGATCACCTGTTCACCGGCGGCTTTGCTGCGTGCAAAGGAGTTGGCGAAACGGTGCGGGCGAAAGTCTTCCTGAATATCACGGTGATGGTGAAAATCGAAGTAGATCGCCGGTGACGAAATATGCACGAAGTTTTCCACACCATATGCCGCGGACCATTCACCCAGACGCCGTGTGGCGCGCACATTCGCCAGCTCGAATTCCTGTTCACTGCCCCACGGCGACATCAGCCCTGAGCAGTGCCAGACGGTATCGATATCTGCCAGCAGGGCTTTGGCCTGAGCAGACACCAGCGTGGTGAGATCGGCGTGAATAAATTCTGCGCCCATTTTCTGCAAAAGCGATCCCATGGCGGCATTCCGTCCCGTCGCCCTGACTTTGATGCCTTTATTTCGCAGAAACTCAACGGCATTTCTTCCAAGACCGCCGCTCGCACCGGTAACCAAAACCTTCATATACAGGCCAATGCCTTCATAAATAGAGAAAAATTGTTGTCAGCGTCGGGGTTCTGGCACCCCTGAGCAATAAGGGTGCCATTCTTTCGTGAAATTGTGCGGGTTGCAATGGGAAAGGGGGAAAGCTGTGTCTGAAAGCAGATTAAATGACCCTCTTTAGCGTCCGCAACGGTCTTTCTGCCGGGCAAGGCTGGCGATGCGTTTTGCCATGCCACGAAAAATAAACTGATGAGCGGGCATCATACTGAACCAGTAAAGCAGGCCGCTGAACCCTGCAGGATGCCACCAGGCACGCACATCCAGGCTGCGGCTTTCACCGTGGTCGGTAATCGTGAACGTTAAACGACCGAGCCCCGGCGCTTTCATGCCGAATAACAGCGCCAGTTCGCGCTGAGGTTTCAGCCCGATCACTTTCCAGCCATCAATTTTATCGCCAGGTTTCAGGAAATCACGATCCGGACGGCCGTATTTCACGCCGCCGCCGAGTAAATCGTCGATCCGTGCCCGCGTTTTCCACAAACCGTTGGCATAGAAATACCCTTCAGCGCCCCCAAGCTGCTGAATGACTTTCCATAATGCGGCTTTTGACGCCGACGTTTCCAACGTGAAACCCGCCTGTTTCGGATAATAACCGTAGCCTGGACACCAGCGCGCACGGGCGTCAGGATCGTATCCCCAGTCCGGTGAATCCATGATCTGTTGCTGTTCTTTTTCCAGCGTACTGCGGATCGCCTCATCAATGGGGATCAGTGTCTGCGGGATCAGCTTTTGCAGTTTCTCACTGTCGGCCGGTAAATCGTGGTTCAGCCCCTGGATCAGCGCTTTTGCCAGTGACGTCGGCACGGAGGTGATCAGGCTGAGAAAATATACCGAAACAAAAGATGTTGGCAGGGGAACGGGGAGCAGCCAGCGGCGTTTACCGCTCATCGCGATAAAGCGTTTAAACAGCGTCTGATAGCTGATGTATTCCGGCCCCGCCGCCTCCAGAATCTGATTTTCTGTGGCAGGCAGTGTCACCAGCCCCTGTAAATAATTAAGCAGATTTTCCAGTGCAATGGGCGATGACTTTGAGCGAACCCAGCGCGGCGGCGTCAGCACCGGCAGGTTATAGACCATGTCACGCATCACTTCGAACGCGGCGGAACCCGCGCCAATCACAATGCCGGTGCGCAGTTCTGTCACCGGGATGGTGCTCATGCGCAGCAAATCGCCGGTCAGTTTTCTCGCCTGCAAATGCGGCGAATGGTTGTCTTCCGGCTGCATCGAGCCGAGATAAACAATGTGCTTAATGGAGGAATCTTTCAGTGCCAGCAGAGTGTGCTGCGCCGCCTGCCGTTCTTTTTCCAGTAAATCATCATCTTCTGCCATGGCGTGAACCAGATACACCAGCACGTCAGCGCCTTCAAAGGCGGCAGCCAACGTTTTACTCTGATAGACATCCGCGAAGCAGCAGCGGACGTTTGGCCATTTTTGCTGTTGCAGCCATTCGATACGGCGTGCGGCGGCCGTGACCTTGAAACCTTGCTGGCTCAGATGCGCCGTCAGATGTTGTCCGATATACCCGCTGGCACCGAGAACGACGATCCGGCCAGTGTGTGTCGTGATTGGCATTTCCATTTGCTCGGTCAGTGTAAGGGAGATAAAGCAGAAAGTACGGCGATACCCGCGCAGGCTATCGCCGTCAACCGGATTGTCAGGCGTGCTGATGCAGGAATTCCTGCCACAGCGCCACGACTTTTTGCAGATCTTCACGACTGATATTGATATGCGTCAGCACGCGTGTGACCGGCCCCGCACTGATGATCACACCGCGCTCCTGCATCCACGGCCCCATTTTGGCTGCCAGTTCCGCGCTTTGTTTAATGTACAGCACATTGGTTTGGGCACCGGGTTCAGCGGTTTCTACGCCGATTTTGCGCAGTTCCTGTGCCAGCCACTGTGCATTGTCGTGGTCATCTTGCAGACGTGAAACGTTATTTTCCAGCGCGTAAATTGCTGCTGCGGCCAGAATACCGGACTGGCGCATACCGCCACCGGTCATTTTGCGCCAGCGGTTAGCACGCTGGATGTACTCTTGGCTGCCGACCAGAAGGGAACCAATCGGTGCGCCCAGACCTTTCGACAGGCAGATGGTCAGCGTGTCGCAATACTGAGTGATCTCACGTAATTCCACGTTCAGTGCCACTGCCGCATTCATGATACGTGCGCCATCAATGTGCAGTGCCAGCCCTTTTTCACGGGTGAAGGTGAACGCCTTTTGCAGATAATCCAGCGGAAGCACTTTGCCACTGTGGGTGTTTTCCAGGCTCAGCAGACGGGTCCGGGCAAAATGGATATCATCGGGCTTGATGGCTGCCGCGATCTTATCCAGCGGGATAGAACCGTCAGCATCCATATCCAGCGGCTGAGGCTGGATACTGCCGAGCACCGCGGCTCCACCTGCTTCATACATATAATTGTGAGCTTTCTGGCCAACAATATATTCTTCGCCACGCTGGCAGTGCGTCAGCAACGCCACCAGATTGGCCTGCGTACCGGTTGGTAAAAACAGCGCCGCGTCTTTGCCACACAACTTTGCCGCCATGTCCTGTAAAGCATTTACCGTTGGGTCATCGCCGTAGACATCATCGCCGACTTCAGCGCTGGCCATGGCCTGACGCATAGCTTCACTGGGGCGGGTTACGGTATCACTGCGTAAATCGATCAACGTGGCTTCCTTCTGGGTGAATGCCCCTTAAGGGGGCAGGTATGATTATTTAATCATGCACTATAGCCCTGTCGGGGTTATCGCAGCCAGTTGGTTTTTGCCAGTTCGACCACTTCGTCGCCCCGGCCGCTGATCACCGCGCGCAGCATGTACAGGCTGAAGCCTTTTGCCTGTTCGAATTTTATCTGCGGTGGCATCGCCAGTTCTTCAGTGGCGGTGATCACATCGATCAACACCGGCCCCTCGTAGGCGAACGCATCCTGCAAGGCGGTGTCGATATCGGAGGATTTTTCAACCCGAATGCCTTTGATGCCTGCAGCTTCAGCGATAGCGGCGAAATCCGGATTTTTCAGCTCGGTGCCATCCGTCAGATAACCGCCGGATTTCATTTCCATTGCCACAAAGCCCAGTACGCTGTTATTGAAAATAATGATTTTCACCGGCAGCTTTTGCTGCGCCAGCGTCAGGAAATCCCCCATCAGCATGGCAAATCCGCCGTCGCCGCACAGCGCCACAACCTGACGTGAGCGGTCAATGGCCTGCGCACCAATCGCCTGCGGCATGGCGTTGGCCATCGAGCCGTGGTTGAACGAGCCGAGCAAACGGCGCTGGCCGTTCATTTGCAGATAACGACACGCCCAGACGGTCGGCGTGCCGACGTCGCAGGTGAAAATCGCATCGGCAGCGGCAAAGCGGCTAATCTGCTGCGCCAGGTATTGCGGATGGATCGGTTGCTTGTCGTTCGGCGTCGCCAGGCCGTCGAGATCTTTGCGCGCTTCCTCGTAATGCTTCAGCGCCTTGTCGAGGAACTTGCGTTCATTTTTTACCTGCAACTGCGGCAGAAGGGCGGTCAGGGTGGATTTGATGTCGCCGACCAGCGCCATATCCACATGGCAATGCGCACCGATGCTGCCCGGATTGATATCAATCTGAATGATTTTGGCATCGGTCGGATAAAACGCGCGATACGGGAATTGCGTGCCGAGCAGGATCAGCGTGTCGGCATTGAGCATGGCATGATAACCGGAAGAGAAGCCGATCAGCCCGGTCATACCGACACTGTACGGGTTATCCCATTCGATATGTTCTTTACCGCGAAGTGCATGCACCACCGGCGCTTTCAGGGTTTCAGCCAGTTTGATCACTTCATCGTGCGCACCCGCGCAGCCGCTGCCACACATCATCGTAATGTTGGTCGCGCCGTTCAGCAGTTCCGCCAGCTTTTCCAGTTCTGTAGGCTGTGGCGTGACTTTTGGCAGCACAGGCGGATACCAGCTGACTTTAGCGTCTTCCGGCGCAGGCTTGAGCGCCACATCACCCGGCAGCACAATCACTGATACGCCACGGTTGAGAATGGCTTTGCGCATGGCGATCGCCAGTACCTGAGGAAGTTGCTCGGGATTGCTGATCAGTTCGCAGTAATGGCTGCATTCACGGAATAATTCGGTCGGATGTGTTTCCTGGAAGTAACCGCTGCCGATTTCACTCGACGGGATATGCGCGGCAATCGCGACAACCGGCACGTGATTGCGATGGCAATCGAACAGGCCGTTGATCAGATGCAGGTTGCCCGGGCCACAAGAACCTGCGCACACCGCCAGTTCGCCGGTGATTTGTGCTTCGGCTCCGGCGGCGAATGCGGCCACTTCCTCATGGCGCGTACCCAGCCATTCGATGGTGCCCATGCGGTTCAGGCTGTCGCTGAGCCCGTTCAGGGAATCGCCGGTGACGCCCCAGATCCTTTTTACGCCTGCTGCCTCGAGAGTTTTCGCCAGGTATGCTGCTACGCTTTGTTTCATAGTCCCTCCGGTGCGCCCGTCATCCTTCGAGCTGCCTCTGCGTTGGCTGCTTTCGCGAACCCGGTCACATACTTATGTATGCTCCCGGCGATTCACTCAGTTGCCGCCTTGATCCAACTCGAATGATTTAGGGCTAATTTTCAAATAAGTGGATTAAGCATAGTCCACTGATTACATCCTTGAATGTTCAGCCTTAAACCATACAAAAATATGCGGAGGAGGGAGGTGAAGAATTGTAAATCTGCCCGCGCAGACTGTAAAAAGTCATGAGCGGGCAGTGAGTTACTGCGGGGGATCAGGCGAGGGTGACGTCGCCCTGGAGCTGACAGCTACAGGCCAGTACATAACCCTGAGCGACCTCTTCGTCGGTCAGCGTCATGCGGCTGGTGGTCTGGTAATCACCGGAAAGTATCCGGGTTTTACAACTGCCGCAGACGCCTGCACGGCAGGCTGCGGTGACCGGCAAACTGTGCTGTTCCATGGCCGCCAGCAATGTCGTTCCCACCGGTACGCGGTAATTCTGTAACGGTGTCAGGCGGGTCAGCGTCAGTTGCTGGTCGGCAGACACTTCAGTTTGCTGTGCCTGAAACTGCTCTTTGACGATATTCTCCGCCGCAGCGCCCAGTTCTTTCACCCATTCTCCGGCCAGTTGCATATAAGGCGCAGGGCCGCAAATCATTACCCGACGTTCACGGATATCTGGCACCTGACTTTGCAGTAAATCCTGGCTCAGGCGACCGGCGATTTGGCCGGGTTTTGCATCCTGTTCCACAAGAAGAGTCAGATTCAGCTGCGGATACGCTGCGGCCAGTTGCTGCCATTCTTCGGCAAAAATGATGTCCTGCGGGCTACGCACGCTGTAAAACACCTGCACGCTTTGCGCCGGATGATGCGCCAGAATATCGCGCGTGATCGACATAACCGGCGTCACGCCACAGCCAGCCGCCAGCAACAACAAAGGCTGTTGCGTATCGCAGGTGAATTCCCCCTGCGCATCGCTCAGCCAGAGATAATCACCGGCTTTCACCTGCTGCGTCAGCCATGGTGAACCTTCGCCGCCCCCGATGCGACGTACCGTCAGCTGAATAAAGCGGCTATTGCCCGGTGTGGAAGACAGTGTATAGGCACGCTGTACGTCACCACTCTGGCCAATATTCACCAGAGCAAACTGGCCGGGACGGTGTGAATACACATCGTGATTAATCAGCGACAGCGTGCGGACATCCGGCGTTTCCTGTGTGACGGAATACACCTGCATGCGGTTCTGGCACAACGCGGTCGGCTGATCGGGAAATAAGGGAAAATTCATTTCAGCTTACTCCGGCAGCATGGTTTTCAGATCCTGCTCAACCGAGGTGATTGCGCGCAGGCCAAATTTTTCATTCAGGATCGCCAGCAGGTTATCGGTGAGGAAGGCCGGTGCCGTCGGGCCGGTGGCGATATTTTTTACGCCAAGCGACAGCAGGGTCAGCAGGATCACGATCGCTTTCTGTTCAAACCACGACAGCACCAGACTCAGCGGTAAATCATTCACACCGCAGCCTAATTTCTCGGCCAGATTCACGGCCAGAATAATGGCGGAATAGGCGTCGTTACACTGGCCGACGTCCAGCAGACGAGGCAGGCCTTCGAGCGTACCGAAATCCAGTTTGTTGAAGCGGTATTTGCCGCAGGCCAGCGTCATGATCAGGCAGTCCTGCGGTACGCTAAGCGCCAGATCGGTGAAGTAGCTGCGTTCTCCGCGACTGCCGTCACACCCGCCGATCAGGAAGATGTGGCGCAGTTTTTTTGCGGCAACCAGATCGATGACGGTGTCTGCTGCGCTGAGTAACGTCTGGCGGCCGAATCCGACGGTAATTTCCTGTTCAATCTCGCTGTAGCGGAAGCCCGGAAGCTGCAATGCCTGCGCAATCACCGGCGCAAAATCTTCGCCTTCCAGATGCTGCACGCCTGGCCAGCCGACAATGCTGCGGGTCCAGATGCGGTCGCCATAATTGCCGACATTCGGGTCAATAATACAGTTTGAGGTCATGACGACAGGGCCGGGGAATTTGGCGAACTCCACCTGCTGATTTTGCCAGCCGCTGCCATAGTTACCGGCCAGATGCGGGAATTTTTTCAGTTCGGGATAACCGTGCGCCGGCAGCATTTCGCCGTGGGTGTAAATATTGATGCCGGTGCCGACGGTTTGCTCGAGCAGCATCTGCAAATCTTTCAGGTCGTGACCGGAAATCAGAATCGCTTTACCTGCCAGCGGACGGACATTGACCGCCGTCGGTTGCGGATGTCCGTAAGCATCGGTTTCGCCTTTGTCCAGAATGGCCATCACGCCAAAGTTCATTTTGCCGATTGCCATCGCGTTCGCGAGCAGCTCGCCCATGTCGGACGGTTGCGTGCCCAGCCACGCCATCAGGCGATGATATTCGGCGTAAATGGCGCTATCAGACTGGCCCAGAACATGCGCGTGCTCCATATACGCCGCTGCACCTTTCAGGCCATACAGGCACAGCATACGCAGGCCGTGAATGTCATCACCGATCTGCGCTTTGTCACCGTTGAGGGCAAATTGCTGTGCCTGCTGTTGCAGCTCGCTGAGATTATCGCTCACCAGTTCCAGTGCGGCCAGCGGATGGTTAATGGTGATTTCCGCATCCATCAGACGGCAGCGGGTAGCCAGCGATTCGCGATAAAGAACGGCTTCACGGGCATAGCCGACGATACGCTCAGAATCGAAGTTTACGTTGGTCAGCGTGGAGAAAAAGGCGCGAGGCGCGAAGCTGTCGATCTCTTCATCAATGATGCCATAGCCGCGTGCGGTCAGTGCCCAGGCAGATAAACCTTCTAACACCGCAACCAGTAAGTCTTGTAAATCAGAAGTTTCGGCCGTTTTGCCACACATACCTTGCGCATACGCGCAACCATTGCCCGCCGGGGTACGGACTGTTTGTTCACATTGCACACAAAACATAATGAGGTCCTTTTAAAGTTGCATTTGAAATGCTTGTTTTGATGCAAGCCTAGAGCTGGCTGAGACAGAAATGAAGGGATTTTTAAGACAAAGTGACGCGGAGTTGATTTATCGCAAGTTTTGCAGGGCGGTTCCCGCTGCGGGATGGCAGCGGGACGGGCAGGGGTCAGGCAGAGAAAAAGGCCATTAAGACCGGGGCAATCAGGCTGAGGATAAAGCCGTGCACCACGGCCGGAGGCACCATATCCAGTCCTCCGCTGCGCTGTAACACCGGCAGGGTAAAGTCCATGGATGTCGCGCCGCACAGGCCGAGTGCCGTCGAACGGCTGCTGCGCACCAGTGTCGGGATCAGCATGATGGCGCAAAGTTCGCGGGCAAGATCGTTAAAGAAGGCCGCGCTGCCAATCACCGGTCCGAAAGAATCTGTCAGAACGATGCCTGAAAGTGAATACCAGCCATAACCGGAGGCGATGGCCAGCCCGGTTTTCAGCGGTAAACCCAGCAGCAGTGCGGCAAGTGCACCGCCAATCAGGGCGCTGAGAGCCACCACGATTGCTACCATCATGCCGCGACGGTTCAGGATAATCTGGCGCAGGGTCATGCTGCTGTTGCGCAGTTGCAGACCGACCAGCGCCAGCAGGAATAACAACGCGATTTCGCTGGCCTGCGACGCGAAGGTAAGCCAGTGCCATTGTGTCAGACCCAGCGCAAAACCCCCGACCACCACGCCGCACAGTTTCAGTGATTCCAGTGCCATGTGAATGCGGGATGGCAATTTTTCCTGTTTATACTGCGTTTTCCAGGGCTTGCGGCGTTCCAGCAACCACAGCGCGGCGTAGTTCATCACGAAGATGCACAGGAAACAGACGGCGGCATATTTGAAAATCAGCAGCAAATTGGTGCTGAGATTGTCCAGGAAAGCCAGACTGATGCCCATAATGAACAGGATGACGTACACCATCCAGCTCAGTAACTGGTTAACAAGATGCAACAGGGCACGGTTTTTGAGCGGAATAAGGTAGCCGGCAATCAGCGGCAAAAGAATAATTAACAGCCCGGAGTACATGATGCAAAAGTCCCTGAAAAGTAAGATCCCATGAGTGGCGCGCAGCACATAAAATGCCGCCCGCCACGCTAACGAAAAGTTATCTGACTGTAAAGCAGCTTCGGCACGCAGAGATATCTCTGCGAGCTTGACCTGAACCGATTTTTAACGCCATGCTCAGGAAAGTTTTGAGCACACAGGAGGCGTCTGATGTATCTGGAACGTGTTGATATTGTCGGTTTTCGCGGGATTAACCGCCTGTCTTTGACGCTCACGCAGCCCGCGCAACGTGGCGCATCGATTACCGGTTCTGCCCATCAGGGGCAGGCCGAATCCTTTCTGACCAACACCGTGTTAATCGGCGAGAACGCCTGGGGGAAATCCAGCCTGCTCGATGCGTTAACTCTGCTGCTTTCCCCCGAATCTAAACTGTACTGCTTTAAAGAGGAGGATTTCTATTTCCCGGCAGGTGAAGAGGAGGCCAAATCACAGTACCTGCACGTGGTGTTTACATTTTGCGAGAACCAGGCCGGTCATCATATGTCGCCGCGCTTTAATCCGCTCTCACCGCTTTGGGTGAAATGTGCCGATAAACTGAACCGTATCTATTATCGTCTTGAAGGAGAGCTGGACGACGATGGCAGCGTGATGACGCTGCGCAGTTTTCTGTCGTCCAACGGCCAGCCTTTAAATCTGACGACGATTGATCCGCTTGCGCAGGCGTTGATCCGCCTGAACCCGGTATTACGCTTACGCGATGCGCGCTTTATTCGCCGTCTGCGCAGCGAAACACTGGCGCCGCGGCTGGCAGTCAATAATGAAGAGCTGGCAAAACAGCTTGATGAACTGACGCGCGAATTGGTTCACAGCCCGCAGACGCTGAAAAACAGTGAACTGCGCAGTGGCCTGTCGGCGATGCGACAGTTGCTGGAACACTATTTTGCCGAGCAGGGGACATCCAGCAGTGCACCCTGGCAGCAAAAGCGTCATGGCCGGGCGGAGAGCCGCCGCGCATGGCGTTCGCTGGATAACATCAATCGCATGATTGCCGAACCCAACAGCCGCAGTATGCGGGTGATGCTGCTCGGCATGTTCTCGACATTGTTACAGGCGAAAGGCTCGGTGGTGCTGCATCCGGATGCCCGGCCACTGTTACTCATTGAAGACCCCGAAACCCGTTTGCATCCGATCATGTTATCGGTGGCCTGGGGATTACTGGATCAGTTGCCGTTGCAGCGCATCACCACCACCAACTCCGGCGATTTGTTGTCGCTGGTGCCCGTTGAGCAAATATGCAGACTGGTGCGTGAGTCCGGCCGCGTCGCGGCTTACGCCATCGGTCCTGAAGGGCTGAGTATGGAAGACAGCCGCCGCATCGCTTTCCATATCCGTTTTAACCGTCCCTCGTCTTTATTCGCCCGCTGCTGGCTGCTGGTGGAAGGCGAGACCGAAGTCTGGTTGCTGAACCAGCTGGCGCGTCAGTGTGGTTATCATTTTGAATCGGAAGGGATAAAGGTTATTGAGTTTGCACAATGTGGCCTGAAGCCTCTGCTGCGTTTTGCGCGGCAAATGGGCATCGAATGGCATGCGCTGGTCGACGGTGACGAAGCCGGTCGCAAATATGCTGCGACAGTGATTGCGAACGTGGAAAACCACAATGATACGCTGCGATATCGCCTGACGGCGTTGCCGTCGCAGGATATCGAACACTTTTTGTATCGCGAGGGTTTTGAAGACGTTTACCGCAAGAATGCGGCGATACCGGACAATGTGCCGATGTCGCCGAGAAGAATTATCGATAAAGCCATTCACCGCAGTTCGAAGCCAGATCTGGCGATTGATGTGGCACTTGCGGCCTCGCTCCGGGGAACCTCGTCTATTCCTGCGCTGCTGCGGCAAATGTTTTCCCGCGTGGCATGGCTGGCACGCGGCAGGGCGGATTAAGCGGCGTGGCTGTTTTCGGTTATCACGGGGTTGCCATGTCCGCTGGAAAAAGTGTGACGGATCTGCGTTTCCAGATCGTCTAACAGCTGGTAACGGCGACGGTATTCCGAGCGTCGTTTACTGGCGATTTCTTCCAGCGGGCGATGGGCAATCTGTGAGGGTAAGTGGAAATAACCGTCATCGCCCGGTTTAGCATCCAGCGTTTCCCAAAAACTGTCGTAATCGGCAAACACCATGCCTTTGCGTTTTTTGTAGCGCGGGTTTTCATAAATATGGGTGTGATTTCCCACCGCCACGATTTGCTGCATGCCGGTGACGTCCGCGAGTGTGGTCAGCGCTTCAATCACCAGACGTTTAGGGAATAAACCGTGGCAGGCTTTGGTCGCTGTTTGTATTTCCAGATGATCCACGTGCGCGCGTGGCCCCTGTAACGCGCCGATAAACAGCGTAGGACGCCCCTGATATTCAATAAACGAAAACGTCACGATCGCAATCGGTTCACCCTGCGGAGTATTAAATGTCAGGGTGGCTTCGCCTTCTTTATCGAGACGGCTGATGGCATTAAAGGCGACAAAAAAATGTTGCCCCTCTTTGCCTGTCAGCGTGGCGATCGCCATCGGCTTTTTATTCAGATAACCGTGATTAATAGCGTCGGGCAGGCAATGACCAATCATATCGTAGTGATCAGTGATGCGTTTCATCGCCTGTTGCGGCGTGATATTTGCCGACTGATACGCCCGGTGCAGCTTACAAGGCAGGCTGGGCATGGCGGTCAGGATTTCGTCGCGCTGCGGATGCTGTGCCAGATAATCAAGCATCCCAAACGTTCTGCGCGGGTGCGCCAGCGTGCGGAAAAGGAATTTGAGGCGATAGCGTGGTAATTCCCATGATGGCCCCGGCGTTATCTGACGGGTGAGCAATGCCTTCATTAACTGAAGGCCGGTAAGTGGCGCCTTTTCTACAGAAGGGTAGCTGAAAGTAGTCATGGAAATACCTGTTGTCGTGAGCCGGAGTTTTGTGGTGGCTATTTCATCAGGCCAAGAATAAACAGGGATACAACGGTGGGAATTATGGAGAAATTGCATGTAATTTGTTGAGATGATGTTTAGATTTACATCCTCATATGACGTGTCTTAGCAATTTGTGTCTAAAAAATGTACTTTTTTTCACGCTCAGGACTTGAAGCCGGAAGCATTCTCCCCCATAAATAAAAATGCCAGTCAGTAAGTGACCGGCATTTGCAGTTGAAGCGTTATCTGATGCGTGATGCTGAACCGGTCAGGCGACCACTTCACTTTCCACTGGAATAATGAGACTGGCATGATTCCCCTTTGGGCCTTCATGAACGTCGAAATTGACCTGCTGGCCGGCTTTCAGAGTCCGGTAACCCTCCATCTGGATTGTGGAGTAGTGAGCGAAGATGTCTTCACCGCCATTTTGCGGGCAAATGAAGCCAAAGCCTTTAGCATTATTGAACCATTTAACAGTACCCGTCTGCATGCTTCTACATCCCTCTCATGACTAGTCTGGTAGTAAATAGATAAAGCCAGTTGAGTGAGCCCGAAGGCCGGAACACGGCGGATAAGCGTCTGTTCAGGCCGGTTTAAACTCCGTTCAGCTCACGAATTTACACTCTAGTGGAATAGAGTTAGACGTCAAGGAAACGGCATTTGTCGCGGGGGAGCAGATAACCAAAGTTTGAAGCAGGTAACGCTATTGACATATTTTGTTAAGTTTTGCCCGGCGTTGTCTGATGTACGTAGACATTTTGTGCAGCGGCAAGGTGAGGCCAGAGATGGTAAAATACGGTAATAACAGCGCGAGGCTCTGCAGAAAGTCTTCCCGTTTGTGTATTTGGCTTCCAATACGATCTTCACAGGTGATGAACAGGCAATGGGTAATAATCAAGACTGGCTAAATTTTGAACATTTGGCGGCGGATAAGCAAAAGGATGAGGTAAAACCGCCATCTATGTATAAAGTTATATTAAACAACGACGATTACACTCCAATGGAATTTGTGATTGACGTTCTGCAAAAGTTCTTTTCTTATGATATTGAACGTGCAACGCAACTGATGCTCCAGGTGCACTACAGAGGTAAAGCGATATGCGGCGTTTATACTGCCGAAGTCGCGGAAACCAAGGTCGCACACGTAAATGAGTACGCCAAGGAGAATGAGCATCCGTTGCTGTGTACGCTGGAAAAAGCCTGATTAAGGCAATCTATTTGGGAGGTGCCTATGCTCAATCAAGAACTTGAACTCAGTCTCAACATGGCTTTCGCAAGAGCCCGTGAGCACCGGCATGAGTTTATGACCGTGGAGCACCTGTTGCTGGCGTTGCTCAGCAACCCTGCTGCCCGTGAAGCGCTCGAAGCTTGTACAGTTGATTTAGTGGCCCTGCGCCAGGAACTGGAAGCCTTCATCGAGCAAACCACACCCACCTTACCTGCCAGTGAAGAGGAACGTGACACCCAGCCTACGCTGAGTTTCCAGCGCGTTCTGCAACGTGCGGTATTCCACGTGCAATCTTCTGGCCGCAGTGAAGTGTCCGGCGCCAACGTTCTGGTCGCGATTTTCAGCGAACAGGAATCTCAGGCTGCCTACTTACTGCGTAAACATGATGTCAGCCGCCTTGATGTGGTGAACTTTATCTCGCACGGCACCCGTAAAGATGAATCGGGTAGCCAGGCGCAAAACAATGCGGAAAACCCAGTTAACGAAGAACAGTCGGCGGGGGAAGATCGTATGGAGAACTTCACCACTAATCTTAACCAGTTAGCGCGCGTAGGTGGTATCGATCCGCTGATTGGCCGTGACAAAGAACTGGAGCGCGCCATTCAGGTGCTCTGCCGTCGCCGTAAAAACAACCCGCTGTTGGTGGGCGAATCCGGCGTAGGTAAAACGGCCATTGCCGAAGGGCTGGCATGGCGAATCGAGCAGGGCGATGTGCCGGAAGTAATGGCGGATTGCACCCTGTATTCTCTGGATATTGGTTCGTTGCTGGCGGGTACCAAATACCGCGGTGATTTCGAGAAACGTTTCAAATCTCTGCTGAAACAGCTGGAGCAGGATAAAAACAGCATTCTGTTTATTGATGAAATCCACACGATTATCGGTGCCGGTGCGGCGTCAGGTGGTCAGGTGGATGCGGCAAACCTCATCAAACCGTTGCTGTCGAGCGGTAAAATCCGCGTGATCGGTTCGACGACCTATCAGGAATTCAGCAATATCTTTGAGAAAGATCGCGCTCTGGCACGGCGTTTCCAGAAAATTGATATTACTGAGCCAAGCGTTGAAGAAACCGTCCAGATTATTAACGGCCTGAAAACCAAATACGAAGCGCATCACGATGTGCGCTACACCGCAAAAGCGGTGCGTGCGGCGGTCGAGCTGTCGGTCAAATACATTAATGACCGTCATCTGCCGGACAAAGCCATCGACGTGATTGACGAAGCGGGCGCACGTAGCCGGTTAATGCCGGTCAGCAAACGCAAGAAAACCGTGAATGTCAGCGATATCGAAAGTGTCGTAGCGCGTATTGCCCGCATTCCGGAAAAAACTGTGTCTGCGACAGACCGTGATGTCCTGAAAAGTCTGGGCGACCGCCTGAAAATGCTGGTCTTCGGACAAGATCCAGCTATTGAAGCACTGACCGAAGCGATCAAGATGAGCCGCGCCGGTCTGGGTCAGGATCACAAGCCTGTCGGTTCGTTCCTGTTCGCCGGTCCAACCGGGGTGGGGAAAACCGAAGTGACGGTTCAGTTGGCGAAAGCGATGGATATCGAACTGCTGCGTTTTGATATGTCGGAATACATGGAACGTCATACGGTCAGCCGTCTGATCGGTGCGCCTCCGGGATATGTCGGTTTTGATCAGGGCGGTTTGCTGACGGATGCGGTGATTAAACATCCGCACGCCGTCGTGCTGCTTGATGAAATAGAGAAGGCGCATCCGGATGTCTTCAACCTGCTGCTGCAGGTAATGGACAACGGTACGCTGACCGATAACAACGGTCGCAAAGCAGATTTCCGTAACGTGATTTTGGTGATGACCACTAACGCCGGTGTGCGTGAAACGGAACGTAAATCGATTGGTCTGGTGCATCAGGATAACAGCCCGGATGCGATGGAAGAGATCAAACGGACCTTTACGCCGGAATTCCGTAACCGTCTGGACAACGTTATCTGGTTCAACCATTTGTCTACGGAAGTTATCCAGCAGGTTGTCGACAAGTTTATCGTCGAACTGCAGGCGCAACTGGATGCGAAAGGCGTTTCTCTGGAAGTCAGCGACGAGGCTCGCGACTGGCTGACAGTGAAAGGCTATGACCGTGCGATGGGTGCGCGTCCGATGACCCGTACCGTTCAGGAAAACCTGAAAAAACCACTCGCTAACGAGCTGCTGTTTGGTTCACTGGTGGATGGCGGTTCCGTCTCTGTGGCACTGGATAAGGCGGCTGACAAGCTCACTTATCACTTTATGAGTGCGCAGAAGAAAAAACCGGAAGGTGCGGTGCATTAATTTTTCATAAAGCATGAAAAAACAAAAGGCGATGTGAAAACATCGCCTTTTTTCTTTCTGAAATTCTTTATTTAATTGCAGTAATTAGTGAGGGATTTCAGAAAGGATAATGGAACAAAACGCCGGATTGCGGATACCACAAAACGCCCTTGCAACTGCAGGAAGGGCGAAAAGGGTATCCTCAGGTATCGCCGGAAAATCAGCGATGAGTGAGCCGCTTATTAACGGCTACGGAAGACAATGCGGCCTTTGCTCAGGTCGTACGGGGTCAGCTCTACAGTGACTTTGTCGCCCGTCAGGATGCGGATGTAGTTCTTACGCATTTTACCGGAGATGTGAGCGGTAACTACGTGTCCGTTTTCTAATTCTACACGGAACATAGTGTTTGGCAGCGTATCCAGTACGGTGCCTTGCATTTCAATGTTGTCTTCTTTGGCCATCGAATCCTCTAGGTCTAACTACCATAGTTTTTAACCGGCAAGATAATGCCGAAAAACCCACATTATGTAAAGAAGTATGGTCCATGACCGCACCTATTCCCTATCCTTCGGGAACACCGGCAGGTCTTCATCATGTGGGGATAAGTCTTGTGGCAACCAGCAATCCGGTGCTAACGCGCGTTGCGAAAGTGCGGATAACTGCTGCAAAAATTGGCGGCGGGGGATCTCTCTCGCACCCAGCGACGCAGTGTGAGGGTTGAGCACCTGACAGTCAATCAGTTCTCCTCCATTGCGGGAAAAATGTTGGCAAAAAAGCATAAGCGCGCACTTAGAGGCATTCTCCCGCCGGCTGAACATCGACTCACCGCAAAATAATCCGCCGACAGAAACGCCGTACAAACCGCCAACCAGTTCATCACCTTCCCAGACTTCAACCGAGTGCGCGCGTCCGGCTTCATGCAATTCCTGATAACCACGCTGCACCAGCGGCCCGATCCAGGTGCCATCTTCACGCTGCATGGCGCACGCATGGATCACCTGCTCAAATTGCTGGTTGAGGGTGAAACGAAACGGCATCTTGCGCATAAAACGTTTCAGACTGCGGCTGGCGTGGCGTTCTCCCGGGACCAAAATTGCGCGGGGGTCAGGTGACCACCAGAGGATCATTTCCCCCGGCTCGAACCAGGGGAAAATGCCATGCTGGTACGCGGAAAGCAGGCGGGGAGCGGTAAGATCGCCCCCGATAGCCAGCAGGCCATTCGGCTCCTGCAATGCAGTTTCAGGTGCCGGGAAATTCAATGAATTGGCCTCAAGCTTAACTAACCGCATAGATCTCCTTATCCGGCGGACACGTCCGCCGTAAAACCACAAACAACCCCGTCAGGCGCGGGCAAGGAACCTTGCATAACGACTTTGTGCCGCAGCTAACGTCTGGTGATCGCCTTGTTCCACAATCTGACCCTCTTCCATAACACATATCCTGTCGAGGGCTTCCAGACCGTGCAAACGGTGCGTCACTAAGAGTAGCGTCTTATTCTGACAATGCTTGTGCAGCAGTGCCAAAATGTGTTGTTCCGTTTCTGCATCCAGCCCTTCCGTGGGTTCATCCAGCAACCACAGTGGCGCGTCATGTAACAAAGCTCGCGCCAGCCCGATACGACGTTGTTCGCCGCCGGAAAGCTGACGTCCGCCTTCACCAAGCCAGGCATTCAGGCCTTCGTTTTCCAGCAGCACATGCAAATCAACTTGTTTCAGAGCATCGGCGATTTGTTCGTCGGTGCTCTGCGGCGATGCCATGCGCAGGTTTTCGCGCAGCGTGGTGTTAAAGACGTGCGCACGCTGGCTGACGACGGTGATCATTTTGCGCAGTGTCGCTTCATCGTAATCAGCAACCGGATGACCGTTGATTTCCAACGCACCGTTGCTGATATCCCAGGCGCGAGTCAGCAGTTGCAGCAGAGTGGATTTGCCACAACCGGTCTGACCAAGCAGGGCGATGTGCTCACCGGCACGGACATCCAGATTGATATTTTTCAGCACCGGCAAAGGTTGCCCCGGATAGGTGAAATTCACATTTTTCAGCGACAGACTAACCCGTTCACCGGCCAGCGGGCCCTGAGACGGGAAGGTCACCTCTGCGGGCTGGTCGATGATCTGGCTGACGCGCTGAGCTGAGGCGATAACCTGCCCGAGATGCTGGAATGCGGCGGCTACAGGTCCCAGCGCTTCGAATGCCGCCAGCGGGGTGAAGACAAACAGTGCGATCAGTGCGCCCGGTTGCGGGAACTGGTTGATACCACCGGCAGCCAGCCATAGCATCAGTGTGACGGTCAGACCGGCCGCCGCGATCACCATTGCCTGAGACAGGCCCGTGAGTTTTGCCTGCTGCTGCTGGCGCAACATCCAACGCTGTTCGATATCATTGAGTTGCTGGCGGAACCGCGACTGAGCGCCGAAAACCACCAGTTCCGATTGCCCCTGTAACCACGATGTCAGTTGCATCCGGTAGTTACTGCGCAGCGCCGTCAGTTCACGTCCGGCAGGTTTTCCCGCGCGGTAGAAAATCACCGGCAGGAGCAGCATCAGCACCAGCATAATCGCGCCCAGCGTCAGCGCCAGTTTCACGTCGAGGAAGCTCAGGCCGAAGGTCACCAGAATGATCACCACCAGCGCACTCACCAGCGGAGAAATGACCCGCAGATATAAGTGATCGAGCGTATCGACATCGGCAACCAGGCGGTTAAGCAGGTCAGCCTGACGGAAATGTGCAATCCCCCCCGGTGACAGCGGCAGAATTTTTGTGAATGTAAACACCCGCAAATGCGCCAGCACACGGAAGGTCGCGTCGTGGCTGACCAGACGTTCAGCATAGCGGCCTGCGGTACGAAATATCGCAGCACCGCGCACACCGGCTGCGGGCAGCATATAGTTGAAGCTGTATAAACCGGCGACACCGGCCACTGCCGAGGCTGCCAGGAACCAGCCAGAGAGCGTCAGCAGGCCGATGCTCGCCAGTAAGGTGACGATGGCCAGAATGACACCCAGTGACAGACGGAACCCGTGGCGGCGGTACAGGGCGAGATAAGGCAGAAGGGTTTTCATCATTAAAGCTCCTTATTCCGCCGGGAAAGCAGACTGGCGAATAAACCGTTCTGAGCCACCAGTTGCGCGAAGGTGCCACGCTCAGCGATCAGGCCTTTCTCCATCACCCAGATTTCGTCGTAGTCACGGGTATCTTCCAGTTGATGCGTTACAAGCAGTGAAGTCTGTGCTTTAGAGGCTTCGCTCAGCGCGCTCATCACTCGTTTTTCGCTGTGCGCATCCAGGCTGGCGGTCGGCTCATCGAGCAGTAACAAACTGCATGGTGAGAGCAGGGCGCGGGCAACGGCGACGCGTTGCGCCTGTCCGATAGATAACCGCGCAGCACTGTCACCCAGTTCAGTTTCCAGCCCCAGAGGTAACAAGGGTAGAAATTCATTCACATACGCACGTTCAATGGCGGACTGAAGCTGTTCGTCACTGACCTCCGGCTGATTAAGCAGAATGTTGGCGCGCAGGGTAAGTTCGGGCAGATACGGGTTCTGGCCCACCCAGCTCAGCTGTTTACGCCATTCGTCACTACGCAATGATTTCAGTTCAATACCGCTGGCAGTAAGGGAACCCTGGTAAGGCAGGAAGCCCAGCAGGGCGTTGAGCAGGGAGCTTTTCCCCGCGCCGCTCAGGCCGACAATCGCGATACGTTGTCCGGTCTGAATGCTAAACGTTAACGGACCGGCCAGCGTTTTGCCTTGCGGTGACTGAATAATGACGTCGCGGGCTGCCAGTGCCACTGTCTGCCCGGCTGGCCAGGGTTGCTCGCCGTCACCCATATCGGCACTTTCTGCGCTCAGAAACGTGACTAAACTTTCTGCTGCGCCGATGGCTTGCGCTTTGGCGTGGTAAAACGCGCCCAGATCACGCAGAGGCTGGAAAAACTCAGGGGCAAGTATCAGTACCAGAAAGCCGGCGAACAAGGTCACAGGCGTGCCGTAACTGCCAAAATTGAGTTCACCGAGATAGGAGAAGCCGAAGTAAACCGCGACAACGGCGATAGAAATAGAAGCGAAGAATTCGAGTACAGCGGAAGATAAAAAGGCCAGACGCAGAACGTCCATCGTGCGGGCGCGGAAGTTTTCAGTTGAACGCTTAATCTGGTCGATTTCCGCCGTGCCGCGATGGAAAAGGCGAAGCGTATCAAGACCGCGCAGGCTGTCGAGAAAATTCCCACTCAGACGCGCCAGCGCGACAAAGTTACGACGGTTCGCATCAGCGGCTCCCATACCGACCAGTGCCATAAACAGCGGGATCAGCGGCGCTGTCACCAGCAAAATAAGCCCGGCGGCCCAGTTAATCGGGAAAATACTGACCAGGATGAGGAGGGGAATAATACCTGCGAGAGCGATCTGCGGCAGATAACGGGAATAGTAATCCTGCATATCTTCGATTTGTTCAAGAATAATGCTGGCCCAACTGCCCGCCGGTTTTCCCTGGATCCAGGCAGGTCCGAGCTTCTCGAGACGATCCAGCACCAGCTTGCGCATTTCCTGACGGATAACACGTCCGCAAATAAAGCCCACCTGTTCACGCAGCCAGGTGACCACAGCGCGCAGAACAAACGTCAGCGCCATTAACAGGAAACTTTGCAGCAGGGCATCACGCGGTGTGTGGTCAATGATCAGGCTGTGCAGTAATCCGGCCATCAGCCAGGCTTGCGCGAGGATCAGCAAACCGGAAAGTAAACCCAGCATCATAGACAGACGGATCCAGCCTTTGGCGCGTGAGCTTTGTTGTTTTAACCAGCGGATAAGTTCTTGTTGTCGTGTTTTATTCATCAGGCATCAGTCTGTGCAGCAATCCGGATGGGAGGGCGCTCATGTTACATGCTTGGCTCAACACTGAAAACAATAAGGCGGCAATTAAGCCGCCTTATTCGTTACTCTTTGTATGGACTCTTGGTCCGATAACTAGCCGCAGGCGTAATTATAAATCCGGGGCTTGAGATAAACCGTCCAGATAGCGTTCTGCATCCAGTGCGGCCATACAACCGGTTCCGGCAGAAGTGATCGCCTGACGGTAGATATGATCCATAACATCGCCTGCTGCGAAGACGCCCGGAATACTGGTCTGGGTGGCGTTGCCATGAGAGCCGGACTGCACTTTGATGTAGCCATCTTTCAGTTCCAGCTGGCCTTCAAAAATACCGGTATTCGGGCTGTGGCCGATAGCAATGAACACGCCCGCCACATCCACTTGCGATTTCTCATCAGTGCGCACGTCGAGCAGGCTCGCGCCTGTCACACCCATCTGATCGCCGACCACTTCATTCAGGGTCTTATGGGTATGCAGAACGATATTGCCGCTGGCCACTTTGTCATTCAGACGATCCACCAGAATTTTTTCTGCTCGGAAGTTGTCACGACGGTGGATCAGATGCACTTCAGAGGCAATATTGGCCAGATAAAGAGCTTCTTCAACAGCGGTGTTGCCACCGCCGACAACCGCGACTTTCTGGTTGCGATAGAAGAAGCCATCACAGGTTGCGCAGGCTGACACGCCGCGACCTTTAAAAGCTTCTTCAGAAGGCAGACCGATATAACGTGCTGAAGCGCCGGTTGCGATGATCAGCGCGTCACAGGTGTATTCACCGCTGTCACCAGTCAGGCGGAACGGACGGTTCTGCAAATCGACTTTGTTGATGTGGTCGAAAATGATCTCAGTATTAAATTTGGTGGCATGCTCATGCATACGTTCCATTAAGCCCGGACCGGTCAGACCCTCCGGATCGCCTGGCCAGTTTTCCACTTCGGTAGTGGTGGTCAGCTGACCGCCTTTTTCCACACCGGTAATTAATACCGGATTGAGGTTTGCACGCGCAGCATAAACCGCTGCGGTATAACCCGCCGGACCGGAACCCAAGATCAATAACTTACTGTGTTTAACCGTACTCATGCGTAATTCATCTCCGCGATGGCGACAAGCGATAAACCGATTGTAGGGAAAACGGCGCAGTAAAAAAAGTAAACTCAGATGTTGTTAACGATTTGTCTGATAGTTTTTACTGCGTAACCCGCGTAAAAAGGATTTCGCCAATATTGATGAGGCAGATAACTGTTTGATGGATAGGATGAAAAACCAGCATTCCGGCGACCGATCGTTGTGAACGTTGTTCATCAGAACGCGTTAATTTAGCCACAATTCAGGATTCTTTGTAGGGATTTGGGCGAAATAATGGGTGAGATGCGTTGTTATTGTTCATAGATAAAAGACAGCTAAAAAGGGGGCGTCCGCTTTTCAATCTGGCACGTTCTTCTGATTTTGCTTCTTTTACTTTGACAATCCGCTGTGCATTTGCGAAAACATCAGGGGAAGAAGAAATTAACTGCCTGTCTGTGACTTGAATTTATGCAATTGGCTGCTACGGACCCGTCCTGGTATTGCTTTTTGGTTTTTATGTTGCAGCAGGGTTTAGTGAATCAGGTTGGTGGTTTTCAATCTATTAATTTCACAAGGTTATTTCTTTTGAGTATCCGTTTTATGGCCGTGTTCCTTTTGACAGGGGATCAACGCGGCTTTTGGATGCGTAAACCTTAATCATCGGGTCTTCGCTTGGGACAACCCTTAGACATTGAAGTTGGCTGGGGTATGGCAGGTGCAGGGAAGGACAGCAGAGAGACAATAATAATGGTAGACAACAAAAAACGTCCGGGAAAAGATCTCGACCGTATTGACCGTAACATCCTCAACGAATTGCAAAAGGATGGCCGGATTTCAAACGTCGAGCTTTCCAAACGTGTGGGATTATCTCCAACTCCATGTCTGGAGCGCGTTCGTCGTCTTGAACGTCAGGGCTTCATCAATGGTTATACTGCATTGCTCAACCCGCATTATCTGGACGCATCGTTGCTGGTATTTGTTGAGATTACCCTCAATCGCGGCGCCCCGGATGTGTTTGAACAGTTCAATGCGGCAGTACAAAAACTCGAAGATATTCAGGAGTGTCATCTGGTTTCAGGGGACTTCGACTACCTGTTGAAAACCCGCGTACCTGATATGTCTGCTTACCGTAAGCTGTTAGGTGAGACTTTACTTCGTCTGCCAGGTGTTAACGACACCCGCACCTATGTGGTGATGGAAGAAGTGAAACAGACAAATCGCCTGGTCATTAAGACCCGGTAATTGTTCTGGTGCAAAACCTTGTCATTTTAGCTACACTCCTGTGTATCTATACAGCTATGGCGCCGGGGAGTCTCGGCGCTGTTGCTTTTTCTCAGTTCACAGGAACCTGGAGAGCCTTTCTTGAGCCAGGAATATACAGAAGATAAAGAAGTTACCCTGAAAAAACTGAGCAATGGCCGCCGTCTTCTGGAGGCTTTGCTGGTTGTGGTAGCGATTTTTGCTGCTTATTTAATGGCGGCATTGGTGAGTTTTAACCCCTCTGATCCAAGCTGGTCTCAGACAGCCTGGCATGGGCCAATTCATAACTGGGGCGGTGGTGTAGGTGCATGGATGGCCGACACGCTGTTCTTCATCTTTGGCGTATTTGGTTACGCTATTCCACCTATTATTCTGTGTCTCTGCTGGGCGGCTTTCCGTCAGCGGGATAAACAGGATTTCGTCGATTATTTTGCCCTTTCGCTGCGCCTTATTGGCACGCTGGCGCTCATTGTCACGTCTTGTGGTCTTGCAGCCGTCAACGTTGATGACCTGTATTACTTCGCTTCCGGCGGTGTAATCGGCAGTTTGCTCAGTACCGCGATGACACCTTACTTTAATAATGTGGGGGCGACTCTGGTGCTGTTATGCGTCTGGGCTGCGGGCCTGACCTTATTTACCGGCTGGTCCTGGTTGACGATCGCCGAAAAGATCGGTGGTGCCGTGCTGGGTGTAACGAATATCGTGACCAACCGGTCCCGTCGTGACGATGATTATGATTACGGCGAGGAGGACGCTCCGCTACTGGAAGACGATGACGCAAAACCGGCTGCTAAAGTCGCGCCGGCCGTCGCTGCTGCAGCGGCTCCTGCAACTGCCGCCGCTTCCGAAGCTGATGAAGATGACGTGCTATTCTCTGCGCCTTCGGTGAATGAACCTGTGGCGCAGGCCTCTTCTGAGGCTACCGCACCTGCTGCGAGCGCGGCTGTTGCTGAACCGGTACAGGCAGCGGATCCTTATGCTGCTGAGCCGCCGGTTGCTAATATTTCACCGCAGCCAGCACCGGCAACGGCCATTCCGCCGTTATACAATTTCGAGATCCCGGAAGAAACACCAGTTCCGCGCCATCCGCAGCCCGTTCAGCAATCGCCTTCACCAGCGCCAGTTGAGCGCAGAGAGGAAGATGGTCCGAGTCTGGGCAACTGGCAAACTGCCGTGGAGCATTCCCGTTCTCCGTTTGATTTCAGTTCAGCAGTGCCTGATGCCGCTCAGGCGGCCAGCGTGGCGGCCACCGCAGCACTGGCGACCGGTCTTGCACAGGCAGGGCAGTCCACGGCATCTTCCGCTGGTAACACCTTTATGCCAGCCTTCAGTGCTGTGAGCGATGAAAATCCACAGGTGAAAAAAGGCTTTGGCCCTGAGTTGCCGCGTCCTAATCCGGTGCGTATACCTACACGCCGTGAGCTGGCCTCGTATGGCATCAAGCTGCCTTCTCAGCGTATGGCAGAACAGCAGGAACAGGCACAGTCTGCGACGCATAGCGATCCACAGATCCAGGCAGACGTAGAAGCGCTACAGGAAGCAGCATTGCAGCAGGCGTTTGCCGCTCAGCAACAAGAGCGCTATGGCGATGCGGTCACTGAAAATGAACCTGATGAAGAAACTGCCTTGCAGGAAGCCGAATTGCGCAATGCGTTTGCTGCGCGTGAGCAGGCCCGCTATCAGCAGGATGTCGAACCGCTAAGCGGCGTGGTACAGCATCACCATTCACAAAATCAGCAGACTGAATTACCGGCTGTTGCTGATGATTTTGCCGCTGCGGCCATGAAACTCAGCCAGCATGATGCATTCAGCTTCTCACCAATGGCTGACCTGGTGGACGATACGCCTTCTGAACCGCTGTTTACATTGCCGGCACAAGCGGAAGAAGAACCGCAGGCTGCAACGTTTGCACAACAACCTTATCAGCGCGCTACGTCTTCTGAGCCCGTACAGCATGCGCAGGAATATGAGGCTCCACGACAGTCTTCGCCATCGGCGCAGCCTGATATGGATAGCCTGATCCATCCGTTCCTTATGCGTAATGAGCAGCCGCTGGTGAAACCGACCACACCGCTGCCATCACTGGATTTGCTGACCTCACCGCCGGCTGAAGCTGAGCCTGTGGATGAGTTCGCGCTGGAACAGATGGGAAATCTGATCGAAGCGCGTCTGAATGATTACCGCATTAAAGCCGATGTCGTGGGGAAATTGCCGGGACCGGTAATTACCCGTTTCGAACTGGATCTGGCGCCGGGCGTGAAAGCTGCACGTATTTCTAACCTTTCGCGTGACCTTGCCCGTTCATTGTCTGCGGTTGCGGTGCGTGTTGTGGAAGTGATCCCGGGCAAACCGTATGTCGGCCTGGAATTACCAAACAAGAAGCGCCAGACGGTATATCTGCGCGAAGTGCTGGACTGTGCGAAATTTAAAGAAAGTACGTCGCCGCTGACAATTGTGCTGGGTAAAGATATTTCAGGTGAGCCGGTTATCGCCGATCTGGCGAAAATGCCTCACTTGCTGGTGGCCGGTACGACCGGTTCCGGTAAGTCCGTCGGCGTTAACGCCATGATCCTGAGTATGCTGTACAAGTCTAAACCGGAAGATGTGCGCTTCATTATGATCGACCCGAAAATGCTCGAATTGTCGGTGTATGAAGGTATTCCACATCTGCTGACCGAAGTCGTTACTGACATGAAAGATGCAGCCAATGCGCTGCGCTGGTGTGTCAGTGAAATGGAACGTCGCTATAAACTGATGTCGGCGCTGGGTGTGCGTAACCTTGCCGGTTACAATGAACGTGTTCTGGAAGCGGAGGCGATGGGACGTCCCATTCCTGATCCGTTCTGGAAGCCGGGCGATGGCATGGCTGCTGAGCCGCCGTATCTGCAGAAAGAACCGTTTATCGTGGTGCTGGTCGATGAGTTTGCCGACCTGATGATGACCGTGGGTAAAAAAGTTGAAGAGCTGATTGCGCGCCTGGCCCAGAAAGCCCGTGCGGCAGGTATTCACCTGGTTCTGGCGACCCAGCGTCCTTCTGTCGATGTTATTACCGGTCTGATTAAAGCCAACATTCCGACCCGAATTGCCTTTACAGTTTCGAGTAAAATTGACTCCCGCACCATTCTGGATCAGGGCGGCGCAGAATCACTGCTGGGGATGGGGGACATGCTGTATATGGCACCAAACTCCTCGATTCCGGTGCGTGTTCACGGTGCTTTTGTCCGCGATCAGGAAGTGCATGCGGTGGTTCAGGACTGGAAAGCGCGCGGTCGTCCAAAATACATCGAAAGCATTGTTTCCGGTGGTGAAGATGGTGAGGGTGGCGGTTTAGGGCTGGACGGTGATGAAGAGCTCGATGCGCTGTTTGATCAGGCGGTTGCGTTCGTAGTCGATAAACGCCGTGCGTCGATTTCGGGTGTTCAGCGTCAGTTCCGTATCGGTTACAACCGTGCGGCGCGCATTGTTGAGCAAATGGAAGCGCAGGGCATTGTCAGTACGCCGGGTCATAACGGTAACCGCGAAGTGTTGGCACCACCGTCACACGAGTAAACCCAGACGGTTTGCCTGCATTTGTTAAGAAGGGTCGCGAATGCGACCCTTGTGCAAAGATGCGTAAAACTATTGTTTTTCAGATGAATGAGCTACCGCCGGGGCGCTGCCTCGGATAGAGTTCGCACCATACGTCTTTTGCCTGTGTAAAAGGCATCGTCTGAAGTTTATGGATTTCTGAGGTAAGTATAAGAATGAAAAAATTGTTAATGGTAGGGTGTTTACTGACCGCATTTACCTCTGCTTCCGTTTTAGCGGATGCCAGCAGTGATCTCAAATCTCGTCTGGGTAAACTCAATACTTTCCATGCCAGCTTCACGCAGACGGTAACCAGCGATGATGGTGCAGCCGTTCAGCAGGGCGAAGGCCAGTTGTGGGTGAAACGTCCAAACCTGTTTAACTGGCATATGACTACGCCGGATGAGAGCATTTTAGTTTCCGACGGTAAAACCCTATGGTTCTATAACCCGTTCGTTGAACAGGTCACGGCAACCTGGCTTAAAAATGCCACCGGCAACACGCCGTTCATGCTGATCACGCGTAATGATAGCAGTGACTGGGCAAAATATAACGTGAAACAGAAGGGCGATGACTTTGAATTAACGCCGAAAGCTGCGACCGGTAATCTGAAACAATTTGCGATCAACGTGACCCCTTCAGGCACTATCAAAAGCTTCACTGCCGTTGAACAGGACGGGCAGAAAAGTGCTTATACCCTGAAAGGTGAGCAAAATGCGTCTGTTGATGATGCCAAGTTTAAATTTACTCCGCCGCAGGGTGTGACGGTGGACGACCAGCGTCAGTGAGGTTAGTTTGAGTAATCTGTCACTCGATTTTTCCCAAAATGAATTCCAGCCACTGGCCGCCAGAATGCGGCCAGTCACTCTTGCAGAATATATTGGACAGCAGCATCTGTTAGCGCCGGGCAAACCTCTGCCGCGGGCCATTGAAGCAGGGCAATTGCATTCGATGATTTTGTGGGGGCCGCCGGGTACCGGGAAAACGACGCTGGCAGAACTGATTGGCCGGTATGCAAACGCCGATGTTGAGCGTATATCTGCGGTCACATCCGGTGTTAAAGATATTCGGGAAGCGATTGAGCGAGCCCGGCAGAATCGCGATGCCGGGCGTCGTACCATTTTGTTCGTTGATGAAGTCCATCGCTTTAACAAAAGTCAGCAGGACGCTTTCCTGCCGCACATTGAAGATGGCACCATTACATTTATTGGTGCGACCACCGAAAACCCTTCTTTCGAACTCAATTCCGCATTGCTGTCTCGCGCTCGTGTGTATTTACTTAAATCACTGACGGCTGAAGATATCGAGAAAGTGATTGATCAGGCACTGAGCAATTCTGAGCGCGGTTACGCCAATGAGAAAATCCGTGTTCCGCCGGAAACCCGCCGGATGCTTTCGGAGCTGGTGAATGGCGACGCGCGCCGGGCGCTGAACAGTATTGAAATGATGGCCGATATGGCGGAAATCGACGCCAATGGTTACAGGACACTCACGCCGGAATTACTCACTGAGATTGCCGGTGAACGCAGTGCGCGCTTCGACAATAAAGGCGATCGTTTTTACGATTTAATCTCTGCATTGCATAAATCAGTGCGGGGTTCTTCGCCTGATGCGGCACTTTACTGGTATGCCCGAATCATCACCGCCGGTGGTGATCCGTTGTATGTCGCCCGACGTTTGTTGGCGATTGCTTCAGAAGATGTCGGGAATGCCGATCCACGGGGCATGCAGGTGGCGCTCGCTGCCTGGGATTGTTTTACCCGTGTTGGCCCGGCTGAAGGTGAGCGTGCGATTGCCCAGGCGATTGTGTATCTGGCCTGTGCACCGAAAAGTAATGCTGTATACACCGCATTCAAATCTGCCATGCGTGATGCACGCGAAATGGCAGATTTTGATGTGCCGGAACATTTGCGTAATGCGCCGACCAAACTGATGAAAGAAATGGGGCTTGGTGCTGAGTATCGTTATGCGCATGACGAACCGAATGCATATGCGGCGGGAGAGGATTATTTCCCGCCTGAAATGGCCCGTACGCAGTATTATTACCCGACATCACGCGGGCTTGAAGGCAAGATCGGCGAAAAGTTGGCATGGCTTGCCGAACAAGATCAAAATAGCCCGACAAAACGCTACCGCTAATTTTATCGTTGCGGTAAGGTTACCGTGATAACTCTTTGACACGCTGCCATTTCAGACAGTGTGCATCATCAAATTAACATTCAATAACGACACGTACAGGATTAGCATGCTGGATCCCAATCTGCTGCGTAATGAGCTAGACGCAGTTGCAGAAAAACTCGCTCGCAGAGGTTTTAAACTCGATGTGGAAACGCTGCGTTCTCAGGAAGAACGCCGCAAAGTCTTGCAGGTAGAAACGGAAACTCTACAGGCTGAACGTAACTCCCGATCGAAATCTATCGGTCAGGCAAAAGCCCGTGGCGAAGACATCGAACCCCTGCGTCTGGAAGTGAATACGCTGGGTGAGAAGCTGGATGCAGCGAAAGCTGAACTGGATGCATTGCAAAATGACATCCGCGATATCGCTTCTGCTATTCCAAACATGCCTGATGACTCCGTGCCTGCCGGTAAAGATGAGAACGATAACCAGGAAGTGAGCCGCTGGGGCACGCCGCGTCAGTACGATTTCACCGTGCGCGATCACGTATCGCTGGGCGAAATGGCTGGCGGCCTGGATTTTGCCGCTGCCGTTAAACTGACGGGTGCGCGTTTTGTCGTGATGAAAGGGCAAATCGCCCGTATGCATCGCGCACTGTCGCAGTTCATGCTCGATCTGCACACAGAGCAACACGGTTATCTGGAAACCTATGTTCCCTATCTGGTCAATCAGGAAACGTTGTACGGTACCGGTCAGTTGCCTAAGTTTGGCGAAGATTTGTTCCATACCAAACCCCTGGATGAAGAGGCGGGCAGCAGTAACTATGCGCTGATCCCGACGGCAGAAGTGCCGCTGACCAACCTGACCCGTGATGAAATTCTTGAAGAAGAATCTCTGCCACTGAAGATGACAGCGCATACGCCATGTTTCCGTTCAGAAGCCGGTTCGTATGGTCGTGACACCCGTGGTCTGATCCGCATGCACCAGTTCGACAAAGTTGAGATGGTGCAAATCGTTCGTCCTGAAGATTCAATGGACGCACTGGAAGAACTGACCGGCCATGCAGAAAAGGTGCTTCAGCTGCTGAATTTGCCATACCGCAAAGTTTTGTTGTGTACCGGCGATATGGGCTTTGGTTCTTGCAAAACCTACGATCTGGAAGTTTGGTTGCCAGCGCAGGATACATACCGTGAAATTTCCTCATGCTCCAACATGGGTGATTTCCAGGCCCGTCGTATGCAGGCGCGTTGCCGCAACAAAACCGATAAAAAACCACGTCTGGTTCATACCCTGAATGGTTCTGGTTTGGCTGTAGGTCGTACACTGGTCGCCGTGCTGGAAAACTACCAACAAGCTGATGGCCGTATCGAAGTGCCGGAAGTATTACGTCCGTACATGGGTGGTTTAGAATATATCGGTTAATCCCGTTATATCTGCACTAACATAGCGAAAAGCGCCTTAGGGCGCTTTTTTTATGCATGAGATCATGCGTTACGTTACGAATTCCGTATTTCTTTCTCTTCAACCCCGCCTTTTTTGATAGCAGACAAGGTTTCGTACCCCCTAATAAGTAGTATCCATGCTGTTTGAGTGGGTATTGCCTCATTACCGGAGCGAAAAATGTCGGAAATCAAACCAGAAATCACCACGCTAAAAAGTGGTATCAGCCGCCGGACACTGATCAAGACATCAACGCTGGCAGGGCTGGCCGTTGCTGCGGATGGCGTATCCCTTCCTTTTAGCCGTAAAGCTCTGGCCCAGGGAGTGGGTGAGGCGAAGCATTTAGTCTCCGAAGATAAAGTGGTGTGGGGCGCCTGTTCAGTCAACTGCGGTAGCCGTTGTGCGTTACGTTTGCATGTACGTGATGATGAGGTGTACTGGGTCGAAACAGACAATACCGGGCAGGATATTTACGGTGATCATCAGGTGCGCGCCTGCCTGCGCGGGCGTTCTATCCGCCGCCGCATGAATCATCCGGAGCGCCTGAATTATCCGATGAAGCGCGTCGGCAAGCGCGGTGAAGGTAAGTTTAAACGCATTAGCTGGGAAGAGGCGTTCGATGAAATTGCCAATAACCTGAAGCGTATTGTCGCGAAATACGGCAATGAAGCGGTATATATCAATTACACGTCCGACATTGTAGGCGGCAACATCACCCGTTCTTCCCCTTACGCTTCGCTGGTTGCGACACCTGAATGGGCGTCCCGCATTACCGGTATTCCGGCCACTCGTATTGTCAAACTGGCCCGCGAAATCGGTCAGGCAAAACCCGCCTATATTTCTCAGGGCTGGGGCCCACAGCGTCAGGCCAACGGTGAACTGACGTCCAGAGCCATCGCTATGTTGCCGATTTTAACCGGCAATGTTGGCATTAATGGCGGCAATAGTGGCGCACGTGAATCCACCTATACCATCACCATTGAACGCATGCCCGTGCTGGAAAATCCGGTCAAAACACAGATTTCCTGTTTTAGCTGGACTGACGCCATTGCCCGTGGCCCGCAGATGACTGCCACGAAAGATGGCGTGCGCGGCAAAGACAAACTGGATGTGCCGATCAAATTCATCTGGAACTATGCCGGTAATACCATCACCAACCAGCATTCCGACATCAATAAAACCCACGATATTCTGCAGGATGACACGCAGTGCGAGATGATAGTCGTGCTGGAAAACTTCATGACCTCCTCGGCGAAGTACGCCTACATCCTGCTGCCTGATCTCATGACCGTCGAGCAGGAAGATATTATTCCAAATGACTACGCCGGGAATATGGGGTATCTGATTTTCATCCAGCCTGCAACGTCCGCTAAGTTCGAACGTAAAGGCATCTACGAGATGATGAGCGAAGTCGCGCGTCGTCTTGGCCCGGATGTTTATAACAAGTTCACCGAAGGCCGTACCCAGCGGGAGTGGTTGCAATATCTGTATGCCAAAATGCTGGCGAAAGACCCGGCATTGCCTGCTTATGAAGAACTACGGCTAATGGGGATATATAAGCGTAAGGATCCTGCCGGGCATTTTGTGGCTTATAAAAAATTCCGTCAGGATCCCCAGGCCAATCCGCTGAAAACACCTTCCGGTAAAATCGAAATTTACTCCTCTGCTCTGGCGAAAATTGCCGGCGAATGGGAGCTGCAAAAAGATGAAACCATTAGTCCGCTGCCTGTGTATGCCTCAACCTTTGAAGGCTGGGACGTCCGAAACGTAGCCAATTTCCGCTGCAGATGTTCGGCTTCCACTACAAAGCCCGCACCCATTCCACATACGGCAATATCGATGTTTTGCAGGCGTCCTGCCGGCAGGAAGTCTGGATTAACCCGATCGATGCCAAAACCCGTGGCATTGAAAACGGTGACAAAGTGAAAGTCTTTAATGACCGCGGTGAAGTGCGTGTCGCGGCAAAAGTCACCCCGCGCATCATACCCGGCGTTGTGGCTATGGGGCAGGGCGCATGGCATCAGGCCAATATGAGTGGTGACCGTATTGACCATGGTGCCTGTATGAACACGCTGACAACCCAACGCCCCTCACCGTTAGCGAAGGGTAATCCTCAGCATACGAATTTGATTCAAATAGAAAAAGTCTAAAGAAGCCACGAGCCACGAGCCACGAGCCAGGGCCCGATGACATGGTTGTTAAATTTTCGTCCTTCAGATAAGGGCGTTACGGAGTAAGCAATGTCAGATTTAAACAGTAATAAAACCGATTCAGGCGGTGGGATCAGCCGCCGTGACCTGGTTAAGGGAACCACACTCGCCGGTATAGCAGCCGCAGTTGGCGGCATATCGTTGCCGTTCAAATCAATACGTGCGGAAAAGCTACAGGCCCCGGCCAAATCTACAGATGAGAAAATCGTCTGGAGTGCCTGTACTGTTAACTGCGGCAGCCGCTGTCCGTTGCGAATGCACGTCGTTGATAACGAGATCCGTTATGTCGAGACCGACAATACCGGTAATGACAATTATGAAGGACTGCATCAGGTTCGTGCCTGTCTGCGCGGGCGCTCAATGCGTCGTCGTGTTTATAACCCGGACCGTCTGAAGTATCCGATGAAACGCGTGGGCAAACGTGGTGAAGGGAAATTCAAGCCTATCAGCTGGGACGAAGCCTTTGACACCCTGGCGGGCAGCCTTAAAGACATTATTCATCGTTATGGCAATGAAGCGATTTATCTGAATTACGGCACCGGTACGCTGGGTGGCACGATGACGCGTTCATGGCCGCCAGGCAAGACACTGATCGCTCGTCTGATGAACTGCTGCGGTGGTTATCTGAATCATTATGGCGACTACAGTTCAGCGCAAATTGCAGCGGGTCTTAATTATACCTATGGCGGCTGGGCGGACGGCAACAGCCCGTCTGATATCGAAAACAGCAAACTGGTGGTGCTGTTCGGCAATAACCCGGGTGAAACCCGTATGAGCGGTGGCGGGGTGACATATTACCTCGAACAGGCTCGCCAGCGTTCGAACGCCCGTATGATCATTGTGGATCCGCGCTATACCGATACCGGTGCCGGACGCGAAGACGAATGGGTGCCGATCCGTCCGGGTACTGATGGCGCGCTGGCAGCGGCGCTGGCGCACGTCATGATCACTGAAAATCTGGTTGATCAGCCATTCCTCGATAAGTATTGCGTCGGGTATGACGAAAAAACCTTACCGGCGGGTGTGCCTGAGAATGCGCATTACAAGGCTTATATTCTCGGCAAAGGGCCAGACGGTGTAGCGAAAACGCCTGAATGGGCGGCAAAAATCACGGGCATCTCCGTGGATAAAATCGTCAAGCTGGGGCGTGAAATCGGACAGGCAAAACCAGCATTTATTACGCAGGGCTGGGGCCCGCAGCGTCACGCTAACGGAGAAATTGCAACCCGTGCAATTGCGATGCTGGCGATCCTTACTGGCAACGTGGGCGTTAACGGCGGTAATTCCGGTGCCCGCGAAGGTTCCTACGAGATCCCGTTTGTACGTATGCCGACGCTGGAAAATCCGGTTCAGACCAGTATTTCTATGTTCCTGTGGACGGATGCGATTGTGCGTGGCCCGCAGATGACCGCCATGAAAGATGGCGTGCGCGGCAAGGATAAACTTGATGTGCCCATTAAGTTTATCTGGAACTACGCTGGTAACTGTTTGATCAATCAGCATTCAGATATCAACCGCACCCATGACATTCTGCAGGATGACAAACAGTGTGAAATGATTGTGGTGATTGATAACCACATGACCTCGTCAGCAAAATACGCAGATATTATCCTGCCAGACTGCACGGCCTCTGAGCAGATGGATTTCTGTCTCGATGCCTCGTGCGGCAACATGGATTATGTGATTTTTGCCGATCAGGCGATTACGCCACGTTTCCAGTGCAAGAACATCTATGAAATGACCAGCGAGCTTTCCCGCCGCATGGGGGTAGAGCAGCAGTTCACCGAAGGCCGTACGCAGGAAGAATGGTTGCGTCATCTGTATCAGCAGTCACGTGAAGCGCTGCCAGAACTGCCAGATTTCGAGACCTTCCGCAAACAGGGCATATTCAAAAAACGTGACCCCGACCAGCATCATGTGGCTTACAAAGCATTCCGTGAAAATCCTGCAGCCAATCCGCTGAGTACGCCGTCCGGTAAAATCGAAATTTACTCTGCTGAACTGGCCAAAATTGCGGCTGAATGGGAACTCTCTAAAGAGGACGTGATTGATCCATTACCGGTGTATGCCGCCGGTTTCGAAAACTATGACGACCCGCTGGCCAGTAAATATCCGTTACAGATGACGGGTTTCCACTATAAAGCGCGTACCCACTCCACTTACGGCAATGTTGATGTACTGAAAGCAGCCTGTCGCCAGGAAATGTGGATCAATCCGATGGATGCCGCACAGCGTGGTATCACCAACGGCGACATGATCCGCATCTTTAACGATCGCGGGGAAGTGCATATAGCCGCCAAAGTGACACCGCGCATGATGCCGGGCGTTGTCGCACTTGGCGAAGGTGCCTGGTATTCCCCTGACAGCAAAAAAATAGATCGTGCGGGCAGCATTAATGTACTGACTTCTCAAAGACCTTCACCGCTGGCGAAAGGTAACCCCTCTCATACCAACCTTGTGCAAGTGGCTAAGGTTTAACGGAGTAAATCATGACAACTCAATATGGTTTTTATATTGACTCAAGCCGCTGCACAGGGTGCAAAACCTGTGAACTGGCATGCAAGGACTTCAAAAATTTAACCCCGGACGTGAGTTTCCGCCGTATCTATGAATATGCTGGCGGCGACTGGCAAAAAGACGGAGATGGCTGGCATCAGAATGTCTTCGCCTATTATTTGTCAATTTCCTGTAACCATTGTGCGGATCCCGCCTGCACCAAGGTCTGTCCGAGTGGCGCGATGCATAAGCGTGAAGACGGTTTTGTGGTCGTAAACGAAGATATCTGTATTGGCTGTCGTTATTGCCATATGGCGTGTCCGTATGGCGCGCCGCAATACAATGAAGCCAAAGGTCACATGACCAAATGTGACGGATGCTACGAACGCATTGCTGAAGGTAAAAAACCGATTTGTGTTGAATCCTGCCCGCTGCGTGCGTTGGATATGGCGCCAATCGAAGAACTGCGTGCGAAATACGGTGAACTGGCTGAAGTGGCACCGTTGCCGGCTTCACATTTCACTCACCCAAATATCGTCATTAAACCCAATGCGAATTGCCGTCCTGTAGGCGATACCACGGGTTATCTGGCTAACCCGAAGGAGGTTTGAGATGGGAAACGGATGGCATGAATGGCCTTTGATGGTCTTTACGGTTCTGGGGCAATGTGTCGTTGGCGCATTTATTGTGCTTGCCATTGCGTTGCTGACTCAGCGCAGTAGGGAAGAATACCGCCAGATCCATCTCTCGATGTTCTTTTTGTGGGTGTTGATGGCGATCGCTTTCATCGCCTCGGTTCTGCATCTGGGGTCACCGCTGCGGGCATTCAATTCGCTTAACCGGCTGGGCGCGTCGCCGCTGAGCAACGAAATTGGCAGCGGCTCGCTCTTCTTTGCGCTGGGCGGGATTTACTGGCTGCTGGCGATGATCAACAAGATGCCACGCGTGCTCGCTAAAATCTGGTTAATCGTGACCATGCTGGCAGGTGTTGGATTCGTCTTCGCGATGTGTCGTGTGTATGCAATCAATACTGTGCCAACCTGGGACAATGCGTATACCGCGTTTCATTTTGGCCTGACGGTACTGATTGGCGGACCGGTTCTGGGCTACCTGCTGCTGCGTGGTGCTAATATTAATGGTTGTGCGCTACGTCTGCTGCCGGTCATCAGCTTTGTGTCACTGGTCGTGAGTATGGCTGTTGTTGTTATGCAAAGCGCCAGTCTGGCAGGCATCAGCAGTTCCGTTCAGGCTGCGTCAGCGCTTATCCCACAATACGGTGTGTTGTCGGTGTGGCGGCTGGTGCTGGTTGTTCTTGGACTGGGCTGCTGGTTCTGTCCGCTTATACTGCGTAAACGACCTGCACTGGCCTCAATGATACTGGCCTTTGTGCTGGTGTTTGCCGGAGAACTGATTGGTCGGGCGATTTTCTACGGTCTGCATATGACAGTGGGAATGGCAGTGGGCGGCTAATTTCAGGTAGTCAGGTTTATCAGGAGGCACGTCGCCAGTAAGGATGTGCCTCTGCAAAATGAGTTAATTATGTCAGCAGAATCAATTAGTTTAACCGGTAAAGTATTAGGCGCGATGCTGTTTTATCCGCCGAGCTCTCCTGAAGTTAGCGTCTTAATTACGTTACTTGAAAGCAGCGTCTGGACGGAGTCATGGCCATGTGCGAGTGACGAGGCTAAAACTCAGGCGGGAGAAACATTCAGCCAGATTACGGCCGCGTCTGAAAGTCTGGATGACGCGTATCAGCGTCTTTTTATCGGCCCTTATTCGTTACCCGCGCCACCTTGGGGCTCGGTGTATCTGGACAAAGAATCAGTGCTGTTTGGCGATTCAACGCTGGCATTGCGCCAGTGGATGCGTGAAAACGGTATTGAACCCCATCTGGAGCAGGCAGAGCCGGAAGATCACATCGGTTTGCTGCTGATGATGTCTGCATGGTTAGCCGAGAATTCACCTTCTTTGCTGGATGAATTTCTGACAGAGCATTTATTCCCGTGGGCCGGACGCTATTTCGAATTACTCCGTCAGAAAGCAGAACACCCGTTTTATCTCGGAGTGGCCGTACTGGCAGAATCCACACTACAGGGCTGGAAACAACAACGTAGTCTGGAAGCGCCCGTCGTGGATCTGTATTTCTGATGAGCGATTCCCGCGACGCCAGATACTATCGTGCCTGGATGAGCAGCAGAACGGTCAGCCGCCGTGGGTTATTCCGCGGCTTGCTGTCACCGGGCAAACAGGCAATTGAACAGGCGGCACAGCCTTCTGCGAACTTGCTGGCGCGCGTGATTGCCCGTCCGCCTCAGGCCATTGCCGAACCGATGTTTCAGCAACAATGTGATGGATGCGGACGTTGCGCACAGGCGTGCCCGGTCGGCATTATAAGCATCCAGGGAGGAAAGGCTTCGCTGGCTATCGATTATGCTGAATGTGACTTTTGCGGTGCTTGTACGCAGGCTTGCGAAAGAGAGGCGCTGGATCAGTGTGTGCCAATGGATACTGGTTTGCGTCCGGTTATTTTGTCCCAGTGTCTGGGACGGCTGGATGACTTGTGCCGAATGTGCGAAATTGCCTGTCCGCGCACGGCAATATTTTTTAATCAACAGAATCAACCTTCTGTTGATGACGCAAAATGTAATGGCTGCGGGAAATGCAAACTTGTTTGTTATCATGGTGATATTAACCTGTCTTTGAAGTGTCATTCATCTTAATCATTAAGCTTGATTAGTGTTTTCAATCATTCTTCTCCACTTTGTGCTCAGGTCAATTTTTGCCAGATTGACTTTTAAACCGCCGGTGGCATGATGCGCGCAATTTCTTCCTCTTTGTGGTCATCACCGCCCTATGTCCGCCTATTCCCGTCCTGTTTCTCTGCTCCTGTGCGGACTTCTGTTGTTGACGATTTCTATCGCCGTTTTAAACACATTGGTCCCTTTGTGGCTCAGTCATGAGCAACTTCCAACCTGGCAGGTCGGACTCGTCAGTTCGTCCTATTTTACCGGTAATCTGCTGGGTACTTTGCTTGCGGGCGGCCTGATTAAACGTATTGGTTTTAACCGCAGTTACTACCTTTCCTGCATCCTGTTTGCTGTCGCGACCGCAGGTCTGGCACTTTCAATAAGTTTCTGGAGTTGGGTGACGGCGCGATTCGTTGCAGGCATCGGCTGCGCATTGATCTGGGTAGTGGTGGAAAGTGCGTTGCTACGCAGCGGAACCGTCAGAAACCGCGGCCAGTTACTGGCAGCGTATATGATCATGTATTACATCGGCACTGTGGTTGGGCAGCTTCTGGTGGGTACGGTGCCGACGGCAATTTTAAGTGTACTGCCGTGGGTGACAGCGCTGATTGTCATTGCAATGCTGCCATTGTTATTAACGCATATTGAGAACCAGGAAAGCGGGCAGCCGCGTCATGCGGTAATGCCGATGTTCAGACGCCGTAATGCACGGCTGGGGATTAACGGCTGTATTATTTCCGGCATCGTTCTGGGATCTTTATACGGCCTGATGCCTTTGTTCCTGACGCATCAGGGAATGAGCGATGCAGATGTAGGTTACTGGATGGCATTGCTGGTCAGCGCCGGGATTATCGGGCAATGGCCGGTAGGGCGTTTGGCTGACCGTTATGGCCGTCTGATGGTTCTGCGCATTCAGATCTTCGCCGTTATCCTTGGCAGCATTGCGATGCTCAGTGGCTATGCGATGGCTCCGACGCTGTTTATTCTGGGCTGTGCTGGTTTCACGCTGTATCCGGTCGCTATGTCCTGGGCTTGCGAAAAAGTCAACGCAGAGGAGTTGGTGGCGATGAACCAGGCATTACTGATGAGTTACACCATCGGTAGCCTCGCCGGGCCGACAATGACCGCGATGCTAATGCAGAGTTATTCCGACCGTCTGTTGTTCGTGATGATTGCGGTGGTTTCGCTGGTGTATCTGGTGATGCTGATGCGCAAAGCGGATCATACGCATAATCCTGTAGCGACTGCTTAATCCTTTTTCATAATTAAAGCCGCAACCCCAATGATTTTGGGTATGTTCTGAGCCATAAAGCAAAAAAGACGCCATTTGGCGTCTTTTTTATGAGCATATCAGACTGTTAATAAATAACTTTATGCCCGTAACTGGCAAGAATATTTTTCACTCTTTCCATGATCTCTTTGGTGGGTGGATTTACGCCATCCAGACCGTATTTCTCACCCATTGCCGTCCATTTGTGTTTGCCCAACTCATGGTATGGCAGCAGTTCGATCTTCTCGATGTTGGTCATATCTTTGGTGAACTCACCCAGCTTATGCGCGGAGTCATCATCATCAGACCAGCCCGGCACCACGACATAACGGATCCAGGTGCGCTGATTACGTTTTGCCAGATAGCGGGCAAAGTCCAGAGTGCGGTGGTTGGACACGCCCACCAGATTCTGGTGAATGTCATCATTCATCTGCTTGAGATCAAGCATGACCAGATCAGAGACATCCAATAATTCGTCGATCACCGGATCATAACGGCGGACAAAACCGTTGGTGTCCAGGCAAGTGTTGATCCCTTCTTTCTGGCAGGCGCGGAACCAGTCACGCACAAACTCTGCCTGAAGAATGGCTTCGCCACCAGAGGCTGTTACACCACCGCCGGAAGCATTCATGAAGTGACGATACGTCACGACTTCTTTCATTAAATCATCAACATTGATCTCTTTTCCGCCATGTGTATCCCAGGTATCGCGGTTGTGGCAATACATGCAACGCATCAGGCAACCCTGGAAGAAAACAATGAAACGGATACCTGGGCCGTCAACGGTGCCACAGGATTCATATGAGTGGATGCGACCTTGAACGGACATGTGACCCTCTGACTCGGTGGTGCTTTCCGTGGAAATACAATCAGTTAAGTTACTCATAAAGTTTCACTTAGTCCTAAATAGTGCAGATTCGTGGACATTATATGGACACTCCGTTAAGTGGGTTTAATGAGACTGCATCCTGCAAAAAGTCCGGTGCAAAGTGCGCATAAACCATGGTCTGTTGTACGGTGGAATGCCCTAAAATTCGCTGTAGTGTAATAATATTACCTCCATTCATCATAAAATGCGTGGCGAATGTGTGCCGCAGAACATGGACAGCCTGTCCGGCGGGTAGGTCTGGCTTCATAGTTCGCAGTGTGTTCCGCACCGTGTCGTAATTGGGCGTAAACAGTTTCCCGGTACTACGTTTTTTCACCATTTTAACCAAGCCCTCTGACAGCGGTATTGTTCTGCGTCTACCATTCTTCGTTTTCATGAATGTCAGCATGCAGTTAATAATGTGCTCAGCTTTAAGATCTGCAACTTCACTCCAGCGACCACCGGTGGCCAGACAAAGCAGCACAGCGTTGCGGTTGTCTCCTTCCAGCATATCGAGCAACTGCGTGATTTCTTCAGTAGAAAGAAACGCCATTTCTGGCTCAGCCTCTTTAAGCTTTTTCACGCCTCTGAAAGGATGCTCACTGTGATATTCATTGGCATCAATCAGCTTGGTAAACATGCCGCTGAATATAGCCTGATGACGGTTCACGCTGGCTGGTTTCAAGCCTTCATTCATCATCTTGACCCGATAATCCGTTATAGCTTTCTTGGTTATCTGGTCAGCTCTGGTCACCCCGATTTCAGCAAACTTAATCATGATTGCTGAAAGCCTGCCTTTTTCTATCAGACCTCGGTTATGGTGCTTACCGTGGTATAGCCACCACAATTCCAGCAAATCAGTCAGTTTGCGGCGGTCTGCCGGTTTCTCTAACCACTCTTTATTATGGTAGTTAACCAGCACATGACGCTCATAAATCTGAGCCTCACCTTTCGTATTAAATTTACGCCGGATTCGTCTTCCCTCGGAACCCTGCGGCCTTACGTCCACTTCATATCGACCATCATCGAGCTTCTTAATTGACATAGCGAAGCCCTCCAATGGTTACAACTTTGTTCGGTACTGTCTGTTTGTGGCTGTAACAGTCGGCCACTGTACAAAAATCACATATTTGTGCGGCGTATATGGTCAGCCAGTCTTTTGGTCTGAGTGGGATGAGGTTGGATTTTCTGGCCCAAAGTGTGCGAGTGCCGGCGCAATTTGGCCGGAAGCTGGGTCGGTTTCGTCAAACATGAACCAATCGCGATACTTGCGAAAACGCGGGTGTTTAAAGAACTTCATCCCCGCTTCCATAGACATTTTCGACTTACCAGATTCATAGCCATGGTAAGTCACATAATTTAATCCAACTAATTCAGCGGCTTCCTTAACTTTTAGTCGTTCAGACTCACGGATCAGCTTTAGCTTTTCTGACTGTTCAGTTGACATAAAATATCAGATCTCTTATTTTATAAGCATTGAGATACCCGGTAAGACATTAGATAGGTCTAAATAGTGTCAGATCGGAAAGGAAATAGGAGAATACCAAATGAATACGAAAGCTAAAACATCAGACCAGTCGAATGATGACGAACTTTTAGGGGAAAGCGGCGGTATCGTTAAACGTAAACCTGTCAGTTTGTCTGAGAAACCGGGCAATCTTCTTTCAAAAGAAGGATTCGCTCTGTATGTAGGTAAAACTCCGGCGGCGATCGTAGCGATGGCAAAAGCTGGAAAACTCCCAGCTTTTTACATGGCTGATCCACTAAAGCCTGGAGGACATGCAGAGTTATGGATTAGCCGTAAAGAGTGGGACAAGTTTGCTGATCAGCTTGTTGAAGATGCACCGGCAGAGTGGCACGGATGGAAAGACCGTATTAGTGCAAGTAAGCCTTGCCGTGGACGCGGCCGCGCAGCATAGAAGAGGCCAGTTATATGCAAAACCCAATCTCTTTAGCACCACTGCTCTGGAATCATCAAACCGCACGTCCCATGAATAATTCAATTACACATGGGAAAGGCCGCAAAGGAATCATTATCTGCTCACGCCGTTCTATGCGCGCGGTAGCAGTAAAACGGTTTTTATCATGGGGGAAGAAATGACAGTAATCACTGCGGCTATCGTAATGAATCAGCCTGCCGGGCTTCGCGCTGCTGTTGGTGAGCGCCTTGCGCCTGCTCGCTGGCAAACCTCGTGTGATTTCTATAACAAGATGAGCGAACGTGAACGTCTGACCATCTGTTTTCATGCTCAGTTAAGACAACGGCATTCAGTTATGAAATTGCAGGAAATGAACGATTGCGATCGTGAGCGTATTGTCTGCGCAATTGATGAGCTCCGGGCTGCTTTTGCAAAATATCGTAGTTTCAGGATCACCAAGTCATGTTTTATCGGACGTTTAAATATTAGCGAACGTCGCACTTTATATTTTCATGCAGGATTAACGGAAGAAGAATTCAGCCAGCCATATTGGCGAATCGATGACGAAACCTGCTCATGGAGAGAGGCTTTATTCCGGGCACTACGGGAATTATTTAGCCTGTTCGAAAATGCGCCGACTGTATTAACGTCGGTTCGCCCCGAAACTTACCTCCACTAATTAACCATTTTTAATTCTGCGCTTGATTGCGTAGGGAATCTCTTTGTCTGGAGCCAGAGATGAGCTTAACAGTTGGTCAGGAAATGAGAAATAAAGCAGACAGCGAAGCAACGAATTGGATGTTAAATCAGGCACGAAATCAGGCTAAGGCTGATGCAGCAATCACCTTTTCCTCGCATCTGGATTCGCTAATTAGTCACGCGATTCAAGAGCAATTAGACAGGGTTCAAATTCTTGAATTACTCGGACAAGAGTCCATCCGTTTTCACAACGAAGGTTTAGAAAATAAAGGGGTGATGTAATGCCAGATTTAATGGATTCCGTGCAGGAAAGAAATCTCGAAATTTTGACTCATCAGGTAGCTGCACATCGTATTCATAGCAATGGGGTATCGGCCTCAGTGTGTGAAGACTGCGACCAGCCAATCCCTGCGGAGCGGCGCGCTGCATTTCCCGGTGTCGTGCGTTGTGTGCCATGCCAAGAAATCACCGAACAACAGAAAAAACATTTCAGGAGCTAAGCATGATTCGAATTTCCGTAGGAGACAACTGGGTTGTAACAAGTGATCGTTATCAGTTCATTTTGAACAAAAAGAAAGTGGTTCTTTCTGGTGAGAAGAAAGGGCAGGAGTATTTAGAGGCAACAGCATATTACGCCAGGATTGACCAGTTAGTGAAAGGCTTGGTGCATTTCCATATCAGAGATTCGGATGTGATAACTCTCGCGGAGCTGGCTTGTACGATAGAGGAAATCGGAAATGCTTGTCATAACGCCATTATGCATTCTATTAGAGATAAAGCTTAATGATTAATAAATGCATCTCTTTTAAAAACCACAAGAAATCACTGATTGTTTTGGAAAGTAATATTTTTCAAATATATCCATCGATTAGCGATGATAACGTATCGCATATCATTTTGAAAAATGGTCATTACTTTCGAGCTGAAACTATCCAAGAAGTATTCATTGATTTGAACGGCCTCTACACGGAGGCCGTCACTATGGTTTCGTCAGAGGATCATGTCCGATGAAGCTTCTGCCATCGCTTTATTCAGATAGATATTCAACTGACGACGGAATTCGTGATGGTCGTCGCTCTGTGGCGGGTACTTGGCCAGTTCCCCCTGAGTAACACGTCTGAACGTGCTGAATTCTTGCAACGAAGTAACACCCAATTCACTCATTAACCCAAGTATTAAAGCCCTTTGAACTGATAGTGAAAGCGTGAGTTCCTCGACTTGTTGTTTAAGTTCGTGAATTTCATCCATATCCATTTTTCCTCCAAAGCTATTGAATAGGCTCAAATAATATCATGAATTATGTTAGGGGGCGTATTGCCCCATCTCCTCCTCCAAAATTTGATACTGCCGACAAACCTCTTTTTGTCGGCGCATACCCTTGGAATGCTCCCCGCCCAGCAATCTCAAAAGAAAGACCTCTTACCCGTGATGAATTCCATCAGGGGCAAGATGCCTTACGTAAAATCCAGGCGCTGCCATTTTTTCTAAGTGGCATTTTCTTTGGCCGGTATGAATACCTAAAAGAAAGCACGGGGTTACTGGCTGCTCACCGCTATCTCATCAACGTTTTTATGCCACGCATTTGGCCACGTATCGAAGTCGTGCAGGCTAAATATGAGCTGATTTTAAATGGTCGAACTAACGAAATATTTACCGATGAAGCCGAGAGCTACCGCCAGCTAGCGGGTATGAATGACAAAACACTGAAACGTCTTGCTATGCAAATTTCATCCCGGCTGTTCACAGAATATGAAGAGCAGAGCGATCGGCTTCTTAGTCAGCACAACGGGGTTCAAGCCAAGTTATTCACCGATAGCGCACAGCAGAAAATTTATGGTGAGGTTGCCGGTGCTGCCCGCGTTTTTAATATCACTCCAATGCACTGGCAAAAATACTGTAAACGCAAACTGGATATGCGCTCAGCATTCTCCAGTGTCGCGCGGCTGGTGAATGATGAGTGGTGGATTCGGCAGTTAAAAGCGCAGCGCACGCAGTGGCGCGAATCTCTTCTGATCGCTGTAGGGGAGGTGAGTCTTCAGAAGTCTGGTTATGCCAGCAAGCAGGCCATTCGTGATGTCCGGGCTCGTCGTTTGGCGAATATGGAATATCTCAAATCCTGCGATTTAGAAAACATCGAAACCGGCGAGCGCATAGATCTCATTGATAAGGTGATGGGAAGTATCTCTAATCCTGAAATCCGTCGTATGGAGCTGATGAGCACCATTGCCGGGATTGAAAAGTATGCCGCCAGTGCTGGGCATGTCGGCATGTTTATTACCATCACCACGCCTTCCAAATATCACCCAACACGTCAGGTCGGGAAGAAAGAGAAACGCCAAGTTAATTTTAACCACAAGTGGGATGAGTTGGCATTTTCCCCCAAAGACGGCCAGCGTTATCTGGTAAAAATCTGGAGTAAAATGCGCACGGCGTTTAAAGATGCCGGTGTCAGGGTTTACGGTATGCGAGTTGTGGAGCCGCACCATGATGCTACACCTCACTGGCACATGATGCTTTTTTGCGAGCGCACGCAGCGTCAGGCGGCTGTCGATATCATGCGCCGTTATGCCCTGAAAGAAGATGGTCAAGAGCGCGGTGCGGAAAAGCAACGTTTCCAGTGCAAGCATATGAACAAAGGCGGTGCGGCAGGCTATATCGCCAAATACATCGCTAAGAATATTGATGGTTATGCGCTCGATGGTGAGCTGGATAACGATACGGGCAAGCCGCTATCAGAAACTGCCGCCGCGGTTACTGCATGGGCCTCTACGTGGCGTATTCCGCAATTTAAGTCTATTGGTGTTCCCACGATGGGAGCCTATCGCGAACTGCGCAGATTGCCGCGCGGCGTGAGTATTGCCAGCGAGTTTGACGAACTTGTCGAAGCTGCCAGAGCAGCAGCCGACGGCGGTGATTTTGCCGCATATATATCAGCTCAGGGCGGAGCGAATGTACCCCGCGACGAGCAGACGGTCAGAACTGCCCGCCAAGTGATTGATGAGCTGAACGAGTACGACGAAGAGATTCAGAAAATCATCGGCGTTTATGCCCCTCATCTTGGCACCGACCTCATCCACGAAACCCGTACAACAAAATGGCGCATTGTCACCAAGGCAGTTGAAGTTGCCGTTCATCCTTTGAATTTAATAAGCGCCTCCGGCGCGCCTCGGAGTCCTGTCAATAACTGTGGAGTGGTTCAGAAATGGCTCGGACAAGAGGTGCTTCCTACACCTCGTGAACACGCCATGGCGGTGATGAAACTAATTCAAAATGGATATATCGACTGGGACGACCCCGATGTTGTCAAGGTATTGCGAGACAACCTGAAGAGCCAAGACTTAGAATGTTCAACAAATATTTAATCTTTAGAAAGCCGATGCACTTAGACTTTAAACCAGCATGAATGAGTAGCAAGAAGAGAAAAGGGCGAAAATAAAGTATTTTCTTCGTTAATTAACATTTTTTTGTGGATTTTGGGAGGTGTTTGAAATGATGTTTTTTATATTAAGAACGTTAGAGGGGCTAGAAGAAGGGGTAAATAGACAGCTTCTATCATTTTATATAAAAATAAGTAATTATCTCCGGTGGAGATTTTGAATATTATTTTTTGGTTATTCTTGAGTTTATTAACCAATGGATTTATGAATAAATATTAGTTTTGCAATAAATTTTATATGAAAATCAGATATATCTTTTTGCCTTCTTTCTCTTAGTGCATTCTGATTATTATCCACATTGTTTTCGAAATCATCGCATATTGTCTGGAGTTCATCAATTTTTTCTTCGAGATCAGGGTAGCATTCGAATAAGTAAAGAGAATCCCTTAACTCTCCAAGTTTTGGCAATAATGACGATTCAAAGCTTAAATTGAAATCGTTTTCATCTAGGTCTAAGCTGCTTTTAAACACATTACATACATCAAAAGCGAGATCACTTATTTTAGGCATAATGACTTCGCGCAACCAGAATCCTTCGTTTATCGATTCTGTACGTTCTTTCTTGTGTTGCCAGTAAGGTATGCCGCATGAAAGAATTAGCGCGAATATGGATATAATTATTGAGACCCATTCAGGGCCTCCCTCAGGGATATTAACTAAGTTATATATTTCACTTGGCCGGTTAGGTTCACCAGTATTCAGTGTTTTATTGTTTAATGAATAATGTCCCAACGCATTATTTGAATTTTTATTTTCTGCTAAATAATGGTAATTAAAATTTTCATAATAATCTTTACATATTTTCAATGTATTTTGTGCAGGGTTTAAACAAAACCCCTCATTTTTTTTAAAAAATGAACTATTGTTTTTTTCAAGAGGAATAACATTATCAAAATTTAGTTTCGAGTTGGAATTATCTGACATCGCCGCAAAGGAACATCCGGTAAGAACCCCAAAAAAAATGGCAGAGAAAACTGCCATTTTTGTAAGGGAACGAATGTTAGAAGAAAGGTTCATTTCTGTGAAGGCCTCTTTTAACGGCTCGATCGAATTCTGCCAACATACCCTCTTGGTAGGATTTTCCATCTAGTTTCGTTCTTTTGTATAAATCTTTAGGCGATGAAAACTTAGGTAAAATCTTTTCAAGAAGACCTAAAAAATACGAGCTTGAAACAACAACGCCGTCTGGAATGGACAGGGATAAGGTATCGTCGCTTTCTACATTGAAAAGATTGACTTCGAAGTAATCATAGGCTGTCTTACCATTTGCTCTACCTGCGAACAGTTTTTTGTTACTGCCTACAACTAATTTATTGAAATCTATAGTAATATTCGACATTTTCATTTCACCTATCCCTCAAGTTCTTTGCGTTTTCTGAAGCGGGAAACGTATATTTATCATAACGCCGGGGAATCGAGCTTTCTTCATCTCTTTAAGATAAGCTCTGTCCGGCTCCTTTTCAAGGGTTTGATCGTTGAAAGGGTACGTATAAAATTCACTCTCCCCATCCATTGTGAGACGTCTTTGTAACTTATAAGTTCCATCAAAACTGATATGAGTAGAACCTGAAATAAGAGACATTCTCGGTTTTTCCTCATTTACCCCTCTAATCCTTTCTAAGTTATCATGCATGTCCTGAAAGAACTTCAACAATTCAATTGTGCCAGTGCCTGAACTATCAAAATCATGCTCATTCATGCAACTACATCTTCCTTGCAAAGCTGCAACAGTAGTAAGACCTTCTGAAAACATGCCTCTTTTACCAATATGCTTGTTGACATATTTTTTTACATGTTCATTCAATGAATAGTGGTCTGGTGGAAGACCTTCAAAACTCTCGAATATAGTATTACCAAAGTTGAATATCGTGAGCTCACATACGGGGTTTCTTAACTTATTGTTTACATATCCACGAACATACCATCTTGATCTTTGTGGGGTACCGCAGTGTCGTTCGGCATTATCTAACATTTCACCCATGCAGGAGGTAAGATGGTCCGCTGCAGTCTCATTTAATTCAAGTTCATGATCGCCTAGGCAATCATTTATATAACCTGTAAAGTTTTCAGCTGTAAGATTTTTCTTATCCCTTGCAAAAGCTGAAGCATCTTCTTTACCTATGCTTTCAGACTTAAAAATTCTCTGTTTAGGGTTATTAACTTTTATTGAGAGATCTTTAATTTTACCGGGTGTCGCCTCGTCCATCTCTTTAACGAGTCCAATGTCTCTTATAATCTCTAAATATTGCTCTTTTTTTGGATATATTCCATTTAATTGAATGTTTGTTTCCGAAAAGTTAGGGTTGTTTTTCCTTGCTTCGATCAATGATACGCCAAGCAAGCACTCAGCGCCTAAACAATACTTTTTCGCACCACTATAATCGAGTGTTATTGATCTTTGTTTACCACGACATACTAGTTTTGTTGCTGAGTGAATGAATAGTAAAGCGCCCTCAGGATCATCGTAGAAATTGAATGTTTTTGGGATTTTAATTTTATTTCCATCAACGAATCTACCATCAACTCCTTTGAGTTTTGAAATTTTTTCAATATAAGTTACTGTTGGATTTGTAATGGGAGTGCTTTCATTCTCGAATGAAAGCCGAGTTGGATTAGAAGAGTGGTTTCTGACTTTTTTTCTTCTGCTGACTTCAAATAGGTATTTATTCCAATCCCTTACAAACCTTTCTCTTCCATCGCGGCTTTTCTTTTTCACATATCCCTCGCTTTGTAGTATCGAAAAAAAGCTACATTTACATGTAGTTAATGGTAAAAATGACTCAAAATTGAGTTAAAGAATTCTCGCGGATTTTATATGATATTTTCATCCTCTGCCAGAGCGTTTTAGTGCATCTTTTCTTGTCAAAGGCTGATGCATGAACGTGCATTTATGTGCGTGAAGAGTTTGCCTTTGATTATCTTCATTAAGTTGGGCGCTCAAGCGGCTTATCCTGCTTAATGCAACTGCATTAAAATCAACATACGAAGCGCGCAGGCGTGGCGGGGATAGCATTGCGCGCAAGGTCATTTTTAGGATCTGGGCTATATCTATAACACTCAGGTTTGTGGGACGAGCTCAGCTAGGTGTAGCTGCCTGAGGATTTGGTAATAGCCGCTAAGTAAAATAAGCAGCCATCACCAATTTTGAAACAGTTACTTGAGGAAAGATTATTGTAGCTATAGTGAGATTGTAGGCTCCATATTGTAATTTTTCATGAAGCCTGTTTTTGTGGCTATTCCTCAGTGTTTTTATTTTTTATTCTATTTTTAATAAAAACAGATTTATCACAAAGTGTCGGAAAGTCGATTTGATGGTCAATAACGTAACTTGCTACGGTATCGCTATCTTCCGCATTCCATTTATTCAAGTGAAAACTCTGTCGATCTAACCAACATCTTAAAATATCATCATCTTTTGATACCTGAAATAAAGCGGCAATGGCACGGCGTTCCTTTGTGTGCTCAGGTTCAATGAAGTTAATTTCGTTGCCAAAATCATGAATAAGGGAAGTTCTCCTTTCAATAACAGTATCCCTTTCATAAATGATATCTTCTAAGTCTTTTATAACTTCTTTCTTTTTCTCTTCATTCAATAACTCCCATAACAAATGAACGTTTTTAGAGTCTTGAATCAGTGCCAGACTAGAGTTCCGATACCAGTCAGAAAATGCGTGAGTTTCAGAAAATTCCAAATGAATATTATCCTCTTTCATCTGAATTAAAATTAGCTCAATGTTACTATCTATCTTGTTAAAAAATTCATGTAATTCTTCAGTTGTAATCAATGTGCCTTTGACTAACTCAATAAATCTATTATAAGAATTTTTAAGTAAGTTAGATGAAATAATATCCTTTATATAAACAGAACTCAGTTCCTTAAAATCTAATAATTTCAGGTTTTCAATGAACCAAGATTCTGTGCTGACTACTAGTTGTAATAAATTTAATTCAGGAGCGTAATATTTAAGTAAGTGGTAGTGTGTTTTACCAAAGATTATTGGATTCATTCTTGCTATTTTGTGGCTGTTGAAAATTATTTTTATAGCACCAATGACAATAGGCGCAACGTCCGTTCTTTCAACAGAGGACATGACAACATCGAAACTAGTGAAATAAACAAAATACTCACTAAGTAGTTTTGCAAACTCATTATTTTCTGCATATTCAGTAAAGGATGGTAAATCAGTATAAGTTTTGATAGCAACCATGTGAGCCATTTTTTGGGCAGCAAACTCTACCGGGTAAATACTTAGCATATTACTTTGATGTGCATAATAAGATATTAAATTAGTTGAATGCCACTCAGAGTTGAAAATTATGCATCTGAAGGTTTTGTATTCAGTGAAAGGCCTCCTTTGTTTTAACATCTGGAGCGATTCAAATACCGAAGTAGGTAGGTTTTGAGATTTATTCTCTACAATTCGGCTTGTGGCGCTATTATCGAGTTTAATATGACGAATAACTTCGGGTGCAAAGATATCACCGGCCACTTCGTTATCAAGAAGATATCTGAGCATTTCTTCTATTCCATCATCTGCCAGAACGATATCATTCACGCATAAACTTTCAAAAGCAGAGTTGTTTCTCATTAAAAACCGAACATAAAACTCTCCATTTAAATACTGGTTGATTTCATCCAATGCATTAGTTTTAAACATATTTGAATAAATATTTGCCTCTTTAAGTAAACTCAGTGTTTCTGTCATATCATGATTTTCATTTGTCTGTGCATTATTTAAATCACTAATAATAAACCCCCATTGTCTTTCCATAAAAGGGCTTTTCAACAGATATCCTTCGTTAAATAACTTATTGATGGCTAGACTAAACTCACCGGAGTATTTTTCACGTGAATGGAGAGCATAACGAGCATCCATCAGTAATACACTTTGTTGTAATTCTGGTATTACAGATTTCAACATATTGTCAGGGAGACTAGAAACAGCAATAAACCAATTATATATATTAAACTTATTGGAGCACCTTTCCCATGCAGTCTGGAATCCCCAAAATCCTATGAGTTCAATAAGCTTGTTGCTATTATTAGTATTGACGGCATCAATAAGGGGCGTATCCATTAATTCACTGCGTGCTAAAGAAATACCCGTCTGGTAATGGACGCTCATTAAGTATTCGCTCCAGCGATTTGTATCATTATTAAAAACTTTGGCTAACTGTGTGGACGTCGATTTCAATTTGTCGTCCAGTACTGGTTCTTGGCTTAGCATATCCGAATTTCCCCCATCTGTTTCCGTTGGTGCCCGGAGAAGAGTACGAATATTAATTCCACCGTATCTGACGACTAGGATATACAGGGCGATTAAAATATGACGATAGGGTTCTTCTTTAGGTGCTGTAAGCGCAAGGATATGTATGTCGTTAACCAGCTTTTTCATTAGGCGAGGTGTGATTTGAGGATATTCTTCAGGTCGCCACCGTTCTAATAGTTGTGCAGTTTCATGACAGGACATGTCCTCAACACGCGACACGGTTTCCTTCCAAAGTGATGAAAATGCTGACTGCCAACCGGCTGAAATCAGAGGAGGGACACTGAAGCTGACTGGTATTCTTTTTGCTATAAACTCCTGCCCACTATGTCCTTCAACTGCAAGAGACTTGGCTACCTGCCGAGCTGAATAAGGGACAACGATCCTGAATTGCTCATGAGTGACGCCGGCAATAAGCTCCATGTCACTCCAGAGTTCTTTAACCTTATCACCGCTTATGCGATCGAGGTTGTCAATTATCAATATAAACCGGCATTCTTCAGTGAAGGTTTCTTTTTTTGTGAACCCCTCCAAGGCTTCGGTCAATTCAATCGTACCAACTTCTCTGCTGACCATCCATTTTTCGGATATAGTGTCCGTGCTGTTTCTTTTGAACAGATCACCGATACTAATAAATGCTTCAGTGAGTGTTCCTTTTTTATTTCGATACCTTCTTACACAGGCTAGTATTAATAATACCAATGTAGGAGATAATAAGCCTAATGCTTCGAAAATTATTACCCATATACTAAGCATTTTTTTGGGGTCAACGGGTTGCAGATATTGATTTATATCAACAATGAAATAACGGATGGTTTGTACAGAAAGTAAAGTACAGAGTATAAAGGTAATTGTCCACCAACTAATTCGGCTGTTCACTTTTTTTTCATATTCAACAACATTTCCCAGTGCTTTATCTCTGTAGTTTTCAAGTTCTTTTTTATTCACACCAGAAACGTCAGACATTCCCTTAAATATAATTTCGATTAAGGATTTTTTAGTCGAACCATAATGATATCTCTCTGCATCAAAGGTAATGAATTTAAATTCACCTTCAAGCTTGTTCACTAGAAATTTAATTATCGTCGATTTTCCCGTGCCAAGTTCCCCTTCAAGTCCAATAATACTTATATCAGTGTTCTTGATGATCTCTGCCATTTTTATCGCGACAGCTTCATGACTCTTCCCTTCGAAGATATCACTATCAGAAGGGTTTGCTGTTTGTAATATAAGATCCATTGCCACTCCTTGAGGAAAATATTTATTCCGAGAAAAATTGAATAGATTGGGGTTGTTTGTTGAGTGCTGAGCCAAAGTGAGCATGCTTAACATACGCCAGTCTAATGTAAATGTCTTCTTTCAGATCACGATTTTAATGTGTTATGCCACTTCTCAAGTCAGATTGTTCTTTTAGTTTTACGCCTCAATGGTAAACATTCTTCGGATAGTTATACCTAATCTAGATGTTACTATGCCATTTTCACCACTTTTAACAGAAAGATGCTGCTAGCTTAATTGGGCTGTCAAATTTTGTTTTTTTCAGCTCAGAACAAAGTCGAAACTGGTTGAATGTCATTTTGGTACTAAGAAAAAACCGCTATTGTTCATGCGGTTTTTTCTCAGAGTGCATTTTAAAGCCCGTAATCAGTAAACCTGACCACCTCCTTTCCAACCCACTCGTTTATCTCCTTCATGCGTTCCTGCAAAGGAACCAGCTCATTACGCACAAATACTTTTGCCGCTTTCTCAACGTCACCAAAGCCGCCGGTGTTGTTCGGGATAATGCCCATCATCTGCGGCGGTACGCGGTGTGCGCTTAGCAGGTCGTCGCGGGTTGCGTTCTTGATGTTAAAGAAATCATCTTTGGTCGCCACTTCGCTGAGGGGAATGATTTTGATCGCATCCGATTTTCCGCCGGGTGCGTGATAGAAAATATTTTTAAAATTCCCTGACCCTTTGGATTTGGTCATCATGTTGCGCAGTGCAGTCACGTCCTGAGAATTTTGCGCCGGGTCAGTCACGTACATGACATAGCCCGCGTGAGCGCCGTTGAGGAAATATTTCCGACGGTACAGTGTCGCTGACTCATTGAGCCACGCACTGTTTAATGCGCTGAGGTATTCCGGCAGGCCGTACAGTTCCTGATTAATGTCCGGCTCTTGCAAATGAAAAACGTCCCCCTGACCAAAGGCGTGGGGGCTTATATAATTCTCCACGAACCAGTAAACATTTTCCTCAACACCCCGGCGCGTGTACTTGGCCGGTGACGTCTCCAGTTTGAGAAGCTGCCCGGTCACGCTCAGGCGTTTTTCGATGAACGCATTTCCAAAAACAATGTAGTCCAGCGCGTAGCGGCTGAATTGCTGCTGAGAAAGCAGTGGGTGAGGGATGAATGTACTCGCCAGAATATTACGCTTAACGTACATCGGCGAACTGTGGTGAACGGCGGCGCGGAAGCTTTTAGCCAACCCAGAGAAAGTGACCGGAGGCTCGTACCATTTCCCGTTGCTGAGGCATTCCAGATAATTAAGAATATCGCGGCGATCCATCACCGTGGCCGGTTCGTCAAAGCGGAAAATCTCACTTTTCTGTGCGTCGGATTGTGGCGTCAGTTTTTTATTGATGCGGTTTTTTTTACGGGTCATATCAGAACATCACCAAGGTGGATTTTATTTGTTTGCCGGAGGCTGCGGTCAGCGGCTCGTTAATCAGAACGTGCATCGTTGCCCACGCGACGTCGGCGTGGCTGGCTTCTTCGCTGCGGCTCGCGCGGTAGGTGGATTTCGCACCGCTGGCCGTCATGGTTTTCTGAATGGCCATGAATGAGGCTGTGATGTCGGTATGGCCAGCGTCGTATTGCAGGCAGCCGCGATGGATGGTGTTTTTCGCTTTCAGCACCATTTCAGTTTTCACTTCCGGCGTGTATTTGATTTCACGCGCCGCCGGGTAAAACTGCCTGACGAGCTGATAAACGCCCTGACCTACGGTGGTGGCATCGATACCGATGTATTCAACGTTATATTTTTCTGTCAGTGCCTCGATGGCTTTTGCCTGCGCATCAAAATCCATACCCTGCCACTGGTGACGTTCCAGAATGCGGAAAATGCCGCCCGGCTGATCGGGCGGGGCAATGACCACGCATCCGGCGCTGTCGCCGCCGTTCGCTTCCGACGGGTCGTAACCAATCCACACCGGATTGTCATCGAATGGGTGAAATACGTAGGGATTAAAGTCCGGCCACTCTTCGAGACTGTCCACCATGCAGCCCTGCAACTCCTCAAACGGGAATACCGAGGACTTATCATCGACAAATTCACACATCAGTAGGTTCTGATATTCAGACGGGCTGTATTCGAGCGAAAGCTGGTTGATATCGAACAGATCGCAGCCGCCGGACAGCGCATCTTCCACGGTGACAATTTGCCGCCACTGGCCGTCGGCACATTCCACACCGGCGGCTAAATGGCTGTGGCTGAGGTCGAGCTGAATTCGCTGGTCTTTATGCCGACGCCCTTTATTAAATAACTCACCTGACCAGAACGGATAGGCGCTGTGGGCTAGGCTCGACGGCGTGGAGAAATAGGTGGTACGCCATTTTTTATGCAGTGACATCCCGGAGGCCACTTTGCGCAGCTCCTGAAATTTGGGGATCCAGAAATATTCATCCAGATAAAGATTGCCGGTGTAGCTCTGCGCGGTGCGAATATTTGTTCCGAGAAAGAACAGGCGCGCCCCGTTTGAAAGCTGCATCGGGTCGCCTTTTAGGTCTACGTCAACCTGACGGGCAAAGTCGATGATGTAATTTTTAAAGACATGCGCTTGTGATTTACTGGCCGAGATAAATATCTGATTACGTCCGGTGGTCAGCGCATCAAGTAGTGCCTCGCGGGCAAAAAAGAAGGTCGCGCCAATCTGGCGAGATTTGAGAATATTGCGGATGCGGTGCTGTAAACCCGCCTGATGCCAGCCGCGCTGATACTCAAATGCCTCATCGAGAAAAATGTCACTGAGTTTGGCGATAGCGTCATCCGTGAAAACGTTTTTCTCCGCCTTTTTTCGCTCCCCTTTGTTGCGGTTCGCCACGTTCGGATTTAAATCAGCTTCGCTGCCGGTGGACATGTAGCGGTTAACCCTTGCGAGGCGCTCAATCTGTCGGCCCAGTAGGTCGATTTCTTTAAAATCCTGCCCCTCTTTTTTTGTTTTCATTACCAACTGACTCAGCCGCGCCTCAATGCTGTTTTCAATACGGGAAATTGGCGCGATGTCATCCCATTTCTCTCGTTGTTTCCAGCTTTGCACCGTCGGTTTTTTCAAGTTCAGCATTTCCGCAATTTGGGTCACGGAAAAACCCTGCCAGTAGAACAGTGCCGCCTGTCTGCGAGGGTCGTTGATTATTCCAGTGTTGTTATTTTCGGTCATGTCATCGCTCCGTTGTATCAATGACTGCAACGCTACGCATCGGGCTACAACCCCGCATTAACCCCCTGTTGTGTAATGGATCGTCAGACGGCCACCGCTGGCCGTGCGGGCGTCAGGTCGGGAAACTAGCCCCGAACCTAACTCCCACTCAGGACATCTGAACAATGGCAAAGAAAGTATCGAAATGGTTTCGAATCGGCGTTGAGGGTGATACCTGCGACGGCCGCAATATTGAGGCAAGCGACATTCAGCAAATGGCCGCAGCGTTTGATCCGCGCGTCTACGGTTGCCGCATCAATCTGGAGCACATCAGAGGCTTATTACCCAGCGGTGACTTTAAGCGTCTCGGTGACGTCGTCGAACTGAAAGGCGAGAAAATTGATGATGATTCAGCCCTGAAAGGTAAGTGGGCGCTGTTTGCCAAAATCACCCCGACTGACGAGCTGGCCGCAATGGTCAAAGCGGGGCAGAAAATTTATACCTCCATGGAAATTCGCCCGAATTTCGCCAACACCGGTAAAGCGTATCTGGTCGGTCTGGCCGTGACTGATGACCCCGCCAGCCTTGGAACGGAAATGCTCGAATTCAGCGCCCGCGCTAAGGTCAACCCGTTTGCCGGTAAGAAAGACCAGCCGGATGATTTGTTCTCCGTGGCCACCATTGCCGAGCTGGATTTCGAAGATCTGCCTGACAACCTGCTTACCAGCCTGACTGAAAAGATCAAAGGGATGTTCAGCACCAAACAGACCAGCGATGACGCACGTTTTTCTGATGTGCAGGGCGCGATCACGGTCGTGGCCGAGGAATTACAAATCGCCGGTGAAACCACCGCAAAACGCTTCTCTGAACTGGAGCAGGAAATTACCGCGCTGAAAGGGCAGGTGAAAACCAGCGATGCGGCGCTTAGCTCGTTAAAAACCTCCCTCGATAGCACCGAAAGTTTCAAACAACCGAAACGCCCGGTCTCTCCGGGTGGCAACGGTGAAAGCACCTTTTTGACGAACTGCTAACCGGCGGCGTTCCCCCTTTATTCCTGATAAACAGTGAGAGAAACATGCGTAAGAACACCCGTTTTAAATTTAATGCCTACCTGTCCCGTCTGGCCGAGCTGAACGGCGTCGATGTGGAGGATTTAAGTAAAAAATTCAGCGTTGAACCTTCAGTAACGCAGACCCTTATCACCACCGTGCAGGAGTCCTCAGAATTTCTGAGCCGCATCAACATGGTGCCGGTGGATGAACAGGAAGGTGAAAAAATCGGCCTTGGCGTGACCGGCTCTATTGCCAGTACCACGGATACCGACGGCGGCAGCGAACGTAAAACCGCAGATTTTCAGGCGCTGGCTTCACGCAAATATAAGTGTGAGCAGGTCAATTTCGATTTCCATATCCGTTACAACACTCTCGATTTGTGGGCGCGTTATCAGGACTTCCAGACCCGTCTGCGCGATGCAATCGCTAAACGTCAGGCGCTGGATTACATCATGGCCGGTTTCAACGGCGTAAGCCGCGCGGAAACGTCTGACCGCAGTAAGTTCCAGATGTTGCAGGACGTGGCTGTCGGCTGGCTGCAAAAGCTGCGTAACGAAGCTGCCGAGCGCGTGATGGATAAAATCACTGACGAAACCGGCGCGGTGGTTTCCGCCACCGTGCGAATCGGTAAGAACGGTGATTTCGAAAATATCGACGCTGCGGTAATGAACGCCACCGATTTTCTGCTGGATGCGTGGCATTCAGAAGACCCCGGACTGGTAGTGATTTGCGGCCGCAAAATGCTTTCCGATAAGTATTTCCCGCTGATCAACAAGTCGCAGGAAAACAGCGAAAAACTGGCCGGTGACATTATCGTCAGCCAGAAACGCATCGGTAATTTGCCTGCGGTGCGAGTGCCTTACTTCCCGGACAATGCCCTGCTGATCACTCGTCTGGATAACCTGTCTATCTACATCATGGACAGCTCACACCGTCGTCATATCGAAGAAGTAGCGCGCCGTGACCGCATCGAAAACTACGAGTCCCTGAAAATTGACTTTGTGGTCGAAGACTACGGTTGCGCGGCGATGATTGAAAACATCGAGCTCGGCGATTTCACCCCTGGAAAAAACGAACCGGCCTCATCACCGGTGACCGAAACTCAACCTGAAACCGAGGCGTAACCATGCTGAGTCCCGCACAGCGTCACATGATGCGGGTCTCTGCTGAAAAAGCCTCATCGCAGCGGGTCAGTGATCCGCTGCGTTCGGCACTGCCCTACGGCCAGATGCTGATGAAGCTGCGCGGAGACCGCCAGATACTCAAATCCATTTATTCCGTTGAAGACAAAGCCCGTCGTAAGCGCGACATGTTGCCAGCCTATGCGCCGTGGATTGCCGGTGTGCTGGCCAGCGATGCCGGAAATCAGGATGACGTCCTGATGACGATGTTGCAGTGGTCACTCGATGCCGGGGACATTCGCGGCACGTTCGACATGGCGCGCTATGCGTTAAAACACGATCTGCGTGTGCCGAATAACAAGCGCCCGACACCGTATTTATTTGCCGAAGATGTTGCGCTGGCCGCGATGCGCGCCCGCAGTGCCGGGGAATCCGTCAGCGTTGATGATCTACTGACCGTGATTGATATGACCCTCCCGCATGACATGCCGGATCCGGTACGCGCCAAGCTGCACAAAATTACCGGTCTGGTACTGCGTGACAACGGTCAGCCCGAACAGGCGCTTACTCAGCTAAAACGCGCGATGCAGCTTGATAGCGTCGCTGGTGTGAAAAAAGACATAGAGCAACTGGATAGGGCGCTGCGGCCAGCGGTGGCGGTGGCGAAGCCTGATGCCGCCCCGCGCAAAACCAAGCCTAAAGCCACCCCGGCTAAGCGTGGTCGCCCGCGTAAGACAAAGCCCAGTTGTTAACAGAAAGCGCCCCGCGCCGGACGGCACGCAGGCCGATGCAGGTTTTCACCTCGTCTGACGCCTGCGTCCACCGTCCACCTATTTGAGGTTTGAACATGGATATTGTCATGACCGCAGCAGCGGCGAGCTCCACCGTAGTGATCCCCCCAGAGCAGGCGGTCATTCCCGTTATCACCAATACGTTTTTTTTCCCGGACGTTGACCCAAAACTGGTGAGCGAACGTATCCGCCTCGGTCACGTAGTGACGAATGAAAGACTGCGCGCCGCGATTAAGTCCGCAATGGCCGAGGTCAACGCTGAGCTTTATCTCTTCCGGGAGGCGCAGATCGAGGCGGGATTTAAAACGCTGGCGGATGTGCCCGCTGAAGCGCTGGACGGGGAAAGCGTGAAGTGTTTCCACTACCTGAGCGCGGTCTGTGCGATGACAACCGCCGTGATTTATGAGCGTTACCGCAGCTATGACGCCAGCGCGAAGGGTGACAAAAAAGCCGATGCGCTGGAGGTGTCGGTAGATGACCAGTGGCGTGACATGCGCTGGCATTTATCCCGGTTACAGGGGCAGGCGCGCGGCACGGTGAGCCAGCTCTGATGAAAGTCATCGCACAGCAGGGCGACACGCTCGACGCCCTGTGTTTTCGCTACTACGGGCGAACCGGGGGCGTCGTTGAGGCGGTACTAACCGCGAATCCCGGTCTGGCTGAATTAGGCGAAGTCCTGCCGCACGGCACCACTGTGATTTTGCCAGACGTTGACACCGCCCCCACTTCTGAAACCGTCCAGCTATGGGACTGACGATGGAAAAAATATCTTCAATGTTTGCCTATGGGCTAGCGGCGTTGTTGGCTTTTGTCGGCGCGCTGACGCCGCAGGATTTCGCCTTTCTGGTGGGGGCTGCGGTGGCCGTGGGGACGTTTCTCGTTAACTGGTATTACCGCCGCAAAAGCTACAAGTTGCTGGAGCGTAACGGCCTGAGTCAGAGGGTTTTCGATGAACTCAATCGTTAAACGTTGCAGTGTGGCCGTCGTGTTGGCACTCGCCGCGCTGATGCCTGATTACCGGTTTGTCAAAACCTCCGCCGAGGGGCTGGCCATTATTGCCAACCTCGAAGGGTGCCGCCTGAATCCGTACCAGTGCAGCGCCGGAGTCTGGACATCTGGCATCGGCCACACTTCGGGGGTGAAGCCCGCGCAGAACATTACGGAGCAGGACGCCGCCCGTAATCTGATCGCTGACATCATCATGACGGAGCGCTCCGTGGATAAATGCATGCCGGTGACCATGCCGCAGCCGGTGTATGACGCCGTGATCAGTCTGGCGTTTAACATCGGCACGGGGGCGGCGTGTAAATCCACGCTGGCCTATTTCATCAGGCGCGGTGAATGGTCACAAGCCTGCCAGCAGCTCCCTCGCTGGGTGTATGTCAATGGCGTGTGGAATAAGGGTCTCAACAACCGCCGGGCGGTTGAACTAAAACACTGCATGAAGGGGGTGCCATGAAATACATCATCACGGTGTTAGTGCTGACGCTCGCGGGTGCGCTCTTTGCGTGGCGGGGAGCAAATCAGAAAGTAGCAGCGGCCAATCAGCACATTCAGCAATTAAAAACGACGCTGGAAGCCAGCGTGCTGGCCATCAGTGAGCTGAAAGCCAGCGGTCAGCGTAATGAGCGCGCGCAGGTTGTGCTCCGTCAGCAGGTTAATGCGGCGGGTGCGCTGGCCGCGCGTCGGAATCAGACAATTACGAGGTTACTCAATGAAAATGAAGCACTGCGCGGCTGGTTTCAATCTCCTTTGCCTGATGACATTATCCGGCTGCACACCCGCCCTGCGTTCGATAAACCCGGCGATTATTTACGTTGGCTGTCCGAAAGTCAGCAGTTGCCCGATACCGGCCAGCAGCCCGAAAACGAACGGTGATTTAAGCGAAGACAATCGTCAACTGGAGAGCGCGCTGGTGAATTGTGCGCTGCAAGTCGAGACCGTTAAACAGTGTCAGGAGTCCCACGATGTTGAAGCCCGCCAGCCTGAAAAACGCGATCTTTAAGTCCGTTCCGTTGCTGCGTGATAACCCGGACATGCTGCACATGTTTGTTGATGGCGGCACGATTAATGCCACGCTGGCCACGTCGTTATCATTTGAGAACCGCTACACGCTGGATATTGTCGTCACGGATTACACCGGCGATTTAAACTTTCTGATTGTGCCGGTTAACGTGTGGCTGCGTGAGCATCAGCCGGACATCATGACCACAGAGGAAGGAAAAAAACGCGGCTTCACTTACGTGGCAGATATTAATAACGACGACAGCAAAGATGTGCGCATGAGTCTGCAACTGACCGAGCGCACCATCGTCAAAGAAGCTGACCGCAGGTTAACCGTTACGCCACTGGATGAGCCCCCGTTGCCGGTGCCGGTACACCGGCCAATGGAGCTGTATGTGCATGGCGAGCTGGTGAGTCAATGGGATGAATGAGCTCAAGCCCTTTGACGATAAGCTTGCCGGATTGCTGGCCAGCCTGTCCCCCGCAGGCCGTCGCAAGATGGCCTCAGACATTGCCAAGAAACTGAGAGCAAGCCAGCAGCAGCGCATCAAGCGACAAAAAGCCCCGGATGGTACGCCGTATGCCTTCCGAAAACGTCAGCCTGTTCGGGGCAAAAAAGGCAGGGTAAAGCGTGAGATGTTCGCCAAGCTGCGCACAACCCGTTACCTCAAAGCGAATGGCTCACCTGATGCGGCGGTGGTTGAATTTGCCGGGAAGGTGCAGAGGATTGCGCGCATTCATCAGGAAGGGTTACGGGATAAACCGAACCGTCACAGTAAACCTGTGCAGTACGAAGCTCGTTTGCTCTTAGGATTTAGTGAGCTAGAGCGCAAGAGTGTAGAAAAAATTATTTTATCCAATTTTTATTAAGCTGAATTAAAATTAGCGTATATATATGAAATGAAGGGCAGGTGGCTGCCCTTCATTTCATATGCTTATGGTATTAACTTGACTTTGTCATTGAGTTTTACGCGCGGGAGTGGCTTTATTTCTTTTTGCGACTCCGTAATTACTTTTGTCGATGAATTATTTTTGACCTTCAATGAACTGTGTCGATTGTAAAAAGAATCGTTTGTTTTGAATATCTCTAAAATGTAATTAGAATAAGGTGACTTTTTCCTTTCAAGGTCATTTTCGAATCTGATTTCTTCCTGTGCCGGGATTACCCTATATTCATTAGATATTAATGTCGTCATTTTTTCTTGAATGTGAAGAACTTTCGCTGTGCCCTTGAGGATTTCAAGTGTGCCCAAGCTTTCATTTGTTTCTGGATCTATTATTTCTTCACCAAATTCAATTATCTGAAATTTAAGGCCGTCATAGACACCGTGGGATGATCCTTTGTTAATCACAAATTCGGTGCGTTCAGCATTAATTTTAACAACTATGCCAAAGTAAACTTCACTCATCGGATGTATCTCCTAATACGGCCCATAGTTCATAAGGAATATGGGGTCTAATAATCATGCAATCAATACCGCGATTTGAGTAATTTTCTTTATCCGCATCATTGCGAAAGTCGCGGAGAATTTTGATTTGTAGGAAATTGTCTTGAACATGAGAAACAAAGGCTACAAAATAAAGAGATTCGATATTGTTTTCATCAATATAATAGCAGCCTACAATTATATTATTGGAGAAGGCTTTGTTCTTTCTTATTAGAAGAATGCCTTTATCATTGATGATTTTAAAGGGTTTTGCAAAGAACTGCATTTGCTCTGACTCTGTGTCATTTTCTTTTCTCAGGTCATAAATGACTTTGTGGAGGACAACAACCGCAGTGATGAATAGCCAGCATAGAAAGATTATCCACTTAGCAGAAACATATGTTGCCGTGTTTATAAACATGGTTACTATGGCAGATAAAAAACCAGCCACACCGACAGCAATTGCTATTGATGAAAGACTAAATATTTTTTCTTGTATTGTTTGGCTCACCAAATCCTTCCTATGGAGCAGATTCGTTGCTTTTATGAATCTTATGTTAATTCCGATTAAATATCCATAGGAACAAAACTATCGGCTTAAGTTGTGACATGCACGAAAGAATGCCTGTTGATTGATGTGAATTATGAGCGGCTGCATTCTTCCTCCTATGAAAACACTCGAAACCCTTTCCGAACTTACCCGCGCAGTGCGCGACATTATCCGCATTGGCGTGGTTGCCGAAGTGAATACAACTTTGGGTGTCTGCCGTGTCCAGACCGGTGAGCTTCTCACTGACTGGCTGCACTGGCTGACGTCTCGCGCCGGTAGTTCGCGTACTTGGTGGGCACCTTCCGTAGGTGAGCAGGTTTTGCTGCTTTCCCTTGGCGGTGAACTTGATACCGGGTTCGTGCTGCCGGGCATTTATTCCGATCATTTCCCCGCGCCGTCGGCATCACCGCAGGCGTATCACGTCAGTTTTTCTGACGGTGCCGTGCTGGAGTACGAGCCGGAAACCGGCGCGCTGACTGTGAGCGGTATTCAGACCGCTGATATTTCCGCTGCAACGTCAATCAGTGCCACCGCGCCGAATGTCACCGTCACGGCCAGCAGCAAAATCACGCTCGATACGCCGGAGGTAGTGTGTACCAACAAGCTGACCACCGGCTCATTAGAGGTGAAAAAAGGCGGGGCGATGAAAGGCAATATTGCGCACAGCGGCGGCGCGTTTACCTCCAACGGTGTGCAAGTGGATACCCATACACACGGTGGCGTTCAGACTGGCGGCGGTAATACCGGTAAACCGAATTGATAGCTGAGGTTTTGATAATGAGTAATGCGAGGTATCTCGGCATGTCCCGCCATTCCGGGCGCTCGGTTGAGGACATGGCACACATTAACCAGTCGGTGAGCGATATTCTGAGAACGCCGATAGGTTCGCGGGTTATGCGCCGTGATTACGGTTCGTTGCTTTCCGAACTGACTGACCAGCCGCAAAACGCCGCGCTCCGCCTGCAAATCATGGCCGCATGTTATTCCGCGATCCTCAAATGGGAACCGCGCATCAGTCTGACGGGCATCACCTTTGATTCGACTTTTGACGGCGTGATGGTGGTCAATATCACGGGTAACCGAACCGATACCCCCGGCAGTTTCTCCTCTTCCCTCTCACTGAGTTAACGCTATGGCACTTATTGATTTAAGCCAGCTCCCCGCGCCGGATGTGGTCGAGGAACTGGACTACGAAACCCTGTTTGAAGAACGCAAAGCCACGTTGCTGTCACTGTATGACGAGAGCGAACGCGAGGCCGTCGCCCGCACCTTGGCGCTGGAATCTGAGCCTATCGTCAAGCTGTTGCAGGAGAATGCTTACCGCGAGGTGATTTTACGTCAGCGGGTAAACGAAGCTGCGCGCGCCAATATGCTGGCCTACGCCACCGGCGCTGACCTCGATCAGCTCGGCGCAAACTATAACGTTGCACGTTTGGTTATCACTGAGGCTGATGATACGGTGCTGCCGCCGGTGGCTGAGGTAATGGAAAGTGACAGTGATTTCCGTGTGCGTATCCAGCAGGCTTTTGAAGGGCTGAGCGTGGCCGGTTCAACCGGCGCTTATCAGTTTCATGGCCGCAGTGCCGATGGTCGCGTGGCGGATGTGTCGGTGATTAGCCCGGCACCGGCCAATGTGACTATTTCCGTGCTTTCGCGTGAAGGTAACGGCACGGCCAGCGCGGAGCTTATCGGGATTGTAAATACCGCGCTCAATGCTGAGGACGTGCGCCCGGTGGCTGACCGCGTGACGGTGCAGTCAGCGCAGATTATCCCTTATCAGATTGCCGCTAAGCTCTATGTTTATCCGGGACCGGAATTAGAGCCCGTCAGGCTTGCCGCAGTGGATAAGCTCAACGCCTACACGCTGGCACAGCACCGGCTGGGGAGAGATATTCGTCTCTCCGCTATCTATGCCGCGCTGCATGTTGAAGGTGTGCAGCGGGTCGAACTCACGCAGCCGCTGGCCGATCTCGTACTGGATGATACGCAGGCGTCTTACTGCACGTCGTCTTCCATCACCATCGGAGGCACTGATGAGTAATGCGCGCCTGTTACCTGTGGGCTCCTCGCCGCTGGAGGTTGCCGCCGCTGCGGCCTGCGCTGCGCTGACCGCTGTCCCCGTCCCGCTGCGCGATTTATGGAACCCGCAGACCTGCCCGGCGAAGTTCTTACCCTATCTGGCGTGGGCGTTTTCGGTTGACCGGTGGGATGAAAGCTGGCCGGAGGCAACGAAACGCGGGGTGATCCAGTCGGCTTATTTCATCCATACCCATAAAGGCACTATCAGCGCGATCCGTCGGGTGGTTGAGCCGCTGGGGTACGTCATCAAGATTTCTGAGTGGTGGGAAACCAACAGCCCGCCCGGCACGTTTCGCCTTGATATTGGCGTGCTGGAAAGCGGTATTACCGAAGAAATGTATCAGGAAATGGAGCGGCTCATTGCGGATGCGAAACCCGCCAGCCGCCACCTTGAGACGCTGACCATCATTCAGGATATCCCCGGACACATTTTTGTCGGCGCGCTTTCTTACGATGGCGACGTCATCACCGTTTATCCGGCCTAAGCAGAGGAAAACTTATGGCGACTTATAAAGCATTACTGACTACCGCCGGAGCGGCCAAAATCGCCGCCGCCACGGCAGGCGGAACGCAGGTCAAAATCACACGTATGGCCGTCGGTGACGGGGGCGGAAAGCTCCCAACCCCTGACCCAAAACAGACCAAGCTGGTTAATGAGGTTTATCGCGCCAATCTCAACCGCTTAAGCATCGATGCCAAAAACAGTCATTATCTGGTGGCCGAGCTGGTGATCCAACCTGACGTCGGCGGCTTCTGGATGCGTGAAATGGGCTTATACGATGCTGACGGTGTGTTGGTTGCTGTCAGCAATATGGCGGAAAGTTATAAACCCAAGCTTGCTGAAGGGTCAGGCAGATTACAGACGCTGCGGATGGTGCTCATCGTCAGCGAAATTGAGTCCGTCGCACTGAGCATTGACGGCTCCACGGTGATGGCCACAAAAGATTATGTAGACGATAAACTCTCCGAACATGAGAAATCCCGTAACCATCCCGACGGAACGCTGACGGCAAAAGGTTTTGTGCAGCTTAACAGCTCGGTCAGCAGTACCAGCGAAACGCTGGCGGCGACGCCAAAGGCGGTGAAAGTGGCCAATGACAACGCCAACACCCGCGTGCCTTCCACCCGTAAAATTAACGGCAAGGCGTTAAGCTCAGACCAGAATCTCACTGCTGTGGACGTTGGGGCGCTGCCCGTTATCACGACGGTCTTGGGCGTAACCAACATCAACACGCTTAATCTGGAAAAGATTGGCCTTTATGTGCAAAGCACAGGAGCCAGTGCCACCGTCGCCAATGGTTATCCCGCAGGCTCACAGGCTGCGGGGGTACTTGAAGTCATACCTGCGTCATGGACAGGCGGTGTATTGCAGCGTTATACCGTCCAAAACACCGGCATGGTGTGGACTCGGGCGTTAAATGCTTCGTGGAATGGGACTGACGGACCATGGCGTGACTGGGTGCAAGTCAGCGCGGTGAATTCCGTCACGGTGCCGTCGGCCATCCTGACAACCACGGATATCAATACCCTGGGCTTTGCCAGCGGAGCCGGAAGTGCCGCTCTGTACGCGCAGCCTAAAAATGCCAACGCCACGGCGGCGTTGCACTATCCGCAGGGCATCGCAGGCACGCTGTATGTCACGCCGAGCGCCTACGGCTGTCAGCAGATGTACGTCACGTTTACGGGCAATATCTGGAATCGAGGGCTGTCTGCTGACTGGAACGGTGTAGATGGTCCATGGAAAGAGTGGGTGCCGACGTACAGCGCGAATAACAAACCCACTGCGGCAGATGTAGGCGCGTGGACAGCGTCACAAAGCGTCGCCAGCGAAAAAGCACTGGCTGATGAAATCGCAACGGCGTTTAAAATTCGCGCTAACTTAACCGCGACAGACTCCCCAAACACCATTCGCGGCAGTGCAATGTTTGGACATTATGGCGTGCCGGGCGCAGCCGCAGCGACCACGGAAAAAGGCTATCCGATGAACGGTTTTGTTGGTGTCATTTTCGTGACGTGGGGTCCGAATGCGACACAGCAGATAGCCTTTAACAATAATGGCCGACAGTTTACCCGAGCAGCTACCGGCGCATGGAACGGCGCAGATGGTCCGTGGTCTGCATGGGTCGAAGTATACAGTCCAAATAATAAACCTACTGCGGCCGACGTTGGCGCACTCCCGGCCGCTGGCACAGCAGTAGCGGCAACAAAATTAGCCACGGCGCGAAAGATTGCCGGTGTGGCGTTTGACGGTACGAAAGATATTGCGCTGAATGCAGACAATGTTGGCGCATTTCCCCGCGTGGGCGGTGATGTCAACGGTAGCGTCACGGCGAATTTTCTCCGTGCGATAACCATCCCGCACCCTGGCAACGGGCAAGGGACATATTTAGGCTGGAACGAAAGCGGCGGTCAGGGCGAATCCGACTTTGTTAATAACCGAGGCGGCGGCGTGGGGGGCTTTCTTTTCCGCACTGTTAACCAAGAAAACACCGTTCAAACGGGATTTGTCAGATTTACCGGCACTGGCGATCTGGCTACACAGGGCGGTATTTATTCCGAAGGCGGCGGGATTTATGAGATGGGGCAGCGCGTTTTCAGCCCCAATAACCGGCAGCCGGTCAATACCAACACCGCCAATCTCGGCGGTGGCTGGTGGCGGTGTGGTGATACCGGCATGATTAAGCAGTGGGGCGTCGTCAACAAAGGGAGTCGCGGCTGGTCAACGGTAAATTTCCCCATTCCTTTCCCGAGTACCTGCGTCAACGTTCAGGTAACCGCTATCAATGGCGGTGGTGGGACGTTCAACGACAACTTCGGCACGGCGCAAATTATTAACAACGTCGGCTTCACCTGCGGGCAGGACAGCGCAGGCAGTTACTGGGAAGCCACCGGCTGGTAAGGGGATAAAATGAGCAACTATTACAGCGCAATCACCACAAGTCTTTATGTTTACAGCCCGCTCACTAATGGCTTCTATCCGCGTGAGTTGCGTGAGGTGTACGACGATGCGGGAAGCTGGCCTGATGATGGCATTGCGGTAAGTGATGTTGTTTACCGTGAATATCAAACTCTCCCCCCACCAGAGGGGAAAATGCGGATTGCAGGTGCGGACGGTTTGCCGGTCTGGGCGGATATCCCTGCACCGACGATTGAGGAGTTAAAGGCCGATGCGGTAGCCACACTCTCTGGGCTCATGACAAAAGCAAACCTCGCCATTGCGCCCTTGCAAGATGCTGTTGATATTGAGGATGCAACGGATGATGAAATCGCAAAGCTTAAAGACTGGAAAAAATACCGCGTTGCCCTCAACCGGCTCGATTTATCTTTAGTGCCTGATATCGACTGGCCTCATTTGCCTGAATAAGTCATCGCCCCGAAAGGGGTTTTTTTCGTCTGTTGTACTGCCCCCCTCCCAACGTTCACTCCTCGCCCTGACCCCCGTTAAACAACAAAATTACCTTGCCTATTTTAACGGAGTTAACCCGATGAGTGATTTTCACCACGGCGTGCAGGTCGTCGAAATTAACGACGGAACGCGCGTCATTACCACCGTATCCACGGCCATTATTGGCATGGTTTGCACGGCCAATGATGCTGATGAAAAAGTCTTTCCGCTGAACACGCCGGTGTTAATTACCGATGTGATCGCCGCGCAGGGCAAGGCGGGAAAAACCGGCACCCTGTTACCGGCGCTGACGGCCATTGGCGACCAGTGCAAACCGGTCACCGTCGTGGTGCGCGTGGCGGAATCAGAAAACGAAGATGCGGAAGCTGCCGCCGCCGAGACCCTCTCTAATATTCTCGGCGGTGCCGGTGCCGACGGTAAATATACCGGCCTGAAAGCCCTGCTCACTGCTGAGGCGGACACTGGCGTCAAACCGCGCATCTTGGGTGTGCCGGGTCTGGACTCTCAGGAAGTGGCCACGGCGCTGGCCACGGTCTGCCAGTCGCTGCGCGCGTTCGGTTATATCAGCGCGTGGGAATGCAAAACGCTCTCTGATGCCATTAAGTACCGTGACAATTTCAGCCAGCGTGAACTGATGCTTATCTGGCCTGATTTTATTTCTTGGGACACCACGGCAAACGCCAGCTCTACCGCCTACGCCACGGCGCGCGCGTTAGGTCTGCGCGCCAAAATAGACCAAGACACTGGCTGGCATAAAACCCTGTCAAACGTTGGCGTTAATGGCGTGACCGGCATCAGCGCTTCGGTGTTTTGGGATTTGCAGGCAGCGGGTACGGATGCTGACCTGCTCAATGAGGCCGGTGTCACGACGCTGGTACGCAAAGACGGCTTCCGCTTTTGGGGTAACCGCACCTGTTCTGATGACCCGCTTTTCCAGTTTGAGAACTACACCCGCACCGCGCAGGTGCTGGCTGACACGATGGCCGAGGCGCATATGTGGGCGGTGGACAAGCCGATGACCGCAACGCTTATCCGCGACATCATCGACGGCATCAACGCCAAATTCCGTGAGCTCAAATCGAACGGCTACATCATTGACGGCAACTGCTGGTTTGATGAATCGGCGAACGATAAAGACACCCTGAAAGCCGGGAAACTTTACGTTGATTATGACTACACGCCGGTGCCGCCGCTGGAAAGCCTGACCCTGCGTCAGCGCATCACTGCCACCTACCTCGTCAATCTGGCCGCATCCATTAACAGCTAAGGGCATTCACCATGGCACTTCCTCGCAAACTGAAATACCTCAACCTGTTTAACGACGGTCTGAGCTACATGGGTCTCGTGCAGTCGGTCACGTTGCCGAAGCTGACCCGCAAGCTGGAGAACTATCGCGGCGGCGGCATGAACGGCTCCGCAGCGGTGGATTTTGGTCTGGACGATGACGCGCTGACCGTTGAGTGGTCAATGGGCGGACTCCCGGACAGTGCCCTGTGGGCGCAGTATGCCGCCTCCGGTGCGGCTGATGTGCCGCTGCGTTTTGCCGGTTCTTTCCAGCGCGACGACACCGGCGACACCTCCGCCGTGGAAATCGTCATGCGGGGTCGTCACAAAGAAATCGATACCGGCGACATGAAACAGGGCGAAGACATCGAAAGCAAAATCACCACGCAGTGCAGCTATTACAAGCTGGTGATTGACGGGAGCACCCTGATTGAAATCGACACCGTGAACATGGTCGAAATCGTCAACGGCACTGACATGCTGGAAAAACACCGCCGCAATATCGGCCTGTAATTTTTGTGTGGCCAGCGCGCTGGCCACCTTCACCTAACCCAACGGAAATCACTCATGAAAAAGAAAGAAACTACCCCGGAAAACCAGAACATCGTGACGCTCAATACGCCCATTAAACGCGGTGAAACCGTCATTAGCGAAGTCAATGTGATCTGCCCGAATGCGGGAGCGCTGCGGGGGGTCAGTCTGGCTGACGTCGCCAGCTCGAACGTCGATGCGCTGCTGGTTGTGTTGCCCCGCATCACCTACCCGAACCTGACGAAAGAAGAGTGCGCCGCGCTGTCATTACCGGACATGATCAGCTTAGCGGGCAAGGTGATTGGTTTTTTAGTGCCGAATTCGGAGAGCTGATTTTTCCACCCCGGCTGTCAGTGGATGACCTGATAGCCGACGTGGCGGTGGTCTTTCACTGGCCACCGTCAGAGCTCTATCCGATGAGCCTGACCGAGCTCGTCATATGGCGCGGAAAGGCGCTCGAACGAAGTGGACACGCCCATGAGCAATAACGTCACCTTACAGGTTTTACTCAAAGCCGTTGACCAAGCCAGCCGCCCGTTTAAATCCATCCAGACAGCGAGTAAATCGCTGTCTCAGGATATCCGAAGCACCCAAAACACCATTAAGCAGCTCAACGCTCAGGCCGGTCAGATTGAGGGGTTTCGTAAAACCAGCGCGCAGCTTGCGGTCACCGGTCAGTCACTCAAAAATGCAAAACAGGAAGCCGCCGCGCTGGCGATCCAGTTCAAAAACACCACCAATCCGACGCGGGCGCAGGCTAAGGCAATGGAGGAGGCCAAACGTGCCGCGTCTGACCTGCAACTCAAATACAACGGCCTGCGCCTGTCCGTGCAACGCCAGCGTCAGGCGCTGTCAGAGGCCGGTATCAGTACGCGCTCGCTGTCAGAATCTGAACGCCGCCTGAAAAGCTCAATCGGTGAAACTACCGCGCAGCTCAACCGCCAGCGGGATTCACTGGCTCGCGTCAGCGCGCAGCAGGCCAGACTCAACGCCGTCAGGCAGCGGTATCAGTCCGGTAAACAGCTTGCGGGCAGCGTGACCGCCGCCGGGGCGCGCGGTGTCGGCGTGGCTGCGGCCGGAACGGTTGCGGGGGGCGCGGCGCTGAAGCCGGGCTATGACTTTTCGCTGAAAAACTCAGAGCTTCAGGCGGTTCTCGGTCTGGAGAAGGACTCCGCCGATATGCTGAGTCTGCGTAAGCAGGCGCGTCAGTTGGGTGATAACACAGCCGCCTCGGCGGATGATGCCGCCGCCGCGCAAATCATCGTCGCCAAATCCGGCGCGGATAAAGACGGCATTCTGGCGGCCACGCCGACCATCCTGAATTTGTCGCTGGCCAATAAACAGAGCATGGAAGATAACGCCAGTTTACTGATGGGGGTGAAATCGGCTTTTGGTCTGGCGAATGACAAGGTTGCGCATATTGGTGACGTGCTTTCCACCACCATGAATAAAAGCGCCGCTGACTTTGCGGGCATGAGTGACGCACTAACCTATGCGGCACCGGTGGCTAAAAATGCCGGGGTCAGCGTGGAGCAAACCGCCGCGATGGTGGGCGCGCTGGCCGATGCGAAAATCACGGGGTCAATGGCCGGTACGGGGAGCCGGGCGCTGATCACCCGTTTACAGGCGCCGACAGGAGCCGCCGCCACCGCGCTGGATGAGCTTGGCGTTAAAACGGCTGACCGCAAGGGGGATTTCAGGCCGATATTTACCATCCTGAAAGAAATGCAAAAGAGCTTTAAAAAAAATAATCTCGGCACGGCGCAGAAAGCGCAGTACATGAAAGCCATTTTTGGTGAAGAGGCCAGCTCTGCGGCTGCGGTGCTGATGAATGACGCCTCATCGGGCAAGCTCGACGCGCTGACCCAAGCCTTGCGGACGTCAGACGGAAAAACGGCGGAGCTGGTCGAGATTATGCAAAACAATCTCGGCGGCGACTTTAAAGAGTTTCAGTCGGCGTATGAGGCCGTCGGCACCGATATTTATGATCAGCAGGAGGCATCGCTGCGCAGCCTGACCCAAACGGCCACAAAGTATGTGCTGAGGCTGGACAAATGGATTGTTGATAATAAAGCGCTGGCCACGACGCTGGCGAAAATTGCCGGTGGCGCGGTGATGCTGGTCGGGGCGCTGGGGGTGATTGGGCTGATAGCGGGGCCGGTTATCGGGGGCATAAACATGATTGTGGCGGCGGCTGCCGGTTTATGGTCGGCGCTGAGTATCGCAGGCGGCGCGATTGCGACGGTGATCGGCGGGCTGACGTGGCCGATTGTGGCCATTGGGGTGGCCATCGTCGCCGGTGCGTTGCTTATCCGCAAATACTGGGAGCCCATCAGCGCCTTTTTCTCCGGCGTGATTGAAGGGTTGGGCGTCGCTTTTGAGCCGGTCAAAGAGCTTTTTGCACCGCTAAAACCGGTGTTTGACGGGCTGGGTGATGCGCTTAAAAAGGTCTGGCAGTGGTTTAAAGATTTGATCGCGCCGGTCAAATCCACAAAGGAGACGCTCGACAGTTGCAAAAATGCCGGTGTGATTTTCGGGCAGGCGGTGGCGAATGCACTTACCGCGCCGTTGCAGCTTTTTAACAAGCTGCGTCAGGGCGTGGACTGGCTGCTGAAAAAGCTCGGCCTTATCAAAGATGAATCCGCCGAACTGGATAAAACCGCTGACAAAGCGGAACAACGGTCAAAATCCGATACCGGGGATGCGGTGCCGTATCAGCCACCCGGCGGTAAGTTTGGGTTCAGTTACGGTTATGTGCCTGTGGCGGCGGGCGGTGGCCGCAACTACACCGATAACAGCAAAAACAGTTATCAGATTTCAGTCGGTGCCGGTACGGGTGCGCAGGATACCGGCCGTCAGGTGATGGATGCGCTGGACGCCCGCGAACGCCAGCGCCGGGCAGATTTACGCTCACGGCTGGGTTATGACTAAGGAGATATTTGCATGATGTTAACGCTCGGATTGTTTGTATTTCAGCTACAAACCGTCCCTTATCAAAGCCTGCAACGCAGCGTGGATTATCGCTGGCCGTCGAACAGCCGTATTGGCCAGCGCCCCGCACTGCAATTTCTCGGCGTCAGTGAGGAGAAAATAACTCTGTCCGGTGTACTGATGCCGGAAATCACCGGCGGGCGCATTTCCCTGCTGGCTTTACACCTCATGGCCGACGAGGGTAAAGCGTGGCCGCTGCTGGAGGGAACCGGCACCATTTACGGTATGTTTGTGGTGAACAGCATCAGCGAAACGCACACTGAGTTTTTTTCTGACGGCAGCGCCCGCAGCATTGAATTCTCTCTGACTCTGACCCGCGTGGATGAGTCTCTGACGGCGATGTTTGGTGACTTGCAGGCGCAGGCTAATGGGCTGCTGAATAAAGCCAGCTCAATGATGCCGGGGGTAGGGTCATGATCACCGGTATGACACTTGATGCCGGGGCAAAAGTGGCACCGGCGTTTATGCTGACGCAGGCGGGTCATGACATCACGAAAGATATCAGTACCCGGCTGTTATCCCTGACGCTCACGGATAACAGAGGGTTTGAGGCCGACCAGCTCGACATTGAGCTGGACGACAGCGACGGTCAGGTGGAAATGCCGCCGCGTGGTGCGGTGCTTTCGCTGTTTTTAGGCTGGCAGGGTTCGGCGCTCATAGGCAAGGGGAGCTTTACGGTTGATGAGGTAGAGCTCCGGGGGGCGCCGGATACGCTGACCATCCGGGCGCGCAGCGCAGACTTTCGCGGAACGCTCAATTCACGCCGTGAAATGTCTTACCATGACACCACGCTCGGTCAGGTGGTGGCGCAGGTAGCCACACGTAACAACCTGACTGCAAGCGTCGCCGCGCCACTGGCCGCTATCCCTGTCCCCCACATTGACCAGTCGCAGGAGTCTGACGCCAAGTTTTTAACCCGGCTCGCTACGCGCAACGGAGCCGATGTGTCGATAAAAGCCGGTAAGCTGTTATTTCTCAAAGCCGGAAACGCCACCACCGCCAGCGGTAAAGCCATTCCGGCTATGACCATTGAGCGCGCCGACGGTGACCGGCATCAGTTTGCCATTGCTGACCGGGGCGCATATACCGGCGTCACGGCGAAATGGCTGCATACCAAAGACCCCAAGCCGAAAAAGCAGAAGGTTAAAATCAAGCGTAAACCCAAGGTGCAGCACCTGCGCGCGCTGCAACACCCCAAAGCCAAACCGGTGAAAGCCACCGCCGCCGCTAAAACGCCCGAAGCCAGAGAGGGTGAATATATGGCCGGTGAAGCGGATAACGTTTTTGCGCTGACCACCACTTACGCCAGTAAAGCGCAGGCCATGCGCGCCGCTGCGGCGAAGTGGGACAAATTACAACGGGGCGTGGCGGAATTCTCGCTAACGCTGGCGATGGGACGCGCCGATTTATTTCCTGAAATGCCGGTCACCGTCAGCGGGTTTAAGCGCGTCATAGACGATCAGGCGTGGGTGATCACTAAGGTGGTGCATGCACTCAGTAATAACGGCTACACGACGTCCCTAGAGCTTGAGGTGAGGCTTTCAGAGGTGGAGTATGAGAGCGAAGAGGAAGAATGATTTATCTGATTAACTCATTGTTTTATATGTATTTAGTGGCTAGAATTGTTGCATATTAAAGCGATTCATTGAGGTGATGATCATGTTCCATTGTCCCATTTGCAAACACGCAGCACACACACGTTCCAGCCGTTACCTGAGTGAGAACACCAAAGAGCGATACAATCAGTGTCAGAACATCAACTGCGGACATACCTTTAAGACGATGGAGTCATTCGACGGCTCAATTATGAAACCGGGATATATCAACGCAGTGTTGCCTCATCCCACTTCACACGGTCAACAAACCTTCCTGATGTAATCGCAGAAACAAAAAAGCCCCGCACGGTTAAATGCGGGGCTTTTTTGTCTTTAAATCTCGAAATGGTCAATATGTGGACGTGGTTTGAAATAAATCCTTATATTTCAATTAAATAAACCCTAAATCATGTCACCTTGAACTGACATTGCGGGTTGTTCTCCATAGTGACCAATAAATAGCAGTCTACATGTGCGGATGCTGGCCTGGCAGAGATAAACTGGAAACCACAGGTTTATGATACCAGACAATCAATAAGGTTGATTGTCAGCAATGGCGGTACTGCTTTGCCAGAAGTCCACAACCTATAGCGCTCTGGCAAAACAGACTGTCGTACAGACAGTGCGGGCAGGGAGGGATGAAACAAAGGCTCCACATTGTGGAGCCTTTTTATCAGACCAGATTACAAGGTTGAATTATTACAGGGACTTAGTGAAAGTACGGGTAATAACGTCTTGTTGCTGTTCTTTAGTCAGTGAGTTGAAACGCACTGCGTAGCCAGAAACACGAATGGTCAGCTGAGGATAGTTTTCAGGATGTTCCATCGCATCTAACAGCATTTCACGGTTCATGACGTTCACGTTCAGGTGTTGACCACCTTCGATGGACGCTTCGTGGTGGAAGTAACCATCCATCAGACCCGCAAGGTTGGCTTTACGCACATCATCGTCTTTACCCAGCGCATTTGGCACGATAGAGAAGGTATAAGAAATACCATCTTTCGCGTAAGCAAACGGCAGTTTAGCAACGGAGGTCAGAGAGGCAACCGCACCTTTCTGGTCACGACCGTGCATTGGGTTAGCACCCGGGCCAAACGGAGCACCAGCACGACGACCATCTGGAGTGTTACCTGTTTTCTTACCATAAACCACGTTAGAGGTGATGGTCAGAACAGACTGAGTTGCTACAGCGCCACGGTAGGTACGCAGTTTCTGAATTTTCTTCATGAAACGTTCTACCAGGTCACAAGCGATGTCATCTACGCGAGAATCGTTGTTACCGAACTGTGGATACTCACCTTCAATTTTGAAGTCTACAGCCAGGCCGTCTTCGTCACGGATGGTGCTAACTTTTGCATATTTGATAGCAGACAGGGAGTCAGCAGCAACTGACAAACCTGCGATACCACATGCCATGGTGCGATAAACATCGCGGTCATGCAGAGCCATCAGCGATGCTTCGTAGCTGTATTTGTCATGCATGTAGTGAATAATGTTCAGCGCAGTCACGTACTGTTTAGCCAACCAGTCCATGAAGTGATCCATGCGATCCATGACTTTATCAAAGGTCAGCACTTCATCCATCATTGGTGCTTCTTTAGGACCAACCTGGATTTTCATTTTTTCATCAACGCCGCCGTTGATTGCGTACAACATGGTTTTCGCCAGGTTTGCACGAGCGCCGAAGAACTGCATTTGTTTACCCACAACCATTGGGCTCACACAACAAGCGATAGCATAGTCATCGTTGTTGAAATCAGGACGCATCAGATCATCGTTCTCATACTGTACAGATGAGGTATCGATAGACACTTTAGCTGCGTACTTTTTGAAGTTCATTGGCAGCTTTTCTGACCACAGAATGGTCATATTTGGCTCTGGTGAAGGTCCCATGGTGTACAGGGTATTCAGGAAGCGGAAGCTGTTTTTGGTAACCAGAGTACGACCATCAACACCCATACCAGCCAGGGATTCTGTCGCCCAGATTGGGTCACCGGAGAACAATTCATCATATTCAGGGGTACGCAGGAAACGCACCATACGCAGTTTCATAACCAGGTGGTCAATCAGTTCCTGAGCTTGTTCTTCGTTCAGTTTGCCTGCTTTGATATCACGTTCGATGTACACGTCAAGGAAAGTAGAGACGCGGCCAAAGGACATCGCAGCACCGTTCTGAGATTTAACGGCAGCCAGGTAACCGAAGTAAGTCCACTGAACAGCTTCTTGTGCAGTTGTTGCAGGACCAGAGATATCGCAGCCATATTTAGCAGCCATTTCTTTAATCTGACCCAGAGCACGGTGTTGTTCTGAGATTTCTTCACGCAACTGGATGGTCATTTCCAGGTTTACGCCATTTTCCAGGTCGTCTTGCAGAGACTGGAATTGTGCGTATTTGTCGGCCATCAGGAAGTCGATACCATACAGCGCGACGCGACGGTAGTCACCGATGATACGGCCACGACCATAGGCATCTGGCAGACCGGTCAGCACACCAGATTTGCGGCAGTTCAGGATGTCTTTAGTGTAAACATCGAAAACACCCTGGTTGTGGGTTTTGCGGTAATCAGTGAAGACTTTTTTCAGTGCCGGATCCAGTTCACGACCGTAAACTTTACATGAACCTTCCACCATTTTGATGCCGCCGAAAGGGATCAGGGCACGTTTCAATGGCGCGTCAGTTTGCAGACCAACGATGGTTTCCAATGATTTGTTGATGTAGCCGGCATCGTGAGAGGTGATGGTAGAGGCAACGTCGGTATCGAAATCTACTGGAGCCTTAGTACGGTTCTCCAGTTTGATACCATCCATTACTTTATCCCACAGGGTGGTTGTCGCTTGGGTAGCGCCAGCCAGGAAGGACTCATCACCTTCATACGGTGTGTAGTTCTTCTGAATGAAGTCACGGACGTTTACGCCATTCTGCCATTCACCAGCACTAAAACCCTGCCATGCGTTGGTCAATTTTTCATTGAGCTTGGACATTTTGCACCTACCTTCTAATTTGGATTTCTTTAAAAATCACGTGTAAAACTGTCGTAACAAGACTGCCACATTGTTTCAGTGGTGTTTCTCATCGCGAAGATATATGACCCAGTACGTTAACCCTACCAGCAAACCACCCCCAATGATGTTACCGATGGTCACAGGGATGAGATTGTCTATGATAAAGTTAGGGATATTCAGCTCTGCGAATTGTGCCGGTGTTGCCCCGACAGCCTGCCAGAATTCTGGTGTCGCAAAATTTTTCACTACGATGCCTAAAGGGATCATGAACATGTTAGCAATGCTGTGTTCAAAGCCGCTGGCGACGAACATGCCGACCGGTAAAATCATAGCGAACATTTTATCCATCAGACTGCGGCCGGAGTAACTCATCCATACCGCCAGGCAAACCATCAGGTTTGCGAGGATCCCCAGACATACGGCTTCGATAAATGTGTGATGCATTTTATGATCAGCAGTTTGCAGAACGTTCAGTCCCCACAAACCGTTATCAACCATGTATTCACCGGAGAACCAAATCAGAGCCACAAAGAATAAGCAGCCGACCAGGTTACCAATATAGACATTGACCCAGTTGCACGCCAATTGCCCCCAGGTGATTCGACCGCTGGCTTTCGCAATGACGATAAGTACAGTGGACGTGAACAGGTCCGCACCACATACGACAACCAGCATAAGACCCAGAGAGAAGCAGATGCCCCCAACCAGTTTTGCAAGGCCATAAGGGACGGTACCGGTGCCTGTAGTGGCGGTGATATAAAAAGCAAAGGCTATAGAAATAAAGACGCCAGCAGTAATGGCTAAAAAGAATGTTTTTAACGGCTGTTTGGTGGCTTTATAAACGCCAGCATCTTCAGCAATTTTCGCTGTCGCGGCGGGTAAAATGAGATCGAAGGGGTTGTCAGCTTTCACATTAACTCTCTTATTCAGGGCTATGCACTGCGCAACGAGATACTAGCAAAGCAGTATAACGTAAAAATTGACGTGGATCATATGAGGGGGTTTTTGGTGGTTTTTAATAGACTGCTAAAGGGGTGGTTTTATGGGTAATTAATTGAAAATAAACGAATAAAAAGATTTTAATTTTTGCAAATAAAGTTGAGAAAGCAAGAGTTTATTTTCAGATTCCAGTTAATACAAAGGATTCAGTGTTAATAAATATCGTTATTTTGATTTTATAAATTTCACTTTCAATTAACTTATAAAATAAGTGCTATATTTTTCACGCAAAAACGGCAAGCGGGTATTATTTCGCGCGGAATTACACGTCATTTTGATGGCCGAGTCAAACTTTTGCGGACAAATACAGCAGCAGAAGCTTAGGATTTATAGTGAACTGATAGCGAATTTATAAACAAAAAAACCGACAGGAAATCCCGTCGGTTTTAATCGCTTCACCGTGGCCAGTGAATCAGGCTTTCGACCAGTGACGACGTTTGGCGACTTGCAGCTTTTCGTATGCACCAAGCAGCGCCTGATGGGCTGACAAGGCTTTCAGCTCAGGGTCGACTGCAAACAGACTGTGGAAACGGACTTCTCCACTGATGGCCGCCGAAGCATCCTCAACTGCTTTCTGACCATACATTTTCACGAAAGCGTTGTAGTACTGGGCTGGCTCGCGATCTTCTTCCAGAGACAACTGGAGCAGGGTTTGCAGGCAACGGTAATAGTTGTTGCGCTCATCGCTGTACACCGAGGAATTGAACTCATGCGCCCATTCAGCCCAGGTCAGCGCCTGATCCAAATCACCACCGGCAAGAGCCAGCATAGATTTCAGCTCACCGACACGCAGCGTGTACCAGCCGTTGTCTTTGCCGCTGGCGATCCCCAGCAGTTCGCGAACGCGGGTAAAGTCATCCAGACCTTCATCGTCGAGTTGAGTGATCATCTCAAGATAGGTTTCTTTTGGCAGATCGCTGCCCGGCAACGCCAGCAGTTGATAACGCAAATGCGCGCCCATGCTGTTATTCGCCAGCAATAAATCTTCGGCAGGATAAATGTCAGACATGCCCGGAACGATAATGCGGCAGGCGTATACATCCAGATGTTCGTAATCGGCGATATACACTTCAGCATCTTCTTTATCAAAGATAGCCATCAGTGTCGCAAATTCTTCTTCAGTGGTACCGCTGAAACTCCAGTCTGCAAACGGATAGTCTGCGTCTTGTTTGAACATATCCCAGGAAATCAGACCGCTTGAGTCGATGAAATGGGTTTCAAGGTTAGCGTGTTCAGCCACTTCTTCGTCGTCAAAAGTAGGCGCCGTGAAGACATCCAGGTCTTTCAGACTGCGGCCTTGCAACAGTTCCGTCACGGTACGTTCCAGTGCGACGCCAAAATCAGGGTGTGCACCAAAGGACGCGAAACAGGTCCCGTTCGCCGGGTTGAACAGAACCACGCAAATGACCGGATAATTGCCGCCCAGCGAGGCGTCATAAGAAAGAATAGGGAAACCTTCTTCTTCCAGTTTGGCAATGGCTTCAACCACTCCAGGATAGCGTGCCAGAACCTCAACAGGGATTTCAGGCAGGCTGATGGATTCTGCAATGATGCGGTTTTTGACATAACGCTCGAAGACTTCTGACAGCCCCTGAACCCGCGCTTCATTGGCGGTGTTACCCGCGGACATCCCGTTGGAAACGTACAGGTTGCCGATGATGTTCATCGGAATATAGACGGTTTGCAGATCGGACTGACGGGTAAATGGCAGAGCGCAGATACCACGATCAGGATTGCCTGATTGCAGGTCGATCAGATCACGGGCAACCAGTTCTTTATCGGCATCATAAAATGCGTGCAGGCGCTCATCCAGGATCCCGGCGGGCAGACTGTCGTCTTCCGGAAGCGGGAACCACTTCTCATTCGGATAATGAACGAAATCGCCATTAGCGATTTCTTTGCCCAGATAGAAATCAGCGAAGAAATAGTTAGTCGACAGGCGCTCAAAATATTCACCCAAAGCAGAAGCCAGTGCGGCTTTTTTGCTGGCGCCTTTACCGTTGGTGAAGCACAGCGGGCAGTCGCGATCGCGAATGTGCACTGACCAGACGTGGGGAACCGGATTCAGCCACGAAGCTTCTTCGATATTAAAGCCGAGATCGGTGAGTTTTTGTTGGAAGCGGGAAATGGAGTCTTCCAGCGCCGCGTCTTTACCAGGAATAAAAGTTTGGGTCATTGAGTTCACTTTTGAGCGTGCTAAAAACGTGCAATGATACGGGGTTTTGCACATTAGCTCCATGTATTCGTGTTAAGAATGTAATCGCTGTGTGAAGTCAAAGGCTTGAGTTTGAACACGCTGTTATACCGTGTGAAATTTGACGGTGCTTACACATATTATTCCGAAAAATCAGGGTTAAAAGGAGGAATGAACCTTGTGATCAACATCTCATCGCTGTTTATCAGGTCGTCATCAATAACCGTTGCAGACTGCTTGTCTCGGATGATAAAACCGTTAAATTAGTGACTACTATGTGACTGTCTCAGAGAAGTGGTGAGGGGAAATGACTCAGGTTTATAATTTTAGTGCAGGTCCGGCAATGATCCCGGCTGAAGTATTGCGTCGTGCGGAACAGGAACTTTGTAACTGGCACGGACTGGGTACATCGGTGATGGAAATCAGTCACCGTAGTAAGGAATTTATCCAGGTTGCTGAAGAATCCGAAAAGGATATCCGTGACCTGCTCAATATTCCCTCGAACTATAAAGTGCTGTTCTGCCATGGCGGCGCCCGTGCGCAATTTGCTGCTGTGCCAATGAACCTTTTGGGTGAAAAATCCTCCGCTGATTATATTGATGGTGGCTATTGGGCACACAGCGCAGTTAAAGAAGCCCAAAAATATTGCACGCCAAACGTGATTGATGTCACCACTACGATTGATGGTAAGCGTGGCATTCTGCCGATGAGCGAATGGAAACTGAGTGCAGATTCTGCCTACGTTCATTATTGCCCGAATGAAACTATCGATGGTATCGCTATTGATGAAATGCCTGATTTTGGCGACAAAATCGTGGTAGCAGATTATTCATCCTGCATTCTTTCCCGCCCGATTGACGTCAGCCGTTTTGGGGTGATTTATGCTGGCGCGCAGAAAAATATCGGTCCTGCGGGTCTGACCCTGGTTATCGTTCGTGATGATCTGCTGGGCAAAGCGCGCACTGAATTGCCTTCTATCCTCGATTATACCGTGCTGGCTGAGAACGACTCTATGTTCAATACCCCGCCGACCTTTGCATGGTATCTGTCAGGTATGGTATTCAAGTGGCTGAAAGAGCAGGGCGGTCTGCGCGAAATGGAAAAGCGCAATCGTGCAAAAGCCGAACTTTTGTATGGCGCAATCGATCGCACCGGCTTCTATCGTAACCCTGTGGTGGCGGCTAACCGTTCGTGGATGAACGTTCCTTTCCAGATGGCAGATGCCTCGCTGGATAAACTGTTCCTTGATCAGGCACAGGAAGCCGGTCTGCATGCACTAAAAGGCCACCGCGTGGCTGGCGGTATGCGCGCATCTATTTATAATGCAATGCCGATTGAAGGCGTAAAAGCCCTGACCGACTTTATGGCGGAGTTCGAAAAACGTCACGGTTAAGTGTGCTGGCTTTCAGGCTCGCAGAATGCTTCATTGAGAAGCCTTAAAAATGACCCCGGCTCAATGTCCGGGGTCATTTTATGAAAAGAAGAATTGGAGAAAGAGTGGAATCCCTGACATTACAACCCGTTGCGCTGGTTAACGGCAGCATCAATTTACCTGGCTCAAAAAGTGTTTCTAACCGCGCACTTTTACTGGCTGCTTTTGCACAGGGTACTACCCGCCTGACTAACCTGCTCGACAGCGATGATGTGCGTCATATGTTGACAGCACTGACTCAACTGGGTGTCACGCATCGTTTATCTGCATCCCGCACCGAGTGTGAAATCGATGGTCTGGGCACGGCTTTTTCCAATGCTAAAGGTCTGGAACTGTTTCTTGGGAATGCAGGAACCGCAATGCGTCCGCTGGCGGCAGCATTATGCCTGGGCGAACAGGATGTTGTACTGACCGGTGAGCCGCGCATGAAAGAGCGCCCGATCGGACATCTGGTTGATGCGCTTCGTCAGGGCGGTGCGCAGATTGATTATCTGGAGCAGGAAAACTATCCGCCTTTGCGCCTGCAGGGTGGATTTAGTGGCGGTGACGTCAGTGTTGATGGCAGTGTTTCCAGCCAGTTTCTGACAGCGTTATTGATGACAGCTCCGCTGGCAGATAACGATACAACCATTCAGATTAAAGGTGATCTGGTTTCCAAACCTTATATCGATATCACGCTGAACCTGATGAAAACCTTTGGTATTGAAGTGGAAAACCACGAGTACCAGAGATTTAGCATCCAAGGACGTCAGCATTATGTGTCTCCGGGGGCATATCTGGTCGAAGGTGATGCCTCTTCAGCGTCCTACTTCCTGGCCGCTGCGGCGATCAAGGGCGGTACGGTTCGTGTGACCGGAATCGGCAAAAACAGCATGCAGGGCGATATTCGTTTTGCAGACGTGCTGGAAAAAATGGGTGCTACTATTCACTGGGCTGATGATTATATCGAATGTACCCGCGGTGAACTGAACGGCATTGACATGGACATGAACCATATTCCTGATGCAGCAATGACCATTGCTACCGCTGCCTTGTTTGCTGAAGGCCCGACAACGTTGCGTAATATTTACAACTGGCGTGTTAAAGAGACCGATCGCCTGACGGCGATGGCGACTGAGCTGCGTAAAGTCGGTGCAACAGTGGAAGAGGGCGAAGATTACATTCGTATTGATCCGCCTCAATCGCTGAAATTTGCCGAAATTGGCACCTATAATGATCACCGCATGGCGATGTGTTTCTCGCTGGTGGCGTTATCCGATACGCCGGTGACCATTCTTGATCCGAAGTGTACCGCAAAAACGTTCCCGGACTATTTTGACCGTCTGGCGGCAATCAGCACACTGGCATAGTTTTTCACTTGGTTGCCCGTGTATGAACGGACATCCCTGATGTCCGTTTTTTTGTTTTCAGGCTCAGAACCGTCCGCTTTTTAGCCAACTGAAAAATGTGGGGTAACAGTTGCAGTGAAGGCAGCGTATAATGCCGCTCCTGAATTAGTCCTGTGAGGCTAATGAAGCGGGCATACCCCACCGAAAGGAGACAAAAATGACGGCTTTAGCCCCGGTAATCACCGTTGATGGGCCAAGTGGTGCAGGTAAAGGTACGTTGTGTAAAGCGTTGGCCGAAGCCTTTAACTGGCATCTGTTGGATTCCGGCGCGATTTACCGCGTTTTGGCGCTGGCGGCTTTGCATCACCAGGTTGATATTGTCTCAGAAGAGGCGCTAGTTCCGCTTGCCGCACATCTCGACGTTCGTTTTGTGGCTCAGGATGGGCAGTTGCACGTTATTTTAGAAGGTGAGGATGTTACCCATGAAATCCGCACCGAAACGGTAGGCAATACTGCGTCTCAGGCGGCGGCATTTCCCCGCGTTCGTGAAGCATTATTGCGCCGGCAGCGCGCATTCCGTGATGCACCGGGCCTGATTGCGGATGGTCGTGACATGGGGACGGTGGTTTTCCCTGATGCACCGGTGAAGATATTTCTGGATGCCAGTTCGGAAGAACGTGCAAACAGAAGAATGCTACAGTTGCAGGAAAAAGGCTTTAGTGTTAACTTTGAACGGCTTTTAGCCGAGATCAAAGAGCGCGATGACCGTGATCGTAACAGGCCCGTCGCGCCTCTAGTGGCTGCTTCCGATGCGTTGTTGCTGGATTCAACCAGCATGTCCATCGACGAAGTCATCGAAAAAGCACTGGCTTATGCCACAGAAATTCTAGGATTGCCGCAAAAACAAACCCGGTAATCGAGCCTCACTCTGGTGCTGAAGAATATTCAGTGCCAGTTTTGGCTATAGTTTTTTTTAACCTCGCCGCAAGGATCTGTAGCGGGGCATTTGAAACAACCCCATCCAGCAGGAAGCCAGATGGACGTTAAACTTAAGAACCTAAAGATTATCAACATGACTGAATCTTTTGCTCAACTCTTTGAAGAATCCTTAAAAACAATCGAAACCCGTCCTGGTTCCATCGTTCGTGGTGTTGTTGTGTCTATCGACAAAGATATCGTACTGGTTGACGCCGGTCTGAAATCTGAGTCTGCAATCCCGGCAGAACAATTCAAAAACGCACAGGGCGAACTGGAAATCCAGGTTGGCGACGAAGTTGATGTTGCGCTGGACGCTGTTGAAGACGGCTTCGGTGAAACTCTGCTGTCCCGTGAAAAAGCTAAACGTCATGAAGCTTGGATCACGCTGGAAAAAGCTTACGAAGAATCTGCAACTGTTACCGGTGTTATCAACGGTAAAGTTAAAGGCGGTTTCACTGTTGAGCTGAACGGTATTCGTGCGTTCCTGCCAGGCTCACTGGTAGACGTTCGTCCTGTTCGCGACACGCTGCATCTCGAAGGCAAAGATCTTGAGTTCAAAGTCATCAAACTGGACCAGAAACGCAACAACGTTGTTGTTTCCCGTCGTGCAGTAATTGAGTCTGAGAACAGCGCAGAGCGCGATCAACTGCTGGAAAACCTGCAGGAAGGCATGGAAGTTAAAGGTATCGTTAAGAACCTCACTGACTACGGTGCATTCGTTGATCTGGGCGGCGTTGACGGCCTGCTGCACATCACTGACATGGCTTGGAAACGTGTTAAACACCCAAGCGAAATCGTTAATGTTGGCGATGAAATCACTGTTAAAGTTCTTAAATTTGACCGTGAGCGTACCCGTGTATCACTGGGTCTGAAACAACTGGGCGAAGATCCTTGGGTCGCTATCGCTAAACGTTACCCAGAAGGTACTAAACTGACTGGTCGCGTTACCAACCTGACTGATTACGGCTGCTTCGTAGAAATCGAAGAAGGCGTTGAAGGTCTGGTTCACGTTTCTGAAATGGATTGGACTAATAAAAACATCCACCCATCTAAAGTTGTTAACGTGGGCGATGTTGTTGAAGTTATGGTTCTGGATATCGACGAAGAACGTCGTCGTATCTCCCTGGGCCTGAAACAATGCAAAAACAACCCATGGCAGCAATTCGCAGAAACCCACAACAAGAACGACCGCGTTGAAGGTAAAATCAAGTCAATCACTGACTTCGGTATCTTCATTGGTCTGGACGGCGGCATCGACGGCCTGGTTCACCTGTCTGACATCTCCTGGAACGTTGCAGGCGAAGAAGCAGTACGTGAATACAAAAAAGGCGACGAAATCGCAGCTGTGGTTCTGCAAGTTGATGCAGAACGTGAACGTATCTCCCTGGGCGTGAAGCAACTGGCTGAAGATCCATTCAATAACTACCTGTCTGTTAACAAGAAAGGTACTATTGTTACTGGTAAAGTTACAGCAGTTGACGCCAAAGGTGCTACAGTTGAATTAGCTGGCGGCGTAGAAGGTTACCTGCGCGCTTCAGAAGCTTCTCGCGACCGTATTGAAGACGCAACTCTGGTTCTGAGCGTTGGTGATGAAGTAGAAGCTAAATTCACCGGTGTTGATCGTAAGAACCGCGTAGTAAGCCTGTCCGTCCGTGCTAAGGACGAAGCTGACGAGAAAGATGCAATCGCTGTTGTTAACAACAAACCAGACGAAAGCAACTTCTCTAGTGCTATGGCTGAAGCGTTCAAAGCGGCAAAAGGCGAGTAATGACGGGGGGCGGCTCAGTCGCCCCGAAACGGTAGTTTAGCTGCAAAGCTTGGAGGTACTATGACCAAGTCTGAACTTATTGAAAGACTTGCTGGCCAGCACTCTCATATCCCGGCGAAAGCTGTTGAGGATGCAGTGAAAGAGATGCTTGAGCATATGGCTGCAACCTTGGCTGATGGTGAACGCATCGAAATCCGTGGGTTTGGCAGTTTTTCTCTTCACTACCGTGCTCCGCGTGTTGGGCGCAACCCTAAAACTGGCGATAAAGTCGAGCTGGACGGCAAGTACGTTCCTCACTTTAAGCCAGGGAAAGAGTTGCGTGATCGCGCGAATATTTACGGCTGAGGCTTTCGCCTGAACGTAAATGTCTGCCTATAGCGAACGTAAAGCGGCACCTCTCGGGGTGCCGTTTTTTTTTGCTTTATGACGAATAAGTTCCCCCCCTCTTTCAGTTGCGATCATAAAATTTTTGCGTAACGTCACGCAGCGTTTTGCTTTCCTGGTTGCTCCTTCTTTGCATGAAAATCATACTCCGGCACGAAAACATGTCTGATGAACGTGAAGGGAGTAAAACATCAAAATTTCACTGGACGAGGCTGCTTTAGCGGTTATTGCAGGGATGTTGCCACTGCTTATTTTTTCCCAACTTCCTTCGGCTATTCATCTGGTCACGCTGTGTCTTTGCGCCTCATGCTGCTTCAGATTTCATCACAAAATATTCAGCCTGATAGCGATCGGCCTGCTGAGTTTCAGTTGGGCCTCGTTTCAGGGCGGTATTCAGCTCGATCAGATTTCAGCGCTTCAGGGCACAAAGCGTCATGTTATCGCCGTGGTAGAGAGTATTAATCTCGGGAGCACCAGTACATCTTCTGTACTCTTCAAAATAGAAAAAGCAGAAGGAAAAATAATTTTCCCGCCGGTCATATTCCGCACTAAATGGGACAAGACAGAGGGAGAACTGTTAGCGGGCCAGCGCTGGGATATGATCGTCAGTATGCGGCCCGTCCACAGCTTGCTGAATGAAGGCGGATTTGATGCCCAGCGTTGGGCGTTGGCTCAGCATGCACCTCTGACAGCAACTGTCCGTAACAGGCAGCTATTAGATGCCAGAAGTTCGCTTCGTCAGCAATTTATTCAGCGGTTGCAGCAGAAGATGCCACCGATGGAAAATACGCCCGTACTGATTGCACTGGCTTTTGGCGAAAAAGGATTAATACAGGCTGCAGACAAGCTAATGTTACAACAGACTGGCATCGCGCATCTGGTGGCGATATCAGGCCTACATATCGGAATTGCGGCGTTATTTGGATGGTGGCTGGCGCGTGGATTGCAGTATCTGCTGCCGGTAAAACTGATTGACTACCGCTTTCCGTTATTCGTGAGCGGCGTTTTTCTGCTGTTCTATACCTGGCTTTCCGGAGGCAATGCACCTGCGCTGCGTGCAACGTTTGCGGTGTTGATGTGGATCCTGCTGCGTCTGTTCCGTGTCCGCTGTCATCCGTGCCAGATATGGCTTTGGGTGGTGGCTATGCTTCTGCTGGTCGACCCTATGAATTTATTGTCCGACAGCTTCTGGTTGTCATGCTTCGCGGTGGGGGCTCTGGTTTTCTGGTTCCAGTGGGTGCCTCTTCCTGCAATGTTTCAGCAGGCATGGTATTGGGCATTGTTTCGCTGGGGGCATCTGCAGGTGGGAATGACACTTCTTCTGTTGCCCTTACAGGTCTGGATTTTCCACGGCGTAAACGTCTTCTCGTTTCCGGCCAATATGTGGGCAGTTCCGGTTGTTTCATTGATCACAGTCCCGCTGGTATTACTGGCCTTGTTGACGAACGCCGCGCCCTGCGCATTGATGGATAACGCACAAGCTCTGCTTTGGCAACTGGCGGATGCCACATTGAGATTGGCTTTGTGGGGGGTAAAAGCATTACCGGGCGGTTGGATCCCATTGGGTGAGTCATTTCTGGCCGTGAGCCTGATGGGATGGCTGGTGCTTCTGTGCTGGCGGATTTGCCCGTTGAGATATTGTCTTTCACTGTTGCTGTCTCTTTTTGCGATCTCTTCTGTCTGGCTGAACAGAAATCCATCGGAGCGCTGGCGGGTTGATATGCTTGATATCGGACATGGCTTGTCTGTTCTTATCAGCAAAAATGGCCGGGGCATTCTTTATGATACCGGCAACCGTTGGGAAGGGGGCTCAGCCGCTGAACAAAATATTATCCCTTATTTAAATTGGAAGAACATTCAGCTGGAACAGATAATTATCAGTCATAATGACATGGATCACCGGGGCGGTTTGGCCCCGTTACAAAACCGTTATCCTGCCGCCAGCGTTCGTGAAAGTGCTTTGTCGGATCAGCATCATCTGAAATGCATAGCAGGCGAGCAATGGCACTGGCAGGGGCTGGATTTTAACGTTTTGTGGCCGGATAAAATGTCAGAGGATGCAGGGAATAACGACAGCTGCGTTATCCGCATTGATGACGGTTCATTCAGTTTGCTCCTGACCGGAGATATTGAAACTGAAACAGAAAAAGCGTTAGTCAGGAAGTGGCGGAGCAAACTGCAAGCCACTGTACTTCAGGTTCCTCATCATGGCAGCAATACGTCATCGACACCTCCATTTTTGCGGGCAGTTAAGCCGGTTATCGCACTGGCGTCCGCATCCCGTTTTAATAAATGGCATCTGCCGGCACATAAAGTTGTTAGCAGATACAACAAAGCGCACTATGACTGGCATTCAACGTCTGAATCGGGTCAACTCAGCCTCTTCGTTTTTGATGATTATTGGACAATTAAAGGCTTACGTGAGCAATTAATCCCCCGTTGGTATCACCGCCAGTTTGGAGTATCTACAGATAATGAGTAGAATAGACCGCTATTTCTTTCGATGCTGGTTGATATTGCATGATGAACGATAAAGATCTCTCCACATGGCAGACATTTCGTCGCCTTTGGCCGATGATCACACCTTTTAAAGCCGGGCTGATCGCTGCGGCTATTGCGCTGGTCGCAAACGCCGCCAGTGATACTTTCATGCTGTCTTTGCTGAAGCCTCTGTTAGATGACGGTTTTGGTAAAGCTGACCGCTCGATCCTACTCTGGATGCCATTGGTCGTTATCGGCCTGATGGTTGTGCGTGGGGTCAGTGGCTACATTTCGAGTTACTGCATTTCATGGGTTTCGGGCAAAGTGGTGATGCATATGCGTCGTCGTCTGTTTGGTCACATGATGAGAATGCCCGTAGCATTCTTTGACCAGCAATCTACCGGTACTTTACTTTCCCGTATCACCTATGATTCCGAGCAGGTGGCGTCTTCATCATCCAGTGCGCTCGTGACCGTCGTACGTGAAGGTGCGTCAATCATTGGTCTGTTTGTCATGATGTTCTATTACAGCTGGCAGCTTTCTGTAATCCTGTTGGTGATTGCGCCGATTGTTTCTGTTGTTATCCGTGTGGTGTCTAAACGCTTCCGTAATATCAGTAAAACAATGCAAAACACCATGGGACAGGTGACGACCAGCGCGGAACAGATGCTCAAAGGTCATAAAGAAGTGTTGATCTTCGGTGGCCAGAAAGTTGAAACCGCGCGTTTTGATAAAGTGAGTAACCGTATGCGCCAGCAAGGTATGCGTATGGTTTCCGCTTCTTCAATTTCAGACCCGATTATTCAGTTGATCGCCTCTCTGGCATTGGCGTTCGTGTTGTATGCGGCAAGCTTCCCGTCCGTGATGGAAACGCTCAGCGCGGGTACTATCACCGTTGTGTTCTCTTCTATGATTGCCCTGATGCGTCCGCTGAAGTCCCTGACTAACGTGAACTCCCAGTTCCAGCGCGGTATGGCCGCTTGTCAGACGCTGTTCTCAATCCTGGATATGGAACAGGAAAAAGACGAAGGGAAACTGGAAGTCAAACGCGTTAACGGAAATGTCGAATTCAAAAACGTGACCTTCACTTATCCGGGACGCGATATTCCTGCTTTGCGTGATATTTCCTTCAACCTGCCGGAGGGTAAAACTGTTGCACTGGTTGGCCGCTCAGGTTCCGGTAAATCGACTATCGCGAATTTGCTGACCCGTTTCTATGACATTCAGGAAGGTAAGATCCTGATGGATGGTCATGATCTGCGGGAATATACCCTGTCGTCATTACGTGATCAGGTGGCACTCGTTTCTCAGAACGTCCACCTGTTCAATGATACCATTGCCAATAACATCGCTTACGCCCGTACGGATATGTACTCCCGCGAAGAAATCGAAAAAGCGGCGACGATGGCTTACGCGATGGACTTTATCAGCAAAATGGATCAAGGGCTGGATACGGTCATTGGTGAAAATGGCGTTCTGCTCTCTGGTGGCCAGCGTCAGCGTATCGCAATTGCGCGTGCCTTGCTGCGTGACTCGCCGGTTCTGATCCTTGATGAAGCGACATCTGCCCTTGATACTGAATCTGAGCGTGCTATTCAGGCTGCACTCGACGAACTACAGAAAAACCGCACATCCCTGGTGATCGCACACCGTTTATCCACTATTGAAAAGGCCGATGAGATTCTGGTCATTGAAGATGGTTGCGTGGTGGAACGTGGTTCACATACGAGCCTGCTCGAAGAGCGTGGTGTTTACTCACAGCTGTACCGGATGCAGTTTGGCCAATGATTGAGCGCATCTGGTCAGGGAAATCACCGCTATATCTGTTACTCCTGCCTCTTTCATGGTTGTACGGGTTAGTTTCAACTTTGATCCGTTACAGCTATAAAACGGGGCTGAAAAAAAGCTGGCGGGCTTCGGTGCCTGTCGTGGTGGTCGGAAATCTGACTGCCGGAGGTAATGGTAAAACGCCGGTGGTGATCTGGCTGGTTGAAACACTCCAGCAGCATGGTTTTCGTGTTGGAGTCGTTTCGCGCGGTTATGGTGGCAGGGCTGAGCACTATCCCTTATTGCTGACGGAGGCGACGCCCACCACGCAGGCAGGTGATGAGCCTGTGCTGATATTTCAGAGAACCGGGGCACCGGTTGCGGTGTCTCCGGTTCGCTCTGATGCGGTAAAAGCATTACTTGGTGCAAATGAGTTAGACGTTATCATTACGGATGACGGATTACAGCATTATGCACTTCAGCGTGATATCGAAATTGTTGTGATCGACGGAGTCCGCCGTTTTGGTAATGGTCACTGGTTACCTGCAGGACCTGTGCGTGAAAGAGAATCTCGTTTGCGTTCAGTGGATGCGGTTATTACCAATGGCGGCACAGCCCGTCCTGGTGAGTTAGCGATGTTCTTGCAACCTGGCAAAGCGATAAATTTGGTCACAGGTGAACAGTGTGATGCTTCTGCATTGAAAAATGTGGTTGCGATTGCCGGCATCGGGCATCCACCGCGTTTCTTTTCCACGTTGAAACAGCTAGGGATAAATGTACAAAAGGAAGTCGCTTTTTCGGATCATCAGGCTTACACCTCCGGGCAACTGTCAGCTGTGAAGGCACCAGGACAGGTCCTTCTGATGACTGAAAAGGATGCAGTAAAATGTCGTTCTTTTGCTCAACCAGACTGGTGGTATTTACCGGTTGACGCCAAAATCGAGGGTGACCAGGCTGAGAAACTGCTCCAAAAAATAGCTGAGCTTATTTTGCAAAAGATGCATTGATACAGCAAAAACAGACCGTTTTCGCGCCTCTGATAAAAATTTACGTAAATCTAAAGTTTCAATCTCCCTGATTTTAAAGACTAATATTCACCGTTAATGTTTAACGTCAGAATAATTGCGCAACGTGACTTGCTATTGCTCTGCACTTATGAGTAAATGCGTGCAGCCTGTGTTGCAGCGCTATTTATGTATGAGTGTAGAGTAAAGCAGTTCCTCCCAGACGTTATCTCTTTCCCGATGATTCCGCTTCCAAGACGAACCTTCTAAGTCCTCCCCATAAGTAATTGTCTGAACTATTGGCTAGCATTGCCGAATGGCAGGATTTTATATTTTGTAAAAGGTTTTAAATATGTCGAAGAAAAATGGTCAGGTTAAGTGGTTCAATGAAAGCAAAGGTTTTGGTTTTATTGAGCAGGCTGATGGCGGTAAGGATGTATTCGTACATTTCTCTGCAATCGCAACCGATGGTTTCAAAACTCTGGCCGAAGGCCAGCGTGTAGAATACACCATTCAGGATAGCCCGCGCGGTCCTGCTGCTGCTAACGTTATTGCACTCTGATAAGAGACAAACGTGAGGATATGAAACAACGTTAATCGCTCATCATATCAGCAGAGTAAAACCCGCCGGATGGCGGGTTTTACATACCTGAAAAGGTAAATACGGCGTTTATAAGACGTCGTGAAAGTTGTAAAAGTAGTCGTTAAAACTAATTCGCTCATTAGAGGTTTTTTATAAAAAAATAACTTAGCAATGGGCAAACGCATCCGAACAATAATAAAAAAGTGTGTTCATGGATGCCCAAAAGAAAGGATAGAAATTATGATGTTAAAAATGGGTTTAGTTAAATGGTATAATCAGGCTAAAGGCTACGGTTTTATTTGCCCGCTTGATGGTTCTTCTGAAATTTATGTTCAGCGTACTTCCATCGCCAATACAGGGAATAAATCTCTGAGTGCCGGTCAGAAGGTGGAGTTCACCACTTACCGCAGCGTAACACATGGCCCTTCCGCGGCTGATGTTATTGCTTTCTGAGTCCGGTTTTGTTGTTCACCGTTGAGTTGAATTTTACGCTCCGGTAAAAATATGCTATCGGTATCCACAGTTAAATTGCTGCCACGGATACCGATATGTCTCACCCGGTTATATCTCTTGCTTCAGCCCGCACCCTGCACCTATCTGCGCAAAATCTTCTTAAACCAGTGACCCGAAAGCCTGTTGCTGCGGATGTCGTTCAGGCGATCCGTGATATGGGATTGCTGCAAATTGACACGATAAGCGTGGTTGCGCGCAGTCCTTATCTGGTGTTATTCAGCCGCTTAGGTAATTACGACCCTCAATGGCTGGAACAAGCCCTCCCGGCAGGAAAAATATTCGAGTATTGGGCACATGAGGCCTGTTTTATTCCCAGTGAAGATTACGGACTCCTGCGCCACCGGATGCTCAATCCTCAGGGGATGGGGTGGAAATTTTCTCAGACCTGGTTTGATGAACATCAGACGGATATTGAGGCACTGCTGGGACACATTGCTGAAAATGGCCCTGTGCGTTCGGCCGATTTCAGTACAGATAAAAAGTCTGCCAGCGGCTGGTGGGACTGGAAGCCTCATAAAAAGCACCTGGAAACATTGCTTACTTCCGGGAAACTGATGGTGTCTGAACGGCGTAATTTCCACCGGGTTTATGACCTTGCTGAACGGGTGATGCCTGGCTGGGACGATGCGAGCCAGACTCTTGAACAGTCTGCAGCGGAATATCAGATGCTGCGGCGTTCGGCGCAATATCTTGGCATCTTTAGACCGGAATGGCTGGCGGACTATTATCGCCTCAGGCGGGTGAATACCAAGGCTGTGATTGCACAATTACTGATGGATGAGGAAATTACACCGGTCGAAGTGGCCGGGCTTGAAGATATTTACTATGTCCACCGGAAACAGTTTCCCCTTCTGCAACAAGCCACTGAATCACGGATCGGTTCAACGGTCACCACGCTGCTTTCACCTTTTGATCCCGTGGTATGGGATCGTAAACGCGCCTCAATGTTGTTTAATTTTGAATACCGGATCGAATGCTATACGCCGGAAGCAAAACGCCAGTACGGCTATTTCACGCTACCCATACTGCAGCGGGGTGAACTGATTGGTCGGGTGGATGCAAAAATGCATCGCAAAGAAAAACTACTGGAAGTGAAAAGCCTCCATCTCGAGCCCGATGTGACGATGTCTTCACGACGTGCAAAAGATATACACGGAGCAATCAGCCGGTTTGCACAGTGGCAGGGAGCTGAAAAAGTCAAAACCGTGAAAGTACCTGAAACGTTAACGGTGTTTTGGGAAAGAGACTGGCAGATTTAATGTCACAAAATGAAACGGCTGCATCAGGCAGCCGTTATTTCACGATGATTGCAGGTGGCATCCAGCTTAGTGGCTGAAGTTAGCGAACATTGCGATGATTTTGTTAATGGTTTTCATTTTTAGTGCTCATATTGAAGGTGTTTAGTGTGACGTGCATCACAAAAAAATTGTACTCCCACGAAATCGGCAGCGCAATGCTCCTCAGGAGATATTTTTTATTTACAGAAATGTAACTTCTTTGAAGTCGTATCGGAGGATGAGTGAGGATTAACGCGGGGTGCGGCGTTATGTTATTCTCCTGAACCGCTATGTTGTGTTTCCAATGCTTTTTTACGTTACACCTTGCTGAAAATGCGGTGTATTCGCCTCCGGGAGGAATTTATGGACCACCGTTTGCTTGAAATCGTTGCGTGCCCTGTATGTAACGGGAAGCTTTACTTTAATAAAGAGTCGCAGGAATTAGTGTGTAAGGCAGACAGCCTGGCTTATCCCGTGCGTGAAGGGATCCCTGTTTTATTAGAAAACGAGGCCCGCCCGCTTTCTGTTGATGAGACACACCCATGAGTTTTGTTGCTATTATCCCGGCCCGCTTCGGGTCAAGCCGTTTGCCGGGTAAGCCGTTGGCCGATATCAACGGTAAACCTATGGTTGTGCATGTGATGGAACGTGCACGGGAGTCGGGTGCTAAACGTGTAATTGTTGCGACAGACCATCCTGACGTTGTGGCGGCGGTTGAAGCTGCGGGTGGTGAAGTTTGTCTTACCCGACCTGATCATCAGTCAGGCACTGAGCGTCTGGCAGAAGTCATCGATTTATGTCAGTTTTCCGATGATGAAATTATCGTTAATGTTCAGGGCGACGAGCCGCTGATCCCGCCTGTTATCATCCGTCAGGTGGCTGATAATCTGGCAAACAGTGAAGCAGGAATGGCAACACTGGCAGTGCCAATTGAAACAGCGGAAGAAGCGTTTAACCCGAATGCGGTCAAAGTGGTTCGGGATGCCAAAGGTTACGCCATGTATTTTTCCCGCGCTACAATTCCGTGGGAACGTGAACGTTTTGCCGTGTCGAAAGAAACGGTTGGTGATGTCTTCCTTCGTCACATCGGTATTTATGCATACCGTGCTGGTTTCATTCGCCAGTATGTGAAGTGGGAACCGACTAAACTTGAGCACATCGAATTACTCGAACAACTCCGGGTGCTGTGGTACGGTGAAAAAATCCACGTTGATGTAGCGAAGGCCATTCCTTCTGTGGGTGTCGATACCGCTGAGGATCTGGAACGTGTGCGCGTGATTTTGGGGCATAAAAATTCCTGACCACACAGAGTATAAAAAGTCATAAAAGCGGAATGTTCCGGCATTCCGTTTTGTCATCACTGTTCTCTTTTCGTTTTGCGCACTGCCTTCCTGTTTCTGCCCCGACTATCCGGTTTTTGTTTGATCTGAAACGGGGTAATCCTTTCCTGAAACTTTCATCATAAACGTTAATTTATTCGTCACTGCGAACACGTTATGGAACAGCTAAAAGCCGAATTGAGTATTGTGCTGGGCGAGCGTTTATCCCGCCTCGAATGTGTCAGTGAGCAGCCTTATGCCCATCTTTTTTCCCTTTATGATGAGCAGGGTTACGCGATGCCATTGATGGCGAAGAGTTTTACTTGTCAGGGAATTGCCGGGCAGGAGGCTTATAAATTATCAATGCTGGCGCGGGAGGGCGTGGTGAGGGTGCCGACGGTTTATGGCATGGTCACCACGCATCAGAAACCATATCAGGAAATATTGCTGATTGAACGTCTGCGCGGCGTATCGGCGGAAGCGCCAACACGCACCCCTGATCGCTGGCAAATCTTGCAGGAGCAAATTGTCGAGGCGATGCTGGCGTGGCACCGGATTGACAGCCACGGTTGCGTCGGTTCTGTTGACAGCACGCAGGAAAATCGCTGGGAAAACTGGTACCCGCAGCGGGTGGAGGTGTTGTGGGCAACGTTATCGAATTTACAGGCATCCGAACTCACACCTGAAGATCGCACGCTGCTTTTCCGTTCCCGTGCCTGCATTCCTAAGCTATTTGAAGAGTTCGACGATACACCGGTACTGGTACACGGCAATCTCTCGTTGCGCAGCATGCTCAAAGATCCTCGCAGCGATCAACTGCTGGCAATGATTAATCCCGGCACCGTGTTATGGGCGCCGAGGGAGTTTGATCTTTTCAGGTTGTGGGAAAAAGGCATGAGCGAGCAATTGCTGTTCAGTTATCTGCAAAAAGCACCTGTTTCAGAAACATTCCTCGCACGGCGCTGGTTGTATCTGGTGTGGGAATCAGTCGCGCATCTGATTCATACCGGTAAGCTTGATCGCCGGCAATTCGATTATGCACGGCAACAATTGTTGCCGTGGCTTAACTGAGTTACTTCGCTGCGGGTGCCGGCAGCGTCATCCATTGCCATGCGCGCCCCAGCGTTTCATACCATGCCCGCTCGCTGTGAGACAAGAACAGTGCCTGAGGCAACGCTTTTTCCCACGGATTGAGCGGGGAATCTATCGCAAGCTGATTCGCCGGTGCCGGAATAGGGTTCAGTCCCAGTTGCCGGAAGAAAATGATTGCCCGCGGCAGATGGTTTGCCGACGTCACCAGCACAAACGGCTGCTCTCCCAGCATTTCTTTAACCTGCAAAGCTTCCTGATGTGTATCCCGTGGCCTGTCGAGCAGAATAATATCGCTCTCCGGCACCCCTAAACTCTCCGCAACTTTCCCGGCGACCGCAGCACTGCTCATCGGGTTAGTCATGGCCCGCGCACCGGTGAAGATCATTTTTGAACCGGGATTTGCCCGGTAAATGCGGATCCCTTCGGCCACGCGAGGAAGGCTGTTATTGATGAGATTAGAACTCGGTGCCCACGCCGGGTTATAGGTATAACCGCCGCCCAGTACGACAACATATTTTACCGGCACATTGCCACTGGCCTGGTAAGTGGGGTAAACCGATTCAATAGGACGCAGCAGGTTATCCGCAACAGGTTGCAAGCTGAGCAGCAACAGAAGCAGCCAACTCAGTGAAAAAAACACTTTTCCGGTTTTTTGCCAGCGGGTCATCCACAGCAACACCAGTGCAATCGCCATGAAGAGCAGAATAAATGGCAGAGGTAATAACAGGCCCCCCAGCGTCTTTTTTAGGATAAATAACATCAGAAACCGATCCTTTTGGGTGAAAAAACGACATCCGGGCGTGAATCCGCGTCAGGATGATTTATTCTATGCCAGCCTGTGCCAAAATAGCACTTCACCCGGTATCACCGCTCAGCCATCATTAACAAATTGTTTTTAGAAACAGGGTTCATTTCATGCAGGATCGTAATTTCGACGATATGGCCGAGAAGTTTTCGCGCAATATCTACGGCACAACAAAGGGACGTATCCGTCAGGCTGTGCTGGGTCAGGATCTGCATGATTTACTACAGACTTTGCCTCAGAGGCCACTGCGCATCCTTGATGCGGGCGGCGGTGAAGGACAAATGGCCTGTGAACTGGCAGCTTTAGGACATAAGGTCTTGTTGTGTGATCTCTCCGGTGAGATGATCCGCCGCGCCGAGGCGGCTGCGCTGGAAAAAGGTGTGAGCGACAACATGCAATTTGTACAATGTCCGGCTCAGCATATCGCCGAACATTTGGAACAGCCGGTTGATCTGATATTGTTCCATGCGGTCATCGAATGGCTGGCCGAACCTCAACAGGCTCTGGCCGCACTGGTCGATTGTCTGACCCCCGGTGGCGCAATATCACTGATGTTTTACAATATCCACGGTCTGGTCATGCGGCACATGATCCTTGGCAATTTTGCTCATGTTGAAGCGGGTGTGCCAAAAATCAAAAAAAGCTCCCTGTTACCCGATCACCCACTGGAACCCGCACAGGTTTACCAGTGGCTGGAAGAACTTGGGATGCAGATCAGCGGCAAGACCGGTGTTAGAGTGTTCCACGATTATTTGCGAAACAGACAACAACATAAACAGGATTTTGATGAGCTTCTGGCGCTGGAACAGCGTTATTGTCGTCAGGAACCTTTTGTTAGTTTGGGACGTTACATCCACGTGATGGCGCACAAACCCATTCTGAAGGACGAATTATGAGTGAATTTTCCCAGACTGTACCCGAACTGGTCGCCTGGGCACGCAAAAATGATTTCTCAATTTCGCTGCCAACGGAGCGGCTGGCTTTTCTTCTGGCAATCGCCACATTAAACAGCGAGCGCCTTGATGGAGAAATGAGTGAGGGTGAACTGGTCGACGCGTTTCGTCATGTCAGCAAGGGATTTGAGCAGACAAATGAAACCATCACCGTACGTGCCAATAACGCCATCAATGACATGGTGCGTCAGCGTTTGCTCAACCGTTTTGTCAGTGAACTGGCCGACGGTAATGCCATTTATCGCCTGACGCCTTTGGCGATCGGCATTTCAGATTACTACATCCGCCAGCGAGAGTTCTCAACGTTGCGGTTGTCTATGCAGTTGTCGATCGTTGCTCAGGAACTCAAGCGTGCAGCCGATGCAGCCGAAGAGGGCGGTGATGATTTTCACTGGCATCGCAATGTTTACGCGCCACTTAAATACTCAGTAGCTGAAATTTTTGACAGCATCGACATGACCCAGCGGATCATGGACGAGCAGCAGCAGGGCGTGAAAGACGACATTGCCGCGTTGCTCAATAAAGACTGGCGTGCGGCAATTTCCAGTTGTGAAATCCTCCTGTCAGAAACTTCCGGCACGCTGCGTGAATTGCAGGATACGCTCGAGGCGGCCGGTAACCTGTTGCAGGCGCATCTTATGCGTATTCAGGATGCCACGATGGTCGAACTCGATTTGAGCTTTGTCGACAAACTGGTTTTCGACCTGCAGAACAAACTCGACCGCATTACCAGTTGGGGCCAGCAGGCTATTGACCTGTGGATTGGCTATGACCGGCATGTGCATAAATTTATCCGTACTGCCATCGACATGGATAAAAACCGGGTGTTCGCCCAGCGTCTGCGCCAGTCGGTTCAGAACTATTTTGATCAGCCATGGACGCTGACCTTCGCCAATGCTGACCGTCTGCTGGATATGCGCGATGAAGAACTGGCCTTGCGCAGCGAGGAAGTGACCGGCGAACTTCCGCCAGATCTTGAGTTTGAAGAATTTAACGAAATCCGCGAACAACTTGCGGCATTGATTGAACAGGCATTACAGGTTTATCAGCAACAAAAAACGCCGCTCAATCTGGGCATGGTAATGCGCGAATATCTTAAACAGTATCCGCGTGCCCGACATTTTGATGTCGCGCGAATTGTGGTCGACCAGGCTGTGCGCCTTGGTGTGGCTGAAGCAGATTTTTCAGGATTGCATGCCGAATGGCAGGCAATCAATGATTACGGAGCCAAGGTGCAGGCCCATGTCATCGACAAATATTGAACACATAATGCCAGCTAAGCTGGCGCAGGCACTGGCGAACTCAGTGTTTCCTGCTCTCGACAGCCAACTGCGTTCTGGCCGTCATATCGGTATTGATGAGCTGGATAACCACGCTTTCCTGATGGACTATCAGGAAGAAATGGAACTCTTTTACAGCCGCTACAACGTGGAGTTAATCCGGGCACCAGAAGGTTTCTTCTACCTGCGCCCGCGCTCCACTACGCTTATCCCGCGTTCAGTCTTATCTGAACTGGACATGATGGTGGGTAAAATCCTTTGCTATCTGTATCTCAGCCCGGAACGTCTGGCGCATGAGGGGATTTTTACCCAGCAGGAACTGTATGACGAATTACTGAGCCTGGCGGATGAAAGCAAATTACTTAAATACGTCAACCAACGTTCAACCGGCTCAGATTTGGATCGCCAGAAATTGCAGGACAAAGTCCGCACGTCCCTGAACCGACTACGCCGGCTGGGCATGGTGTATTTCATGGGGGTTGATAGCAGCAAATTCCGTATCACTGAAGCGGTATTCCGGTTTGGTGCGGATGTCCGCAGCGGCGATGACGCGCGCGAAGCACAACTGCGGATGATCCGCGACGGTGAAGCAATGCCGGTCGACAGCGCGCTGTCACTGAATGACGAAAGTGAGGACGGCGAATCGCTGGCAGTGCAGCAAGGGCATGAGAGCGCAGAGGATGAACAGGAATGATTGAACGCGGTAAATTTCGCTCACTGACGCTGGTTAACTGGAACGGGTTCTTTGCCCGTACTTTTGACCTCGACTCACTGGTCACCACGCTTTCCGGCGGTAACGGGGCCGGTAAATCCACCACGATGGCGGCTTTCGTCACGGCGCTGATCCCCGATCTGACGTTGCTGCATTTCCGTAACACCACCGAAGCGGGCGCAACTTCCGGTTCGCGTGATAAAGGCCTGCACGGTAAATTGCGTGCGGGTGTCTGTTACTCGGTTCTGGATGTGGTGAACTCCCGTCACCAGCGTATTGTCGTGGGGGTTCGTCTGCAGCAGGTCGCCGGTCGTGACCGTAAAGTCGACATCAAACCTTTCACGATTCAGGGCTTGCCGGTTGCGGTCAATCCGACGGAAATGCTGACTGAAACGGTCGGCGAGCGTCAGGCTCGTGTGCTGTCTTTGCAGGAACTGAAAGATCGCGTGGAAGCGATGGAAGGCGTGCAGTTCAAGCAGTTCAACTCGATTACCGATTACCATGCCCTGATGTTTGATCTGGGTGTTATTCCACGTCGTTTGCGATCGGCATCCGACCGTAGCAAGTTCTATCGTCTGATTGAAGCCTCGCTTTATGGCGGTATTTCCAGTGCCATCACCCGTTCCCTGCGCGACTATTTGTTGCCGGAAAACAGTGGCGTGCGGAAAGCCTTCCAGGATATGGAAGCGGCGCTGCGTGAAAACCGTATGACGCTGGAAGCTATCCGCGTTACTCAGTCTGACCGCGACCTGTTTAAACACCTGATTTCTGAAGCGACGTCTTACGTGGCTGCAGATTATATGCGTCACGCCAATGAACGCCGTATTCATCTCGATGGTGCGCTGGTACTGCGTAATGATTTGTTCACCAGCCGCAAACAGTTGTCCGGCGAGCAATACCGTCATGTCGAAATGGCACGTGAACTGGCTGAGCAAAGTGGTGCGCAAAGCGATTTAGAAACCGATTATCAGGCTGCCAGCGATCATCTGAGTCTGGTTCAGACGGCGATGCGTCAACAGGAAAAAATCGAGCGTTATGAAAGTGATCTCGAAGAGCTGACGTACCGTCTGGAAGAACAGAACGAAGTGGTGGCCGAAGCCAGCGAGCTGCACGCCGAACATGAAGCGCGCGCTGAAGCCGCTGAACTGGAAGTGGATGAGCTGAAAAGCCAGCTGGCCGATTACCAGCAGGCGCTGGATGTTCAGCAGACCCGTGCGATTCAGTATCAGCAGGCGTTGCAGGCCATTGAGCGTGCGCGCGATTTGTGCCAGATCCCCGATCTGAGCATTCAGAACAGTGAAGAATGGCTGGAAACTTTCCAGAGTAAAGAGCAGGAAGCGACTGAAATCCTGCTGATGCTGGAACAGAAGATGAGCGTCGCTTCTGCCGCCCATAATCAGTTTGAAACGGCTTATCAGCTGGTGGTAAAAATCGCCGGTGAAGTGAGCCGCAGTGAGGCCTGGCAAACGGCGCGTGAATTACTGCGCGACTGGTCTTCACAACAGCATCAGGCCGAACGCGTCGAACCGCTGCGCATGCGCTTGTCAGAACTTGAAGGCCGCCTGCGTGAACAGCAGGATGCCGAACGTCAGTTGCAGGAATTCTGCAAGCGTACGGGTCAGGATGTGCATCCCGAAGATCTGGACGAAATGCAGCGTGAGCTGGAAGTACAGATCGAAGAATTACAGGGTGTTGTGTCGCAGGCAGGTGAGCGTCGCATGGAAATGCGTCAGGAACTTGAACGTGTTCAGTCGCGCATTCGCGAACTGACCGCCCGTGCACCCGTCTGGCTGGCCGCGCAGGAAGCACTTAGCCAGTTAAGCGAGCAAAGTAAGGAACCGCTGGAAAGCAGCCAGCAGGTGACCGAATACATGCAGCAGTTGCTGGAAACGGAACGCGAAACGACGGTTGAGCGTGACGAAGTGGCTGCCCGCAAACGTCGTATTGAAGGGCAGATAACCCGCCTCAGCCAGCCAAGCGGTGCGGAAGATTCCCGCATGATCGCGCTTGCAGAACGCTTCGGTGGCGTGTTGTTGTCGGAAATTTACGATGACGTCACCATCGACGATGCGCCTTACTTCTCTGCATTGTATGGTCCGTCCCGCCACGCGATTGTGGTGCCTGATTTATCCCTGATCCGCGATCAGCTGGATGGGTTGGATGATTGCCCGGAAGACCTCTATCTTATCGAAGGGGATCCACAATCATTTGATGACAATGTCTTTGAAGTAGAAGAAATGCAGGGCGCGGTACTGGTCAAAACGGGTGATCGCCAGTGGCGTTATTCTCACTTCCCACAGGTGCCATTGTTTGGCCGTGCGGCGCGTGAGAACCGTCTGGAAACCTTGCATAAAGAACGCGAAAACCTGTCAGAGCGTTACGCGACATTGTCGTTTGACGTGCAGAAAATTCAGCGTGCACATCAGGCATTTAGTCGTTTCATCGGCAGTCATTTAGCTGTGGCGTTTGACGCCGACCCGGAAGCTGAAATCCGCACTCTGAGCGGGCGTCGTGGCGAACTGGAACGCGCTATCAATGCGCATGAAGGCCAGAATCAGCAACAGCGTCAGCAATACGAGCAGGCGAAAGACGCTATCGGCATGCTTAATAAATTGCAGCCACGTGTCGGCTTGCTGTGTGACGAAACGCTGATTGATCGCGTTGAAGAAATCCGCGAAGAAATGGAAGAGGCACAGGATTCCGCCCGTTTCATTCAGCAACACGGTGTTTCACTGAGCAAGCTGGAACCGCTGGTATCGGTGCTGCAAAGCGACCCGGAACAGCATGAGCAACTGAAAGAAGATTACGCACAGGCGCAGCATGCACAGCGTCTGGCGAAGCAACAGGCATTCGCTCTGACGGAAGTGGTTCAGCGCCGTGCTCACTTCAGCTATACCGACTCCGCCGGCATGCTGAATGAAAACAGTGATCTGAATGACAAACTGCGTCAGCGTCTGGAACATGCGGAAGCGGAACGTACGCGTGCCCGTGAACAAATGCGTCAGCATCAGACACAACTGACGCAGTACAGTCAGGTTCTGGCCTCGCTGAAAAGTTCGTTCGATGCCAAACGCGATATGCTCAAAGAACTTAGCCAGGAATTGCAGGATATCGGTGTTCAGGCTGATGCAAATGCTGAAGCACGTGCTAAAACCCGTCGTGACGAACTGCACACCGCGCTCAGCACCAACCGGGCACGCTGTAATCAGCTCGAAAAACAAATCACCTTCTGCGAAGCAGAAATGGATAACCTGCAGAAGAAATTGCGCAAACTTGAGCGTGATTATCATCAGAGCCGCGAACAGGTAGTGACCTCGAAAGCGGGCTGGTGTGCGGTGATGCGTCTGGTGAAAGACAATGGCGTTGAACGCCGTTTGCACCGCCGTGAGCTGGCGTATATGGATGGCGACGAACTGCGTTCCATGTCAGATAAATCCCTTGGCGCGCTGCGTCTGGCGGTCTCTGATAACGAACATCTGCGCGATGTACTGCGTCTGTCCGAAGATCCAAAACGTCCTGAACGTAAAATCCAGTTCTACATTGCTGTATACCAGCATCTGCGCGAACGTATCCGTCAGGATATTATTCGTACCGATGACCCGGTTGAAGCGATTGAACAGATGGAAATTGAACTGGGCCGTCTGACCGAAGAACTGACTGCCCGCGAGCAGCAACTGGCCATCAGTTCGAAAAGTGTGGCGAATATCATCCGTAAAACCATTCAGCGCGAACAGAACCGTATCCGCCAGCTGAACCAGGGCCTGCAGGCTGTGGCCTTTGGTCAGGTGAAAAGTGTGCGTTTGAACGTGAATGTACGCGAAGCGCACGCGGGACTGCTGGATGTGCTGTCTGAACAGCAGGAACAGCATCAGGATCTCTTCAGCAGTAACCGTCTGACCTTCTCGGAAGCGCTGGCGAAACTCTATCAGCGTCTGAACCCGCAAATTGATATGGGTCAGCGCACACCGCAAACTATTGGTGAAGAACTGCTGGATTACCGCAACTATCTCGAAATGGAAGTGGAAGTGAACCGTGGTTCTGACGGCTGGTTACGCGCAGAAAGCGGGGCGCTGTCAACGGGTGAAGCGATCGGTACCGGTATGTCGATTCTGGTGATGGTGGTTCAGAGCTGGGAAGACGAATCGAGCCGTATGCGCGGGAAGGATATTTCGCCTTGTCGTCTGCTGTTCCTTGATGAAGCCGCACGTCTGGATGCTAAATCTATCGCCACGCTGTTCGAGCTTTGCGACCGTCTGGAAATGCAGCTGATTATTGCGGCACCGGAAAACATCAGCCCTGAAAAAGGCACGACCTATAAACTGGTACGTAAAGTGTTCGGCAATAATGAACATGTACACGTGGTCGGTTTGCGTGGATTCGCACCTGAACTTCCGGCACTGGTCAATACGGAAGCTGACGTTTCCTGAGTGTTTTCAGATAAATAAGATGTCTGATTTTTAAAAGCCCCGGCCTGAGCGCCGGGGCTTTTTATTGAAATTGCATCCATTTCACTTATATTTCTTTAAAAAGTTGTGGTGAACTAAATAGTTTGTAAGCCAACGCTAAGGTGCTGCGCAATTTATAGACGAATGCCTGAAAACAGCACATAAACACGTAAGGGAAGACTTTATTTAAACTGACAGCTGGCTTAGAGTCTTTACGTTACACGCGGGCTCTATTTCATTGAGTTCCTACGCAAAAAAAGAATTCTCTTTATATACTTATTCCAAGAGCTGTTGGCTCAATTTTGGGGATGAGATTGAGCACCTTATCGGGAGGCAAGGGAAGATGTTAATGAATCAAAGGTCTCTCAGGTTTTTAGTCGCCAGCTGTCTGCTGGCGAGCGGTCTCTCGCCGTGGTTTGCTGCATGGGCTACCGTGCCCGCGCTGCCATTAGGAAAAACCACGCTATCAAGCGTACAGAGCATGAGCCAGTTGCAGGCAGAGTTATTGCCAAGGGGCATCAGGCCGTTGTATCTGTCATCTCTGTCATCGCTTTATGCTGCAAATCATATGCAGCCCATGTGGAACGATCGCGAAACAGTTCAGTTATTCCAGCAGCAACTCGCCGAGCTGGCCATATCGGGGATCCAGCCTCAGTTCACGCAATGGGTGAAATGGCTGACGGATCCGCAAGTTACCGGCATGGCCCGTGATGTGGTGTTGTCAGATGCAATGCTGGGCTATTTGCAGTTTACGAGCAGCGTGGAAGCCAATGGAGATAAGTGGTTATACAGCGCCACACCGTACAAAATGACGACGCCGTCGCTGACTGTGATTAATCAGTGGCAACTGGCTGTGCGTCAGGGCAATACGTCACACTATTTGTCGACTCTCGCACCACAGCACCCTTATTACACCAAAATGCATGATGCATTGAAAATCATGCTGACGGACAATCGACCATGGCCCGTGATGACAGGATCAGCCAGTTTGCGTCCGGACCAGATCAGTGACGATGTCCCGGCCTTGCGGGAGATCCTGACCCGAACCGGTATGATGGTCGCCTCGCCTGAAGAGAATAAGGTGGCTAAACCGACAGATGAAACTATCGCCCCGAACACGCCGGGAAGCGCGGCAAATGACGATCTGTCTGTTGATGAAACCGCTGATAAGGCCCAGCAATCGACCCCGGCTGTCAGCCCTTCCGCAACATCAGTACAAGATGTCCTGCCAACGGTTCAGTCGACAGAAGTGCCAGCGACACCCGCGCCAGTGGCTGTCGCTGATAATCAGTACACACCGGATTTAGTGGAAGCTGTTAAGCGTTTTCAAAAATGGCAGGGGCTGGAAGCGGACGGTATTATTGGCGGACGTACCCGTCAGTGGCTGAATGCCTCTCCGCAATTGCGTGCTACCTTGCTGGCGCTGAATATTCAGCGTCTGCGCATTCTTCCAGGCAATGTGAACACCGGAATCATGGTGAACATTCCAAACTATCAGCTCACCTATTATCTCAATGGCAATGAAGTGTTGTCGTCACGGGTAATTGTCGGTCGTCCAAGCCGTAAAACGCCGTTAATGAGCAGTGCATTGAATAATGTGGTGGTCAATCCACCGTGGAATGTGCCCACAACGTTAGTGCGTGAAGATATCGTGCCTAAAGCCATGAACAATCCCGGTTACTTCCAGCAACATGGCTATCAGGTATTGTCTGGCTGGAGTAACGATGCTGAAATCATCGATCCTTCAATGATCGACTGGGCAATGATATCACCCAACCATTTCCCCTATCGCATCCGTCAGGCGCCGGGCGTAAGTAATTCCCTGGGACGGTATAAATTTAATATGCCGAGTTCTGATGCCATTTATCTGCATGACACGCCAAACCATAACTTGTTCAGCAAAGACATTCGTGCGCTGAGTTCTGGCTGTGTGAGGGTGAATAAGGCTTCTGAATTAGCCAATATGCTGTTACAGGATGCAGGCTGGAATGACACGCGAATATCTTCTGCATTGCAGGGCGGCAATACTACGTATGTGGCAATACGCCATCATATACCGGTAAAACTGTTTTATCTGACGGCGTGGGTTGCGGATGACGGTAAGCCGCAATTCAGAACAGATATTTACAATTATGATTCAACGGTGAGATCCGGTGCACAAATTCTGCCTCAGGCGGAAATTTTGCTTCAATAAATGCAGTAAAACTAATCTGATAAGGGTCAGAGTATTTGGCCATCGAACGAGCGTGAGCCACTGGCACGCTCGTTTTGCTTATATGGGTTCCCTTGACTCGCAGAAAATTGGCAGTTAAGGTTCAAAACGGCTCAGATCAGAGCTTATTTTTGACTCTCTTACCGGATAGTAAACTGTTCATGAATGAAATCGACAAACATCGCCGTAAATGGCTGGCATTAGGCAGTGCCGCTATGGGGATTGCATTACTTCCAGGTCGTGCATTCGCCACTCTTTCCACACCTCGCCCGCGTATTTTAGTCGTTAACAATATCAATACCGGCGAAACCCTCAAAACCGAGTTTTTTGATGGAAAGCGTTACAACAAGGATGAGTTGGCCCGGTTGAATCATCTGTTCAGGGACTATCGTGCGGAAAAAGTAAAATCTATCGATCCCGCGTTGTTCGATCACCTCTATCGTTTGCAGGTGATGCTTGGCGGAACGAATAAACCAGTCCAGCTGATTTCGGGTTACCGCTCACTGGCGACAAACAACAGCATGCGTGAACCCGGAAGCGGGGTAGCGAAGCACAGCTATCACACGCTTGGGCAGGCAATGGATTTCCATATTCAGGGCATCGAACTGAGCAATATCCGCAAAGCAGCATTAAAAATGCGGATGGGTGGTGTAGGATATTATCCACGAAGTAACTTTGTGCACATCGATACCGGTCCCGCACGGACCTGGTGATGTGTGTAATTAATGGCCTGCCGGAATGTGCAGGTCATTTTGTGGAGCTCTATGAAAACCCATCTTATTACCGTCACGGCGTTCAGCCAAAACTGCTCACTGATTTGGTGTGCTAAAACCAATCAGGCCGCCATTGTTGATCCGGGCGGTGAAGCCGCCAGGATCATCCAGGAAGTTTCTGCCAAAGGTGTATTGGTTACGCAAATTTTGCTGACTCACGGACATCTTGATCACGTGGGTGCCGCAGCAGAACTGGCTGCGCACTATCAGGTACCGGTTATCGGACCACAAAAAGAAGATGAATTCCTGCTGGATGCGTTACCGACCCAAAGCCAGATGTTTGGCCTCGACCATTGTGACCCGCTGACGCCGGATACCTGGCTGGAAGAAGGGGATTCAGTGAGTGTCGGTGAAGAAATCTTATCCGTGCTGCATTGCCCAGGCCATACGCCGGGGCATATTGTCTTCATCAATGATAAAGCGCGAATTGCCGTTTCTGGTGATGTGATTTTCAAGGGTGGCGTAGGCCGCAGTGATTTCCCGCGTGGTGACCATCAGGCGCTGATTCATTCCATCAAAACGAAATTATTACCGCTCGGCGATGACATGGTCTTTATTCCCGGTCATGGCCCGATGTCAGACTTTGGTTATGAGCGTAAAACGAACCCGTTCCTGCAGGATGAAATGCCGGTCTGGTAATTACGTTTGCTGTTTATCAGCAAAAAACAAAAAGCCCGTCAGGATACCTGACGGGCTTTTTTAATTGAGCAACACTGCTTATCTTTTACAGTACGGCGACGATGGCTTCACACAGCGGTGCCATATTTTCGAGCGTGATGCCGGCAACGTTGATACGGCCGGAGTTCACCGCGTACACGCCGAATTCATCACGTAAACGCAATACCTGATCTTTGGTCAGGCCGCTGAAAGAGAACATCCCGTTCTGGTTAATAATAAAGCTGAAATCCTGTTGAGCGCCTTTTTCCTGCAAGGTGCTGACGAATAGCTGGCGCATACGATGGATACGCAGGCGCATATCGCTTAGTTCCTGCTCCCACAGCGTGCGCAAAGCTTCGTTACCCAGTATGGTGGCTACAACCGCAGCACCGTGTGACGGCGGGTTGGAGTAGTTTGCACGGATAACCGATTTCATTTGGCTGAAAGCGCGACCGGCAGTTTCTTCATCGGCTGCGACTAACGTACAAGCACCTACGCGTTCATTGTATAAGCCGAAGTTCTTCGAGTAAGAACTGGCGACCAGCAATTCCTTATGTTTTGCCACGAACAGGCGCAGACCCGCCGCATCTTCTTCCAGACCTTTTGCAAAGCCCTGATAGGCGAAGTCGAACAACGGTAACCAGCCGTTGCTCACCGACAATTCTGCCAGCTGTGCCCATTGTTCTTCTGTAGGATCGATACCGGTTGGATTGTGACAGCAGCCATGGAACAGCACCACGTCGCCTGCTTTCGCTTCGCTCAGGCTTTTCAGCATGCCATCGAAATCAAGGCTGTGATTTGCGGCGTCATAGTAATTGTATTCCACAACTTCCAGACCCGAAGCAGAGAACACACCTTTATGGTTCGGCCAGCTCGGATTACTGACCCACACGCGTCTGGCGCTGGTTTGCGTAGCGATGAAATCTGCTGCGATACGCAGAGCGCCAGTGCCGCCCGGAGTCTGTGCGGTGCGTGCCCGTTTATCAGCAATAACCGTGCTGTCTTTGCCAAACAGCAGTTCCTGTGTACAACGGGCAAAATCAGGCAACCCGTCGATACTCAGATAGGTTTTAGTGGTTTCATTTTCCAACAGGAACTGTTCGGCTTTTTTCACGCTGGCCAGAACCGGCGTTTTACCTGTTTCGTCTTTATAAACACCAATCCCCAGATTGATTTTATTAGAGCGGTCGTCAGCGCGGAAAAGATCGGTAAGACCCAGGATAGGGTCAGCAGGTGCTGCAGTGATTTTTTCAAACATGTCGGAAAATTCCATAGCCTGATATTACGAAAGAGGTCATCAGGGTAACGCCAGCGCCCCCTTTTGCCAACCGTTTGCGGCAAAAAGAAAACAGAGTTGTGAGAAGGCGTGGGAGATTAAAATATTTTATAGGCGAGGGTGGAAAAGCGGTCTTTTCAAGACTCAGAAATGCAAAAGGCAGAGCCGAAGCTCTGCCTTGATATCCACTTTGCTGCGCCTGTAAGCGCATCGTTAAGTGATATTAGAACTGGTATTGCAGACCAACACCCACGATGTCGTCAGTGCTGCGACCCGCTGCTTTGGTGTAGCTGTTGTCGTCCAGCAGGTTGATTTTGTAGTCAACATAGGTAGACATGTTTTTGTTGAAGTAGTAGTAAGTACCAACTTCTACATATTTAACCAGGTCAGCATCGCCGCCAGCGTAGGTAGAACCGTTGTTGGTGAAACCGTTCAGGCTCTTACCTTTAGACTGCAGGTATGCGATAGATGGGCGCAGACCGAAATCGAACTGGTACTGAGCAACAACTTCGAAGTTCTGAGTTTTGTTAGCAATTGCATCCGGGTTACCGTAATCGGTGGTGTTACGTGATTCACCGTAGAAGGTTGCCAGGTACAGGTTGTTAGCGTCGTATTTAGCGCCGAATGCGTATGCGTCAGCTTTGTCGCCAGTGCCGTCTTGTTTCTGAGTAACAGTACGGTTAGAAGAGAAGTAAGCACCAGTGATGCTAACACCTGAGTTGCCGATAGCGTAAGCGGCAGAAGTACCCCAGCCGTCGCCATTGGAATCAACTGCGCCACGGCTGTCACGACCTTCGTCGTTTTTGCCCTGGTACTGTACAGCGAAGCTCAGGCCATCAACCAGACCGAAGAAGTTGCTGTTACGGTAAGTTGCCATGCCATTACCACGACCAATCATGAAGTTGTCGTTGTTCTGGTACATGGTGTCATCGCCATAGATTGGCAATTGGTCGGTGTAGGACATTACGTCGTAGATTACGCCGTAGTTACGACCGTAGTCGAAAGAACCTGCATCACCGAATTTCAGACCTGCGAAGCCCAGACGAGTTTTGTTGCCTTCGTCGCCAGCGCTTTCTGCATGGTTAGCCTGAACGTTGTATTCCCACTGGCCGTAACCGGTCAGTTGGTCATTAATTTGAGTTTCGCCTTTGAAGCCGAAACGGACATAGGTCTGGTCGCCATCGTCGCCAGCATTGTCAGAGAAGGTGTGACGTGCGTCAACTTTACCGTACAGATCCAGTTTGTTGCCATCTTTGTTATAGATCTCAGCTGCATTAGCTGCACCAGCAACTAACAGAGCAGGGATTACCACTGCAAGAATATTGCGCTTCATCATTATTATTACCCTCATTGGTTTTATTTGGACACCTGCCACTGCCTAAATAATTCTTTACGGAACTATTTACGAAAGTTTGGTGTCTCCTGTGTCTGAACGCACTATTCCATCCGTGGTGAGCTTAATCCACAGCGAAAATGCTACTAAATTACTAAATATGTTTCAGCAGGAAAGAATGTATTTCAAAATGTGTATTTTGCGGAACTTTGTGACAGGGATCTATCTTTGAAAATGACTAAGGCCAGCAAAGCTGGCCTTAGTTTTGTAACTATTATGTTAATTAAAAATAGTTTAATTAATTAGAAGGTTGCACTACGTGGTGTACGTGGGAACGGGATCACGTCACGAACGTTTTGAACACCGGTTACATAGGCGACTAAACGTTCAAAGCCAAGGCCGAAGCCTGAATGCGGGACTGTGCCGTAACGACGAAGATCGCGATACCACCAATAATCTTCTTTATTTAGCCCCATTTCAGCCATACGGGCGTCCAGTACGTCCAGACGTTCCTCACGCTGAGAGCCACCGATAATCTCACCAATGCCCGGTGCCAGAACATCCATTGCCGCGACGGTTTTACCATCGTCATTCATACGCATGTAGAAGGCTTTGATATCTTTCGGATAGTTTTTAACCACCACCGGCGCTTTGAAATGCTGTTCCGCGAGATAACGTTCATGCTCAGAAGAAAGGTCGACACCCCATGAAACCGGGTTTTCGAATTTCTGATCACAATTCATTAATATTTCTACTGCATCGGTGTAGTCTACCTGGGCGAAATCGGATGTTACAAATCGCTCAAGGCGTGCAACAGCATCTTTGTCTACACGGTCAGCAAAAAAGGCCATATCGTCTGCGCGTTCGTCTAAAACGGCTTTGAAAACATATTTAAGCATGTTTTCAGCCAGCGCTGCGATGTCATCCAGTGTCGCAAATGCGACTTCCGGTTCTACCATCCAGAATTCCGCAAGGTGACGGCTGGTGTTGGAATTCTCTGCACGGAAAGTCGGACCGAAGGTGTAAACCTTGGACAGCGCACAGGCATACGTTTCGCCGTTCAGCTGGCCGGAAACCGTCAGGAACGCTTCTTTGCCGAAGAAATCTTCGCTGAAGTCGATTTCGCCTTTGTCTGTACGCGGCAGATTTTGCAGATCCAGTGTCGATACGCGGAACATCTCACCGGCGCCTTCTGTATCGGAGGCAGTGATCAGCGGTGTGGACACCCAGAAATACCCGTTTTCATGATAGAAACGGTGAATGGCCTGAGAGAGGGTGTTGCGCACACGGGCGACAGCACCAATCAGATTGGTGCGCGGGCGAAGGTGAGCCACTTCACGCAGGTATTCGATGCTGTGGCGTTTTGCCGCCATCGGATAAGTATCAGGGTCATCCACCCAGCCAACAACGTTGACGGTCGTTGCCTGCAGCTCAAAACTCTGGCCTTCGCCAGGTGAGGCGACAACAATACCGGTCACTTCTACTGAACAACCCGTCGTCAGACGCAATACGTCTTCCTGATAATTGGGCAGAGAATTATTGATGACGGCCTGTAAAGGATTAAAGCAGGAGCCGTCATAAACGGCGACGAATGAGATACCAGCTTTAGAATCTCTCCGGGTACGTACCCAACCGCGTACGGTGACTTCACTGTCAACCGCAGCACGGCCTTGCAGTACGTCGACTACAGGCACAACGCTCATAGATTTCTCTCTTTCTTTATATATGTTGACTAAGAAATATTGGACACCCTGTAAATAGGGATTTTGCTATGTTACTTAGGCTTTCTCAGGACACAAGCAGAAATCGTCGTCAGCGGCCAAGAATTGTGGCGCGAATGAAGAGAGTTGTGGGGAAATATTGAGAGAGTGAATAAAAGCCGAGCAGAATTAGATCGCAAGTATATAAAGGAAAGAAAATCTGAATGAAGCGCCGGATTGATTTCCGGCACTTTAGGGAGAGTCAGGACGCTTTTTTCACCAGCGGCAGATCGAAAGCTTTGCGCAGGGCTTTAACAAAAGCTTTGTCCTGGCAAATCGTTTTGCCTGGGCTGTCAGAGAGTTTCGCGACAGGTTTGCCATTGCACTGTACCAATTTAATGACAATATTCAGCGGCTTCACGCCCGGAATATTACATGTCAGACGCGTACCAATCCCGAATATCAGATTCACCCGTTGATGGAAATGGCGATACAGGTGTAACGCTTTGTCCAGATCCAGATTGTCGGAAAAGACCAGCGTTTTGGTCATCGGGTCGATATCCAGCGCATGATAATGCGTTATCGCTTTCTCACCCCATTCAAACGGATCCCCGGAATCATGACGCAGTCCCTGATAGGCATTGGCGAATTTGCTGCCGAAATCACGCAGGAAAGCATCCATCGTAATGCAGTCAGTGAGAGCGATCCCCAGTTGATCCGGGTATTCGTCCAGCCAGGCCTGCAACGCCGCGCGCTGGCTGTTAGCCAGAACCGGGCTGATTTGCTGATGCGCCTGGAACCATTCGTGGGCTTGCGTGCCGACCGGTGCCAGCTGCAATTTATGCGCTAAATCGTAGTTACTGGTGCCGACCAGATAAGGGAATTCATTTTTCAGTGTGCTGACGATGGCTTCCTGAACTTCACCGGAGAAGCGGCGACGGGTACCGAAATCCATCAGACGGAAGGCACCGAGATCGATATCTGCGGCCTGTTCTTTAAAACTGGCGAGATTTTTACGCAGGTGCTCCACTGCCATTTGCGCCGTCACTTGTGGAGAACGCTGGCGATGGACAACTTCACTGATGACCGCGAGCAGCGGCACTTCCCACATAATCACTTCACGCCACGGGCCCTCGATGCGCACATGCAAATGTCCGTTGCGATCGGAAACCATTACATGTTCAGGATTGTAGCGGAAGGTTTTTAGCCAGTTCAGGTAATCCTGCGTGAAGAACGGCAGCCCGGAAAGGTAGGTGAACTCGTCGTCCGTCAGCGCCAGTTGACTCATCATCTGGATTTGCTGGCGGACCTCGCTGGCGTATTCGCCCAGCAGTTCATCACCACGGCAACGGAACTCTGCCACGACGCTGATGTTGTGGTAGCGATGGTAGACTGCTTGCTGCATATGAAGCTTGTAGGCATCGGTATCTAACAGCGAAGTCAAAATCGGGGAGGCGTATGGAGTCATAGCGCGTTTACAGCATCCTCGTCAGAAACTGAGTGTTTGAACACAAACAACCGTTCCGTAAAAAAAACGTTCTGGATAAAACAGCAAAGTCTGTGAAGTATACCGTATTATCCCGTCAAAGAACCCTCATCACATCATAATTGTCGGGGAATGGTCGAGGTCTAAATGTGCTTAAATGTAGGAAATATGGGCAAGCTGGCGATTTTTCGGCGTAAAAAAAGCACGAATTGATTACATAAATTTAATCAATCTGACATTAAGAAAGAAAAAACTGGGGCGATTAAACCCCGGTTTTCTTATGTTCATTTCGCTACGTTTGTTCACGATAGTAAACGAACTGATGTTTTCGAGAGTGATTCAGGTTTTTTTTGCCCCAAATACCGATCACCCGCATCACGACCAGTATGCTGAATACCATGAAGCTATACGACAAGCTGTCCGTGACGGTTGTGTTTTTACCGGATGCGCCAAAACCGCTGTTTTACAGAAATTTCTGTGTTTTGGTTGAAAGGTGCGCATACGCACTCACAAACTGGTAACAATCTGGGATTTCCTGATGCCTGTGGTAGAGTTTAAAGATAAAAAGTATGAAGGTCGTCCGGTGTGCTGGGCAGCGATTCGCTGACTTGCAAAACCTGCTTCATCAATCAAAATCGCCATCACTACTAACAACCAACACGTCAAAAGGTTTTTTATGACTCAACTGCCACAAGCCAAGTTCCGTCACGATTATCGTGCGCCGGACTATACCATCACGGACATTGACCTTAATTTCGAGCTTGATGCACAGAAGACCCTTGTGACTGCGGTCAGTCAGATTAAACGACAGGGCGCAGAGGGCGCGCCGCTGGTGCTCAACGGCGAAGATCTGACCCTTATTAGCCTGAAGGTTAACGGCCAGGACTGGCCAAAATATCAGTTAAAAGAAGGCGCACTGGAAATTACCGGTTTGCCGGAAGCCTTTGAACTGGCGATTGTTAATGAAATTCATCCGGCAAAAAACACTGCGCTGGAAGGATTGTATCTTTCCGGTGAAGCGCTTTGTACGCAGTGTGAAGCCGAGGGTTTCCGCCACATTACGTATTATCTGGATCGTCCGGATGTGCTGGCGCGTTTCACGACCCGCATTGTGGCGGATAAAGCCCGCTATCCGTATCTGCTGTCAAACGGTAACCGTATTGATCAGGGTGAGCTGGAAGGCGGCAAACACTGGATCAAATGGCAGGACCCGTTCCCGAAACCTTGCTACCTGTTTGCGCTGGTCGCGGGTGATTTTGATGTGTTGCGCGATTCCTTCAAAACCCGTTCCGGCCGGGATGTAGCGCTCGAACTGTTTGTCGATCGTGGCAATCTGGATCGTGCAGGCTGGGCGATGGAATCCCTGAAACAGTCCATGAAATGGGACGAAACCCGTTTTAATCTGGAATACGACCTCGACATCTTTATGATTGTCGCCGTTGATTTCTTCAACATGGGCGCAATGGAAAACAAAGGCCTGAATGTCTTTAACTCCAAATACGTGCTGGCAAAAGCAGAAACCGCAACCGATAAAGATTACCTCGGTATCGAAGCGGTGATCGGCCATGAATACTTCCATAACTGGACCGGCAACCGCGTGACCTGCCGCGACTGGTTCCAGCTGAGCCTGAAAGAAGGCCTGACCGTATTCCGCGATCAGGAATTCAGCTCTGATCTGGGCTCGCGTTCAGTTAACCGCATCGATAACGTACGTGTCATGCGTGGTGCGCAGTTCTCTGAAGATGCCAGCCCGATGGCGCACCCGATCCGTCCGGAAAAAGTCATTGAAATGAACAACTTCTACACCCTGACGGTGTACGAGAAAGGTTCAGAAGTTATTCGCATGCTGCACACTTTGCTGGGGGAAGAGAAATTCCAGGCTGGCATGCAGCTGTATTTCGAGCGTCATGATGGCAGCGCGGCAACCTGTGACGATTTTGTACAGGCGATGGAAGATGCCTCAAACGTCGATCTTTCTCTGTTCCGCCGCTGGTATAGCCAGTCTGGTACACCAGTGCTGACCGTGCGCGACGACTATGACGTGGAAAAACAGCAATACACCCTTACTGTCAGCCAGAAAACCCCGCCGACGCCTGATCAGACTGAAAAGCTGCCACTGCATATCCCGCTGGATATTGAACTGTATGACCCGCAGGGCAATGTGATTGCGCTGAAACAACAGGGTCAGACGGTCAGTAACGTGCTGAACGTGACTGAAGCTGAGCAGACGTTTGTGTTTGACGACGTGGAATATCCGCCGGTGCCTTCCTTACTACGTGAATTCTCCGCACCGGTGAAACTCGATTACAAATGGGGCGATCATCAGCTGACTTTCCTGATGAAATACGCGCGTAATGATTTCGCCCGCTGGGATGCGGCGCAAAGCCTGCTGGCAATTTACATCAAACTGAACGTAGCGCGTCATCAGCAGAAACAGCCATTGTCCCTGCCGTTGCATGTGGCAGATGCGTTCCGCGCGGTATTGCTGGATGAGAACATTGATCCGGCGCTGGCGTCGCAGATTCTGACTCTGCCGTCTGAAAATGAAATTGCTGAACTGTTCGATATTATCGATCCTGAAGCGATCAGCGCTGTTCACGATGCGATCACCCGTTGTCTGGCAACCGAGATGGCGGATGAATTCCTGGCGGTTTACAACGCTAACCGTCTGCCTGCATACCGCGTCGTGCATGAAGATATCGGTAAACGTTCGCTGCGTAACACCTGCCTGCATTATCTGGCCTTTGCCGATGTGACGCTGGCCGATCAACTTGTCAGAACGCAGTTTGAGCAGGCTGATAACATGACGGATTCTCTGGCGGCGATGTCTGCGGCGGTTTCTGCGCAACTGCCTTGCCGTGAATCCCTGATGGCGGCTTACGATGAGCGCTGGCATCACGACGGTCTGGTGATGGATAAATGGTTTATCCAGCAGGCGACCAGCCCGGCAGCCGATGTATTGCAGAAAGTCCGTTCACTGCTGAACCACCGTTCATTCAGCATGGGCAACCCTAACCGGGTCCGTTCATTAATCGGTGCTTTTGCGTCTGCAAATCCTTCCGCTTTCCACGCGGCAGATGGCAGCGGTTATCAGTTCCTGACTGAAATGCTGACTGATCTCAACACCCGTAACCCGCAGGTGGCTGCGCGTATGATCGAGCCACTGATCCGCCTGAAACGCTATGACCAGAACCGCCAGGCGCTGATGCGTCAGGCGCTGGAACAGCTGAAAGGGCTGGAAAATCTGTCCGGTGATTTGTTCGAGAAAATTACCAAAGCGTTAGATGCGTAATCGCAATTAACCGCAAAGCAAAAGGGCGATGGAAACATCGCCCTTTTTTCGTTTTGTATTCGCTGAACATAGAGATCAGTTTTGCGCGCGTTTTGCTTCCTGCGCCACCGTGTGTGAAGGCTGTGGCGTCAGCACGCGTTCCAGCACTTCGGCTTCCAGCTCCGCCAGTCGCGCAGAACCTTTACGACGCGGACGTGGCAAATCAACCGTTAAATCCATGCCAATCTGCCCCTGATCGATAAGGATCACACGGTCAGCGACGGTCACCGCTTCACTGACATCGTGCGTCACCAGCAGCACGGTGAAATCATGCTGCTGCCACAAACGCTCGATCAGGCTTTGCATCTCGATGCGCGTCAGGGCATCGAGTGCGCCCAGCGGTTCATCCAGTAACAGCAGGCGAGGGCGGTGGATTAATGCACGCGCCAGTGCCACGCGCTGTTTCTGTCCGCCGGATAATGCTGACGGCCAGTCGTCGGCACGATCTGCCAGCCCGACTTCTTCCAGTGCAGCTTGTGCGGCTTCACGCCACTGGCCTTTCAGGCCCAATCCCACGTTATCAATCACCTTTTTCCATGGCAGCAGGCGGTCATCCTGAAACATGAGACGCGTATCTTCGCGCACCTGACTCAGCGGTGCGCTGGCGCTGAGCAGTTCGCCCTGAGTGGTTTTTTCCAGCCCGGCCAGCAAACGCAGCAGGGTACTTTTGCCACAACCGCTGCGCCCGACGACGGCTACAAACTGGCCGGGCGGAATGCGCAGATTGATATCGTTCAGCACGGCGCGGTTACCGTATTTTTTGGTGATGCCGGACAGTGTCACCGGCGTGCCTTGCGGAATACGTGCGGGGGCGTTCATGCGGCATCTCCTTGTTTTTTCTGATATGCAGGGTGCCAGCGCAGCCAGACACTTTCCAGCAGGCGGGCAAGGACATCGGCCAGTTTGCCAAGAATGGCGTAAAGCACGATGGCGACAACCACGACGTCAGTTTGTAAAAACTCGCGGGCATTCATCGCCAGATAACCAATCCCGGAGTTGGCGGAAATGGTTTCGGCCACAATCAACGTCAGCCACATGAACCCCAGCGCAAATCGTACGCCGACCATAATTGAGGGCAACGCGCCCGGTAATACCACCTGAATAAACAGCGGGAAACCGGAAAGCCCGTAACTGCGCGACATTTCAAGCAGACCGCGGTCGATATTGCGGATGCCGTGGTAAGTGTTGAGATAAATCGGGAACAACGTTCCCAGCGCCACCAGGAAGATCTTGGCGGATTCATCAATGCCGAACCACAGGATCACCAGTGGGATCAGCGCCAGATGCGGAATGTTTCGTAGCATTTGCAGAGAACTGTCGAGCAGACGTTCGCCCCAGCGGGAAAGCCCGGTAATAAAGCCGAGAAGCAAGCCGAGACTGCCGCCGATAGCGAAACCAATCAGAGCGCGGAAGGTACTGATTTTCAGGTTCTGCCACAGCTCGCCACTCTTCGCCAGTGTCCAGAAGGCTTCCACCACTGCGCTGGGAGCGGGCAGAATGCGGTTGGATAACCAGCCCGCTTCGACAGCCAGCTGCCAGCCACCGATCAGAACCACCGGCACTACCCAGGGAGCAGCGCGGTTCAGCCAGCGTTGTGTCGTTGTCATCGGTATTCTCCTCAGTGCTGACTGGCGGTGCGTTTGGTCGCAAAGTCATGAGCGACCAGCTCGCCACGCGGCAAAATGGCTTTCTTCACAGTATTGTCATCTTCCGGTTTTGCCAGTTCCAGATGCGGGAACAGCAGTTCGCTGACGCGGTACGCTTCTTCCAGATGCGGATAACCGGAGAAAATAAAGGTATCGATGCCCAGATCAGCATATTCCTGCATACGTGCGGCGACGGTCGGGCCATCGCCCACCAGCGCCGTCCCGGCTCCGGTACGTACCAGACCAATGCCGGCCCAGAGATTCGGGCTGATTTCCAGCTTGTTGCGGTCGCCGCCGTGCAATGCCGCCATACGATGCTGGCCGACAGAGTCGGTTTTAGCGAAAGCTGCCTGCGCGCGTTGAATAGTTTCATCATCCACGTTGGCGATAAGTTTGTCGGCAGCACGCCAGGCTTCCTCGTTGGTTTCACGCACAATCACGTGCAGACGAATGCCGAAACGCACGGTGCGGCCTTGTGCGGCAGCTTTGGCACGCACCTGTTCAATTTTCTCTTTCACTAACGCCGGAGGTTCGCCCCAGGTCAGATAAAGTTCCACCTGCTCGGCGGCGAGATCCTGCGCTTCGTCGGAAGAACCACCGAAATACAGCGGCGGGCGGGGGTATTGAACCGGTGGATGCATCAGGCTCGCGCCTTTGACCTGAATGTGTTTGCCTTCGTAATCGACGGTTTCACCTTCCAGAACACGACGCCAGATACGCGTAAATTCCGCCGACGCTTCATAACGTTCTTTATGATTGAGGTGTAAACCTTCAGCCGCCAGTTCAGCCGGATCGCCACCGGTCACCAGATTAAACAGTGCACGACCGCCGGAAAGCCGGTCGAGTGTTGCCGCCTGACGGGCTGCCAGTGTCGGAGAAATAATGCCGGGACGCAGCGCCACCAGGAATTTGAGACGTTGCGTGACAGAAATCAGGGAAGCCGCTACCAGCCATGAGTCCTCGCATGAACGACCCGTTGGCAGTAGCACGCCGCCAAAACCTAAACGGTCAGCCGCTTGCGCGATCTGCTGAAGGTAGCCGTGATCGACCACGCGGGCACCTTCTTCTGTGCCTAAATAGCGGCCGTCGCCGTGGGTAGGTAAAAACCAGAATACGTTCAGACTCATCGTTGTGTTCCTCTCAAAGTGTGCGATTCGTTACCGCTCAGCGGCGGCTAAATGGATGTTCAGTTAGCTTGTACGGCTGGTTTCCAGATGCGGTCTTTAATTTCAACCGGCTTTGGCAAAATATGGTTCTGATAGAACAAATCGGCGGTTTGCTGCTGGCGCTTTTCTGTTTCTGCACTGACCGGCGTGATAGGCATATCCGGCAGATGATCCAGATAAGAGGCGACCACTTTTTCCGGTAACCCCATCGACTGAGAAAGCAGTTTGATACTTTGCTCACGGTCAGTTTTGGTCAGCGCATTCGCCTGCGTTAACACTTCCAGAACCTGACTGATGAACTGAGGATTGGCCTCGGTGTATTTTTTCGGTGCCAGATAGAAGGAGCCCGTCTGGTGGAGCGTCGAGCCGTCGGTCAGAACCCGCACATCACCCTGAACTTGCGCGGCCGAATAATACGGATCCCAGATAGCCCAGGCATCCACATCATGTTGCTGGAATGCGGCCCGTGCATCGGCAGGGGTCAGATAGACCGGCTGGATATCGCTGAATTTCAGGCCCGCCTGTTGCAGGGCACGCAACAGCAGGTTGTGCGAACTGGAGCCTTTCTGGAAAGCGACTTTATGGCCTTTGAGATCTGCGACGGTTTTGATCGGACTGTTGCTGTCGACCAGAATCACTTCTGCTTTCGGTTTCGGGGGTTCAGAGCCGATATACAACAAATCTGCCCCCGCTGCCTGCGCGAACAACGGCGGCAAATCACCGGTACCGCCCAGATCAATACTTCCGACGTTCAGCGCTTCAAGAATTTGCGGCCCGGCAGGGAATTCTACCCAGCTTATTTTTGTATCCGGGAAACGTTTTTCCAGTAACTGGTGTGATTTCGCCAGCACCAGTCCGACAGATCCTTTCTGATAGGCAATACGTAATTGCGCCGGATCCTTTTCCTGAGCCGTTACGGTGCCGCTCAGGAAAAGGCTGGTCAGCAGGCTGGCCACAACCGGGATACGGCGTAATAAAGAGAAAGAAGCAGGCATGATTAATTCCTTTTAAAGTCAGACACGCAGTGCTTGCGCAGAAAGGGATGCAACAGACGGAAGCTGCGGACGGCGGCGGCTCAGCGCCAGGTAGAAGTTTTCCAGAGATTCGATCAAACGCTCTTCCAGTGCGGGGGCCAGTTTCGCAGGGAACGTCTGATAATCGGTGATCAGGCTGTCATCTGCGAAAACGCCCTGCAAAACTTCCTGTGCTTTCAGCGAGGCGAGTACCGGTTTTAGGGCGTAGTCGACGGCCAGCATATGGCCGATAGATCCGGCTGTAGCCAGTGGCAACACCACTTTATGGTCGAGCGCGCGTTCTGGCAGTAAATCGAGCAGGGTTTTCAGTGCGCCGGAAAAAGACGCTTTATACACTGGTGTGGCGACGATCAGGCCATCAGCACTCGCCAGTTCAGCATTCAGTTGCTTGAGTTGCGGGCTGCCAAAATTAGCGAAAAGCAGATCGTCTGCTGAAAAATCCTGAATATTGTAGGTAAAGACTTCAACGCCACGGCTCGCCAGCCACTGGTGGCTGAGTGCCAGCAGGGAAGAGGAGCGGGAGGGTTGTCGCGGACTGCCTGCCAGAGTCACTACACGCATTTGCTTATTCCTTATAACAATCTGTTATAGAACTATCATTTTTCTTAACGAAGTGAGGTAAACCTAGCAGGCAGAGGCGGCGCAGCGGAAATCTCAATTTTGGCTATGGAAAGTTTCAAAACAGATAAAGCACGTGTCGGGTGTGCTGCGGGGCGATGGGGGGAAAGGAAATAAAAGTGAATTAAAGGTAACAAAAAAGTAATCGTTTGCGCAGCGAAGCAATTATTCGGCCAATATACCGGTTATCGTTTCCAATTAAGCGGCGCTTAGTCGATAATACCGCCCCGTCTAGCCACCGGGAATCCAGGAGTCTCCATGTATTATCCTCTTGTCAGGAAAGCACTGTTTCAGCTCGATCCAGAGCGCGCCCACGAGTTAACCTTTCGTCAGTTGAGCCGCATTTCCGGCACCCCGTTTGAATTCCTGATCCGCCAGTCAGTGCCGACCAAACCGGTAAACTGCATGGGATTATCCTTTAAGAACCCTTTGGGACTGGCCGCAGGCCTGGATAAAGACGGCGAATGTATTGATGCGCTGGGGGCAATGGGCTTTGGATTTATTGAAGTCGGTACTGTGACCCCGCGTGCGCAGGCCGGTAATGATAAGCCGCGTTTATTCCGTATTGTGGAAGCTGAAGGCCTGATTAACCGCATGGGTTTCAATAACCATGGCGTGGATAATCTGGTGAATAATGTCAAAAAATCACATTTTGGCGGCATTCTGGGGATTAATATTGGCAAGAATAAAGATACGCCTGTTGAGCACGGCGCAGACGATTATCTGACCTGTATGGAAAAGGTATATCCGTACGCCGGTTATATCGCGGTGAATATTTCATCACCTAACACGCCGGGATTACGTTCACTGCAATACGGTGAAGCGCTGGATGATTTGCTGGCAGCGATTAAGAATAAGCAGCTTGAGTTACAGCAACGCCATCAGAAATATGTGCCTGTTGCGGTGAAGATCGCACCGGATCTTTCTGAGGAAGAATTGATCCAAATAGCCGACAGTTTAGTGCGCCATAATATGGATGGCGTGATTGCGACGAATACCACACTCGATCGTAAACTGGTTCAGGGGCTAAATTATTGCGAACAGGTTGGTGGTCTGAGCGGGCGCCCGTTGCAGCTGCGCAGCACAGAAATTATCCGCATGCTCTCTCATGAATTACAAGGGCGTCTGCCGGTTATTGGTGTTGGCGGTATTGATTCATTAACGGCGGCCCGTGAGAAAATGGCCGCAGGCGCTTCCTTAATTCAAATCTATTCCGGCTTTATCTTTAAAGGTCCGGGTCTGATCAAAGATATTGTTACCCATATCTAATATTTTTCATCCTGAAGACGAGTCAGGGGTTTATTTATTAACCCGGCTCGTCTATATTTTGTCCACTGACCGTAATTCAGGCTCAGGATTTGTCTGATATCGTTTCGTTACTGAAAAATCTATTCTTACAGATTAGCCGGTAATGAAGTCAGGCAGAGGGCATGAGGGTAAACAGGATGACGAAATGAAAATTAAACCAGATGATAATTGGCGTTGGTATTTTGATACAGAACATGACCGGCTTATGCTGGACCTCGCCAATGGCATGATTTTCCGTTCCCGTTTTCCCGCCAAAATGTTAACTCCTGATGCTTTCGGAAATATGTCATTTTGTGTCGATGATGCGGCGCTGTATTTTGATTTTGAAGAACAGTGCAAACATATTCGTCTCGCAGCTGAACAACGCGCTGAATTAGTTCTGAACGCCTTAGTCGCTTATCGTTTTTTAAAACCGCTGATGCCGAAGAGCTGGCATTTCAGTCAGCAGATGCGTCCTTTCCAGCCTGCTAATGGTCAGCTTGCTCAGGTGCAGGTGATGGAAAGCGGTGAACAGGCGACATTACTGGTGGTGGAATCCGGTGATAATGCCAGTCTGTGCCTGCTGGCGCAGGAACGGCTGACGGTCGCAGGGCGCGGCATGGTGCTGGGGGATGCTATTAAAGTGATGCATGACCGGCTAATGCCAGCAGCATTCCGCGTTGACAGGGATGATGTTTACGATCAGGCAGTTTAGTTTCCTGCCTGATCCTCATTAAATACACCTCTAGCCGAGCACGATATCCGTAGCCGGAATACAACTACACGCTAATATCGTTCCATCTTTTCCCACTGCACTCTCTTTCAGCGGTGCCACTTTTCCTTCTTTCAATGTCATCCTGCACGCGCCACAAATTCCTGCACGACAGGAATAGGGGATACGTAATCCCTGCAATTCCAGCTGCTCGAGCAAAATCTGCTGATTGTTGCCGGTAAACTGCGTTCCCTGGTAATTAATGCTGACGTCCTGCGCGGTGCTTTTTGGCGCTTCCACATTTTCAATGATATCGCCCGCGCAGTAAGGCCGTGGTGGCCTGGTTGCCAGCACCTGAACGCTGTCGCCTGCGCGGATCACGCCGCTGTTGCGGGCAATCATGTTCTGACCGAAATCGACATCGCCGTCGCTGGCGGTACGATAACCCTGCAATGTTTTCAACGGTTCGCCACGCGGATGTTTGCGACCTTTTTCGATACTGACTGTGGTGAAAATACAGCGGCTGCAAGGTTTCACCAGATCGAAAATCACTTCCCCGATGCGGATCGTCTGCCAGCTGTCTTCGGCATAGGCTTGTGCGCCGCTGACCACGATGTTCGGCCTGAATTGCTCAATCCTGACACCGCCCGGACAGCGGCGCTGTAAATCCTGCATTGAGGCTTCATTGATCAGCAGATACGGGAATCCGTCAGCAAACGACAGCGGCACTTCCGGATGTTTTTTTACCCGGCGCGTCGGTTCATCGCCAACCCAGCGCAGTTGAACGTCACGCTTTAAATAGGCACTTAACCAGCGATTTACGGGTTCCGGCGCGATGAGTGAGGTAAACTGATTGCCCCAGACTTCCGTCGGCGAGTGAACGCCTGCGAAATCACGAAATTTGACTGTGATGCTTTCGCCTTCGGGCGCGGAGATCATCAGACCATCGGGCAGCAAAACCGGCGTGAACAGAACGAGGTTCGGATACTGGCGGGCTGTAATGAACATGCCTTGCGGATCGGTAATCATGAACTGGCGATCGAACGCCAGGCCGGTTGCTGTCACCAGCGAGTATGAAACCTGCAGGCCGCGCATGGATTTGACCGGGTGAACAAATAAACGTGAAAGAATGGGCACTGAAGACTGCCTCTCAGAGTGTAAAGTCTTAAGAAGAACCAGAGACTTTATGACAAGAGGCGGGGATTAGCTATAATGCGCAACAATTTTATTTTTGGTGATATGTCGATATGAACTCTTTGTTTGCCAGCACGGCGCGTGGACTGGAAGAACTGTTAAAAAGCGAACTGGAAACGCTGGGTGCGCAAGCCTGTAAAGTTGTGCAGGGAGGGGTGCATTTTGAAGGTGACGATCGCCTGCTGTACCGCAGCTTATTGTGGAGCCGTCTGGCTTCGCGCATCCTGTTGCCGCTGAACGAATTCAAAGTTCACAGCGATCTGGATCTTTATCTTGGCGTGATGGCGATCGACTGGCCGGCCGTTTTTGGCGTGGAAAAAACCTTCGCTGTGCATTTCAGCGGCCTGAATGACGAAATCCGTAACAGCCAGTACGGTGCACTGAAAGTGAAAGACGCCATCGTCGACAGCTTTACCCGCAAAATGGACGAACGCCCGAATGTGGCGAAACAGCAGCCCGACATCCGCGTAAACGTCTTCCTGCAACGTGATACTGCCAGCGTCGCGCTGGATCTCAGCGGCGAAGGCCTGCATCAGCGCGGCTACCGCGATCTGACCGGTCAGGCGCCGCTGAAAGAAAACCTGGCAGCAGCGATTGTAATGCGCTCCGGCTGGCAGGCGGGCACTCCGATGGTCGATCCGATGTGTGGTTCCGGGACATTGCTGATTGAAGCGGCAATGATCGCTGCCGATCGCGCACCGGGCTTACATCGTCAGCACTGGGGCTTTACCGGCTGGAATAAATTTGACGCTGAACTGTGGCGCGAACTGACCGCAGAAGCGCAGGTTCGTACCCGCCGTGCGGTGCAGGAAACCACTTCCCGTTTCTTCGGTTCTGATATCGACCGTCGTGTGATAGAGATGGCGCGTGCGAACGCCCGTCGCGCTGGTGTTGCGGAACTGATCAGCTTTGAAGCCTCAGAAGTTGGGAAACTGGTGAATCCGCTGCCGGAAGGCCCGGTGGGTACGGTCATCAGCAACCCGCCATACGGCGAGCGTCTGGAAAGCGAACCGGCATTGATTGCGCTGCATAACATGCTCGGCCGCATTATGAAGACCAAATTTGGTGGCTGGCAGTTGTCGCTGTTCAGTGCGTCACCGGAATTGCTGAGCTGCCTGCAACTGCGTGCTGAGCGCCAGTTCAAAGCTAAAAACGGCCCGCTGGAATGTGTGCAGAAAAACTATCAGCTGGCAGAAAACCCGACGGGTGCGGCCGGTACGCAAATGGCGGAAGATTACGCTAACCGCCTGCGTAAAAACGTCAAAAAACTGGAAAAATGGGCCAAACAGCAGGGCATTGAATGCTATCGCCTGTATGATGCCGATTTGCCGGATTATAACGTTGCGGTTGACCGCTATGGCAGCAAAGTGGTGGTGCAGGAATATGCGCCGCCAAAAACGGTTGATGCACAAAAAGCCCGTCAGCGCTTGTTTGACGTGATAAACGCCACCCTGTCTGTACTGGATATTTCATCCAGCCAGTTGATCCTGAAAACCCGTGAGCGCCAGAAAGGCACCAGTCAGTACGAGAAACTGGCGCAGAAAGGTGAGTTCCTGCTGGTTGAGGAATTCAACGCTAAACTGTGGGTTAACCTGACGGATTATCTCGATACCGGCTTGTTCCTTGATCACCGCATCGCCCGCAAAATGCTGGGTGAAATGAGCAAAGGTAAAGACTTCCTTAACCTGTTTGCTTACACCGGTACCGCCAGTGTTCATGCTGGCCTGGGCGGCGCGCGCAGCACGACCACGGTAGATATGTCCCGCACATATCTGGAATGGGCGGAAAAGAACCTGCGTGCCAACGATCTGACCGGCCGCCAGCATCGACTTATCCAGGCGGATTGCCTGTCTTATCTGGGCATGTGTGACGAACAGTTTGATGTGATCTTTATCGATCCACCGACGTTCTCCAACTCGAAACGTATGGCCGAAAGTTTTGACGTACAGCGTGATCATCTGGCTCTGATGAAAGATCTGAAACGCATTTTACGTCGCAACGGCACCATTATGTTCTCCAACAACAAGCGCGGTTTCCAGATGGATCTCGACGGACTGAGTAAACTGGGGCTGAGCGCGAAAGAAATCACCAGCCAAACCCTGTCACAGGATTTCGCCCGTAATCGTCAGATTCATAACTGCTGGCTGCTGTCCCATGCCGGCGAGGAAAAATAAAGTTTATGTCGTTAATTAGTATGTCAGGTGCCTGGCTGTCATTCAGTGACTCGCCGCTGTTGGATAACACCGAATTACACATCGAGCCGAATGAGCGTGTCTGTCTGGTTGGCCGTAACGGTGCCGGTAAATCGACGCTGATGAAGATCCTGAACCGCGAAGTGCCGCTTGATGACGGGCGTATCGTGTACGAGCAGGATTTGATTGTGGCGCGTCTGCAACAGGATCCGCCGCGCAATGTCGAAGGTACGGTGTTTGATTTCGTATCAGAAGGCGTGTTCGAGCAGGCTGAACATCTGAAGGCGTATCACGCGATTTCGCATCTGGTTGAAACCGACCCGAGCGAAAAGAACATGAACAAACTGGCTCAGGTGATGGAGATCCTCGATCATCAGGGCCTGTGGCAGCTCGACAGCCGTATCAACGAAGTATTGCTGAAACTGGGTCTGGATGCAGATACAGAGCTGAAATCCCTGTCCGGCGGCTGGCTGCGTAAAGCGGCGCTGGGCCGTGCTCTGGTCAGCGCGCCGCATATTCTGCTGCTCGATGAACCGACGAACCATCTGGATATCGAAAGTATCGCGTGGCTGGAAGATTTCCTGAAGGAATTCCAGGGCAGCATTATCTTCATTTCCCATGACCGTTCTTTCATCCGCAATATGGCGACGCGCATTGTCGATCTTGATCGCGGCAAACTGGTGTCTTATCCAGGTAATTACGAAGCCTATCTGCTGGCAAAAGAAGAAGCCTTACGCGTTGAAGAACTGCAGAACGCCGAGTTTGATAAAAAACTGGCGCAGGAAGAAGTGTGGATCCGTCAGGGTATCAAAGCCCGCCGTACCCGCAACGAAGGCCGCGTACGCGCTCTGAAAGCCCTGCGTAAAGAGCGTTCCGATCGCCGGGAAGTGATGGGCACCGCCAAAATGCAGGTGGTCGAAGCCGCGAGTTCAGGCAAGATTGTCTTTGAAATGGAAGACGTTTATTACAGCATTGCCGGAAAACAACTGGTGAGCAACTTCTCTGCGCAAGTCATGCGTGGTGATAAAATTGCGCTGATTGGCCCGAACGGTTGTGGTAAAACGACGTTGCTGAAACTGATGTTAAGTAAGATTCAGGCAGACAGCGGCCGTGTTCACTGTGGTACTAAACTGGAAGTGGCGTACTTCGACCAGCACCGTGCTGAGCTGGATCCTGAACGTACGGTGATGGATAACCTGGCCGAAGGTAAGCAGGAAGTGATGGTCAATGGCCGTGCACGCCATGTACTGGGCTACCTGCAGGACTTCCTGTTCCATCCGAAACGTGCCATGACACCGGTGAAAGCGCTGTCAGGTGGCGAGCGTAACCGTCTTCTGCTGGCAAAATTATTCCTGCGCCCAAGCAACCTGTTGATCCTCGATGAACCGACCAACGACCTGGATGTGGAAACTCTTGAACTCCTGGAAGAGATGATCGACAGCTATCAGGGCACGGTACTGCTGGTGAGCCATGATCGTGAATTCGTTGATAACTCGGCAACCGAATGCTGGATTTATGAAGGCGATGGCGTGATCAACAGCTATGTCGGTGGTTACCATGATGCACAGCATCAGCGCCGCAACCAGAAGCCAATCCGTCAGGCGGTGACCACGGAAAATAAACCCGCTGCACAACCTAAAGCAGAACCGGCCAAACGCACCGCGAATAAGCTCAGCTATAATCAGCAACGTGAGCTGGAACAATTGCCTTCGCAAATCAGCACTCTGGAAGAAAAAATCAGTGCCTTGCAACAGCAAATGAGCGATGCGAATTTCTTCACCCTTCCTCATGAAGAAACTCAGCAAGTGCTCACCGCTTTCGCTGCCGCAGAGCTTGAGTTAGAGCAGGCGTTTGAACGTTGGGAAGCGCTGGAAGCGCAGAAGAACGCTTAACACTGCCTCATGATTGGCAACCGGATAAAGGGAAGGCCGGTTGCCGATATTCGTAGTCTTTCCGCTGTTGAGGAGTCGATAGTGTGTTCTGACGCCCATGATCATGACCCGCACATATTATGTCCCCAATGCGATATGCTGGTGGCAATACCCGGCCTGCACATCGGGCAAAAAGCGGTGTGTCCCCGTTGCCACACTACGCTAACCTCCCGCTGGAATGAGCCTCGAAGACGTCCTGTCGGTTATGCCATCAGCGCGTTGTTCATGCTGTTGCTGGCCAATCTCTTTCCTTTCGTCAATATGAATGTTGCCGGGCTGAGCAGCGAAGTCACGCTGGTGCAAATCCCTCAGGTTCTGGTTTCAGAAGACTATGCCAGCATGGCGTCGTTATTCATGATCGTGGTGCAACTGCTCCCGGCCATTTGCATGCTGTCCATTATCATCCTCTGCCAGAGTTTCAATATTCCCGTTCGCTGGAAAGTTGTCATTGCCCGGACCTTATTCCAACTGAAAGCCTGGTGTATGGTCGAGATTTTCCTTGCCGGGGTACTGGTCAGTTTCGTGAAACTCATGGCTTATGGCGACGTGGGCGTGGGCAGCAGTTTTTATCCCTATGTCCTGTTTTGCCTTCTGCAATTGCGTGCCTTTCAGTGCACGGACCGTCTTTGGATATGGCAGCACATCGAACCTGCTCCGGCGGTAGATCAGCCACTGCGCATGGGAGAAAGCGGTCTGCGTCAGGGTCTGCGATCCTGTCATTGCTGCATGGCAATTTTACCGGTTGATCAGAAAGAATGTGGCCGTTGCAAAACCCATGGTCATGCACGGCGTAAAAATAGTCTGCAATGGACAATGGCTCTGCTGGTGACCTCCGTTCTGCTGTATATCCCGGCAAATCTGTTGCCTATCATGATCACTCAGGTACTGGGTAATCCGATACCGTCTACGATTATGGCCGGGGTGGCGCTGTTATGGAGCGAAGGTTCCTATCCCGTGGCTCTGGTTATTTTGATCGCCAGTATTATGGTGCCGACGCTCAAAATGATCGCTATTGGCTGGCTATGCTGGGATGCGAACTCTAATAAAGAGATCGACAGGGAACGATTACATGTCATTTACGAGGTGGTTGAGTTCGTTGGCCGCTGGTCAATGATCGACGTGTTTGTTATTGCGGTACTGGCGGCGCTGGTGAGAATGGGGCAACTGATGAGTATTTATCCGGATATTGGCGCGCTGCTATTCGCCGGCGTAGTTATCCTCACCATGTTTGCCGCAACGACATTTGACCCAAGGCTCATTTGGGATCGTGCTGGAATGAAGTCTACAAAGGAGCCACAAGATGGCGGGAAATAACATGGCAGAGCATGACGGAACTGCCAAAGTAGAGAAAATTAAACGCTGGTCGCCAGTGTGGATCGTACCGATCGTCACTGCGCTGATTGGCGCGTGGATCCTGTTTTATCACTACAGCCATCAGGGCCCGGAAGTCACGCTGATCACTACCACCGCTGAGGGCATCGAAGGTGGCAAAACCACCATCAAAAGCCGTAACGTCGATGTCGGTAAAGTAGAGTCCGTTACGCTTAGCGATGATTTACAACAAGTTATCATCAAAGCACGACTGAACACCGGTATGGAAAAAATGCTGCGCGGGGACTCTGTTTTTTGGGTAGTGAAACCGCAAATCGGACGTGAAGGCATCTCCGGTCTGGGCACATTATTGTCTGGCGCTTATATTCAGCTGCAGCCGGGTAACAAGGGGGGAGAAAAATCAGAATATAAACTGGATGACTCCCCCCCGCTGGCGTCACCTGATGCGAAAGGGATCCGCGTGAGTCTGGAAAGTGAGCGTTCCGGTCAGCTGAGTCCAGGCGACCCTGTGTTGTTCCGGGGTTTCCAGGTCGGTACGGTGGAAACCAGTCACTTTGATCCGAAAGCACGTAACATCAAATACCAGCTTTTCATCCGTGCGCCTTACGACACACTGGTGACTGACAACGTGCGTTTCTGGAAAGACAGCGGCGTGAATTTCGATATGTCTGCCGCCGGTATGCGTGTCGAAATGGGGTCACTGACCACGTTATTTAGTGGTGGTGTCAGCTTTGATATTCCGAATGGCTGGACGCAGGGCAACGAAGCCAAAAATGGTGACAGTTATAGGCTCTTTGATGATCAGAAAAGCATTCAGGAATCGCTGTATACCCGTCACACGGATTACGTGATGTTCTTCTCGGATTCTATTCGCGGTCTGCAACCTGGCGCACCTGTTGAATTCCGTGGTATTCGTCTGGGTACTGTGGCCGAAGTGCCTTATCCGATGAATGTGGTGAAACAGCAGATGTCGGACGATTATCGCATTCCTGTGCTGATCCGCATTGAACCCGATCGCTTCGTTCAACTGTTGGGCAGTAATTTCAATATTGAAGATCATATCCGTGACGGTATTGCTCAGGGTCTGCGTGCTTCGATGAAATCCGCCAACCTGTTAACAGGGGCGATGTATATCGATCTGGATTTCTATCCGAATGAGAAACCGTGGAAAGGGCCGCTGGAAATCGGCGGGCATAAATTGTTGCCGACGGTGAGCGGAGGCTTTGCACAGATTCAGCAAAAACTGATGACAACCCTCGATAAGATCAACAATCTGCCAATCGAACCGATGATGCGCGAAGCGACAAGTACGCTGGCTGAAAGTCAGAGGACGATGAAGTCAACGCAGAAAACGATTGAGTCTCTGAACGCGATTGTCAGCAGTAAAGAGATGAAAAATCTGCCTCAGGATATGCAGCAGACGCTGATTCAGTTGAACCGCAGCCTGAAAGGCTTCCAGCCTGGTTCGCCGGCGTACGGCAATCTGGTCGGCGATATGCAGAGTCTGGATAAAACCCTGCGTGAGCTGCAACCGGTATTGAAAACGCTGAATCAGAAAAGTAACGCACTGATTTTCGCTGCCCCAGGGCAAGATGATCCTCAGCCGAAGAAGGCCAAATAATGATGAAATGGATACCTGTCGTCTTAGCATTATTCCTGACTGCCTGTAGCAGCAGTGATCAGAAAACCTACTACCAGTTGCCTGTGCTGAGCAGCACCGTAACAACAGGTAGCGTGATGTCTGCAGGTGCCGTACAGCGGCATCTGTGGGTTGAGCGGGTGAGTGTTGCTGATTATCTGGCAGGGTCAGGGCTGGTATATCAGACCAATGATGTGCAGTACACGCTGACCCAGAATAATCTCTGGGCCAGTCCGTTGGATCAGCAACTACAGCAAGCACTGGTCACCTATTTACGCCGGGACTTGCCGGGCTCGCTGGTTTCCACTCAGGCGGCGAATACCGACGATCAGGATGTGCTGAACGTTAATGTCACCGGTTTCCATGGCCGCTATGACGGTATTGTGATCGTCAGTGGCAGCTGGAGCCTGACACGCAACGGGCAGATGATTCAGCGTGATTTCACCCTGAATCTCAAGCAAAACGAAGATGGCTATGACGCGCTGGTCAGAACGTTGGCTACCGGCTGGCAGCAAGAAGCGGGCCAGATTGCTGCGCAGATAAGATGACGTTTTTTTAAGCTTAATATTTTTTAAGTTAAAGATAAAAAATCCCGGTTTCTGACCTGACAGACACCGGGATTTTTTTATGGGGATCAGCCAGATGAGGGATTAACTGGCGCGATTATTTTGTGCACAATCCAATAATATAGCTCACGAATGTGACATTGGCGTGAATTTTGCGCATTGACCTCTCCTCATATTGCAGCTATTTGTTAGATGTGGACGCAGAAGCGGGCCACTGTTTTCTTTCCACCTGACCTGAATAATGAGGGATACAAGGCATGAAGAGACAAAAACGCGATCGCCTGGAACGGGCACAATCACGTGGATATCAAGCAGGTATTGGCGGACGCTCAAAAGAGATTTGTCCGTACCAATCATTAGATGCCCGATCACACTGGCTCGGGGGTTGGCGACAAGCCATGGAGGACAGGGCTGTTACCGCTTAAGCGGCTACCCTGTCAGAATAAGGAACAACCTCCGCTGCGCGCGGAGGTTTTTGTTTGCAGGGCAGAGTGCCCGTACAGCAGACATAAAAAAGGTGAACCCGGAGGCTCACCCTTTTTCAGACGTCGTGCAGGGCTTTATCAGAAAGCCGCAGCGTCTTTGAACAGACCCACTTTCAGATCAGTGGCGGTGTAAATTACCACGCCGTCAACCAGCACTTCACCATCAGCAACGCCCATGATCAGTTTACGGTTGATCACGCGTTTGAAGTTCAGGCGGTAGGTGACCAGCTTCGCGGTTGGCAGAACCTGACCAGTGAATTTCACTTCACCTACACCCAGTGCGCGGCCTTTGCCTTCGCCACCGAGCCAGCCCAGATAGAAGCCCACTAACTGCCACATGGCATCCAGACCCAGACAACCAGGCATTACCGGATCGCCAATAAAGTGACAACCAAAGAACCACAGATCAGGGTTGATATCTAATTCAGCTTCAACATAGCCTTTGCCATGGGTGCCGCCGTCTTCTTGCATCTTTACGATACGATCCATCATCAGCATATTGCCTGATGGTAACGGAGGGCCACCAGCGCCGAACAGTTCACTGCGGCCAGAAGCTACGAGGTCTTCTTTCGTATAGGAATCGCGTTTATCTACCATGTTCTATGTAAGCCTTATTTTAATGAAGGGCGAAGTTTAGCGAACAGCTGTAAGCTGAACAACTCCGATCAGCTGCGATTGAACCAGTTCAACCAGCGAAGAGGCCACGGATAACGCGGGCTGCCTTGCGATGTCGCCAGCGCAATACGCTGCTGAATTAATCCCAGCAGACTCGGACGCTCTTCTTCAGCTTCTTCTTCGTTTGTGTAAATCAATCCGGTCAGGATAGGCAGCGCTTCGGCTGCGTTATCAACTGCCCATAAATGAAACTGGCCTTCGCGAACGGCGTCCAGAACCTGCGGATGCAGGCACAGGTTGCGCACGTTGCTGGTTGGCAGAATGACCCCTTGTTTACCGGTCAAACCGCGACGTTGACAAACTTCGAAGAAACCTTCGATTTTCTCGTTTACGCCACCAATAGGTTGCACATTCCCAAACTGATCGACAGAGCCGGTGACCGCAATTTGCTGGTTGATCGGCTGCATCGACAACGCACTGATCAGTGCGCAGAGTTCAGCAAGTGAAGCGCTGTCGCCGTCCACTTCTCCGTAAGACTGCTCAAATACAATCGAGGCGGAAAAGGGCAGAGGCTGGTCGAGTTCTAACTCGGAAATCAGAAAGGCCTGCATAATCATCATGCCTTTGGCATGCAGATTACCACCTAACTCGGCTTTACGTTCGACGTCGGTAAATTCGCCGTCGCCGGCATGTACGACACAACTAATTCGGGAAGGTTCACCCAACGCTCGCGGATGCCCCGGATATTCCAGTACAGACAGGCCATTAATCTGCCCGACAACTTCGCCTTCTGTTTCAATGCGAATTTGTCCAAGTTCGATTTCATCCTGCATACGCTCCTGGAGATAACTCTCACGCCATGCACGTGCACCGGATGCCGCCTCAAGAGACTTAACGCTCAGCAACTCGTCTTCATTATAGAGTGCAGCTTCGCTAAGCTGGGTGTTCAGCCATACCGGATCGAGTGTCAGACTGCCCTGATCGGTGCTGTGACGAATGGCCATTTTCAGAAACTCGGGCCATGCATCAGCGGCCAGGCGTGGGATCTCAAGCTCATCAGCCAGCGTATTGACATAACCACACCAGGTTTCCATATCGCTTTCTTCCGTCAGCGGCAGGTCGGCTTCAAATTCACCATAAATGGAAGAATCCACCAACTCTGGCTCCATATCACTGAGGTCACCAAGCGATAAGCGGTCACCGACCAGAATCAGGCGAATATCCAAAGGCATCGGAGGGACTGTCACAGGTAAAGGTGTCGTCTCATCTGGTGAGACCCAATGATATTGACCTTCGGTGATCATCTGTTTCAGACGCAACCACATCAGAGGCTGCGCGATGAGGGTACGGATGGAAAGTACCAGCACACCGCCATTCACCTGGTGTACCAATCCCGGCTCCAGCTGGATCTGGTCTTTGTAAATGCGCACGCACCCGAACAGCTGTTCAGGTTCAACCCATTCACGATACTGGCAGGTCGATTTCGCCGCGAATGCATCTTCCGCTGTCTTCGCCGCCAGCAGCGTTACCTTATTGCCTTCAATATGGTAACGGTTACCCGTGACTTCCGCCGGTTCAGGTAGTAAGTCGCTGACCACCTGCGTAATACGTGACAAGTATTCGCGATTTTCCTGCGCCTTGAGCGTCATAAAACGCACACGTGAGCGGGGATGACAAAACAGCGTTAAACCATTTTCCAGCCGGGGCTGAATTCCTGCAAAATCGACAGGGGCTAACTGGGCAGCCGTTGCAAAGATTGCCTCGTAAGGCGCGGAGTCGGGCAGTAAAAGCTGCCAGTCAAGTCGGTTATTGGTCAATGTGTTAGCTGTTTTCTATAAAAAGGGAAAGTGCGATTATACAAGAATAAATCCGGCTGCATACAATGAGAGTCGTAGCGGAATTGGTCTTAGTGCACATTGCTGTACAGGCGGGTAAAAAACAACCAAAATAAGCGGTTTTATTTGGGGTGAAAATTGAATTAAAGCTGTTATGCTTAGTAAAGTTACGTGGTCACCGAAGAGTTCACGATGAAATATCAGCAACTGGAAAATCTCGAAAGTGGTTGGAAATGGAAGTATCTGGTGAAAAAACACCGGGAAGGTGAGCGGATCACCCGCCATTTGGAAAACAGCGCTGCCCAGGAATCCGTGAATCAACTTCTCAACCTGGAAAACGAGCCGGTCAAAGTGTCAGACTGGATTGTTAATAATATGAATCCGGCGCTGGAAAATCGTCTTAAGCAAACGATTCGTGCACGCCGTAAGCGTCACTTCAATGCCGAGCATCAGCACACTCGCAAAAAATCTATCGATTTAGAATTTCTGGTCTGGCAGCGTTTAGCGGGATTGGCACAAAGGCGTGGTGTCACGCTTTCTGACACGATCATTCAACTGCTTGAAGATGCCGAGCGTAAAGAGAAATACGCGAATCAGATGTCTTCATTGAAAGAGGATTTAGAACAAATACTCGGCAAGAAAGATATTGGATAGATTTGCTTTCGCGTCTCAGGGAGTCAGCTATTTGCTCTGACCGAAGGCATAAAAAAAACCCCGCCATGGCGGGGTTTTTAGTATCTGTAGCAAAAGCTAAAGCGTGTTATTAAGCCTGTGGCTGAGTAACAGTATCTTTGTAGCCTTTAACTTCGATTTCTACACGACGGTCTGGTGCCAGGCAGTCGATCAGAGCAGCACGGCCTTTAACGGAGTCACAGGTAGAACCGGTAACTGGGTTAGATTTACCCTGGCCTTGTGCAGAGATCTTGTTAGCAGGGATACCTTTAGATACCAGGTAATCTACTACGCTCTGAGCACGTTGCTCAGACAGTTTCTGGTTGTATTGTTCTGAACCGATACGGTCGGTGTAACCCAGAACGATAACAGAACCGTCTTTAGGATCGATAGAGCTCAACTGGCTGTACAGCTGATCCAGAGCCTGTTGGCCTTCTGGTTTCAGAGTCGCTTTGTTGAAGTTGAAGAGAACGTCAGATTTCAGAGTGAATTTCTTAGTCTCTACAACTGGAGCTGGAGCTGGTGCTGGAGCAACAACTGGAGCAGCTGCTTCATCTTGACCGAAACGGTAAGAAACACCTACAGACAGCATTGCGTTATCAGGACGTGCACCAACGGTAGCCGCGTCACCAATGTTGTTAACCCACTGGTAATCCAGACGGGTAGCCCAGTTTTTGGTTACTGCGTATTCAACACCAACTGCTGCCAGTGGAGAAACACCAGTGTCATGATCACTTACGCGACCATTAGCACCGTTGTTGAAGTTACCTTTAGCATCTGCACGCCAAACCATACCACCCAGACGGGTGTACAGGTCCAGATCGTCAGTCAGCGGGTAGCTCAGTTTAGCAGCCAGCTGAACGCCTTGTGCTTTGAACGCGCCGTTATTTACGCTGCCTTTGTAAGGCATACGGCCAAGCCAGTCATATCCCATTTCAAAGCCCAGGTATTGGTTCGCTTGGTAACCCAAGAACGCACCTGCACCCAGTTGGCTTTCGTGGGTAGGGCCGTTGCCGATACCGTTGTAAGCGTTTGCGAAACCAGTGTCATGGTATTGGGACCAGCCCAATTTACCACCGGTATACCAGGTGTTATCTTTAGGGGCGGCTTGCGCTACGGTAGCGAAACCTGCCAGTGCCACTGCTAATGCGATAGCTGTCTTTTTCATTTTGCGCCTCGTTATCATCCAAATAGGCAATTGAGCTTTAAGCTTTTTAAGCCCTTGGTTAAAATCCTTACGCCAAGATTATTGCTTCATTTCAGAACTTGCCACTTTACGTTGGCATTATCGAGCAACCTTGGCGTTGTAAAGTCTACAACGTGGCGCGAAACTTACAAGCTTGATGTGTTAACACCGTGGAAAAAAAGGGAAAAACGGACACATTTCTTAACGGCTTTGGCAATTTGCTGACAAAATCTGGCACTAATCTGCATTCAGGAAGCCCGTTTTTACTGGCTTGCAGGCATTATTCAGCACAAATCACTAAGTTCCGCATTATTTTCATAGGAAGATTCCTATTTTGAACTAATGGTATACGGAAGAGTGAATTTTTACTGTGGAATGATGTCCACAAGCTGAATTCTGTTCATTTGTCGGTCTCATTATGAAGCCGTAAGCACCACCCTGGCGTGCTGCAATTTGCAATCTTTCCCTCTCAGTATCACTCAAATCCGGAAGCCATCCCAACACGACACTGTAGTTACCCGTCTGCAAGGCTTTCTCCATTGCATCTACCGTCGACATCGCCGTAATTTGATTAACTTGCACCATCTTATCCACCGGCAGACCTGACTGAGATAACCAATGACGGCTCAGTTTTTGTTGAGGTGTGAGCCACAACAACCAGCGAGACTGCATACCCAGGTGTTGCAGTAAGGGCAGTAATAACTGCGCAAAATCAGGTTGGCTCGCACTATAGACGAACTCAGTGATCAGACCATTATTCAAGGATGCAGACGTATTTACCTGTGACGGAGTGACGGGCAAAGCAAGCTGACTAAAATTATGATTTGTATGGTATTGAGTTCGCATAATGATGTACTCCAGTGAGTTACTGTATGTATGTACAGTACTCTGGCGGTGAGCAAAGATCAACCCAATTTTTCCAAGATATCTCGCAAATTTTGAAGGCAACAGGCTGTAACGGCATTTTATGTTTGTTGGAGTTCATAAGATTGCGTATTTTGCTTTTAGCTGTTTTGGTAACTCAAAATGGAAGCAAGGGATTAACGTGAAAAGGATAACGCAATGATAAACAAATCAAAAAAACGAGTGCTTGAGTGTCTGGAGATTTTTGCCCCGTTGGGCAATATTCGTTCCCGCACCCAATTTGGGGGGATGAGCTTGTCCGCTGACCGCGTCATGTTCGCCCTGGTTTCTGATGGTGAACTCTATCTGCGAGCGACCGGAGAAACTGAAACTCATTTTCGCCGCAAAAAGATGGAGAGGCTGACCTATCGCAAGCGAGGCATGGATGTGCAGTTGCGTTATTTCAAAGTGAGTGCCCGGCAATGGAATGATCACCAGGCACTGTGCGAGCTGGGCAGATTATCGTTGCAAGGGATGTTGCGGGATATAGAGCTGAAAAAAAACAACGAAGCGGTCCGATTGAAAGATTTACCCAATCTCTCGCTGGCGCTCGAAAGGATGCTCTGGCAAGTCGGCATTGAGAACTCGGGGGACTTGCGGTTACAGGGGGCCTGCCATACCTACCTCAAACTGTGTGCCATTAAAAAAAAGAATTTAGGGATTAATTTACTGATGGCACTCGAAGGGGCAATTTTGGGCTTCCATGAAGCCGCTTTGCCGATGGAATCCAGAGAGTCATTAACTCACTGGTTTAACCATCACCAAGAGCAGCTATCAACGGTTGTGCACTAAATTTGCGTAAGTTATCTGCAATTAGAGCCGATTTTGTGCCGGCAGGATCTTAGTATTAAGACTGGTGAGCTCAGGCAAATGAGCCACCAGTAATCCAATTTGCTGAAGCACGAGCTGCTCTTTACTGTCGATATCCGTTGTACGCATCTGAATACGTGCAGTGAGTTCACCGAGCGCGTGTTGGATGCGTTCTGCTTCAGAAGGCAGATGATGCAAAGCGCCGTCAACGCAGCATGCTGCATCATCCAGCAACCTCAGGGTTTCGGCATCATTGAGTTTTTCGCGATGGGCACCCAGCGCTGAAATGTAGCTCAGCATTGTATGATTGAGGCATAACAGGCGAAACGCCGCTTCGAGTGTCGACGGTTCGTTATTTCTCTCAGAGCTCATGTTTGACACCACGGACGCCAGTTCGGCATCGCAATTATGCGCATCGCGGCGGGCCAGACGGTACTCGAGACTGTTGTCTTTCCCCTGATGGTACTGCACCAGAATAGCATCAAGATAACGGCAATTAGCATCGAACGTTTTTCTGACCACCTTATCAAGTTGCCTGAATTTCCAGTCGGGCCATATAAAGGTCACTGCCGCCCAGGCGATACCACAACCAATCAGCGTATCGATTACTCTCGGGATAGCGACTTCAAATCCTTCGCCTAACAAATTGAAGCATAACAACACCAGAAGGGTGATGAACATTGTGGCCTGCGCGTATTGCACTGTGCGGAACGCAAAGAACAATAACCCGCTGATGACGATCAGAATCATTTGTCCGTCAACGGACGGAACGAAATACAAGATAGGGATCCCGAGAGCAATACCGGCGAGTGTTCCGATTATCCTCAGAGCTAACCTCCGGCGGGTCGCACTGTAGTTTGGTTGACAGACAAAAAGACTGGTGAGCAAGATCCAATAGCCGTGATTTAAGCCGCTGACCTGAATGAAAACGTAACCGACAAAGAGCACGACAGACATACGAATTGCATGACGGAACAACACCGATTGCGGCGTAAAATGGCGGGAAATGCGCAGCCAGATATCATCAAGGCCAGTCAGACGGTCTTCCGCAAACGGGCTTTTGCCGGTCTGGTTTTCCGGCAGAGACTGCTCCGACTCGATATTTGCCAGTTGCGCGTCAATCGCATGCAGATTGCGTAAAAGATGGCGTAACGCCTGTAATGTCTCACGGTGTTCATGATGAGATTCCAGACGTTTGAGGGCTTCTTCCAGCCGGGAAAACGCCCGTTCGAACTGACTGTTGTGGGTATATTGCTGGCGATAAAGAATGCATTGTGACAGCTGTAAACAGGCCCGCGCCTGCATGCTCATCAGGCGCTGAAAGCGGAACAGAATATCACTGTGATGAAATTGTTCACTGAGTTTGAGGTACTGCACGTGGGACGAGCTGGCGCGCTCATGAATATCCTGCACCACAAAATAATAATGTAATGTCCGGCGGGTTCCTTTCTGGCCACGATCTCCTTTCAGCCGGGTCTGTAGCGTATTTTTTGTTTGGTTCAGTGTGGAGACCAGTTGACCATTGGCCATGGCCAGCTCGACCAGTTGCTGGTTGTTATCATCCTGATCGGGATCAAACAACGTTGCTTTGGCTTCAAGATAAGCCGCCAGTTGCGTGAAACAGCGTGAGATCTGATCCTGTAACGGACGGATGGGGAAAATAATATGGCCAGCCAGCGTCAGCAGGTTATACCAGATAGCACCCGCAAGCAGGATCAGCGGTTGCTGATACCAGATGTGATACATGCTGGTGCCAAGCATCGTATATATGGCGATCAGCAACGCGCCAAAGGCAATCGTGGCATAACGCTGCCCCAGGGCCCCCAGCAGGATGAATCCGCAGGTTGAAATCATCAGCCCGGGCGCAAAAAGCCACGGATAGGGGAAGAGTAATTCTATGGATGCTGAAGCAATAAAAAAACAGACCAGGGTAATCAGCAAATTGCGCAGACGGCCAGCGAGACGATCATCAAGGTCGGCAAGAGCCGCAGCAACCACACCGAGTGTCAGGGGGATTGTCAACGTGAACTGACCCAACCACCATGGCAATGCCGCAGCCCCTGTCAGCGCAATGAAAATCCTGATGTGATAAAGAATATTGCTGTTATAGGCATAGCGCCGTAAACCGGGTGCAATAGAAAGCACGAAAAACCCACCTTAAAATTCAAAAATGTTGAAACATCGCAATCAGCGAATGCGTCCGTTTTCTCTCTGACGGCTTGCATTAGCTTCACGAACTTGCTTTGCCAGCTCGACGGAAACGACCCTGCGTCCTACCGGCCAGAGTGCAATGGCAGCAATTTTAAAGTTCGCAATGCCCACCGGAATACCGATTATGCTGATACATTGCGCGATACCGGCGACAATATGCGACAAGCATAACCACCAGCCGAAAAAAATAAACCAGAAGATATTCAACAGAGTACCTCCGCCGGACAGCAACGCGCTGCGTTTTTCCGGATACAGGTCATCGACATGTACGGCTTCATTGCCAAATGGCAGCAGTGAAAGACGGGTGATTTCCCAGCAAGAGCGGGTGAGGGGCAGAGTAAAGATCAGCACGATACTGACCAGCGTAGCAAGCAGCCAGGCAAGCGTGGTGAAAAAACCACCTAAAACAAAGTTAAGAATATTGAGTACGGTACGCATGGCAGCTCTTCCCGAAGAGGTTAAAAAGTTGATAAATTTCGTGTTCACATAACGCAAACATACCTCTTATTCTACTCTGTTTTGGAGCGTGGATCGCCTGCGCTTATCAAAGGTAAACTCTTAAATGCTCTTGCATGTAAAATGTCAGGAATTAAAGAAAAACACGGTGTGATGATATGGAACTGAAATCGACCTCATTCGGGAAACATCTGGCGCAGCACCCTTATAACCGGGTGCGTCTGCTTAATGCCGGCGTGGAAGTCAGCGGCGATAAACATCACTATCTGATCCCTTTTAATCAGCTTATTCAGATTCGCTGCAAACGTGGCATCGTCTGGGGGGAGCTTGAATTTGAATTGCCGGAGCAAAAAGTGGTCCGGCTGCACGGCACCGAATGGCAGGAAACACAGCGTTTTTATCAATACCTGCTCAATATCTGGCAGACCTGGAGTCTCGAGATGAGCGAGGTCAGCGCCGGAGTATTGCGCGGGCAGGTTGAAAAAATTACCCAGATTGAACAGCAAGACAAATGGTTCAAACGCATTGATCTGGCTGATGTGCAGAAAGACATTACTGAGGCATTTTCTGCGATCCCGGTGCCTGTTGAACGTCTTACTGAATTTGATAATTGTCGGGAAGATTATCAGACCTGTCTGCGCTGGCTTGAGCAGGGTAAACGCAGTGTCGACCGGCGCAATCTGGCTTGGACTGACAGGGTGATTGCTGATAACCGTGACTTTTTTGATACCGTTGAAGTGTCACCGCTCAATGACAGCCAATGCCGCGCTGTCGTGAACGGTGAAGACGCGGTTCTGGTGCTGGCTGGCGCGGGCAGTGGTAAAACGTCGGTGCTGGTGGCGCGCGCGGGCTGGCTGTTGCGCCGTCAGGAAGCGCATCCTGAACAAATTCTGTTGCTGGCCTTTGGTCGTCAGGCAGCGGATGAAATGAACGGGCGTATCAAAGAGCGTTTGCATACTGAAGGCATCAAGGCCAAGACATTTCATGCGCTCGCTTTGCAGATTATCCAGGAAGGCAGCAAAAAAGCCCCCAAAATCAGCAAACTTGAAACCGATTCGAAAGCCCGGCGCAGCTTACTGATTAAGACATGGCAGCAGCAGTGTGCAGAGAAAAAAGTGCAGGCCAGCGGCTGGCGGCAATGGATGACAGACGAACTGGAATGGACCGTTCCTGAGGGTGATTACTGGAAAAATAAATCGCTGGCGGAGCGCCTCGGAAGCCGCCTTGAACGCTGGCTCAGCCTGATGCGTATGCACGGTGGCAGTCAGGCGGAGATGATCGAAAGCGCGCCGGAAGACGTCAAAGATCTGTTTACAAAGCGTATTCGTCTGATGGCACCGCTGATGAAAGCCTGGAAAACGGCACTGAAAGAAGAGGGCGCAGTGGACTTTTCCGGGCTTATCCATCAGGCAGTCAATATCTTGGAAAAAGGGCGTTTTGTCAGCCCGTGGAAGCATATTCTGGTGGATGAATTCCAGGACATTTCCCCCCAGCGCGCACTGCTGCTTTCTGCCTTGCGTAAACTTAACAAACATACCAGTTTGTTTGCTGTGGGGGACGACTGGCAGGCGATTTACCGTTTCAGCGGTGCGGAGTTGTCCCTGACCACGGCGTTTGCTGACAATTTTGGCGAAGGAGCGCAATGCGCACTGGATACGACTTACCGGTTCAATGACCGCATCGGTGAAATTGCCAATAAGTTTGTGCAGCAAAACCCTTATCAGTTGAAGAAGCCGCTGAACAGTCTGACCAAAGGCAACAAGAAAAATGTGGTGATACTGCCTGAGGATCAGATGGAAAAATTGCTGGATAAACTTAGCGGCTATGTCACCGCTGATGAACATATTCTGGTGCTGGCACGTTATCACCATCTTCGACCGCAAATTCTGGAGAAAGCCGCGACCCGCTGGCCAAAGCTTAATCTTGATTTCATGACGATTCATGCCAGTAAAGGACAACAGGCTGAATACGTGATTATCGTCGGATTGCATGGTGGCAATGACGGTTTCCCTGCGCCCGCGCGGGAATCTTTGCTGGAGGAAGTGTTATTGCCTGAACCGGAAAACTTTCTGGATGCCGAAGAGCGGCGTTTATTGTATGTGGCGATGACACGTGCGAAGCATCAGGTCTGGTTGCTGCAGGATAAAGAACGTCCTTCCGTCTTCGTAGAACAGCTTGAAGATATCGGCGTACCGGTCCAGCGAAAACCATAGATAAGATCAATGAAAATCCCGGCAATCGCCGGGATTTTTACTTTTAAAAATCAGCCAATTGAATAATTATTCTTTCAGGCGTGACCACAGATAGCGCTGGTAGTCAGGAATAGTGATTTCGACTTCAGACTGGAACAACGGAGACTGGATCAGGAAGTCAGCAGTAGACAGATTGGTTGCCACCGGGATGTTCCATACGGTCGCCAGACGCAGCAGGGCTTTCACATCCGGATCATGCGGAACGGCGTTGAGCGGATCCCAGAGGAAAATCAGCATATCGATTTTGCCTTCGGCAATCAGCGCGCCCACTTGCTGGTCGCCGCCCATCGGCCCGCTTAGCATGCTTTTGACATTAATCCCGGTATTACGCTGAACCAGGTTACCCGTCGTGCCGGTGGCATACAGGATATGCTGCGAAAGTTCAGCAACGTTTTTATCAACCCATTTCAGCAGGGTACTTTTGCAGTGGTCATGCGCGACCAGGGCTATATGTTTTTGTTTTGCGATCGTGCGGGTCGTGTATTCCATCTAATTCCCTTCAACGCGAAAGTAAAAGTGGATCACAGAATACTGAAACTCCGTTTTACTGCATAGCTCAGGGGGAATAATTCGCCGTTAAGAAGGAGGAATGCGTGATGCAGATTAAGTTATGACGCGCGTTCCTGATTATCCGGCAGTTTTAACCAGAGTAACAACCGCTCAAAGCCAGCATTCGCGGCCAGACGTGTCCACAACGGGTGAAGATAAACGATAGAAATTTGAGATGTTGCGTCGGTGGCTAACGCAGATTTTTTATCCGTGCTGCCTTTGGCGAATGAAGGAACCGCCGCACGTGCGCCCGACAAATTGTAAGTCATCATTAATTTCTCAGCGTCTGCAGTATGTCCGGGATTAAACATATTCAGGACGTCACGTTGCGTCGGTATTTGACGGCCTTGTTCATCAATGAGCTGATAATTCATCTGCTGGCTAAATTGTGTCGTTTCATTGTCGTTGCTCAGTTTTGGCAGAACGAAAGAAACGGAACGATTACTTTTAGCATTGAAGGTCACGATAAGGGCAGGCGAATGGTAGATTATCGGTGCCTGTTGAGTGACGGAACGGACATTTTTGCTGACCTGAAACAGAATCTGGTGCTGACCGCCATCGAGTTCAAGGCTGTCTGCACCTTTAAGGATTGCGCCAGACATCTGTTTGCCATCGATTACCAGAACATCGACATCGGGGGACAATTTAAGTGAGGTCGCTGAAGCTGACACCATCAGGCTGAGACTCGCTAATGCGACCAGCGCATGACAGATTTTCATTCCTCTCTCCTCAGATACAACGTTGCTCATCCTCTATTATTCAGGAATGACGATTGTGTGTCAAAGTTTTACAAAATGTTTTAATTTCCCACCGGCGTGATCCTGCAGCGGCTCTTTTTCACGTACAGACTGTCGAAATGGTCAGGCTGCGTTACACTTAATGCATACAGGCCAAAGGAGATAAACCCGTGCAAGACAATGATATCCGCAAGATTCTTGAAGAAGTGAAAACCATCGCGCTGGTGGGGGCCAGTGATAATCCCGGCCGACCAAGTTACGGCGTCATGGCGTATTTACTTTCTCAGGGCTTTGAGGTGATCCCGGTAAGTCCGAAGCTGGCGGGGCAGGAACTGCTCGGCCAGAAAGCTTATGGTTCTCTGGCAGAAATCCCCCATCCGGTAGATATGGTGGACGTGTTCCGTAATGCGGATGCCGCTTATGGCGTGGCGCAGGAAGCGATTGCGATTAAGGCGAACGTGTTGTGGTTGCAACTGGGCGTCATTAATGAACAGGCTGCTGTGCTGGCAAAAGAGGCCGGGCTGAAGGTGGTGATGGATCGCTGCCCGAAAATTGAAATTCCGCGACTGGGCATGGAAAAGTAAACGTCTGCGGATCCTGCCCGTAAAAAAACCGGCTACCGCGCCGGTTTTTATCTTTCATCTTGTCAGGAAAAAGCCATCATGCTCAGTTACGCAGTCGCGGTGCCTGTAACTGGTTACGGATTGAGGCTGCCAGGTCATCCAGCGAGGCTTGTTCAGGATGCGAACGTGCCGCTTCATGATCGATCTGAATTTCAGCCAGGTAAGTGTGAACCGGCTGACCTTCTTCATCTTCCATCACGACATGGTACCAGGGAGCGGTACGCATTGAATCATCAGCAACGACATCATTGACGTCAGGCTTATCGAGCGAATATTGTGCATCAACATCAATAACCACACCCAGATAACCTAACATTCTGTGGCGGACCTGCTGTCCGATACCGTATTTACTGGCAATCATAGTCACCTCCCAAAAATAATTCATTAATCTCTATATGGAGATAAAACGGGCTATTTCAAGTTTTGACCACGTAATCTGCTTAAAATTCGCGGGCGTACTGCCGCAACAGCACACCGTGCTTATTTTGTCAGTTCATTACCAGGCAGGCGAACCCTTTCAGATATAGACCTTCAGGGTAAGCGCCGGTCACCGGATGGTCGGCTGCCTGACGGAACTGCTCGACGAACTGGATCTCACGACCGGCATCCAGCGCCGCATCAGCCAGAATTTTCTGGAATAAATCCGTTGGCAACAATCCGGAGCAGGAGAAACTCAGCAGAATCCCCCCCGGACGTAACAGTTGCAACGCCAGCATATTAATGTCTTTGTAACCACGGCAGGCGCTTGCCAGCTGATTTTTGTTCTCAACGAATTTCGGCGGATCCATCACGATCATATCGAACTGCTGGCCTTCGGTGCGGTATTTACGCAGCAACTGGAACACGTCTTCACGCAAGAATTCTGCTTTCGAGAGATCCAGTTTATTCAGTTCAACGTTCTGACGGGCCACGTCGAGCGCTGCCTGGGAGGTATCCACGTTGGTGACTTTTGTACAGCCGCCCATCAGCGCAGACACCGCGAAAGCGCCGGTATAAGAGAAACAGTTCAGAACGTTGCGGCCTGCGGCATAATTACGTGCGGCAAGGCGGCTGTCACGCTGGTCAAGGTAGAAACCGGTTTTGTGACCTTCTTTAATATCCACCAGCAGGCTCATTCCATGTTCCTGAATCGGCAACAAGGCAGGAGGCTCGTCGCCAAATACGTGTCCCTGAGCCAGTTCCAGCCCTTCTTTTTTACGCACGGCCACGTCGGAACGATCCCAGATTGCACATTCCGGATAGCAATGTTGCAGTGCTGCAATCAGCGGGGCACGCTGATATTCCGCACCGGCTGACAGCAATTGCAGCACCAGGAAATTCTGGAAGCGGTCGATAGTGATACCTGGCAGGCAGTCGGATTCCCCAGCAATCAGGCGGTAACCGTCCAGTCCGTCGCGCTTAGCGATATAATCGCGCCAGCTCTGCGCCTGTTGTAAACGGCGGATGAAGAACGCGATATCAATGTCTTCATCTTGTTTGAATGTCCAGACCCGCGCACGGATTTGCGAGGACGGCGAATAGGCGCCGCGCGCCAGCCATTTTCCCTGACTGTCTACAATATCTATAGTCTCGCCGGAATTGGCTTTACCTTCGATGCGCGAAACAGCGCCGGAAAACACCCACGGGTGGCGACGAAGAAGTGATTTTTCACGGCCTTTGGCCAGAATTAAACGTGCAGTCATAAAATTAGGTTCTGTCGGTTCGGAGACAAAAAAGAGCGACATTGTCCGGTCATGCAGGTCAAATTGCAACGAACCATACCGCTAACGGAGAGAATATTATGGCAACAGTCAGTATAGCCGCCTATGTGTACGGCATGGTGCAGGGCGTCGGTTTTCGTTTTGCGACCCAGCATCAGGCTACCGGTCTCGGTCTGACCGGTTACGCGAAAAATCTTGAGGATGGCAGCGTCGAAGTGGTGGCGTGCGGAGAGCAGGAGAAAGTAGATCAGTTGCTAGCCTGGCTGAAGCAGGGCGGGCCGAAACATGCACGCGTTGATCGCGTACTGAGTGAGCCGACCGCGCCTGGCAATTACAGCGATTTTAAAATCAAATACTGAAATCTTTCACAAGCACTTCACCGGTTTCGGCAGGCCCGCAATTTTGGTTGCCTGTTTGGCCGGACCTTTCGGGAACAGCCGGAACAGATAGCGGCTGTTGCCTTTCTCTTCGCCATATTTCTGCGCCATTGCTTTCACCAGCATGCGTACGGCGGGAGAAGTATTGAATTCGAGGTAAAACTCGCGCACAAACCGCACGACTTCCCAGTGGGCGTCAGTCAGAACGATCCCTTCTTCTTCCGCCAGCAGCGGCGCCATGCCTTCCTGCCACTCCTGACTGTTTTTCAGGTAACCCTGAGCGTCGGTTTCAATAACCTGACCTTCAAACTCCAGCATACAACCTCAAACCTGTAAAATGCGGCAGTCAGTTTAGCAAAAACGCCGGTCAGACAAAATAAAAAGCCCCGCACGCAGGCGGGGCTTCGATCCACTTCAGGCTTTATCAGTTACGTGATGACAGGCCCAGAATGCTCAGCAGGCTGACAAAAATGTTGTACAGCGAGACATACAGGCTGACGGTCGCCCGAATATAGTTGGTTTCGCCGCCATGAATAATATTGCTGGTTTCCCACAGGATTGCGCCTGCGGAGAACAAAATAAACAGGCAACTGATCGCCAGTGACAGCGCAGGAATTTGCAGGAACAGGTTAGCGATAACCGCCACCAGCAGCACCACAAAACCTGCCATCATCATGCCGGACAGGAACGACATATCTTTGCGCGTGGTCAGCACATAGGCTGAACAGCAGAAGAACACCAGCGCAGTGCCGCCCAGTGCCAGCATAATAATGTCACCGGCACCGACGGAAAGCAGCGAACTCAGCAGTGGCCCCAGCGTATACCCCATAAAACCGGTCAGCGCGAAGGCAGATAAAATACCCGCCGGGCTGTTGGCTGTGCGGTAGGTCAGGAACATCAGGCCATAGAAGCCAACGATGGTCAGCAGAAAACCGGGGGACGGCAATCTCAGAACCGTACTTGCTGTCGCAGTAATCGCGGATACGCCCAAAGTCAGTGCTAACAGGAAATAAGTATTACGCAGCACCCGGTGCGTGCTTAGCAACGAGCCAGCGCGTGATGATGACGAAGATGCAACGATACGATCCATGCGGTTCATAATAAAATTCTCACTTAAGCCCTTCATACTTTGTGTCGCAGATGCGTTGGCTTCGCCCGGTCACCCGAATCACTTACCTGCGTAAGCTCATCGGGACTCCCTCTCTTGCCGCCTTCCTGCGACCCAAATTATTTTGGGTATCTAATTGGAGTCGGTGAAAATACAAACAGGTTGCAGTGTAAGTAGTTGCGGTGCGTCATTAAAGACGTTTTACCCTTCTTTACCTGCCCGGAGCGGGGCACTGCGCGGTATCCTGACGTCAAAATCACCGAAATGATGCTTAAATCGCCGCTTGCGAACCGAATGCCTGTTTTTCAGGCAATCAGAACAGAATCAGGCTTTACAAGCGGATCGGCACTGTTTATAGTTCGCTTCGTTGCGGAGGGGTGGCCGAGCGGCTGAAGGCACCGGTCTTGAAAACCGGCGATGGGAAACCATTCGAGAGTTCGAATCTCTCCTCCTCCGCCATAAACAACACAAGAAAGCTGCTAAGCAATTAGCGGCTTTTTTTGTCTCTGTCATTTATGCCCGACTTTGTGTACGCGGTTTAAATGCTCATAAAATCAACAAACTAGACTGAAAATAATATTTGCATCTTTTTTACGGTCTTGTATACTACGCCCCGTACTGAACGACTGAGGTCGTAACGTACTTGTTGTTTACGGAGGGGTGGCCGAGCGGCTGAAGGCACCGGTCTTGAAAACCGGCGATGGGAAACCATTCGAGAGTTCGAATCTCTCCTCCTCCGCCATAAACAACACAAGAAAGCTGCTAAGTGATTAGCGGCTTTTTTTGTATCTGAAATTCCCCCTTTGCCCCTCCACTTATTCTTCAGACGGCTTCTTTCTGCCCGTATTGCCTTGGCGAACATCCCAGTGTGCGTTTGAACGCCGTACTGAAAGCACTTTCTGATTCGTACCCAAGCGAAAGCGCCACGGCTGATACCGGTTCTTTAGTATTCGCCAGCCGGTCGCCAGCCAGCAACATCCGCCAGCGCGTCAGGTATTCCAGCGGCGCACTGCCCACAGCCTGTTTGAATTTTTGAGAAAATACAGAACGCGACATACCCGCCCGTTCTGCCAGCGTTTGCACCGTCCAGCGCTGCGCCGGGTTTTCATGCATTGCATTCAGCGCTTTGGATAACTGCTTATCGGCCAGTGCGGCAAACCAGCCGCTGGTTTCACCTTCCGGCGCGTTATCGACGTGCATCCGCAGCGCCTGTACCAGCATCATGTGCGCCATATGCTGCGCAATAAGCAAGCCGCCGGGACGCTGGTCACGCAGTTCCTGCATCATCCGTTCAACCGCCCAGCGCAGGCTGGCTCTGTCGGATTCTTTTGAGATATGCACCACCGGCGGCAGCATCGCCAGCAGGGTAGAAGCGTTTGCGCCGCTGACCGCAAACCGGCTGCCGGTGAGGAAGAAATCCTGGCCGCCGTTACAGGAAACCGTTCCGCCATCCTGCGCCTGCTGGAAAATGGGCCCGGCATCGACGGACGGAAGGCTAAGATCGCTGGCCAGCCGGAACGGGCGTCCGCTGGGTAACACAAAGCAGTCTCCTGCTTTCAGATGCACTGCGCCTGGCACGGAATCGACTGCCAGCCAGCATTCACCGCGAATAATCGCGTTACATTTAATCGACTGATAATGGTCGGGAAATTGCACCGACCAGGCGCCTCCGGCTTCAAAACCTTTGGACATATAACTGCGCGGCTTCAGCAGTGATAACACATCAGAAAGAGGGTCCATCAGCGACTCCGGACGATTGCAAAGATAATGCGGACATTAGCGCATAGATCGTCTTTCCTCCAGCCCCTATATTTTATGACGTAAGTCCTGGGCTTTTGTAGCCACGACAGGTTTAGCCAACAACGGGGAAATTCGCAATGCGTGTATTTGTGACAGGTGCAACAGGTTTTGTCGGTTCTGCGGTGGTTCAGGAATTGCTGCGGGCCGGTCATCAGGTGCTGGGGCTGGCCCGTTCGGATGCCTCGGCGCAGGCGCTGACCGACGCGGGTGCCGGGGTTCATCGCGGCAGTATTGAAGATCTTGAGAGCCTCGCATCCGGCGCAGCGCAGGCCGACGGGGTGATCCACACCGCGTTTATCCATGACTTTTCGAAGTTTCTGGAAAATTGTGAAAAAGACCGGCTGGCGATTGGCGCATTAGGCGCTGCGCTGAAGGGCACCCATAAACCGCTGATCGTCACCTCCGGCACGGCGCTGGTGAACAATGGCCGTCTGGCAACGGAAAATGATTTACCCGATCCGTACGGGCAAAATCCTCGCGTGGCGTCCGATCTTGCCGTCGCTAAACTGGCAGAGCAGGGCGTGCGGGTGTCACTGGTGCGTCTCCCGCCATCGGTGCATGGCGCGGGCGATCATGGATTTGTGCCGCTGCTCATTGCGCTGGCGCGGGAAAAGGGGGAATCAGCGTATCCGGGGGATGGCGAAAACCGCTGGCCGGCAGTGAACCGTTTTGATGCCGCGCAAGTGTTTGTGCTGGCACTGGAGAAGAGCGCGCAGAATGCGATTTATCACGCGAATGCAGAAGAAGGTGTGCCATTCCGTGAGATTGCCACCCTCATCGGTAAGCACCTGAACCTGCCAGTGGTGAGTAAAAACGGGCCAGATCTGGCGGCACATTTTGGCTGGTTTACCCATTTTGCCTCGTTAAATAATCCGACCTCAAGTCAGATCACCCGCGATATTTTGGGCTGGAAACCCGTACATCAGGATTTACTGACCGATATTGATACCGCCGGATATTTTAAATAATCCCCGTTTTCTGTCCTTAAAAACAGGCCATTCAGAGGGCCTGTTTTGCGTTTTCTACCGTGGTTTTTATGGTGTTAATTGCTTAAAAAACGCCACGAATCACAAATCGGGAAGATAAAAACGTTACCCTATTGCCTGTCCGATGTTATGCGTTATGTTGATTTTTAGTTTCCCAAATGTAACTAGAGGTTAACAATAATGTCGAATAAATTACGTATCTCTCTGATTGCTCTGGCTGTAATGATGTCTTCCTCTGCAATGTCTGCATTACCTCAAGGCTACCCGGCTGACTATCAAAAAATCGTCGATGCGGCGACTAAAGAAGGCAAAGTCGTGGTCTATTCCACGACTGACACCAAAGCCGCTGGCCCGCTGATCCAGGGCTTCGAGGCGACGTATCCGGGTATCAAAGTCGAATACAACGATATGAACAGCACCGAGCTGTACAACCGTTATATCAGCGAACAGGCGGCGGGCGGCACCAGCGGCGACGTGGTCTGGAGTTCCTCGATGGATACCGCGCTGAAACTGGCGACCGACTACGCGCAGGAATATAAATCCCCTGAACAGGGGCAACTGCCAAAATGGGCAGTGTGGAAAGACAAAGCTTACGGCACGACGTATGAACCGGTAGTGTTTATCTATAACAAACGCCTGATCCCGGCCGGTGATGTGCCTGATTCCCATGCGGCACTGGCAAAACTGATCGCCAGCCAGACCGAAAAGTTCAACAAAAAAGTCACGACTTACGATATTGAGAAATCCGGTCTCGGCTTCATGCTGTCCGTACAGGATTTCAAAGCCGATCCGAATTATTTCAAAACGCTGGCTGATGTGGCCAAAGGCGGCTTAGCAGTGCAATCCTCTACCGGCACCATGATGGAACGTGTCTCTTCCGGCGAAAACCTGATCGGCTTTAACATCCTGGGTTCCTACGCCGAAGCCCGCGCTAAAACTGACCCGTCACTGGGGATTTCCTATCCGAAGGATTACACCCTGGTGCTTTCCCGCGTTTCCTTCATCAGTCAGGAATCGAAAAACAGCAACGCGGCCAAACTGTGGCTGGACTATGTCTTGTCCGAGAAGGGGCAGAGCATTCTGGCCAATCAGGCTGACATTCCCTCCATCCGTAACGATATCGAAGGCAAAAATGATATCGATGGTATGACCAAAATGCTGGGCAACGCGCTCAAACCCATCCCGGTGGATGAAACCCTGCTGGAATACCTGCAACAGAAAAAACGCCTGGATTACATCAAACAGTGGCGTACCGCTGCTGCCAAGTAGTGACATATTGAAGCGCGTCATTTTCCGCCGCGCTTCCTTTTTCCTGCCTGATTTCGCTCTCCTTGTTTCTAACCGAAGGGAAGTAACATGAATGCATTGCGCAGAAAGTGGCAGAGCCTGCCGCGCGGCATTGTGGTGTTGATAACGGCGCTGGTTATCTACATTCCGTTGTCGTTCATCGTGATACAGAGTTTCCTCTCCGCGCCGTTCTTTTCGCCGTCGAAAGAATGGAGCCTCGAATCTTTTGGATTCATCTTTACTGATCCGGATTTCTACAAAGCGCTGAAAAGCGGCTTTATTCTGGCCTTCGGGCTGGTGGTCATCGCCATCCCGCTTGGCGGTATTCTGGCGTTCCTGATGGTGCGTACGGATTTGCCGGGCAGACGCGTGATTGAGCCGCTGATCCTGGTGCCGATTTTTGTGTCGCCGATGGTATTAGGTTTCGGTTACGTGGTGGCCGCCGGACCGGTCGGGTTCTTTTCACTGTGGGCACAGGCGATCCTCGGTTTCGTGCCGTGGAACATCTACGACATGTCGAGCATCGTGGTGATTGCCGGTCTGACGCATGTTCCTCACGCCTATCTGTATATCTCCTCGGCGTTGCGCAGCGTCGGGTCGGATGTTGAGGAAGCCGCGCGAACTGCAGGCGCCTCGCCGTTACAGGTGATGACGGCGGTCAGTCTGCCGATGGTGCGTCCGTCGATTCTTTACGCCACCGTTCTGCTGTTCTTCCTCGGGCTGGAAGTGTTCGGCCTGATGCTGGTGCTCGGCGACCCGGAAGGCAACATGGTGCTGGCGACCTATCTTTATCAGTTGACCAACAAACTTGGTACGCCGTCTTATCATCTGATGGCTGCGGTTGCCGTGGTGCTGATTTGTATCACTATTCCGCTGGTGATGTTGCAGCGCCGCCTGATGCGTACCGCCAACCGTTTCGTGACGGTGAAAGGTAAAGCGTCGCAGGCGCGTGCTTTACCGCTTGGAAAATGGCGCTGGGTGGCCGGGGCTGTGGTGGCGTTCTGGCTGACGGTGACCATCGGCGTTCCGCTGATTGGTGTGATGCTGCGTGCATTTATCTCTAACTGGGGCGTCGGCGTGTCCATCTGGGATGAACTCTCGCTCAACACGTTCCGCACGATCTGGGAACAGCCGAACCTGCTGCGCGCTATCGTCAACTCGATGGCTATTGGCGTCATTGGCGGTGCGCTGGCAGTGGCCTGTTATCTGTTTATCGGTATTGCGATGCACCGTAAACCCGACGGCGTCACCCGTTTCCTTGATTACAGCGTACTGGTGCCGCGTGCGGTGCCGGGGCTGCTGGCCGGTCTGGCTTTCCTGTGGGTGTTCCTGTTCCTGCCGATGTGGCTCGATAACGCGCTAAAATCCGGCTGGCTTTCCGGCATGCCGTGGTCACAGTGGTTGCGCGATAACCTGGTGGTCTGGTTGCGATCCTTGCGCAGTACGATTTTCAGCGTCTGGCTGGCGTATACCGTGGTGTGGATGGCGTATGGTCTGCGGCTGATTTCCTCGACACTGTTGCAGGTCGGGCCGGAGCTGGAAGAGGCGGCGCGCAGTACCGGGGCGACCCGCGGGCAGATCACCCGTCACGTTACCATTCCGCTGTCGCGTTACGGCCTGATTGGCTCGTGGCTGCTGATGTTCCTGATTTTCGAGCGTGAATATTCCACCGGTGTCTATCTGCTGTCGCCGGGCACGGAAACCATCGGCTCGATGCTGGTTTCCCTGTGGGCGGCGGGCGCCATTGATATTGTTGCCGCGCTCTCCTTTATTAACATCCTGCTGGTGGTGTTAGGTCTGGGTATTGCCCTTCGTTTCGGAGTGAAATTACATGATTGAATTATCTGTCGACAATCTGCACCTGACTTATGGTGATAATCCGGTGCTGAAGGGCGTTTCTATGGATCTGAAACGCGGCGAAGTGGTGTCATTGCTCGGGCCTTCCGGCAGCGGAAAAACCACCTTGCTGCGTGCCGTCGCCGGGCTGGAAAAGCCGGTGAAAGGCACTATCGTCATTGGCAAAAACAAAGTTTATGACGGCACACCGCGCAGCGAAATTCCGGCCGAAGAGCGCAATCTCGGACTGGTGTTTCAGTCTTACGCCCTGTGGCCGCATAAAACCGTGTTTGAGAACGTGGCGTATCCGCTGAAATTACGTAAGGTTTCGGCGGGTGAAATCACCCGGCGCGTACAGGATGTGCTGAATCAGCTGGGCCTCGGGCATCTGGGCAAGCGCCACCCGCATCAGCTTTCCGGCGGCCAGCAGCAGCGCGTGGCGATTGGCCGTGCGCTGGTCTACAACCCGCCGGTGATTTTGCTCGATGAGCCGCTGTCGAACCTTGATGCCAAACTGCGTGAAGAGGCGCGGGTGTTCCTGCGCGAACTGATCATTAAACTCGGACTGTCGGCGCTGATGGTGACGCATGACCAGAATGAAGCGATGGCGATTTCTGACCGTATTCTTTTGCTCAACAACGGCAAAATTGAACAGCAGGGTACGCCGCAGGAAATGTACGGTTCGCCGAAAACCCTGTTTACCGCAGAATTTATGGGCAGCAACAATCGTCTGCACGGCAAAGTCACCGAAGTGCGTGAGGGTAAAGCGCGTATCGAAGGCAGCGACTGGGTGCTGTGGGGGCTGGCGGGTGAGGGGGTGCAGGCCGGACAGGAAGGGACGGCGGTGATCCGCGTCGAACGCGTGGTGCTGGCCGACGGGCCGGGCGAGAATCAGCTGGAATTGCCGCTCCTGACCAGCATGTATCTCGGTGACCGCTGGGAATATCTGTTCCGCACAACCGGCGATGATTTTGTGATCCGTGCTTACGGCACCGATGTGCGCGACCCGCAGCATTGCCGTCTGGCACTTCCCGAAAACCATGTGTGGATCTTCCCGAAACAATAAGTAATCGCAGGGAGCGGTTCAGCGCCGCTCCCTGAAATACTTCTGTCATTTCCCGCGAGTAAAATTCTGTTTCTTCTCTAAATAATGCAGAATAATCATGAATTTAACTTCTCGTTCACTTATTGGTAAAATGCCATTCAACAGATTGTTTCGATCGGGTTTCATCAAACGTCCGCGGGGGATCCTTTTCGGGGTAATTTGCGTTATCGCCCTGTTTTCTGCTTTGCAAATTTTCTCCACCGTGGTGCTCACCAAAATCCTGCAGGATGCACATAACAACGTTATTGCCACCGAAAGTCTGCGTCAGCAGCAAGCCGTCATGGATAAAGCCCGTATGGAACTGCTGATGGCCAGCGACAAACTGAACCGTGCCGGTATTTATTACATGCAGGATAAAGAAACCGGCTCGGTCGGGAGCTGGAACAGCCTGATGGAAGAATCGCTGGGTTCGCTTGCCGCGTCGCAAAAAGCGTTTGCACAATTCGAAGGTATGACGAAAAACGCCGATACGGCTGCCACCGAGCTGAAATCCAGCTATCAGATGTTCTACGACGGCTTGCGGGAACAGGCGAACGGTCTGCAAAAGAACAACAATATTGATTCCTTCTTTGAAGTGCCGATCCAGGCGTTTCAGGATGACTTCAGCCAGAAATATTATGCTTATCTGGCGGTTAATGAGCACACAGCGGTGTCCCTGAGCGACCGCTTACTCAATGCGCTGACGCAGGCGAAAACGCTGTTTATGGGCGCGCTGGTCATTCTGGCGGTGATTGCGGTGCTGGTCTGGCGCGGTGTGTCTGCGTGGATTATCCGTCCGTTGCAACGCATGATCGGGCACATCAGCGTGCTGGCTGCCGGGGATTTATCGCGCGATGTCGAAGATGACCACGCGCGGGTGATTGAAGTCCGCGAGCTGGGTGTCAGCCTGCGCAACATGCAGCACGGCCTGCAAAAACTGGTCAGTGAAGTGCGCGATGCCTCCTCGCATATCATGATCAATATCAATCAGATGGCAAAGGGTAACGAGGAATTATCGGCACAGGCCGCCATTCAGAGCGAAGAACTCAGCGCTGCCACTGAACACATCACCCATCTTAATGAACGCGTGAAAGAAAACGCCGCCTATGCGTTGCAGGCCAGTCAACGCGCCGAGCAGGCGAAAGGCGTGGCGACGCGCGGCGGGGAAGTAATGGGGCAGGTGGATACCGCGATGAAAGAGATTGTCAGCCAGTCTTCAGAAATGAGCAGTATTGTCTCAATGATCGACAGCGTGGCGTTTCAGACCAATATTCTGGCGCTGAATGCGGCGATTGAAGCGGCGCATGCCGGACAGCACGGACGCGGGTTTGCGGTGGTGGCGAAAGAAATCGGTCTGCTGGCGCAAAAGAGCAGCCATTCGACGCGTGGCATTCACCAGCTGATTGATGATTCCGTGCAGCAAATTGATCGCGGTTCGGCATCCGTTACGGTGCTGGGGCAAAGTCTGGAAGAGATAATTCATATCTTCAACGGCCTGAGCACGTTAGTCAGTGAGATTTCGGCAGCGACGTTGTATCAGGGGCAAAGTGTTCACGATGTCTCCGAACGCATTACCGCGCTTAATCATGTGACGCTGCAAAACGGCAAACTGGCGGATCATGCGGCGGCATCTTCCCAGCAGTTGCTGGACCAGTCGCAGCGTCTGGAAAAAGCCGTGGCGCGGTTTGCCCTGACCGCCGCGTGATACCCGGTTATTTCTGATGCCACACCAGCATGCTGCCTTCGCTGTGGCCGGTCACCGGATCCGTCGCGGGCAGCGGGACGGCGTTCACCGCTTTGGTGCGAGCCGCCAGTTGCGGCAATTCGTCATGGCATAAATCGGCTTTGATGCCCGGCGGATACGCGCCGACCAGCATAAAATCGGCATCGGCAGAAATCTGTTTATGGCCGATTCCGGCCGGAAGCAGTAACACATCGCCGACTTTCACCTCGATAATATTGCCGTGCTCGCCGCCCAGTTGCAGCTTCGCCGTACCGGCAAAAACACCCAGCACTTCAGGTGTGTTGGAATGAAAATGCGTAAAGGTATAGACGGGATAACGCCACTGCGGCGGCCAGCCGTTGGCGCGGAAAAGGTGTTCGAGATAGTCGGCATTATCGGCGGTATCAGGCGGAATGACGCGGTGATAAATCAGCACCGGTAACGTATTATTCGGCACACCGCCGTCGGGTTTATCAATCCGCAGAGTATCCATGGCAACCTCCCGGGGAGTCGCGAAGCCCGTTTGGGGTATCGGCATCAGGGCTATAACACCCAGCAAAGTCACGAACCGGCGTCGATCCAAATGCATCAGTAATAGCTCCTTGTCGAGCAATCAATGGCTTACCTCTTTCATGTATAGATCAAAAAGCCCTGAATATCTTCTTTTTGCACACATAAAAAATGCATGTCAGGCCGCGCTAAAAACCTCCATTCCGGTTATCAGAAAAAACTTAAAATATGGTGCAATTAATAAATAGAAGTCATATCGGCTGGCTAAATCCCTTATGTCTTCTATGCTTAACAATACAAAAATACTCAGGAGGAGAAGTTATGAACAAGAAAATGTTACTTGTGGTTGCTACAGCAGTTTCGGTACTGGCAGGGTGTCAGACTTATGACCGTGCGGCGAGTTACGTTAAAGAACCGGTAGTCAGCGATGTCAAAGTCGGGATGACGAAATCGCAGGTTCGTGCCATTGCAGGGCCACCGTCAACGGAAGCGACGCTGATCCACGCCAAAGGGACTTGTCAGACTTATGCGGTCGCCCCGCGTGATGGTAAAGCACAGACCTACTTCGTCAGCTTTAACGACACCGGTCATGTCATGAACAAAGGTTATCAGTCCTGTTCAGACTACGACAAAGACCCGCAGGCTGCTCAGTAATACGTTTTCCTTCCCCTCGTGAGAGGGGAAGGAGCCGAAATTTAAGCCTTCTGCGTCACAATCCTCACGCCGACTTTACTCACCCGATTTCCTTCCATTTCCGCAATCGTCCACGTCAGTCCGTCCCATTCGATATGGTCACCGATCACCGGTTCGCCTCCGAGCAGCTTAATGACGAAATGTCCCAGGGTTTGCGACTGATCCACGGTGTCTTCCAGATTCAGGCCATACAGCTGGGAAATCGCATCCAGCGGCGCATCGGCCTGCAGAATGAAATCACCAAAGAAACGATCATCAAGCACCACTTTATTGCTGTCGCTGAACAATTTACCCAATTCCGGTAAATCTTTTTCCTGTCCGATGACACACAGAATATCGCCTTCCTTCAACCGTGTACTGCCGGTCGGATGCAGCATCTCTTTGCCACGGAACAGCGCTGCAATCCGTGTCGCCTGCGGCATTTGCAGATCACGCAGTGCCGCGCCGACGCACCATTTATCGGAGCCGAGCTGATACACGAACTGTTCCCAGTCGTTATACACATCGATATCCAGTCCGACGCGGGAAATCGGCGTCGGTTGCGGCGGCACCAGCACTTTGGCTTTTTTGGCCGCAAAGCCTAATGACGTCCCCTGAAGCAGCAAGGAGACCAGCACGATAAAGAAGGCGACATTAAAATACAGCGTGGCATTAGGCAGTCCGGCCATCATCGGGAATACCGCCAGAATGATCGGTACCGCACCGCGCAGGCCAACCCACGAGATAAAGAAGCGTTCGCGCAGGGTAAAGTTTTTGAACGGGATCAGGCTGACAAACACCGACAGCGGGCGTGCCAGCAGGATCATCCACAATGACAGCGCCAGCGCCGCGATGGCAATCGGCAACAGATCGCTGGGCGTCAGCAGCAAACCGAGCACCAGGAACATACCAATCTGGCTGAGCCATGCCAGCCCGTCGAAGGTTTGCAAAATACCGTGACGGTTGCGGATGGGCATATTGCCGAGCATCAGGCCGCACAGATACACCGCCAGAATGCCGCTGCCTTCCAGTGACATGGTTGCCGCGTACACCAGCAAACCACCGCTGAACGCCAGCAGCGGATACAGCCCGGCCGCCAGCGTAATCTTATTAATCAGCTTGTGCAGCAGCCAGCCGCCGCCCACACCAAACACAATGCCGAGGCCAAACTGGCGCACCACATCCACCACAAACATCAGGCTCAGGCCGTGTTCGCCTTTGGAAATCATGTCGATCAGGGTGATGGTCAGGAATACCGCCATCGGGTCGTTGCTGCCGGATTCAATTTCCAGCGTGGCGCTGACACGTTCGTTCAGACCTTTACCGCCAATCAGCGAGAAGACGGCTGCCGCATCGGTTGAACCGATAATCGCGCCAATCAGTAAACCCTGCATCAGGTTGATATTGAACAACCACGCGGCGGCCAGCCCGGTCAGACCGGCGGTAATCAGAACGCCGACCGTCGCCAGCGACAGCGCGGGCCACAGGGCAACACGAAAGGAAGAGGCGCGGGTACGCATGCCGCCGTCGAGCAAAATCACCGCCAGCGCCAGGTTGCTGACCAGATAGGCGGCGGGGTAATTATCAAACGCAATACCACCAATTCCGTCGATGCCTGCCAGCATGCCGATCGCCAGAAAAATGACTAAAATAGGGATGCCAAGCTTAGAAGAGAACGAACTGAGCAAAATGCTCGCTGCGACTAACAGGGCGCCAATAAAGAAAAGAGTATTAATCGTGCTGGCGTCCAAGAGCGTTCTCCTTGTAAGGCATGAGTGGTGCGGGGGCGTGCGGTGTCGTCATCAGTGACAATACCTCTAATTTATCAGGAAAATGAGCGCGTTGCTGAGGTCATTTAGGATTTTTATTAGTTGCACTTAAGAATAAAAAACTATGCTTAAAGATGAGCGATGTCTACGTGCAGTTCATCAAAAAGGAAACCACAATGAGTGAATTTACCGGTGTACACCGTGAGGTGATGAAAGATGGCGCGATCAAACATGTGCTTATCCGCGACGCACAAGGCAATGAACAGTCGATTGCGGCAAAAGATTACATTTCGCAAGGGATCGAGCCAGATCTGAATGAGTTGCCCGAAGTCGGCACTGACAGCGAATTTCCGGTGGCGGGTAAAGGCTGACACAGGGATTTCCCCGCAGTTAAACTGCGGGGCTTTGCAGGATGAAAGGATTACACGCCCAGGCGGTCGCGCAGGGAATAATACGCCGCGCCCAGCATGGTAAATGGCACCTGGAAATTGCGGCCACCGAAGAACGGCATATGCGGTAAACGGGCGAACGCATCAAAACGTTCGGCGTCTCCGCGCAGCATTTCGGTGATGAGCTTCCCGGCCAGATGCGTCAGCGTCACGCCATGCCCGCTGTCACCCTGCATGTAATAGATGTTATTTTCCAGCCGGCCAAATTGCGGCAGGCGCGATAACGTCAGCAGGAAATTGCCGCCCCAGCGGTAATCAATCTTGACGCCTTTAAGCTGCGGAAAGGTGCGGTTAAGTTTGGGCAGGATCACCGAATCGATATTCGGCGGATTTTTACCGCCGTAGGTCACACCGCCGCCGTACAGCATCCGGTTGTCAGCGGTGAGACGGAAATAATCGAGCAGATAATTGCAGTCTTCGACGCAGTAATTGTTGGGCAACAGTGAGAGTGCCATGTCATCCGACAGCGGTTCTGTGGCGACAATCTGCGAGCCACACGGCATGCTGAGACGCGTGAGGCGCGGCGCAAGCTGCTGACTCAGATAGGCGTTGCCCGCCAGAATCACATATTTGGCGCTGACCTGACCTTTGGCCGTGTGCACTAACGCCGGTTCGCCGTGGTCAATGCGCGTGACTGCCGATCCTTCAAATATACGCCCGCCATGACGCCGCACCGCTTCGGCTTCGCCCAGCACCAGATTCAGCGGATGAAGGTGGCCGCCATTTTTATCCAGCAGCCCGCCGACATAACGGTCGGTGGCGATTTCGCGCCGCACGGCGGTTTCATCCAGCAGGGTCAGTTCAGTATGGCCGTAACGGTTCCACAGCTTTTGCTGGTCGCGCAGTTTCGAAAGCTGGCGTGCACTTAGCGCGGCAAAAATACAGCCGGGGCGATAGTCACAGTCGATGGCATACTGATCGATGCGCTGACGGATGATGTTCGCCCCTTCAAACATCATGCTGCCGAGCATATCAGCGGTCTGCCGTCCGTAGCGGTCTTCAATCACATCAATATCGCGGCTGTAAGAGTTGACCACCTGCCCGCCGTTACGCCCGCTGGCGCCCCAGCCGACCCGTGCGGCCTCAAGCACCACCACGTCGTAACCGGCCTCACACAGATATAAAGCAGAAGAAATGCCGGTAAAACCGGCACCGACAATGCAGACATCGCACTCAATATTGTCTGTCAGTTCCGGCCACGGGGCGTGGTCGTTGACAGAACCGGCGTAATAGCTGTCGGTGTGCGGCACACCGGCAGCGCGGGGACTTCCTGTTTGAGCAGTCATGATGACATCCTTCTTCGGGTTCCCGTTGCCACGCCCGGAGCCGATGACAACTAGAAGGTATTAGGGGTATGCGCGCTGACAATCCTGCAAATCCGCGTCGAAATATTACTGAAGCTATGAGGGTTCGCGGTGTTAATGGCATAACTTTGCCCCGCACGCAGCGGGTAACTCTGACCGTTGACGGTTAAGATGATTTCTCCTTCTAACAGGGTGCCGACTTCCTCGCCCTGATGCTTGATCTTATCGCCGGTTGTGCTGCCGGGCTGATAGGTTTCCAGCAACATGGCAACGGTATGGTTTGGCGTGCCGTTGTGGACCATGCGCATGGACACGCCGCGGCTGCCGATTTCAATTAAATCCGCCGCATTAATCACGATACGCGGCGCGTTACTTTTATGTTCTTCGGCGAAAAACTCCGAAAGTGACAGCCCGTAAACCCGCAATAACTTTTGCAACGTACTGACGGCGGGACTGACTTTATCCTGTTCGATGGTGCTGATGGCGCTGTGTGTCAGGCCAGACAACTCGGCGGCTTTGCGCTGTGACATCCCGAGTTGCTGGCGAATTTCAGAAAGCCGGCGACCAGGCGCCAGACTGACTTCGCTCATCCGTTTATTCCTCTCGTGCGCTCCGGGCCTGATGGCCCTTGCGACAGGCAGCGATAAAAGCGTTAAACAGCTGACGCGACACCGGGTCGGTCAGACTGTGCCATTCCGGATGCCACTGCACACCAAGGGCAAACGGATGATTGCGGACACTCACGGCTTCCACCAGATTGTCCGGTGCGCGTGCTTCCACGGTCAGTGCGTCACCCAGACGGTTGGCTCCCTGACCGTGAAGGGAGTTCACCTGAAACTGCTGATAATCGGGTAATAATTCCGAAAGTAAGCCGCCCGGTTCGATATGTACCGGATGCACGAGATCATACTGATTGTCGTGCGGCAAGGTGGTGTCTTCGCGGTGATCCATATAGCCCGGCACGTCCTGCACTTTACGGTGCAAACTGCCGCCGGTGGCAACCACCAGTTCCTGTAATCCGCGACAGGCGGCGAACAACGGGATTTTTTTATCCAGCGTCGCGCGGATCAACTGCAAACTCAGGCGGTCACGGCCGGGATCGGCCTGCTCCTCGACACCTTCTTCACCGTACTGATGAGGCTCAATATTGCTGGGGCTGCCGGTGAGGAAGATGCCGTCGAGACCGCGCAGAATCTGGTCTATCGCGCCTTCGCGCGCTGCCAGTTCATGTGGCAGACAAACGGGAAGGGCATCGGCGTTGAAAATGGCGTCCAGATACTTTTCGTGGACAGTCAGGGCAGGATTTTCATCAACGATGTTTTTACACATGACTACCCCAATGACCGGTCTGTAGCGCGTCTCTTTTCCCGCAGATGCCGTGGAAAATATATTGCCCATAATACCGCCTCGTTGAGTAGATGAATTGGCTGACAGTACGTGCCTCCCCGCACGTTACTGCTCAGAATATTGACCTTATATTGACCAATTTAGCAGCGCTCAGGTCGCTTTTCAAACTGATATGTTGCGGTAATGTACATGTTGCAAATAATTAATGTTAAGGCTAGGGTTAATGATATGGCCGTTATTTTGAGCAATAAACGGTTTGAGCATAAAAGAGCTTTGAGTAAAAAACTGAGAGGATCCCCACTCCATGAGAGCACAGCGTTGAACAAAGTGATGACCCGGTAAAGATAACCGGCTGGCACCCTGTTGGAGCCTGATATGCCGGAAACCAGCAAATGGCGGAAAACCTATGCAAGCGACTGAACTGATGAATGAAATTAAGAAAGAGATTAGCGGGACCGAGCCCCTCGCTAAGCACGTTGAAGAGCGAAGTAGCGCGTTCCAGGATGAAGTATCCCAATACCTGGAGCGTCACCCGCAAACCCTTCACGTCGACGTCCTGCTCACCGATCTCAATGGCTCCTTCCGCGGCAAACGCATTCCCGTCTCAGCACTCCGTAAACTCGAAAAAGGTTGTTATTTCCCGGCATCGGTCTTCGCCATGGACATTCTCGGTAATGTTGTGGAAGAAGCCGGACTAGGCCAGGAACTGGGCGAACCCGACCGCACCTGTGTGCCGGTTCCCGGTACCTTAACGCCATCGGCTTCCGACCCTGAACATACCGGCCAGTTGCTTCTGACCATGCTTGACGAAGATGGCACTCCCTTTAACGTTGAACCACGCAATGTGCTTAATCATATCTGGCAAACATTGCGCCAGCGGGGCCTGTTCCCGGTGGTAGCGGTAGAGCTGGAGTTCTATCTGCTCGACAGGCAGCGTGATGCGGAAGGCTATATTCAGCCACCCTGCACCCCGGGGACGCAGGAACGCAGCATGCATACTCAGGTTTACTCCGTCGATAATCTCGATCACTTTGCGGATGTGCTCAGTGACATTGATCGTCTGGCGCACATTCAGGGGTTACCTGCGGATGGCGCGGTGGCGGAATCCTCACCGGGCCAGTTCGAAATCAATCTGCACCACAGCGAAAATATTCTGCGCGCCTGTGATTACGCCCTGATGCTCAAACGTCTGGTGCGTCTGGTGGCGGAAAATCACGATATGGACGCCACCTTTATGGCGAAACCTTACGATGAATATGCGGGCAGCGGGATGCACATCCATCTCAGCGTGCTCGACGACAACGGTAAAAACCTGTTTGCCAATGCCAGTGGCGAAGATTCTGAACTGATGAAACGCGCGCTCGCTGGCATGATTGCACTGATGCCGGCCTCTATGGCGGTGCTGGCGCCAAACGTCAATTCCTTCCGCCGCTTCCAGCCGGGCATGTATGTGCCGACGCAGGCGTCGTGGGGGCACAATAACCGTACCGTTGCCCTGCGTGTTCCTTGCAGTGGAACCGCCGATCACCGCGTGGAATATCGCGTGGCCGGTGCCGATGCTAACCCGTATTTAGTGGTCGCCACCGTACTGGCGGGCATGCTGTATGGTCTGGACAACGATTTGCCGTTACCCGAACCGGTCACCGGTAACGGTCTGGAACAGGAAGGTATTCCGCTGCCTATCCGCCAGAGCGATGCGCTGTATGATTTTGACGATCAGCCTGCGCTGAAGAAAATCCTCGGCGAACGTTTCTCACACGTCTATCACACCTGTAAATCCGATGAACTGTTGCAGTTCGAGAGAAGGGTGACGGAAACGGAGATAGACTGGATGCTCCGCAACGCGTAGCACGGTTAACGAATACGCGCATTATGTTCAATACTGGAAAAGAATTTGTAACGCAACGCCTGTGAATGTTGTCATTCATGCGTGATTTGTGCAAAATACGCCGCACTGCAGATAACCGACGCTTAAAGGCGCCGGTTATTTTTTTTGTATATGCAGTACCCAAACTAATTCAACAGAGGCCGGACCCAGATCCGGATAGATAACAAGGTTCGTGTGCGATCCCAAATTAAAAACGGTCGCCACTATGAGGAAATGTAATATGGGGCAATACTTCAAACCTGTACCGGTGCCTGCCGGTGCTTCTGTCAGCTGCGGTCACATTCGCACAGCCTTCACCTCCGCGTTCAGCGACGTGAAGATCTACCCCCCGTTTACTGGTAATAACTCCCGAAGTTTTCCCTGTACGTTGCTTTCAGAGGCGTTTAAGCGCCCGGTGTCTGCAATCCAGGGAGGGCTGAACCATGTCTGCTAATGCATCTGCCGCTCCGGCCACTCAGCGTGTACAACTGCGTAAAACCCTGACACTGGTTCAGGTTGTCATGATGGGGCTTGCCTATCTGCAACCGATGACCATTTTCGATACGTTCGGCATTGTTTCCGGCCTGACCGATGGTCACGTCGCGACAGCGTACATCTTCGCGCTGATCGCCGTTCTGTTTACTGCCGTGAGCTACGGCAAACTGGTGCAGCGTTTCCCGTCTGCCGGTTCTGCTTACACTTACGCGCAAAAAGCTATCAGCCCGCACGTCGGCTTTATGGTCGGCTGGTCATCACTGCTGGACTACCTGTTCATGCCGATGATCAACATCCTGCTGGCGAAAATCTATCTGGAAGCCATCTTCCCGGGCGTGCCGTCATGGATATTCGTGGTGGCGCTGGTCGGCATGATGACTGCGTTCAACCTGCGTGGTATCAAGATTGTTGCGAACCTGAACAGCATTATCGTTGTGGTGCAGGTGGCGATCATGGTGGTGTTCCTGGGTCTGTTAGTCCGTGGCGTTTATATGGGCGAGGGGATGGGTACGCTGGCAACCACTAAACCGTTCTTCAGTGAAAATGCGCATGTAGTGCCGATGATTACCGGTGCGACCATTCTGTGCTTCTCATTCCTGGGCTTTGACGGTATCAGTTCACTGTCTGAAGAAACGCCAAACGCGGGCAAAGTCATTCCGAAAGCGATTTTCCTGACCGCGCTGATTGGCGGCATCATCTTCGTGGTGGTGTCTTACTTCCTGCAACTGTATTTCCCGGACATCTCGCGCTTTAAAGATCCGGACGCGTCTCAGCCTGAAATCATGCTGTACGTGGCAGGTAAGTTCTTCCAGTCCGTCATTCTGTGCTTCAGCTGCGTAACCGTTCTGGCATCAGGCATGGCCGCACATGCGGGTGTTTCCCGTCTGCTGTACGTAATGGGCCGCGATGGCGTGTTCCCGGAAAAACTGTTCGGTTATGTGCATCCGAAATGGCGTACCCCGACGTTCAACGTATTGCTGGTCGGCGTTGTGGCGATGTCTGCGATAACCTTTGATCTGGTGACAGCGACCGCGCTGATTAACTTCGGTGCGCTGGTGGCGTTCACCTTCGTGAACCTGTCGGTAATTTCACAGTTCTACATCCGTGAAAAACGTAACCGTACGCTGAAAGATCACATCAGTTACCTGATCCTGCCGGTAATTGGTGCGCTGACCGTCGGTGCACTGTGGCTGAACCTGGAATCGAGTTCGATGACATTGGGCTTAGTCTGGGGGGCGATTGGCCTCGGGTATCTGGCGTTCATCACCAATGCGTTTCGCAAGCAGCCACCGCAGATGAGCGGGGAGATAGCGCCGGAAGCGTGATTTGTTCCGCGCCCTTCCCTGCGAAGGGGAGGGCCGGGGTGGGGTATTGAAGCGAAATCAATGAGTTGAAGTTTGCTTTGACGTGGTGTTAGCCCTTTATACCCCGCTCGCAGCCTTTCCCCTTCGCATGGGGAGGCGCAAACCGATTAACCCACCAGTTTCTTCCCATATTCAAACAGCGCCTTGAGAAGCGCCATCTTCTCAGCATCCCCCTCATGCAAGTTATAGAGCGATTCAAGCTCTAAAATGTACGCCTGCACACGCTCGTCCGTCAGTTTCTCCTGGCGATGCAACATCCAGCGTTTCTGTTCGGCATCGGTCAGCGTGGCAGGGTAGTTGCGGGCGCGGAAACGAAACAACAGCGGTTCGATGCGGGAATCATTAAAGGTCAGATCCAGCGCGGGAAGGTTCTCCGGACGGGTTTCCACAATGATGCGCATGGCCGCGCGATCGGCATCGCTGAAAAAGCCGTCGTAAAGGCGGGCGTCTACGTCATCGGAAGGCGTAAACGGCTCTGCTTCAGCAAACATCGTGACCACTTTCTCGCGCACCTGCGGGTTCTGACGCAGTAACTGCAAATTCTCAAGACAACGCTGACGATCAATCCCCAGCCGTTCGGCATTTTCAGGCAACAGTGTTTTTGCCGGTGCCAGCACCGGACATTTGTTGATGTGCACCAGCTTGACCGGCAGCGGAGATTGACCCGCCTGCAACGCCTCGCGGCGACTGTACAAACGTTCGCGCATCTCATCAGGATTGAGATCTAACAGCGTCGACATATCACCGGCCAGATCGCACATGATCACGGCGTTCTTGTTTTCAGGATGCCACGCCAGTGGTGCGACCCACGCGGTATTCCCGCGCGCCGCGCCGAACATACCGGAAACATGCACCAGCGGGGCCATGGCAGGAATGTCGATCAGGGTATTGAGTTTATGTTTGCTGCGATGCTCAAGCAGGAAGCTGAACAAACGCGGTTGCGCCTGTTTCACCAGCTTTGCCATGGCAATAGTGGCGTAGACATCGGCCATCGCGTCATGGGCATTTTCGTGTTCAATGCCGTTGGCTTTGGTCAGATGTTCCAGACGGAAACTCGGAAAACCGTCATCATTTTCCGGCCAGTTGATGCCTTCCGGACGCAGTGCATAACAGGCGCGCATCACATCCAGCAAATCCCAGCGGGAATTGCCGTTCTGCCAGCTGTAGGCATACGGATCGTAAAAGTTGCGATAAAGGATATTACGGCTGACTTCATCGTCGAAACGGATATTGTTATATCCGACAATGCAGGTGCCCGGTACGCTGAAAGCTTTATGGATTTGCGCGGTAAACTCGGCTTCGATCAGGCCGCGTTCCAGGGCCACTTGTGGCGTAATACCGGTGATCATCACCGCTTCAGGTTCAGGCAGATAATCGTCAGAAGGGCGGCAATAAATCACCAGCGGTTCTTCAATAATATTGAAATCTTCGTCAGTTCTCACCCCGGCAAATTGTGCCGGGCGATCCAGCGCCGGGTTTTTACCGAATGTCTCGTAATCGTGGAAATAAAAAGTTTTTTGCGGCTTGTCTGACATGACGGAAATAACCTTAATCAGTGCGGAATGAATGAACTCGACGGCGACTAGGATACCATCCGCCACAATGAAGTCATGACAAAATGCGCAGGCATGGAACACATCATCAAAATCTGCCCGTTGTTCCGCAATACCGCACCGATCCCCCAAATCCCTGACAAAAACCAGGGTGATCCCCTCTGGTAACTCGGCTAAACTACCGCCTTCTTTGAATTTACGCCTTACGGCAGGCTCAACGTGCGTCTCGACAAGAAAATTTCTGCGCTGGATAACGTCATTTACCGTAATTACAGAATGACTCACGCCCTGCGGATCGCGGTGGCATTTATTCTGACATTCCTGATTGTCCGTCTGACGAAAATCCCCGAAGGTACCTGGCCGCTGATCACCCTGGTCGTGGTGATGGGACCGATGTCGTTTTGGGGAAACGTGCTTCAGCGCGTGCTGGAGCGCATTACCGGCACGGTATTGGGTTCCGTTTCCGGGCTGATTGCCTTATGGCTCGAGCTGTACTCCTTTCCGCTGATGCTGGTGTGGTGCGGAATTGTGATGTTTGTCAGCGGCTATCTGACCCTTGGCAAGCGTCCGTATATGGCGCTGCTGATCGGCATTACGCTGGCGGTGGTGTGTGGCGCAGGGCCGGGCGATATGAATACCGCGCTGTGGCGTTCCGGCGATGTGATTTTCGGATCCCTGCTGGCGCTGCTTTTCGCCAGTATTTATCCGCAGCGCGCGTTTATTCACTGGCGCATGCAGATGGCCGATTACCTGATGTCGCTGAACAAACTCTACAGCGCGTGGTTATCGCCGAATATGCTCGAACGCCCGCATCTGCACGGTAAAATGAAAACGACGATGGGGCAGATGGTCAAGATGCGCGCTCTGTTCGCTCCCGCCAGTAAGGAATCGCATATTCCGCGTGAAGTGTTTGATGCGATCCAGACCCTGAGCCGTAATCTGTTGTGTACGCTGGAACTGCTGGCCGATGCCTACTGGAGTTCGCGCGAAAGCCATTTCCTGATGCTCAATGCCCGCACGCTGCGCAGTGCGCAACTGCTGATGCTCAATACGCTGGAAAAGCTCAGTCTGATGCTGATGAACGGCACGCGAGGCGACGAACTGACGATCAATCATCAGCTCAACGAATCTGCGGAAGAGCTGAAAGCGCTGATGGCGGAAATGAATGCGGCAAATCATCTGGAAGCGCAGGTGTATGGCTATGTGTGGCTGAGTTCACAGGTAGCGGAACAACTGCGGGCTATGGGCGACCTGATCACCATGACGATGCAAAAAGAAGACGCTCAAATAAGCAGCGGTAAAACGCCGAAAGCATGAAGGGATTTTTGTCTGTGGCCTAAAACGGGTAAGATGGCGTTATTGGACGATTATCTGAGCGCGCAGCCCGATCTTTGCTACTCTTCTGCTAGCTGACAGTTAAGGCAGGACACGCGGTTGCGACAAGTCAGTCACTGAATCTGTGTAACTTAATCGAAGGTGTTAAAATGGACAATATCAATAAGCCGAGTTTCCAGGACGTTCTGGAGTTTGTGCGCATTTTCCGTCGTAAAAACAAATTACAACGCGAAATTGCTGACAACGAAAAGAAAATCCGTGACAACCAGAAACGTGTTCTGCTGCTCGACAACCTGAGTGATTACATCAAACCAGGTATGAGCATCGACGAAATTCAGGCGATCATTGCCAGCATGCGCGGCGACTATGAAGATCGCGTTGATGATTACATCATCCGCAATGCGGACCTGTCGAAAGAACGTCGTGAAATGTCCAAAAAGCTGAAAGCAATGGGCGAAATCAAAGCCAACGAAACCAAGTAGTTTCGTCGCGACCGAATACAAAAACCGGGTTGATGCCCGGTTTTTTTACGCCTGTTGTTTATCTTATTCCAAAACGCGTACCGGTTTTCCAGCCAGAAACGCCTGAATGTCTTCGACGGCTTCGGTGAAATACACCTGATAATTGCCGTCTGAAACGTAGCCCAGATGCGGCGTCGCCAGTAGGTTGGGTTGCGTTCTGAAAGGATGATCTGCCGGCAGCGGCTCGACATCAAACACATCCAGTCCGGCACCGGCAATCACACCGTTTTGCAACGCACTGAGCAGGGCGGGCTGATCGACAATCGCGGCGCGCGAGGTATTAATCAGCAGGGCGGAGGGCTTCATCTGCGCCAGTTCCTGCGCACCCAGCAAGCCGCGCGTGCGTTCGCCGAGCACCAGATGAATGGACACCACATCGCTGGTTTGCAGTAATTCTTCTTTCGATGCACAAAGTGTCACACCCTGTTCCGCCGCGCGTTCTGCGGTCAGGTTCTGGCTCCACGCACATACATCCATACCGAACGCCTGCGCGATATGTGCCATCTTCTGACCGATCTTTCCCAGTCCCAGCAGACCAAGACGTTTGCCGCTCAGGCCAAAACCCAGCGTGCTTTGCCACGAGCCGTTGTGGCGAAATGCATTATTTTCAGTCATCAGATGCCGCGCCAGCCCGAGGATCAGTGCCCATGTCAGCTCAACCGGCGCAGACTGCCCGCTGCCGGTGCCACAGACCGTCACGCCATGCTTTTTCGCCGCCGCAAGATCTATTGAGGCATTGCGCATACCGGAGGTGATCAGCAGTTTCAGTTTGGGTAAACGGGTAAACAGCGCAGCGGTGAACGGTGTGCGCTCACGCATAATCACGACGATATCGGCGTCTTTCAGGGTTTCAGCGAGGGTGTTTTCATCAGCAATATGTTCCGTCAGCGCCTGGCATTCCACCTGCGGTGCCAGTGAGCGCCAGTCAGCCAGCGAAAGGGAAACGTTCTGGTAATCATCAAGAATGCGGCATTGCAGTGGCATGGGGATCCCTTATCTGAAAATCATGATAAAGAGATATAGCACTGAAACAGCCGGGAGGTGAAGTACCCCGGTAAGCCCCTTTCCTTTATGCGGCGCCAAAGCCCTGCATAAAGGAAAGGGTGTAAATGAATCTGATGGGGGAAAGCCCTTTAGCGGGGAAAGTGCGGGAGGAGACCGCCGCAGCGGGCGGTCTGACAACATTAATGCAGATGTGAAAGGCTCGGCGCGCTGATGCGCAGACCGTCTTCGCTGAATACCATGCAACGTTTAGCATCGAACCAGGTGGTCAGGCTCTGATAAGGATTGAACGCCATATCGCCCGGCAGCAGCATTTTGAAACCGTCGGTGCCATAACACTGACCAAACAGATAGGTGCTGTTGCCCAGCCGTTCAACCACTTCGCAGTTAAATTCCAGCACGTTTTCAGTTTCCTGCGACAGCAGATGTTCAGGTCGGATGCCGAGCGTCACTTTATCGCCTGCTGCCAGTTCGCTGGTGTTCAGCGCCAGCGTCAGCGTCTTCTCCGGCGTCAGGCGCACTTCGAGCCGCTCCGGCTGCCAGCTCAGCACCTCTGCAGGCAGAAAATTCATCTTCGGCGAGCCGATAAATCCGGCCACAAACTGATTCACCGGGTTGTAGTACAGATCCATCGGCGCGCCTGTCTGCTCGACTTTGCCGTAATTCATCACCACGATTTTATCGGCCAGCGTCATGGCTTCGGTCTGATCGTGCGTCACGTACACCATGGTGGTTTTCAGTTCCTGATGCAGCTTGGAAATGTGTAAACGCATATCCACACGCAGCTCGGCATCCAGGTTAGACAGCGGTTCATCAAACATAAACACCTGCGGATTTCGCACAATCGCACGACCAATCGCGGTGCGCTGGCGCTGACCGCCGGAAAGCTGTTTCGGTTTTCTGTCCAGCAAATGAGAAAGCTGCAAGGTTTTGGCAACCATCTCCACCTGATGACGAATTTCCTCTTTCGGTACGCCGTTGACTTTTAGCCCGTAACCCATGTTTTCCGCAATGGTCATGTGCGGATACAGCGCGTAAGACTGAAACACCATCGCCACGCCACGGCGTGACGGGTCGACGTCATTCACCCGTTGCTCGCCAATGTAAACGTCTCCTTCCGTAATATCTTCCAGCCCGGCAATCATGCGCAGAAGGGTGGATTTCCCGCACCCCGACGGCCCGACGAAAACGGTGAACTCGCCGTCTTCAATATCAATATTGATGCCATGCAACGTCACTGTTTTATCGAAACGCTTGACCACATTTTTAAGTCTGATGCTGGACATGTTTGACCTCATGAAGAATTCATACCGCTGATGTTTCGGACTATAACCACCTTGTGTAAGCGTTTGCACAGGCGGGTTTGAATTTTGGAGAGAAGATCACACAATGCGCATCTTTTTGTAGTGATTTATGGTGTGTAAGTTTAACGTATAACATAGTTTTTAAGGCGACATTCATCATTGTTAAATCAGATTTTAAAGGGTTGTTTGTATAAAGTGTTGATTGACTGTCGTTACGTACCCTACAAAAATGTTATACCTTCACATTCAGGAGCGACAATGAAAATTACCCACCTTACTGCCCTGGTACTGATGTCATTAAGTCTCAGCAGCCAGGCCGTCCGGGCAGCAGAGGGACAGTTACTTGTCTGGGAAGATATTAAGAAATCTTCCGGTATTTCCGACGCGGTGAAAGATTTTGAAAAAGAGAACAACGTCAAAGTCGTTGTGCAGGAAACGCCTTACGCACAACAAACGGAGAAATTACGTCTGGATGGTCCGGCAGGTATTGGCCCCGATGTCGTCGTGATCCCCAATGATCAGCTGGGCACGGCAGTGGTACAGGGTTTACTGGCGCCACTGAATCTCGACAAAGCATTTCTGGCGAGCTTTACGCCGCCAGCATTGAACGCCTTCCAGCTTAAAGGCCAGACCTATGGTGTGCCGAAAGCGGTGGAAACGCTGGTGCTGATTTACAACAAAGATTTACTGCCACAGGCACCGGCAACCCTCGACGAGTATTACACCTTCTCCAAAGCCGAAAGGGCGAAAGGTAAATATGGTCTGTTAGCCAAGTTTGACGAAGTGTATTACGCCTACGGCGCGATGGCCTCGATGGGCGGCTATATATTCGGTAAGGATGCTAAAGGCGAAATCAACGTCGAAGATATCGGCCTGAATAAACCGGGCAGCATTGAAGCCATTACTTACCTGAAAAAATTCTATGCCGACGGATTATTCCCGGCAGGGATTGTCGGCGATAACGGCCTGAACGCCATCGACTCGCTGTTTACTGAAAAGAAAGCGGCTGCGGTGATCACCGGTCCCTGGGCCTTCCAGCCGTATGAAGCTGCTGGCATTAACTATGGCGTGAAAGCGCTGCCGCTGTTGCCAAACGGCAAACCGATGAGTTCGTTCCTCGGCGTGAAAGGTTATGCGGTTTCAACCTACAGCAAGCAAAAACCGCTGGCCGAGAAATTCATCACCTTCATCAACCAGCCGAAGTACGCCAAGGTGCGTTACGAAGTGACCAAGGAAATCCCGGCACTGACGGCGCTGGTTAACGATCCGATGATTAAAAACGATGAAAAAGCCAACGCGGTAGCCGAGCAGTCAACCCGCGCCACGGCGATGCCGGGTGTACCTGAAATGCAGGAAGTCTGGGGGCCTGCGAACAACGGCATCCAGTTGGGTGTGACTGGCAAACAGCCGGTTGATGCCGCGCTCAACGACGCGGTGAAAAATATCCAGATGCAAATCGAAGCGGCGAAAGCCAGCAACGAATAACCGGCAACGCCTGCTGAAACCCATGTATGTCTGACCGGAGGGAGTGATTTCACTCCCTCACCAGTGAAAGGAACATCTTTGTGTCTATGCGTCTTCATGAGGAAAACCAGGCGCCACTCTCTGCCAGCCACCATGCACCGGTGGCGCTGGCTGTGGCGCTGATCCCCGGTTTTGGGCAGTTTTATAACCGGCAATGGGCCAAGGGAATACTGTTTTTTATCATTCTTATTTGTTTCGCCGGCGTCTTCTATGATTTCCTGCGTCAGGGATTATGGGGTTTATATACACTGGGCGAAGAAGTGCCGCGTGATAATTCGATATTTCTGCTCGCCAAAGGCATTATCAGCCTGCTGATTGGCGCGTTCGGCGTGGCCTTTTATTACTGGAGTCTGCGCGATGCGTGGGCAAATGGTAAACGCCGCGACCAGGGGATGGAATTACCCAGCGTGCGCAAGCAATATCATTTGCTGCTGCGTGAAGGTTTCCCTTATCTGATGATTACGCCGGGCTTTATTTTGCTGGTGTTTGTGGTGGTCTTCCCGATTATATTCGGCTTCTCCATCGCGTTTACCAATTATAATTTATACCACACGCCGCCGGCTAAATTAGTCGACTGGGTGGGGTTCAAAAACTTTATTAATATCTTCACGCTCAATATCTGGCGCTCGACCTTGCTGGATGTATTGCAATGGACGGTGGTCTGGACCGTGCTGGCGACCACGCTGCAATGTACGGTTGGCGTGATGCTGGCAATTCTGGTGAACCAGAAAGATTTGCGCTTCAAGGCGCTGATTCGCACCGTGCTTATTTTGCCGTGGGCGGTGCCGGGTTTTGTCACCATTCTGGTGTTTGCGGGCATGTTCAATGATTCATTCGGTGTCATCAATAACGGCATTCTGGCTGCCTTAGGCATTGAGCCTAAAGCCTGGCTGACCGATCCGTTCTGGACCAAAACGGCGCTGATCCTGATGCAGACCTGGCTGGGCTTCCCGTTTGTGTTTGCCATGACTACCGGCGTATTGCAGGCCATTCCGAACGATTTATATGAAGCCGCGACAATGGATGGTGCCAGTACCTGGAAGAAACTCAAAACCATTACATTGCCGCTGGTCTTATATTCCATTGCGCCGATTATTATCACGCAATACACCTTCAACTTTAATAACTTCAATATTATCTATCTGTTTAATAACGGCGGCCCGGCAGTGGCCGGTTCGAATGCAGGCGGGACGGATATTCTGGTGTCGTGGATATATAAACTCACCATGTCATCTTCACAATATGCCATTGCCGCGACCATTACGATTTTGCTGTCGATATTTGTGGTCGGTATTGCTCTGTGGCAATTCCGCTCAACCAATTCATTTAAACAAGATGATATGGCGTAACCGGGGGAAGGGCATGAGTAAGAACAGCAGTATTAAAAGAAACCGGTTTATCCGCCTCGGGCTGAGTTATTTCCTGTTGCTGATTGTGGCGGTGATCATTATTTATCCGCTGATCTGGACCGTCGGCGCATCACTGAATGCCGGTAACAGCCTGCTCAGCACATCGATTATTCCAGAGAACGTCTCGTTCCAGCATTACAAAGACCTGTTTAACGGCGAAGTGAATTATGTCGGCTGGTACTGGAACTCGATGAAAATCAGTTTCCTGACCATGATCCTGACCCTGATTTGTGTCAGTTTCACCGCCTATTCCTTCTCGCGTTTTCGCTTTAAAGGCCGCAAAGACGGGCTGATGCTGTTTCTGTTATTGCAGATGATCCCCCAGTTTTCCGCGCTGATTGCCATCTTTGTGCTGGCGCAGTTACTCGGGCTTATCAACAGTCATCTGGCACTGGTGCTGATTTACGTCGGCGGCATGATCCCGATGAACACCTATCTGATGAAAGGCTATCTCGACGCCATTCCGAAAGATCTGGATGAATCAGCGCGGATGGACGGCGCGGGCAATTTCCGCATTTTCATCGAAATCATCATGCCTTTGTCCAAACCGATTCTGGCCGTGATCGCGCTGTTTTCCTTCACCGGACCGCTGGGCGATTTCATTCTTTCCAGCACCATTTTACGCACACCGGATAAGTACACCTTACCGATTGGCCTGTACAACCTGGTCGCGCAAAAAATGGGTGCCAACTACACCATGTACGCCGCAGGCGCGGTACTGATCGCTGTGCCTGTCGCCATTTTCTATCTGGCTTTACAAAAATACTTCGTTTCCGGCCTGACGGCTGGCAGTACAAAAGGATAATCCGATGACTTTCTTTTCTAAGAAGATTTTCAACAAAAGCGCAATGGCCTGCGTGCTGCTGGCGGTGTCATTTTCAACGGTGGCGCAGGAGGTGGTGATTAAAAAAGTCGCCAACGTCCCGGCGGATTTCATCAAAGGTGCGGATATCTCGACGCTGATTGACGTCGAAAAACACGGCGGCAAGTTCTTTGATCAAAACCACAAGCAGACCGACGCGATGGTGATCCTCAGACAAAACGGTTTTAACTACGTGCGTCTGCGCTTGTGGGTGGATCCGAAAGATGCGCAGGGGCATCCGTACGGTGGCGGCAATAACGATTTGGCCACCACGCTGGAGCTGGCGAAACGCGCCAAAGCGCAGGGTTTTAAAATCCTGCTCGATTTCCATTACAGCGATTTCTGGACTGATCCGGGTAAACAGTTCAAGCCAAAAAGCTGGGAGAAAATGGATTATCCGCAACTGAAAACTGCCATTCATGATTACAGCCGCGAGGTGATCGCCAGATTCCGGGCACAAGGCACCGTGCCGGATATGGTGCAGGTCGGCAACGAAATGAACGGCGGCATTTTATGGCCTGAAGGCAAAAGCTGGGGCGCGGGCGGCGGTGAGTTTGACCGTCTGGCCGGGCTGCTGAACGCCGCAATTGCCGGTGTGCGTGCCGATGAAAAAAATCCTTCTGATATCAAAATCATGCTGCATCTGGCCGAAGGCACTAAGAACGACACCTTCCGCTGGTGGTTCGATGAAATCAATCAGCGCAAGGTGCCTTACGACGTGATTGGCCTGTCATTTTATACCTACTGGAACGGTCCGGTTTCCGCGTTGCAGACCAACATGGACGACATCAGCAAGCGCTACAACAAAGACGTGATCGTGGTGGAAGTGGCTTACGGCTATACCACCAAAAACTGTGATGCGGCTGAAAACAGCTTTACCGAAAAAGAAGCCAAAGACGGCGGCTATCCGGGCACGGTGCAGGGGCAGGCTGATTTCCTCAGCGACATGATCAAAAGCCTGGTCGCGGTGCCGGATCATCGCGGCAAGGGTCTGTTCTACTGGGAACCTACCTGGATCGCCGTTGACGGCGCAGGCTGGGCGACACCGGCCGGGATGACCTACATCAACGACCACTGGAAAGAGGGCAATGCCCGCGAAAATCAGGCGTTGTTCAGCTGTGACGGTCAGGTTCTTCCTTCCATCAAAGTCTTCAATTAATCCCTTTTTCCCCGGCTTGATTGGCCGGGGAGTTGATATTTCTTAAAGTTCCTAAGGACCCAAGCATGACGAAATTTCCTCTTCTGAGCAGTAAGATTTCCGGGCTATTACATGGTGCGGATTACAACCCGGAACAGTGGCTGGAAAGCCCCGATGTGCTGATTCGCGATGTCGAAATGATGAAAGAGGCGCGCTGTAATGTCATGTCAGTCGGGATTTTTAGCTGGTCAGCGCTGGAGCCTGAAGAAGGTCATTTTACCTTTGGCTGGCTGGATCAGGTGCTGGACAAATTGCATGAAAATGGTATCTCGGTATTTCTTGCCACACCAAGCGGCGCACGTCCGGCGTGGATGTCGCAAAAGTATCCTGAAGTCCTGCGTGTCGGGCGTGACCGCGTAAAAGCACTGCACGGCGGGCGTCACAATCACTGTATGAGTTCGCCGGTGTATGCCGAAAAAGTGCAACTGATGAACAGTGCGCTGGCGAAGCGTTACGCCCATCATCCGGCGGTGATTGGCTGGCATATTTCCAACGAATACGGCGGCGAGTGCCATTGCCATTACTGCCAGACCCGTTTCCGCGACTGGCTGAAAGCCCGTTACGTCACGCTCGATGCGCTGAATCAAGCCTGGTGGAGCACTTTCTGGAGCCACACCTATACCGACTGGGCGCAGATCGAATCGCCGTCGCCGCAGGGCGAAAGCGGTATTCACGGCCTGAATCTCGACTGGCGTCGTTTTAACACCGATCAGGTCACCCGTTTTTGCAGCGAGGAAATCCGCCCGCTCAAAGCGGAGAATCCGGCGTTACCGGCGACCACCAATTTCATGGAATATTTCTACGATTACGATTACTGGAAACTCGCCAGCGTGCTGGATTTCATCTCGTGGGACAGCTATCCGATGTGGCATACCCGCAAAGATGATATCGGTCTGGCGGCGTATACCGCGATGTATCACGATTTAATGCGTACGCTGAAACAGGGCCAGCCGTTTGTGCTGATGGAATCGACGCCAAGTTTCACCAACTGGCAGCCGGTCAGCAAACTGAAAAAGCCGGGCATGCATATTCTGTCTTCTTTGCAGGCAGTCGCTCATGGTTCGGATTCTGTGCAGTATTTCCAGTGGCGTAAAAGCCGCGGTTCTTCAGAGAAATTCCACGGCGCGGTCGTCGATCACGTCGGGCATATCGATACCCGTGTCGGGCGCGAAGTGGCCGAACTGGGCGGGATTCTCTCGGCGCTGGCTCCGGTGGCGGGCAGCCGCGTAGAAGCCAGAGTGGCAATTATCTTCGACTGGGAAAGCCGCTGGGCGATGGACGATTCCCTCGGGCCGCGCAATCAGGGACTGGAATATGAAAACACGGTTGCCGGACATTACCGTGCGCTGTGGGCGCAGGGCATTGCGGTCGATGTGATCAATGCCGATTGCGATTTAACCGGTTACGACCTGGTGATTGCGCCGATGCTGTATATGGTGAGGGCAGGCGTCGACGAGCGGATCACCGCGTTCGTGCAGGCCGGTGGGCGGTTCGTCGCGACTTACTGGAGCGGTATCGTTAACGAAAGCGATTTGTGTTTCCTCAACGGATTCCCGGGACCGTTGCGTCCGGTACTGGGTATCTGGGCGGAAGAAATCGACAGCCTGACCGACGATCAGCACAACAGCGTCAGCGGCACTGAAGGCAATGCGCTGGGGTTAAACGGCCCGTATCGCGCCAGCGAATTGTGTGAAGTGATCCACCTGGAAGGTGCGGCCGCACTGGCGACGTACGGTGACGATTTCTACGCCGGCACGCCAGCCGTGAGCGTGAATCTGTTTGGCAAAGGGCAGGCGTATTATCTGGCTTCCCGAAACGATCAGCAATTCCACGCCGATTTTTATACCGCGCTGGCGAAAGAAATGAAGCTGCCACGGGCGATAGCCACCGATCTGCCTGAAGGTGTCACTGCCGCACGACGCACCGACGGTGAAAGTGAATTTATCTTCCTGCAAAACTATGCCGCCGACAGCCAGACGGTGACATTGCCGGATGATTACCGCGACATGGTTCACGGCGGTATATTACCGCGCACACTGACGCTTCCGGCATTCGGTTGTCAGATCCTGTCGCGGCGTTTATCTGTTATTTCTTAACCCATTATTTTTAACAGCGACGTGCAATCAGGATTTCCCGGTTGCACGTTTTTTTTCATTCCTGAAAGAGAGTGTTCATCATGGTAAATATTAAAGACTTTATGCATGTATTCTCTGCGAAGAATAAAACGCCTGACAATGAAGTGCCGCCATCGACTGACGTGGCGTTATTAATTGATGCACTCGGCGGGCGCGATAATATTGTGAATGTCGATGCCTGTATTACCCGCCTGCGCGTGACGGTAAAAGAACTTAAGCGCGTGAACTCCGGTGCTATCCAGCAGACCGGTGCGATTGGCGTGGTGATTATCGGCCAGGAAGTGCATGCGATATTCGGTAAACAATCCGACAGCCTGAAGAAATTAATGACTGAGAAGTTTGGACTGAAAAGTAATTAAACGCTGTTGCTGAAACAACCCCAAAAATAAAGGCAGCCCGACACAAGGCTGCCTTTATTGTTTCTGCTTTTTATAAATAATAATAATGATGCTGCTGTGCGGAGAAAAAACGTAACGATCCCCTACAAGAGAAATTAAGTTTTTATCTGTCGCTGTATAACAATGAGGATATTTCTTTAATAACTAACACTTATTTTTTCAAAGTCATTGGAGTTGCAGCCAACGCAGCAACAGCTTCAAGAATGAAGGAAATTTACCACCAGGCTTCTACCTGTACCCCAAAGTTCCACGTATCCGCTTTGGTATGGTCGTCAAACGTATCGCCATGCTCAGAATCATTCAGATAAGACGCGAACACACGCAATTCAGGGCGTGACATAAACTCCGGACCGGCTGCCAGACCCATCGCCAGTGTATATTTCTGACCGCCTTGCTTGTAGTTCGAGCCGTTCTTGTAATCATCTTTCTGATAGAAGGTACCGACTTCACCGATGGTACGCACATACTCTGTCCACTGGTATTGCGCGCGGCCTACCAGAGAAACCAGCTCAGTCGTGTCGGTGTAATCCGTGATGTTTTCTGCATGGCCGTAGGTCAGCACATGGTTGAGGCTGAACTTACTGGTGATCGGAATCAGACCGGTGATGATGCCACGATAACCGGTAGCGTCATTGGTGTAGTTCCACATATCGTACCAGCCACCGCCCTGCGAAATCATGTTCTGCGCCAGGCCCTTATCCGCGTACTGCAACACCAGTTTGTTATAGCCGCCCCACATATCCTGACTGATTTCACCGGTCAGCATCACGCCGTTATCCGCATCGTACAGGCCGCCGTACTCTTTCTGGTCATGCGACAGGTTTGGCATGGCGTAGTCGGCACCGATTTCCATCCAGGCACCGCTCCACGGTTTGATCCCGGCATAACGCACGTCGATGTAGTTAATGTTCACATCGTTATTGCCATCCACGCGGTAATCCACGTCATTGGCATCGCCACGGATCCACGCCAGAGAAAGCGCACCTTCACCCATTTTCAGGTTCTCAATACCGGCACCGGCACCGGAAATGTTCCAGTATTTGGTATCGATGATGTGTAAATCGTGGCGCTGGTAATAACGTTTACCGCCCCAGATCACTGCATCTTTATCCCACGGCACCAGTCCTTTGATTTGCAGATTCAGCTGACGCAGGCCGAACTGTGCATCATCATTCAGGGTGTTTTCATCATCATTGGAGCCGTCAGACACCATACTGACCATCGAGTCGACGTAAAAACTCACGTCGTCTTTCTTGTAAACTTCGCTGCCCAGTTCGACTTCGCCGTAGGTGTCATCTTCGTTACCCAGACGCCCGACTTTGTTTTTCTGGAACTGTTCCAGACCGCCACCGCCAGAAACCCCCAGCCCCGAACGCAGATATCCATGGAAATCAATATCATTTGCCACAGCAGGGCCCGCTGTGATGGCGAGGGAAACCGCCACAGCCAGAGTGCGTAAGTTGTGTTTCATTTTTTTTCCTTATGATTGTATGACGTTCACATTTACGAAATCTATAAGATACCCAGAAACAATAATGATCAATTTTACATATTGTGAAATGTGAGATATGTCTACAACTTATGAGTTAATGATAAATCAGGAGTGATGTAAATCACGATTATATGCAATGTTAACGTATAACTTATGCAGCAACGAACGCCCGGATTGAACTTTTAAATGAGATCCCGTACGTTGGCTCGATTATCATAAGATTGAGCAAAATCACGGGCTGCTGTGTGGGGAAAGAATGAAATCAAAAAGTTCGACATTAGAAGATGTTGCCCGCTATGCCGGTGTTTCGTACCAGACGGTTTCGCGGGTGTTAAACAAATCGGCCAATGTTTCAGATGCCACGCGTCTGAAGGTCGAACAGGCCATTGAAGTTCTGCGCTATGTGCCGAACCGGCTGGCGCAGCAACTGGTTGGAAAGCAGAGTTTTACCATCGGACTGGTCACCACATCACTGGCGTTACACGCGCCGTCGCAAATTGCGGCGTCAGTGAAGAAATATGCCCATCAGGCCGGGTATCAGGTGTTGATTTCAATGATTGATGAGGACGTCAATCAGAGCATTCAGGACTCCATTAACGAGCTGAAATCACAACGCGTTGACCGCATGATCATTAACATCCCGCTGGAAAGTGCCGAGGCTGAACGGATTTATGAAAACAACCGCGACATTCTGTGTCTGTTTCTCGATGTCGACCCGACCAGTCCGGTGTTTAACGTCTGCTTTAATCCGGCTGACGGGTCGCGTGCCAGCGTGGAATATCTGCATGATTTAGGGCATCGGGAATTTGCCTTGCTGGCGGGGCCGGAAGATTCTGTGTCTTCCCGTTTGCGTCTGAAAAGCTGGCAGGAAACGCTGGCAGAGAAGGGCATTCAGCCGGTGACTGTCATCCACGGCGACTGGAGTGCGAAAAGCGGTTATTACAGCGCGTTGCAGATTTTGCGTGAAACTCCGCAATTCACCGCCATGCTGGTGGGCAATGACCAGATGGCGCTGGGCGTCATCAGTGCGCTGCATCAGCACAATGTGGCCATTCCGCAGCAGGCGTCGATCATTGGCTACGATGACACGTACGACAGCGCATTCTTCCATCCGTCACTGACCACCGTGTCACTGGATCTCGATTTGCAGAGCAAAGAGGCGGTTGAACATTTACTGGCCGAAAGTGCGGAGGTGATGTCATCCAAAATTCTGCCTGCGAAGCTGGTGGTGCGTAATTCTACCCGTGCGCCCGGGCAGCAGGATAAAGATCTCAATCAGATAGCCGATCAGCTTGATCTTCTGGCGCGGCAGTTGCGGGGCCAGTAAGAAAACGCTTTAATTCCCGGCTTATTGAAAAGCAGAATGAAATTTCCATTGAAACATCAGATGAACAGGCAAAAGGACGTGATGAAATGACGCTATGGCAGTGTTATGTGCAGGGCTGGAAAAAGTATGTGGATTTCCGTGGTCGGGCGAGCCGCAAGGCGTTCTGGACCTTTGCGCTGGGCAATTTGCTGATTATTATTTTGCTGACGATGGGCGTGTCATTCCTGTTCGCGCTGGCGGGTAATCCTTACAGCATTTTCTACGCGGGTGTCGCTTACACCCTGTTTGCGCTGGCGACGGCATTACCGTTGCTGGCGGTCGGTGTCCGGCGTATGCACGACATCAACCGTTCCGGCTGGTGGTTTGGTGGCGTTTATCTGGCCGGTATTGTCTCGCGCCTGCTGAATACGATCCTGATGCAATACGCTTCACCGGAAACCTATGTCTGGATGAAAATCACGCTGGGCATCGTGCTGGGCTGGATCCCGCTGCTGGTGATGGTTTTCCTGTGCTGCCAGAAATCACAGCCTGCGCCGACCACACAAACCCGCATTGTTGAGTAACGTCACGCTGAAAGCATTATTGCGCATTTAATCCGACAAGTTTGCCGCCAGTTGCGCGGCAAACACCTCCAGTTTTGCCAGCCCCCACGACCAGTCGCCGAATCCTGATTCCACATTGATATGTCCGGCTTCGCCGATATCTGCCAGCTCGCAGCGCCACGCCTGTGCCCAAAATTCCGCGCGGGTAAAGGTCAGCAGCGGATCGGTATGGCTGGCGATCAGCAGCCCCGGCACGGCCAGCGGTGCAGGGAGAATGTCATCACCCAGTCCGAACCGCACAGGCTCGGCGGGGGCGACCAGCATGACACCCGCCACGCGTTGCGGATGACGGTTCGCCCACACCAGACTGGCAAGCGCGCCAAAACTGTGGCCGATCAGCAGCAGCGGGGATGTCGCCTGTTTTTGCTCGCGATCGATGGCGGTGATCCAGCCCTCGAGATCAACCTGCGCCCAGTTGCGCTGTTTTATACGCAGCCAGTGCGGATGCTGCTCATGCCAGCGGCTTTGCCAGTGTCCGGCCTCGCTGTCACGTAATCCGGGCACCAGCATGCGGGTGAATTCAGGGGACGAATTCATTGCGGGAAAGCCATCAGCACGGTGGCAATCGCCAGCAAATCAGCACTGCCGCCAGGGCTGAGATTGCGGGCGATCAGGGCGCGGTCCATCTGCTGCAAATCCTCTGTCTTCCAGCCCGTTATCAGCAACCGGCGGGCGTAGTCCTGCACGAAATGTAATCCGTCCAGCCCGCCGCGTGCTACCAGATTGGTATCGGGGTTATAGGCCATCAGGCGCAGCAAAGCATTAAGACTGCGGCGCCCGGAATGGCTTTCCTGATACCAGTACGGAAAAACGTGACGGCGTAAAGTGAGGAACCCGCTCTGCACTTCGCCACGGGCACCGGTCATGCCGTGCGCCATAAACAGCCGTTCACCGGCAGTCACCGGCTGGCGGCAGCTTTGCAATTCACGTTCAACCAGCCCTTGCGTCATGGCGGCCACTTCAGCGCATAAGCGGTGGCGGGTCAGTGGCTGGCTTTGGCCGGTCAGCCTGCCTGCGGCGGTGCACAATAATCCCAGTGAAAAGATGCCGCCTTTATGCGTATTAACGCCTTGTGTGGCACCGAACATCGCCTGTTCGCAGGCTATTCCGGTCGGGCGGATGCGCGTCAGCATCGCCTGCGCCGGTTGCAGGAAATCCTGCTGACCAAGGGCGAAAAACTGATGCAGCCAGGGCGTGATGGCGTCAATGCTGCGCAGAAACAGGGGTAAATCCATGTCGCGGTGCGAGCCGTTATTGGCGCTGTCGACCAGTCCCGGTTTGGGCGTCAGCCACACTTCACGGCGCAACGCCTCTGCCGCCAGCGTAGCGATGTCCGTGCAGGCGGGGTGTTCAGCGCGTGCGGTGCCAGCCATCAATCAGTGCCTCCACTTTAGCGATAACGTCCACGAGCGGGTGCTGACGTGAACGGGCGCAGGCATGCGCAGGACCGTCGCAAATCAGGCAGCGGCGGCTGGCATTGTCCAGCGAACGGCGGCCAACAACACCCGCCTGCGGGCAGATCACATCGAAATCCCATAAACGCCCGAGGGCATGCGATTGTTCCAGTTCAACCGTGGCCGCTTTCACTTCCGGCGCAGGATGTGCCACGCACCAGAATGCTTCGGCGCCGGTCGGCAGCCAGAAAACCTGATGTTTCAGCACCGGCCAGCCGTGTTGCAGCAGCATAACTTCGGCACGTTGCAACGCCTCGCGCATCACCTGACGCCAGGCCACGGAGTCTTTCACCGGCCCCGGCGTCACCAGCGTGAGTGAAATCAGCGGTTGTGAGAATTGAGTCAGCCAGTCGGTTTGCCGTTTGGCACGCAGTTCCTTTGCTGCCAGCAAATCCTCCAGGCTGACGCCTGCATCCGCAGGCGTCATGATGGTCATTATGCGTCCTCTTTTACCTGATGAACCACGTCGATCACGCTGCCGTCGCGATAGCGGATAACGCCCACCACACGGTCAGTGAATTCAATCGGTTTCGGTTCGCCGGTCAGGGAAATCGCCCGCTGATACAACGCTTCGATGTCCATGATTTTCATGCCAGCCTCTTCCAGCCGCTGACGGATTTCAGGACGTGCCGGATTGACGGCGATGCCGTGGTCAGTCACCAGCACATCGATGCTTTCCCCCGGTGTGACGCGGGTGGTGACGCGACGTACGACTGTCGGAATTCGGCTGCGCAGTAAAGGCGCGACGACAATGGTCAGATTGGCCGCACTGGCGACATCGCAATGACCGCCGGACGCGCCACGCATAACGCCGTCGGAACCCGTGATCACGTTAACGTTAAAGCCGGTGTCAATTTCCAGCGCACTCAGAATGACAATATCCAGTTGATCGCAGCTCGCGGCTTTGGCTCCCGGATTGGCATAAACGTTGGTAGAAATCTCGATATGCTGCGGGTTACGGCTAAGTGACGCCGCAGCCTGACCGTCGAAACATTGCGTATCCAGCAACGTTTCAATCAGGCCTTTTTCATGTAAATCCACCAGACTGCCGGTGATGCCCCCGAGGGCAAAACGGGCGGTGATCTGGTTGCGTTCCATTTTCTCTTCCATGAAACGGGTGCAGGCCGTAGCCGCTGCACCGGAACCGGTTTGCATTGAAAAGCCCGGTTTGAAATAGCCGGAGTATTCGATGACTTCAGCCGCCGTGCGGGCGATCATCAGTTCGCGCGGATTACTGGTCACCCGCGCTGCGCCGACGCTGATTTTTGCCGGATCGCCGACCTGATCGACTTTAACGATGTAATCCACCTGATCCTGCACCAGGCTGGCGGGCATATTAGGGAAGGGCACCAGTTCTTCGGTCAGCAGCACCACGGTTCTGGCGAACTGTGCATCCACCATCGCGTAGCCCAGCGAACCGCAGCAGGATTTACCGTGCGTGCCGTTGGCATTGCCGAATTCATCGCTGCATGGCACGCCGAGAAACGCGACATCAATCTTCAGCTCGCCGTCCTGCAACAATTTAACCCGACCGCCGTGTGAGTGGATTTGTACCGGTTCTTTCATCAGTCCGTGAGAAATGGCATCGGCCAGTTTGCCACGCATCCCGGAGGTATAAATACGGGTGATGACGCCGTTGCGGATAGGTTCGATCAGCGCATCGTTGCAGGTCATCAGCGAACTGGACGCCAGCGTGAGGTTTTTAAAACCGAGCTTCGCCAGTGTGGCGACGACGTTATTAATGACCTGATCACCTTCACGGAAAGCATGGTGGAAGGAAATGGTCATGCCGTCTTTCAGGCCGCTGCGGGCGATCGCCTGTTCCAGTGAATCACAAAGTTTACGGTGCAGGCGGGCATCGGGATCGGAAAGATACGGCGTATTGCGGTGCGCGCCGTCAAAGGCAGTCAGATGCCTGAGCTGCGGATAAAGGCTGTGCAAAGTTTCAGTTAAATGACTCATTATCTTGATATTCCTGTGCAAAATTGAGGGCTAGCGACGGATGCCGGATGCACTGGCGCGTTCCAGTACCACCTGCGCATGGTTAATGATCGGGCCATCGATCATCTTGCCGTTGAGCGAAATTACGCCCAGACCCTTGCGCTCGCCTTCCTCTGCGGCGGCAATCACGCGGTGCGCATAGTCGACATCTTCCTGCGTCGGTGCGTAAGCGTTATGCAGCAGCTCAATCTGTCGCGGGTTGATCAGGGATTTGCCGTTAAAGCCCATCTTGCGGATCAGTTCCACTTCACGCAGGAAACCGGCCTCATCGTTGATGTCGGAATACACCACATCGAAGGCGTCAATTCCGGCGGCGCGTGCCGCGTGCAGCACGGCGCAACGGGCATAAAACAGTTCGGTACCGTCGCCGCGCTCGGTTTGCATGTCCATCACATAATCGAAAGCCGCCAGCGCGATACCGATCAGACGCGGCGAGCAGCGGGCGATCGCCACGGCGTTAATCACACCAATGGCCGATTCGATGGCCGCCATAATTTTGGTGGAGCCAACTTCGCGACCGCAGTCTTTCTCGATGCGTTCGATATGCGCTTCCAGCTCAAAAATATCTTCCGGCGTATCGGTTTTGGGTAAGCGCACCACATCCACGCCCGCCCGCACCACGGCCTCGAGATCTTTAAGGCCAAAGGGGGTGCTGAGCTGATTGATGCGCACCACGGTTTCAATATCGCGATACATCGGGTGTTGCAGGGCATGAAATACCAGAATGCGCGCGGTATCTTTTTCGCGCAGCGAAACGGCATCTTCCAGATCAAACATGATGGAGTCAGGGCGATAGATAAATGCCGTGGATAACATGGCGGCGCTGGACCCCGGCAGGAACAGCATACTGCGGCGGAGTTTTTTCATCGTAATGTCTCCCAGTTAATCTCTTCAGCCTGTGCCGCACGCAGTACTGCACTTTGTACCCGGGCGCGGATCACACAATCCAGCGCACCTTTATCTTCGATAATCACCAAACCCGCGATGACGCCGAGTGCACTCAGCGTGTCATTCACCACACTGCGGATCTGGTCGCCAAATTGTTTGGCGACCTCGCTGCTGATCACCACATTCAGCTCACTGGCCGGGGCGATTTTTACCAGTAAATCGCTGGATTCAACCGTGCCTGCCAGCGCCTCCTTCACAATTTTCATCAATATTTCCTGCTGTTAACAAAGTGAGGGTGAAATAATAAGGACATCGTCATGCGCCGGTTCTGCGGGCGCAGTGGCGGAATAGTGTTGTTCAAGGTGTACATAAGTGCTGAGCGGAACAATGTCCCGGATGCGCGGTAACTGATGCGCCCGGAGCAGCGCACGCACTTCTGAGGCCGAAATGGCCCGGCCGCTGGCGTGACGTTTGCGCGGCAACTCAATCACCTTCAGCGGTGGCGACGTCAGGCGTGCGGGCGCTTCCAGCCAGTCATGCATGTCGCAGTTGTACTGATGGGTCACCGGGCAGAAAGGCTCGCTGCCGACAAAACGGTGGGTAATGCCTAACGCCGGTGCGATGTACTGACGAAAAATCAGCAAATCCATCACGCTCCACGCCTGATTCACCAGCCCGGCGTCCTTGAGAAAATAGCCGGGAAAAGTTGCGCGGGAGATCAGGTATTCAGAACCGGCATGCACCGTCACGTTGGGCAGGTCCGCGACACCCAGACGGACCATTTCAAGACGTTCTTTAAACGGGAAATACGACACATCTTCGCTCACCACAAACACATGCAACCAGTCGCAGGTTGCCGCTGCCTGTTCTGCCAGAAAGCGATGCCCGAGGGTGAACGGGTTGGCATTCATTACCACGGCACCGATGCGCTGGCCGCTGTGATGATGGCGTTGCAACCCGCGGCAATAATGGCTGATGCCCACCGGCGTGTTTTCCATCAGCACGGCAACGTCATCCCATTGCACCAGCGGGTAAAATCCGCAGCCGCGAAAGCGCTGCAGATTCGATGGCCGCGTATAGAGAAATAAATGGAATTTGCCGCCGGACACCGCCAGATTTTCCACTTCACCCAGCAATCTGGCGCTGAGATTTTCCCCGCGCCAGTCGGCGGCCACGGCGACGCATTTGATAGTGTTGCTGACCAGACCGGCGCAGCCGACCAGACGGCGGCCGGAGCAGGCCACCACGAACTGCTCAATGTCGTCATCCATGCCTAACTGGCTTTGCTGCAACAGGGTGCGGATATCCTCCAGCATGCCTTCCGGCGGCTGGCTGACACTGATGACATGAAAGTCCGGTTGGTCACGGCTGAACATAATGCGTTCCTGATGTCGGCTGTAAGTCAAAGCGATGTTTAAAACGCCGGGCTGAATGCCCGGCCAGTTCGGTCAGTGTTAACCGGTTAGTGGGCTGCCTGGGCATGACTCACCTGACGGCTGGCGGCAACCTTCGTGTCTGCTGCGACGATCATATTGCTGAGATGACCAATCTTTTCGATTTCTACTTCGATACGGTCGCCGGGTTTCATAAACAGCGGCGGTACGCGCTTTTTACCCACGCCGCCCGGTGAGCCGGTAATGATCACGTCACCGGCACTCAGCGAGGTAAAGGTGCTGATGTACTCAATCAGTTCGGCGACTTTGTGGATCATGCTGCGGGTGTTGTCGTCCTGCACCATGTGGCCGTTCAGCCAGGTGCGGATCGCCAGGGTGTGCGGGTCGGGGATCTCATCGGCGGTGGTCATCCACGGTCCGAACGCACCGGTTTGCGGCCAGTTTTTACCGGCGGTAAACCAGGTGTGCTGCCAGTCACGGGCGGAGCCGTCCATATAACAGCTATATCCTGCGACATGAGTAAGTGCATCTTCGCGGGAAATATTTTCCCCCGCAGAACCGATAATCACCGCCAGTTCACCTTCGTAATCAAACTCGACAGAAAGGCTCGGTTTGATAACGGGAGAGGCATGGCCGGTTTGGGAATCGGCGAAGCGGACGAACAGCGTCGGGGCCGGATTATGCTGATCAAACTCTTTACGCTTTTCGGCGTAATTCATGCCGACACAGAGAATTTTTTCCGGATTCTGGATCACCGGCAGAAAAGTCAGGTCGTCGAAATCCACATCAGCGGGCAGGGCAGCCAGCGCCTGGGCCTGTGCCAGTGCATTGCCTGCCAGCAGGGCTTTGAGGTCGGGATAACGTTGCCCGAGATGGCGGCCGAGGTCGATCATGCCGCGCTCTGTCGCGATGCCGTAGGACTTGCGCCCCTGATAGAGATAACTTGCCAGTTTCATAAAAATGTCCTGAATTAAAAAAGGGTTAGCCCGGCGTCAGACAAGGAAGTTGCCAAGCACCAGCAGGGAGACTGAGACATTGATGGCGCCGCCAATGCGCGTAGCAATTTGGGCAAATGGCATCAGTTGCATGCGGTTACCCGCTGTCAGAATGGCGACGTCACCGGTACCGCCCTGACCGCTCTGGCAGCACGAAACAATGGCCACATCAATCGGGTGCATGCCAATTTTCTTGCCGACGAAGAAGCCGGTGGCGACCAGCGCCGCAACGGTGCTGACAATGACCAGGAGATTAGAAATGGTGAATGCGGCGACCAGTTCATTCCACGGTGTGATGGCCACGCCGACGGCGAACAAAATCGGGTAGGTGACGGAAGTCTGGAAGAATTTGTACACCACCTGAGAGCCTTCCAGCAGGCGGGGTGAAACGCCGTGCGCCAGTTTCAGGCCAACGGCCGCAAACAGCATGCCGACCGGTGCAGGAAGACCAATCAGTTTGTGTAACAGCATGCCCACCATATACAGCAGAACGGCCAGCAGGGCGCCTGCCGCGATGGTGGTGACATCCGTTTTACCACCGGTGCCGCTCAGCTTGCTGCTGTCAGCGGTGGCATTTTTGGAAGACGGCATCAGCTGGCCTTCGCCGGTCAGATGCGGATAGCGTTTACCCAACTGGTTGAGCGAGCCGGAAATGACGATAGCGGTCAGACCCCCCAGCATCACGATAGGCAGAATGCGACCCAGCGCTACGCCCTGATCCATATGCAGGATGGCTGCATAACCGATGGAAAGTGGAATCGCTCCTTCACCGACGCCACCGGCCATAATCGGCAGGATCAGGAAGAAGAAAATCTGGAAAGGTTCCATGCCCAGCGACAGACCCACGCCCATCCCGACCAGCATGCCGACCACTTCGCCACACAGCATCGGGAAGAAAATACGCATGAAACCCTGGATCAGCACTTTGCGATCCATGCTCATGATGCTGCCCACGATGATGCAACAAATGTAGAGATACAGAATGTTGGTGCTTTTATAGAACTTGGTGGTGGATTCCACCACGACATCCGGCAGCAGGCCGTAATAGACCAGCGCGGAAGGAATGAACGTGGCGCAAATCGCTGCCGCGCCCATCTTGCCGATGAAAGGAAGACGTTTGCCGAATTCGCCGCAGGCGAATCCAAAGAACGCCAGCGTGGCGACCATGACCACGATGTCGCTCGGCAGTTTGCCGTCGAGACAATCTATTGCGATAAGCAACCCCGCCATGGCAAACAGCGGCAACGGAATAATGCCGATTTTCCAGGTGTCGAGAATGTGCCACCATTTTTCTTTTAATGAGAGCTGTTTTGCGGAAGAAACTCCCGCGGGAACAGAATAAGTGTCGTCGGTTGTACTCATGATGAATCCCCTGTGTCAATTTGTGCAGGGAGTGTAAGAGGAATAATAACCGGTAATATGTGAAGTGCCGCAAATTAGGCAGAGTGTTTTAAAGGAGCGAAAGGTTTTTATGGTTTTAATTAATTTAAAAATTCGTGATGCGTTTATTTTCTCGTGGTTTTTATGGTGTTATTTGTAATTATAATATTACTGTTAATTTATCGTGAAATAGCTGTTGTGAATTATGTGTTGTGCCGTCAGAGGCTTGCGGTGCCTGAAGGTGTTCTGCGGCATGCCTCGCAACTTTGATCCTTCATTCTGACGGAAATACAGGGGGATGATAATCTTCACATACTGTTTGTTAATATCACGGTCTGGCGATAGGTTCTCCGATGCGGTTCCGTCCTTCTTTTCAGATAAAGCTTTTTGTTTATCTTGTTGTGTTATTTATGGCGCTTTTTTCGCTGACAGGTGTTTATTACTATCACGATATAGAACGTCAGTTATATGAAGATATGGGTATTCGTGCAAAAGTTCAGGCAGAGGAAATTGCACTTATTCCCTCATTAATTACCGCAGTTGAAAATAAGGACATTTCAGCAATTAACAGTTTAATGAGGAATATTTCTGCTCACAGCGATGCCAGTTATATGGTGATCGGCGATGGTAAAGCGATACATCTGTTTCATTCGATTTATGCTGACCGCGTCGGAAAAACGCTGGTCGGAGGGGACAACGAAGAAGTGCTGGCGGGTAAAAGCACCACCACCATCCGGCTGGGTGGGATCGGGCTGTCGCTGCGCAGTAAAGCACCGATCGTGAATGCGCAAGGCAAGGTGATGGGTATCGTTTCTGTCGGCTATCTCACCAGCCACATCAACAGTCTGACCGTTGAAAAAGCCATCCGCATTTTACTGGCGGCCGCCACCTTGCTGCTGGCGTTGTTTACCTTTTCATGGTTTTTTTCACGTTCGATTAAACGACAGATGTTTGCGCTGGAGCCCCGGGAAATCGGCCTGCTGGTGCGTCAGCAAAAGGCGCTGATGGAGTCGATTTACGAAGGGGTGATCGCCATTGATGCGCACTCCCGCGTGGCGGTCATCAACCAGGCGGCCAAAAAGCTGCTCAACCTTGACGTGCCGTCCCGTGAACTGCGTGGTCAGCCGCTCAGGCAGGTGATTGCGCCGGTCAGTTTCTTTGACCCGCAGGTCATGCTGAAAAAAGACATTCACGACGAAATCTGCCTGTTCAATAACCTGACCGTGATTGCCAGTCGGGTGCGGATCATGCTGGAAGACCAGCTTCAGGGCTGGGTGATCACTTTTCGGGATTGCAGCGATATCGACCGGCTCAGCATCCAGCTAAGTCAGGTGCAGCGTTATGCCGATAACCTGCGGGTGATGCGGCATGAACAGCTCAACTGGACGGCAACGCTCGCTGGCCTGCTGCATATGGGACGCTACGATGAGGCGATTCGTTATATCGAGGCCCAGTCTGAAAGTGCGCAGGAATTGCTGGATTTCGTTTCAGAGCGGTTCTGCTCGCCAAGGTTGTGCGGTTTATTACTCGGAAAATATGCCCGTGCACGGGAAAAAGGTGTTGAGCTCACATTCGATCCTGCCTGTGAATTAACGTATCTGCCTGCTGCGCTCAGTGAAACTGAACTGATGTCGATCATCGGCAACCTGCTGGATAACGCCATCGAAGCCACGTTACTGCGCGGCAGTGATGCCGGGCCGGTTGAAGTGTATGTCGTTTCCGGCACGGATGAGCTGGTGATTGAAGTCGCTGACCACGGCATCGGGATTGCGCAGGAGCGGCGCGAACAGATTTTTGCGCTGGGGGTGACATCCAAAACGCAAGGCGATCACGGGCTGGGACTGCATCTGGTTGCCAGCTATGTCAGCCATGCGGGCGGAACCATTGAAGTGTCCGATAATCCGCCGAGCGGCGCTGTTTTCTCGGTCTTTATTCCGGTGTGCTGCCCTGAAGAAAAAGGTGGCTTTATGCCGGTAATCCCCGACCAGAAGAACTGGAAGAGAGCAAATGATGCAAGCTGAAATGATTGACGTAATGATTGTTGAAGATGAAAACCAGCTGGCACAACTGTATGCCGAACTGATTGATAATCACCGCTGGTTGCGACTGGTGGGTGTCGCATCCACGCTGCATGAAGCGAAAGTGCTTATCGAAGAAAAGCGGCCGCAACTGCTGTTGCTGGATAACTATTTGCCTGACGGTCAGGGGATTTCACTGATTGAGGATGACCTGCTGAAGAGAACACCCTGTTCGGTGATTTTTATCACCGCCGCCAGCGACATGAATACCTGCAGTCAGGCGATCCGCTGTGGTGCTTTTGATTACATCCTCAAACCGGTGTCGTGGAACAGGCTGCAACAATCGCTGGATCGCTTTATCCAGTTCAGCCAGACACAGCGGACCTGGAAAGTGGTGGATCAGCAAAACGTAGACAGCCTTTATCAGCTCCAGGCGAAGGATTTCACGCCGAAAGCGGGTAATAAAGGCATCGAGGAAAACACGTTAAATCTGGTGGAAGGCATCTTTATGCAGGATGCCGGACGCTGCTATTCAGTGGATGAAGTCGTCAGCGAAACGGGGTTGAGTAAAACCACTGCCCGCCGCTATCTCGAACACTGTGTGCAGAAAGGCGATTTGAAAGTCGACATGCTCTACGGGAAAATCGGCCATCCCCGCCGGATGTACCGGCGGGCATAACCGCAGTAAGTCATGCTGTCCTTTTGGCCTTCGGGTATTTCCACAACCAGCGGCCGCTGGCCATACGCCAGTAGAAAAACAGGCCGCGCACGATCCAGTCGAGGAACATCCCCAGCCAGATGCCGACTACGCCGAAACCCAGGACGATCCCGAGGAAATAGCCCACCACAATACGGCAGCCCCACATCCCGAGCATAGAAACGTACATGGTAAAGCGGGCATCACGCGCGCCTTTCAGGCCCGCAGGCAATACCCACGAGGCAGCCCAGAAAGGCATAAAGGCGGCGTTCAGCCAGATAAGGATTTTGACGACGTCGATAACATCCTGTTCGTTGGTGTAAAACCGTGCCAGCAAACCGGCAAATGGCACTGAAAGGAAGGCCAGAACACACAGCCCGAAAGTGGAAAGCCAGAAAATATGGCGCAACTGGCGCTCAGATTGGGCAATTTGCCCTTTGCCCAGACGTGTTCCCACGATAATGGTCGAGGCAGAACCCAGCGCGTTGCCCGGCAGGTTGATCAGCGCCGCAATCGAGAAGGCGATAAAGTTACCGGCAATCACATTGGTGCCCATGCCTGCGACAAAAACCTGCGTCAGTAATTTACCGCCGTTAAACAATACCGATTCGATACTGGCCGGAATACCGATGCCTAAGACTTCGCGCAGAATGTTGGTATTGAGCGGCAGAAAATAGCTTTTCAGCGAGATTTTCAGGGACGGATTGAAACCAATCATCAGCACGAAAATGACGGCCACCGCGCCGATATAACGTGAAATGGTCAGCCCCAGTCCGGCACCGATAAAGCCCAGACCGTGCCAGCCGAAACAACCATAGATCAGCACACTGCTGATCACCAGATTGAGGATGTTCATCCCGCCGTTAAGTAACATCGGGATTTTGGTGTTACCCGCACCACGCAAAGCACCGGAACCGATCAGGGCAATGGCTGCCGCCGGATAGCTCCAGCTGCTCATTTGCAGGTAAGACAGCGCCAGTTCTTTTACCTCCGGCTCGGCATTGCCGGCGATCATGTCGACAATTACATGTCCGGAAAATTGCAGAAGTATCGCCAGCAGTACGGCAAAAACGGTCATGATCGCCAGTGACTGACGTGCTGCCGCACGGGCGCGCTCGTGGTCGAGTTTACCGAGGCTGAACGCCACGACGACGGTGGTACCAAGATCGACAGCGGCGAAGAATGAAATCACCACCATATTGAAACTGTCGGCCAGACCCACGCCTGCCATTGCTTCCTTGCCCAGCCAGCTGACCAGAAAAGTACTCAGTACGCCCATCAGCAGTACGCAGGCATTTTCGAAGAAAATAGGGACAGCGAGGGGCGTTATTTCGCGCCAGAACAACGTACGGTAAGAACGCCGTTTCGGATACCAGGGCGTGCGCTCGATGGCTTTGCGCAAAGAGACGATGACGTTTTGCAAGAGAATTCCAGTGTGGAAGAAAGTAGAACAGCGTTTTAATTTATGATGGTAAAAGACTCTGCATTATGCAAAGTCTTTTTTAGGAAATCCTTAATTCCCCGCCATATTTCGTGCCGCAGATGGGGGGCTGCGGTTAATAACCCGAATCACTGACTTAATGTCAGCTCACCGGGATTATCAAACTTGCCGCCTGCCTGCAACACGAACTCTTTAAGGGGAATCAGAGTGGTTATCAGCGGAAAGGGGGTTCGTTAAAGGTACGCAATTTGCGTGAATGCAGATGATCGCCCTCAGCGCGCAACAGGTCGATGGCACAGATACCAATTTGCAGATGTTCTGAGATGGCGCCTTCGTAGAATTTGTTTGCCTGACCCGGCAGTTTGATTTCACCGTGCAACGGCTTATCCGATACGCACAGCAGCGTGCCGTAAGGCACCCGGAAGCGGTATCCCTGCGCGGCGATGGTCGCACTTTCCATATCGACGGCGACCGCGCGGCTGAGATTAAAACGCAGCGCTGAGGCGGAATAACGCAATTCCCAGTTACGGTCATCGGTAGTCACCACCGTGCCGGTACGCAGGCGTTGCTTGACCAGCTCACCCGGCATGCCGCTCATCATTTTGGTCGCGTCATACAAGGCACGTTGCACTTCAGCAATGCTTGGGATCGGGATATCCGGCGGCAGTACGGCATCCAGTACATGGTCGTCACGTAAATAAGCGTGCGCCAGAACGTAATCACCGATCGACTGTGTTTCACGTAATCCGCCGCAGTGACCAATCATCAGCCAGACATGGGGACGCAGCACCGCCAGATGGTCACAAATGGTTTTGGCGTTGGCAGGGCCGACGCCGATGTTCACCAGTGTAATCCCCGCACCGTCGCGGGCAATCAGATGATAGGCGGGCATCTGGTGTTTTTTCCAGGCCAGATCAGACACTGCCTGCTCAGGGTTTTGCGTTTCTGCCGTGATAAATACACTGCCCGCGCAGGCCAGTGCTTCATACGGGCTTTCCGGATCGGCAATTTGCGCACACGCCCAGCTGACAAACTCATCGACGTATCGGGTGTAGTTGGTGAATAGCACATATGGCTGAAAATGTTCGGTGAGCGTGCCGGTGTAATGGCGCAGGCGTGCCAGCGAGAAATCAGCGCGCAGCGCATTGAAATGCGACAGCGGGAAAGTGTCACCGGGATAATGCAGGCCGTCTGCGGTTTCATCGCCTATCTGCGACAGTTCTGTGGTCGGGAAATGCTTCGCCAGCCCGGCGCTCATCGACCGGTCAAGCGTCAGATCCGAGCCGTCAATCACATACGAATAAGGGATTTCCTGCTGTGACGGCACCACTTCAATCACCGCATCATATTCCTCTTCCAGCAGGGAAAGCTGTTCCAGCAGATAATCACGGAACAGCTCAGGATGCGTGATGGTGTTGGCATAACGGCCCGGATGCGAAAAACGGCCATAAGCGCGGGTCGGGTTTTTGGCTGGCGTCACGCCATCCCAGCTGACCCGCAGTTCCGGATAAACAAACAGCCCGGCAGCACGCGCTGTGATATCAGGCAATGTACCCTGAACGATGAAATCTTTAATCGCATCCCGCAGGGCGGCCACAGAGTCGTTGTACATCTTTTCGAGCTTCTCAATCGCCTGTGAGGGGGTGAGGGACTTGTTATCCATACGCTTTTCCTTTGGGCTTCGTTTATCGTCATTCATTCTAAATATGGCTTGTCTGCACGGTGTCGCCAATGTTTTATTAGGGTACAAGAGCCGGATGGTGCTTTTATGAACGAACAGGGGGAAGTGAATGATTCGGGTATGGGGCAGAAAAACGTCGTCAAATGTGCAGGCGCTGATGTGGTGTATCGGGGAATTAGGGCTGGAGTATGAGCGGTTTGACATCGGCCATAAATACGGGGGGAATGACACCCCGGAATTTCTGGCGATGAACCCCAATGGCACGGTTCCTGTGATCCGCGATGGTGAAGGCCAGCCGCTGTGGGAAACCGGCGCCATCCTGCGTTATCTGGCAGGAAAATACGGTGCTGATGAATTCTGGCCGCAGGATCCTGAACGGCGAGCCGAAACCGATAAATGGACGGAATGGGCAAAAATCAGCGTAGCGATGAATTTCACTGCGCCGGTGTTCTGGATGGTGGTGAGAACGGCGGCTAAAGATCAGGATCATCAGGCATTAGAAAAATCATTGCAGAATCTGAACAAGAAGCTGGCGATTGCCGAAGCGCAGATTGCCCGGCATGGCTACCTTGCCGGAAGCGCATTCACACTGGCCGATATTCAGTTTGGGCACAGTTTGTATCGCTATTTCGATATTGCCATTGAACGGCCGTCCTTCCCGGCTATTGAACACTATTATGAAAAACTCACACAGCGTCCGGCATTTGCGGAACATGTGATGATCTCTTACGAGGAGCTGCGGGTGGTCTAAATCTGTTTCAGGTGCAAAAAAGCCCGCTTAATATTTTTAAGCGGGCTTTTCTACATGGCCGGCGGTTCAGCGCGGCGCAGGTGTCTTCATAAACATCGCCGTCAGGGCAGAAAGCAAACAGCCAGCCATCAGATAAATGGCGACGGAATGCCATTCACCGCCGGAGAAATTCAGCAATGCGGCGGCAATAAACGGTGTAAATCCGCCGCCCACGACGCTGGCGACCTGATAACCGACACCCGCACCGCTGTAGCGGTAACCTGCACCAAACATTTCCGTGAACATCGGTTGCTGGACGCAGACCACCATATCGTGAGCGATATTTGCCAGCAGCAGCGAGAAGATCACCACCCCGGCAATGGAGCGGGCTTCCAGCGCCATAAAGAACGGGAAGGCGCTCATCGCGCCGACGAGTGCGCCGGTGATGTAAATGCGGCGACGGCCAAAACGGTCTGCCAGCCAGGCGAATAACGGGATCGTCAGGCAACTGATACCGCCGACCAGCAGCCCGATATTCAGAAACAGCTCACGCGACATCCCCAGATTATGCGTCGAGTAGTTAAGGGCGAACGCCGTGACAATGTACATCGTCAGCAGTTCGCACAGGCGCAGGAGGATGATTTTCAAAAATGCGCCGGGATGGCGCAACAGCGCTTCAAATACCGGTAGCCGCTTTTTTGCTGCTTTGGGGAGCTTTTCCTGAGCACGTTCGAACTCGACCGACTCTTCCATGCCATTGCGCACCCACAGCGCGCCCAGCACCAGCACCACACTGAACAAAAATGGCAAACGCCAGCCCCAGCTGAGGAACTGCGCATCGGTGGTCAGGCTGCTGATCAGTGACACCAGTCCGGTCGCCAGCAACAGGCCGACGCCGTATCCCATCTGTATCCCGCTGCTGTAGAACGCCTTTTTACCGGAAGGTGCACTTTCCACCGCCAGCAGTGCCGCACCACCCCATTCGCCGCCCACGGCAAATCCCTGAATGGCGCGCAAGGTGACCAGCAGCGCCGGAGCCCACCAGCCAATCGTCGCGAAAGAGGGAAGAATACCGATGCACGCGGTGGCAATGCCCATGATCCAGACGGTCATCATCAGCATCCGCTTACGACCCAGGCGATCGCCGAAATGTCCGAAGACAATGCCGCCGAGCGGGCGGAAGAGAAAGCCGACGCCGAAAGTAGCAAATGCGGCGAGTGTGCCCATTGCCGGGTCGATTTGCGGAAAAAATTCGCTGTTAAACACTAATGCTGCGGTGATGCCGTAGAGCAAAAAATCAAACCAGTCTACGACTGCGCCGACGAAACTGCCCCAGGCAGCCCGGCGGGCACGGTGATATGAAGGTATCTCCTCATCGGGGTGGGGGGCGGTGAGCATGGAGTCCATAATTGTCCTGTCTGTTCGTCAGATTTCTAAAATTTTTCGTTATTAAAATCGGTTAAAGGCCGTTTACCTGGCTGGAACGCAGCAAAATAAAAACCGCTACTGAGACTACAGCGTCAAACGTCAGGTTAAAAACGCTTTTGCAAAGCGGGAGGGCAATTTAATGCAGGGAATGTGCCGGGCGGGGTGTTAAAAAGGATTTCGCTTTCAGAACGGGCTGGCATGGCGGGCTTCGATCCGTTCTCCGCTGACGGGATGAACAAAATGCAGTTCACTGGCGTGCAGCATCAGTCGCGGAGTCTGTTCCGTGCCCGGCAGCAGGCGTCCGCCATACAAATCACAGCCCAAAATCGGGTGGCCCAGATACTGACAGTGAATGCGAAGCTGATGAGTGCGCCCGGTTTGCGGAGTCAGCAGTACCCGCGTCAGTGGCAGTAATTCGCCGTTTTCCTGCTCACGATAAAAGCGCTCAACCACCCGGTAGCCGGAGCGGGCGGGCTTGCCATGGACGGCGCAAATTGACATTAGGGGAAACAGTGCAGGATCTTTGGCGATCGGCGCGTCTGTCACCCCCTCGTTATGTTGCAGATGCCCGCAAAGCAATGCGCTGTACACTTTGGTCACCGTGCGCTGGCTGAATTGATGGCAGAGGGCGGCATTGATAGCCTTATTACGTGCAATCACCATCAGCCCGGACGTGCCGAAATCCAGACGGTGAACCAGCGTACAGCCGGGAAATATCTTTACCAGCCGGTGATGTACGGAATCCAGATTTTGCGGGTTTTTCCCCGAGAGGCTGAGCAGTCCGGTGGGTTTATTGATAAGCGCCAGATGCTCGTCCTGATACAGCGTCTCGATCTGGCCATGGCACGGCGGGGCAATAAAAGTATCGATAATCGCAGACATCAGGATACCCGGATGAAGAGTGGGAGCGGATGATAACGAATTTTAAACCGGCTGGCGAATCGGTAAGGTTCGCCTGGGTGAGACAGGTCGCTGATGTTGTCGGTGCGGCTAATCAGAAAATCAGTCTAATTCACTACCCGATAAGGCTCCTGAACGCTTTCTGCGGACAATTCTCTGGCCTGTTATATTTTCCATTCTTTTAAAAGCGGCTGATCATATTCATCTGCTTTTACTGTGGTTTTTTCACTGATTCACGAAGGAGTAACGGACTTTCAACGGCCACAGTATTCTTATGGCACTCACCGTTAATAATATGAAGCGCACTAAGGCGTCCTATCTCGTAATGGGGTAATTGCACGGTCGAGAGGGGGGGTAAGAATAGATCGCCAATACCCACCATATTATCGTAGCCAAGCACCGCAACATCATCAGGGATCCTTAAGCCCTGTGACAGCAGCGTCTGATAGACCATAAATGCGATACGATCGTTTCCACATACCACTGAATCGAATTGAGGTTTGCCCTGGTTGATATGGGCCAAAAGCATGTCGGGAATATCGTGATAATGCTCATCGCCATATTCCATGTAATGGTGGTCGAGCGTATCAGGATCTATACCGGCTTGCGTGCATGCCTGCTCCAGCCCTTTGCGGCGTCTGACAGTCGCAAGATGGTTGGCAGGCAAATGTAAGCAGAGCGGGCGACGATAGCCTGCAGATAAAAGTGCCCGCACCGCAACATACTGTCCATGTTCATCATCGGGGATATAACTCGCTACCTGCTGATGCAGGCTTTCACAGTTGGCCAGCACACAGGGGAGGTTTAACAACTTTCCGGGCAGCGGTACCTGCCGCAATCCCATGGTGGTATAGATAATGCCATCCGGGCGATGTGAGAGAAGCAGATCAACGATTTTTTCCGGGCTGTCATCGGAAAACATGTTAACCACAAAGCTGTTCCAGCCATGCGCACGTGCGGTTTCTTCGATGGAGAGTGTGATTTCCACTGAAAAGGGGGTGGTCACAGTATCAAGTGCCAGCACACCGATGGTTTTTGCAATCGCGTGAGCGCCACGTATTTTTTTTGCCGATAAATCGGGCACGTAATTAGTGGCGTCGATAGCGGACTGTACGCGAGCCAGGGTCTCCGGCTTCAGGCGTTCCGGGGAGTTTAATGCCCTGGAAACCGTCATCAGCGATACGTTTGCCAGTTTTGCCACATCTTTCAGGGATGCCATTCTTCTCGCTCCAAACTTGTCACTACGCGACAGGCTATAAAACTAACTTGCTGATGTAAAAGGATCATACGTGATTTTGGACTGCGTGTGTCGTTTGCTGTAAACCCGAAAAGTTGATCATGATCTCACACTGATAATGTTAACGTTAACTTTTGTGATTAACATCTAGAATCGCCTTAAAACGGCATGCGTTTTATTTTATGTTAACGTTATCATTTGCGCTCCACCTCAGCATGAGATTGCCATGATGAAAACCCGTCATTCTCACAGTTATCTGATACTCAGCGCTTTATTGTTCTTTTTCTTTGTGACCTGGTCCTCTACAGGGTCGTTGCTCTCGATCTGGCTACATCAGGAAGTGGGTCTGAAAGCAGGGGACACCGGGATCATTTTTTCCGTGATGTCGCTTTCCACGCTGTTTGTGCAAATTTGTTATGGTTTTATTCAGGATAAACTCGGTCTGCGTAAGAACCTGCTCTGGTTTATCACGGCATTGTTGATCTTTTCCGGTCCGGCCTATCTGCTGTTTGGACATCTTCTGAAAATTAATGTCTTTCTGGGCAGTTTTTTTGGCGGGATCTATATCGGCCTGACCTTCAATGGCGGTATTGGTGTACTTGAATCCTACACCGAGCGTGTTGCCCGCCAGAGCCAGTTTGAATTCGGAAAAGCAAGAATGTGGGGATCGCTGGGTTGGGCTGTCGCCACGTTTTTTGCCGGGTTACTGTTTAATATCAACCCGAAACTGAACTTCGCGGTCGCCAGTTGTTCTGGTCTGATCTTCTTTATGCTTTTGATGCGGTTACGCGTCTCCTCGGCACCGCACGCGATGCAGGAAGCCGTGTCAGGCGGCAAAGTCACCCTTGAGGACGCATTACGCCTGCTGACCCTGCCGCGCTTCTGGGCTCTGGTATTCTTTGTGGTCGGCACCTGTATTTACGGCGTCTACGATCAGCAGTTCCCGGTCTATTTTTCCTCACAGTTCCCGACGCAACATGAAGGGAATGCCATGTACGGTTATCTTAATTCGTTTCAGGTGTTCCTGGAGGCCGCAGGCATGTTCTGTGCGCCGTGGCTGGTCAATCGTATCGGTGCCAAAAATGGTCTGATTTTCGCCGGAATGGTGATGGCGATGCGCATGGTCGCTTCCGGTTTAGTGGAAGGCCCGCTGCTTATCTCCATTACTAAGCTGCTGCATGCCGTCGAACTCCCGGTACTGTTAATTGCTATCTTCAAATACAACAGTCTTAACTTCGATAAACGACTCTCATCCACGCTCTATCTGGTGGGCTTTGCCTGTACGAGCTCAGTGATAGCCACCGTGTTGTCACCCCTCGCCGGCTACAGCTACGAAAAATATGGATTTGCCCAGTCCTACCTGGTTATGGGGCTGATGGTGTTCTGTATCACCTTTATTTCTATTTTCTTGTTGCGCTCCGGTAAGCCTTCGAGGGATCCACAGATACCGCAACTTTCTACTATCTGATTGAAAAGAGAGAAAACGATGACGTATACAATTGCTCATGCTGAACAGGAACTTCAGGCTAAGCACGGGAGGGTAAATCTGCGCTGGTACCCGCGCTATCACCTGGCCGCGAGGGCTGGCTGGATTAACGATCCTAATGGCCTGATCTGGTTTGAGGGTTGGTATCACGCCTTTTATCAGCATCATCCGTATTCCACCCAGTGGGGACCGATGCACTGGGGACATGCGCGGAGCAAAGATTTGCTTCACTGGGAACACTTGCCCGTTGCACTGGCCCCGGAAGGACCTGAAGACAAAGACGGCTGTTTTTCGGGTTCGGCGGTGGTGGATGGCGATACCCTGGCGCTGATTTACACCGGACATAAATTTCACGGCGACGCCGGTAATGACGAAAACCTTTATCAGGTGCAGTGCCTGGCAACCAGTGGCGATGGTATTCACTTTAAACGTGAGGGGATCATTATCGATACCCCGGCGGACTTGCATCATTTCCGCGACCCTAAGGTCTGGCGCGAAGGGGATAGCTGGTACATGGTCGTCGGTGCGCGCGTTGGCGATACCGGGCAAATACGGTTGTATCGTTCAGCCGACCTGCGTCAGTGGCAGGATGAAGGGATCCTGGATGAGGCAGAAGCCGGTATGGGCTTTATGTGGGAATGCCCTGATTTCTTTACCCTTAATGGTAAACGCGTCCTGATGTTTTCTCCGCAGGGGATAGCCGCGCAGGGTTTTGAGAACCGTAATCTGTTCCAGAGCGGTTATCTGGTGGGGGACTGGCAGCCCGGCGAGCCGTTTGTCCGTGCTGGAGAATTTGTTGAAATGGATCACGGGCATGACTTCTATGCCCCGCAGAGTTTCCTGACGCCGGATGGCCGCCGCATCGTGATTGGCTGGCTGGCTATGTGGGAGTCGCCGATGCCGGAGCAACAGGACGGCTGGGCCGGGATGCTGTCTCTGCCGCGTGAGCTGAGTCTTGATGAGAACAATCGTCTGCAGATGCGTCCCGCGAAAGAGGTGGAAGCACTGCGTCAGGCCTGGTTCCGGTGGCCTGTTAGTACCTTGAAAAATCAGCAGATCCTGATGGCGGAAAAAGGGGAGTCGATGGAAGTTGCGCTTCACTGGGATGGCGCACGCAGTGATGCGGAGCAGTATGGACTTAGCCTGGGGGACGGTTTGCGTGTCTATGTTGATACCCAGATGCAGCGTCTGGTGCTGGAGCGCCGCTACCCGCAGTACGGATTATGTGGCACGCGCAGCGTACCGTTAGTGCCCGGCGCTCCTCTGGCTTTACGTGTGTTTATCGACAGCTCATCCGTCGAGGTATTTGTTAATGACGGCCAGGCCTGCCTCAGTAGCCGGATATATCCTGATGCCGGTCGCCGCGAATTAAATTTATTTGCCTGGCATGGAACGGCAACATTATCCGATGCCGGAGCCTGGCAGCTGGAATAAATTCTGTTCAGCGTCGCGAATAACCCGTCTTTGATGATGGGCGGGTTATTACTGCGTTTATCTTCGGGCTGTATTTATACAAAAAATGACACACTAATATAAATAATAAGAAGGTCTTTTCCGATGAATAAAATCTGGGTCGGATGTATGTTGACGTCTGTATGTACCTCAGTAGCCAATGCACAGGATACGCTTTCCCTCGAACAACGGCTGGAACAAATGGAGCAGCGGCTGAAAGTCACCGAGCAACGCGCTGCGGGTGCGGAGGCAGAAATTCGCGCCCTCAGGCAGGAGAAGCAATTAGCCTCCCTAGTAAACAATACGCCCGCAGTTCCCGCGACTCCCGCTATTCAGCTCAGCGGGAATAGTAATATTAAATTTTACGGGGATGTTGAATTTAATATGGACGGTGCCAGCCGCACGGGCAGCCTGACGTCGGTAAAAACCAGTACAAATAAAAACTGGGCACCCGGAGATAAAGAACGCTGGGATATGAATGGTCGTATTCTTCTGGGGTTTGATGGTCTGCGAAACGGGGTTAATGGAAAATATGCCGGATTCACTGTTCAGCCACTGGCTGATATAAACGGAAAAATGAATCTCGACGATGCGGCATTTTTCTTTGGTCAGCAGGATGACTGGAAAATTAAAATAGGTCGCTTCGAGGCCTGGGATATGTTCCCGCTGAACCAGGATACGTTCATTGAGTATTCCGGTAATACCGCCAACGATCTCTACAGTGACGGTTACGGTTATATCTACATGATGAAAGAGGGGCGCGGGCGCAGCAGCAGCGGCGGCAATTTCCTGCTCAGTAAGACACTCGATAACTGGTATTTCGAATTCAACACGCTTATAGAGGATGGCAGTTCGCTATTTGTCGACAATAACTATCACGGCAATGCGTTAGATAACCGTAAAAATGTGGTTTATGCCCGTCCGGTTGTGGCCTGGCAATCCGGCGAGTGGTCGGTTGCCGCCGCTGTCGAAAGTAACCTGGTGAACAATGCCTATGGATATCAGGATACTCAGGGTGTTTGGGTAGACCAGTCGGGCCGGACCGGTTACGGCATGACGATGAGCTGGAACACGCTTAAAACCGATGCTGAAAACGGTGCGGTCGTTAACCTGAGTACGGCTTATCTCGACGCCGCTGACGAAAAAGATTTCAGCGCAGGCATAAATGCCTTATGGCACCGCGTGGAACTGGGTTACATCTATGCGCACAACAATATCGACAAGTTCAATATGGCCGGGGTAGCCAGTGACTGTGACAGCGACTGCGCGATTCTGGCGCCGGGAAAATATGACATTCACACCATCCATTCCTCATGGCACCTGCCTGATATCATGGATATGCCTGACTTCAATATTTATCTTGGGGCTTATGCCTCCTGGCTGGAATCGCCGTCGGTAAAAACCGGTAATACGGATGACCGTTATGGTGCCCGTGTGCGCTTTAAATATCTTTTCTAAACAGCGCCAGCCCGGGAATGTGTGCTTATTTTTTTGTAATCACACATATATTTTTTCAGTTTAAGAGGACATCCAGAATATGCCGGAAATGACCGCCGAATTGCGGAGGAGATAACGTCAAAAAGACGCAATAGTATGAGAAAATATAAAACAAAATAATTGAAACCAGCGTTGCGATATCTCCTTTCATGTGTTCTGCCTTTATTATCAGAAAGGTTGTGACTTTGTGTTTTTGGGCCTATGAAAAAGTCGCCGTTCGGGACGACTTTTCATAGGTTCATGTTCATTGCATCAGAAGGTATAAAGCACACCCAAATTGTAAGTCGTGCCGCCACGCTTAACGACAATCGGGCTGTTACCGGCTTTGTCGTCCAGCCAGGTGTAATCGGCACTGATAACGCCGCCCCAGTGGGACGTGAACTGATGGCTCCAGGTCAGGCTGCTGTCCACGCCATAGAAACCCCCGGCCGACTGATAAGGCGCGAAGTCAGTGCGGTCGCTTTGTTCGCGGCTCACACCATAAAAGGTATTCATATAGCGCCGGTCGCCAAAGAGCGCTGCCGACTGAAGTGCAACAGTGTCAGTGTCGTTTTGCAGCGGCAGTACCGTGACGGAAGTCTGATAATGCACACCTTGCCCGTCCGTCAGTGGCAGGGTGGCTTTGCCTTCAAAAGAGAGCCACGGCGTTGCAGACCAGCCCACCGCGAGCGCGGTATTCATGGTCGCATCGATATTCCCCATGCCTTTGAGCTTATTCGAGCCATCCCGCCAGGTGGAATCTCTGTCTGTCCGCCCGAGGCTGTATCCCAGCGTATGTTCCAGATACAGGCCGTTATCCGCCTGCAGGTCATAACCCACGCCTTTGAGCGAATCGAAGAAAAAGGCGCCATCGCGCGCCTGAATGACCGGCCCGACCAGCCAGTGGCGCTGATCCGAACCGCTGTAGCGCGGCGCGCTTTGTGCGCCCATGCCGACGGTAAACGTCGGCGCAGACGGCGTGGTGTCGGCCATTGCCTGCAGCACTGTGGCGGACAGGCTGAAACAGGTCATCTGCAGCATTAGTTTTCTGGATGTCATTGTGATTCCTCATCACCTAAACGTTGGTTCGTAGCGGATTGCAGCCGCGTCTGAAACCCGAAGTATGAAGAGGCAGTGTCAATAAACTGTCGGGGAATTATGAAGAAACCGTCAAGATGACCTGTATGGAGACCAGGCAGATGCTGATTATTGAAGACGACGATGCGGTGGACGTTGCCGATGTTGATTTACATGCTGCACGTCCGCTGTCACTGCGCCGGTCAGCCATCTTGCAAAAAAGTGCGCATCTTGACGGTTTCTTGATGAAATATTACGGGAATCTGGACAGTGATTGGATTGAATAGCGACATCTCAATTCAGGAAGACTGTCATGGCTGTTACCTTCACCGATTATGCGCGTCACGCCGTTCGCCATTTATCCGCCACCGGTCGGATGCTTCCCTTCATTCCCGCCGCCTGTCTGATCATCGTTGCCATTGTGCTGACTGGTTGTGGTGACAAAGCCCATAAACAAGCGCCCTCTGTCAGGCCGGTGCGCACCATTTCCGCACCGCCTCCTGTTGCTTTGAGTTCCCTGATTCAAACGGGTGAAATACGCGCCCATGAAGAGGTGACGCTCGGGTTCCGGCTGGACGGGCGTATTCTGACGCGGCAGGCTGAGGTGGGGGATCGTGTGATCGCCGGTCAGGTTCTCGCTACCCAAGAAAGCGAGACCAGCCGCAACCAGTTCAGCAGTGCGCAGGCCGATCTGAACAGTGCCCGCGCGGCAGAGCAGGTTGCGGCGCTCAGTCTCAGGCGTATGCAGTTACTGATGCCTTCCGGGGCTATCGCACGCTCGCAGCTTGATAGTGCGCAAGCTGACTGGCAGGCTGCCCGCGCGAAGCGTCAGAGCAGTGAAGATGCGCTCAAAAATGCGCAGGAAAACGTGTCCTGGACAAAACTCACGGCTCCGGCTGACGGCGTGATTACCCAGGTCAGTGCGTCGGCAGGACAAGTGGTCAGTGCCGGACAGTCTGTGATCACCCTGGCCAGTGGCAGCCTGCGTGATGCCGTATTTGATGTGGCCGATCCCCAGTCTGTTCCTCAGCAAGCTGACAGCCTGTTTACTATATCGTTACTTTCTGCCCCTTCCGTGGTTGCGCAGGGGCATTTCCGCGACGTCAGCCCGCAGGCCGACCCGCAAACCCGCACCTGGCGCCTCCGCATTACCCTCGATAACCCGCCACCGGCCATGGCACTCGGTGCCAGTGTTCAACTGACACTTAACGCGTCAGGTCCGCGTCTGATTGCATTGCCTGCTTCTGCGCTGACCCGATCCGGTGATAAACCGGCGGTTTTTGTTGTTGATGAGAAAACGCTGACGCTGCATTTACGGCCCGTCGATATCGGGCGTTACAGTACCTCTGAAATATTCCTGTCTGCCGGTGTACAGCCTGGCGAAAGGGTGGTCATTGCCGGTGTGAGTAAACTTCGTGAAGGTGAAAAAGTCATGCCCGGGGAGGACAGCGAATGAAACCGTCTTCCCCGGTCGGGGCCTTCAACCTTTCAGCCTGGGCGCTGAATCATCAGTCACTGATTGCCTTTTTTATGCTGCTGTTAATGGCGGCGGGTGTCATCAGCTATGAGCAACTCCCCCGTAATGAAGATCCGGCGTTTACCATTAAAACTGCCGTGGTGTCCGCGAGCTGGCCGGGGGCGAGCGTGGAGGATACGGTTAATCTGGTTACCGATACGCTGGAGAAAAAACTGCAGGAAACGCCTTATCTTGATTTTGTGCAAAGCGAAACGCGTGCCGGGCAATCGGTTATTTTTGTGAATCTTCGCGATAACACGCCCCCTTCAGAGGTGGCGGGTATCTGGTATCAGGTGCGCAAAAAGATGCAGGATATCGCGCCGTCACTGCCAGCGGGTGTGCAGGGTCCCTCGGTGGATGACGAATTTGATGACACGTTCGGCACCATTTATGGCTTTACTGCGGAAGGTTTCACGCCGCGTGAGCTTCGTGACAAGGTCGATGATATCAGCCGCAGTCTGATGTCGCTGCCGGATATGGGAAAAGCCAGCCTGCTGGGCGTGCAGGAGGAGAATATTGTTCTCGCATTTTCACCGGCACAACTGGCGGGAATGGGGCTGGATCTCCAGCAAATCACCGATGCACTGAAGGCGCAAAATGCGGTAGAACCTTCGGGCGTCTTGCGAAGCGATCGTGAAAACATTGCCTTGCGTGTGAGCGGCGCCCTGACGTCAGAGCAAAGTTTACGCGCCGTGACGCTGCATATTGCCGGGCGCTACATTCCGCTGACGGATATCGCGACCATTAGCCGCCAGGATGCCGAGCCCCCGTCACCGGCATTTCGGGTCAACGGTCAGCCCGCGATCGGTCTCGCCATTTCCATGGCTTCTACAGGCAACATGCTTTCTTTTGGCAAGGCGCTGAGTGACCGGATGGCCGTGATTAGCGCACAGCTCCCGCACGGCATTGAGATGGTTAAAGTCGCGGATCAGTCGGCCGTAGTATCGCAGGCGGTAAGCGGCTTTATCCGTGTATTGATTGAAGCGGTGGTTATTGTGCTGGCGGTGTCCTTCGTCTCATTAGGCACCCGTGCCGGGCTGGTGGTGGCTGCGGCGATCCCCATCGTGCTGGCGATGACGTTTATCGGCATGATGCTCGCCGGCATCGGGTTACAACGTATTTCGCTGGGGGCGTTAATCATCGCCCTGGGTTTGCTGGTGGACGATGCCATGATCACCGTCGAGGCGATGGTCTCCCGTATTGAGGCCGGTGATTCTAAATGGCGGGCGGCGACTTACGCATTTGAAACCACCGCCTTCCCGATGCTGACCGGCACACTGGTGATGATAGCGGGCTTTATTCCGGTAGGCTTTGCCGCCTCAAGTGCGGGAGAGTATTGCTATTCTCTCTTCGCCGTGGTGCTGATTGCGCTTTTATGTTCCTGGGTAGTGGCCATTCTGTTTTCACCGCTGATCGGAACCTGGCTGTTACCTGAGAAACTGGCGTCACACGCTGAAAAACAGGGCAGACTGATGGGCTTCTATCAGCGTCTGCTGAATCAGGTTTTGCAAAGACGCGTGGCGACTCTCAGTTTCGCCTGCCTTTTGTTAGGGCTTGCCGCTTATGCGACCACGTTTATGCAGGGCGAATTTTTCCCGGCGTCCGATCGCCCGGAACTGCTGGTCAGCCTTACGCTTCCCGGTAACGCTTCGCAAAGCGACACGGCACGCCGGGCGGAGAGGCTGGAGCACGCCCTGAAAGACAATCCGAATGTAGATCATTTTTCTACCTACGTGGGGTCAGGCGCGGTGCGGTTTTACCTGCCCATGGACGTGTTACTGAATGATGAGAACACGGCACAACTGGTTGTTGTCGCCAAAAGTCTGGAGGACAGGGATAAGTTACGTGCGCAACTGGACACTATTTTGGCCCGGGATTTCAGTGATATCACGACGCGCGTTTCGCCGCTGGAACTGGGGCCGCCGGTCGGCTGGCCGGTGAAATATCGCGTCAGCGGACCGGATTATGCGAAGGTCAGGCAGATTGCGCAACACCTCGCCAGCGTTCTCGGAAACAGTCCCCGGACCCGCGAAGTTAATCTGACCGCCGGTGAACCTGAGCGGGTCATCACGTTACAGGTGAATCAGACCGCAGCACGGGCGGCGGGTGTGTCTTCCGAAAGTCTCGCCACGTTGCTTAACACTGTCTGGTCTGGCAGCGTTGTCACCACCGTCAGGGATAAAAACCGGCTGATTGACGTTGTTCTGCGCGGGAATAAGCGCGAACGTCAGGATTTAACCACGCTGTCCGGCCTGATGATCACCACGGCAAGCGGGCAGAAAATCCCCCTGAGTCAGGTGGCGACGCCGGTCTGGGGAGTTGATGACCCGGTTATCTGGCGTCGGCAGCGCCTGCCGTTTATCACGGTACAGACGGATTTAGCTGCAGGTCTGCGGGCAGAGGCTGTTTCTCAGCAACTCTCTCCTTTGGTCTCACGTATCAGGGCAAGCTTACCGTCGGAATATACGATAGAGGAGGGCGGTGTGGTAGACGAGTCGGACAAAGGCAACAGCTCGGTGTTCGCGGTGTTGCCGGTCACACTGTTTGTGATGCTGATCCTGCTGATGGTCCAGTTGCAGCGCTTCTCCCGCATGCTTCTCGCGTTGTTCATGGCGCCATTCGGACTGATTGGCATTGTGCTGGCGATGTTGCCGACGGGTACGCCGATGGGATTTGTTGCGTTGCTCGGTATCATCGCATTAGCAGGCATGATTATCCGCAACGCGGTAATCCTCATCAGTGAAGTGGACAATAACGTCAGGGAGGGGCTTGACCGCGATGAAGCCATCAACGCTGCGGCACAACACCGTTCCCGGCCCATATTGCTCACGGCGTGCGCTGCCATACTGGGAATGATCCCGATTGCTGAGCAGGTTTTCTGGGGGCCGATGGCCTATGCGATTATCGGCGGCCTGATCGTTGCCACTTTCGTCACGCTGACTGTTTTGCCCGCTGCGCTGAGTCTTATTATGCAGTTCGAAAATAATCGCGTTAATCAAAAGGTCAGTTAGCGATCTCTCGGGAGATAAGACATTAGCGCCAATTAAACAAGTAAATTCTTGTTTAATTGGTGGGGGATCGGATAGGTTAGTTATCCACTCACTTCACTACGGGGCGAAAACATGCCTATTTTGCATACAGAGCATGGCGATATCGATTATCAGGATATCGGTACGGGTGACACAACGCTGTTCCTTATGCCAGGCTGGTGCCAGCCAAAAACTGTCTTCAATGACTTCTCTGAACTGGCCGCTGCTTTTTTCCGTGTTGTCATTATTGACTGGCGTGGTCATGGAAAATCATCGACCGATGGCAAGGATTTTGGCGGTGCGGCGTTATTAACAGACGCTTTGACACTCATTGACCATCTCGGTCTGACCCGCGTAGTACCGGTTTCCGTTGCACATGCCAGCTGGATAGCGGTTGATTTGGCCGAAAGTTTGAAAGAACGTGTGCCTGCGGTGATATTCCTTGACTGGATCATGAATCAGCCTGCAACGGCGTTTTTCACTTCAATCAACGAGATGCAGCATGAAGATCGCTGGCAGTTTGCACGGAACCAGCTGTACGAATTTTGGCTGGCGGGAAGCGAGTCACCCACCATGATCCATCATTTCAAAACCGAAATGTCTGAATCCAGCTACCAGTTGTGGCGACTTGCAGGGCAGGTGATCGCCGATGCCTATCAGACATACGGTTCGCCACTCCAGCGCCTTGAAAAACTCAAAAATCCACCGAAGGCTACCCATATCTATTCCCTCGACAGAAACGACGAATACCTTGCTTTACAACAGCGTTTCGCTATGGCGCATGATTTTTTTGAGGTGAAACGTTTGGAGAATGCCAGAACTCACCTGGCCGTGCTTGAAAGGCCGGGAGATGTATTGGCAGGGATTTTGGAATCAATATAAATCTTTAATCGTTCAGCCAGCGGGGGGCCGGTGCCGTTTTAATCCAGTTGCACTGCCTTTCCGCAAAGCCTATGCGGAAAGGCAGATCACCTCATTAATTTAAAATAATATTCTTCATCGGCGGGATATACCCATAATCAAACACGCGTTCTACAAATGAACGGTTTCCGGTAAGGACAATTTTTACAGTAGGAGCCTCTGTCCCGCCAATACGATAATTACCGTCGGTGGTCGGAACGTTATCAATAAAAGATGTCACCAGGCCATTGGGCATTACGCAGTGCGAGTAAGTCTGGAAGGGCTGAGAAGGTGGATTACCTAATACCAAACCGGAGCCGTTCATCGGAGAATAAGGGCCGGTAAGGCGATCACTCAGGAAACCGTACACACCATCAGGCCCCGTCAGACCCTCCGCATAGGTAAACTTATGACTGATCGTGAACAGGTAATATTTTCCATCCTGGAAGACAAAATGAGGGCGTTCGGTTTGATCATTGACGCCGACAGCGGTCACCAGAGGAGGGAGAATTTCCCATTCATCTCCTGAAAGATCTTTGGCGACGGCCATACCAATACAGCCCGCCTGGTATCTTGCATTGCCCACATCACGATGGTCCGGCGGAAGGGTACCCATTTCCTGTTTGCCAATGACGTGAGAACCCCGCTCACCCGCCACGTTACCTTCAAACACCATGTAGAGTTTACCGTCATGAGGATCGATAAACGGGCTTGGATCCCTGAAGTTCCAGTATGGATTCTGGCTTTCAGTCTGGTAATACACGCCGTCGGCTGAAAATAATGATTTAACCTCGTTGAAACCGGCCAGTGTTACGCCTTCTTCTGAGGTCAGCACTTTGCCTCTCACTTTTGCAATGGTCGCACCTGGCGTGACACAGGTATAATAAAGATCAATGTCGCCGTCTTCATTGAGCAAAATTGGCGTCCCTGCCCATTCGCGGGTCGTAGGGGAAACACCTTCAGCCATCACACGGCCACCAAAAATCCAATCCTTACCCGTACGGGAATACCAGTAACAAATTTTGGCGCGCCCGTGGCGATTATTCCAGTCACTGGTAATATCATAATTTCCGTCTGCATCGAGATATTCTGAATTATTGTTATTACGCTGCGCTGTCAGCGTGAAAATAACGGACCATCCGTCGACAGAAACCACCGTGCCGTCTAATGACCGAAGCGGCATCGTATCCCAAATGAATACTTCATCACTCATAACCGGAAAATCGGCGCTAACAACAGGCTGTGTGGTGGTCGGGTCATTTTCGTTGACCTTCAGAGCATCAGCACGTGTCCAGATTGTCGGTTTATAATTTAAATTTGTCATGCAAATATCCTTTAATTAAATAGATGTTAATACTGTTTGACGTTTGAAGTCGTGAGAATATTGGCATGATCAAAAAAGGCATGCACTCAATGAGTGTTGTGCCATTATTTATACATTATTTATATAAAACCCCGGGATATGTATTTGCGGGAAGACAATTGCATCGTTGATGACCTGTTATTTGTTAATCCTGAAGAAATTCATTAATAGTGAAAATAATGCGCTATTTTAAACTTTGATTAATTACTCTTATTTCGAGCCAGAAATAAACATTACAACCTTCACAGCCGGTCAGAGGCTCAACGGGAGGATTGAATATGATGGCGCCGGATACGCTGTTTACGGCAGGCCACAAGTGCGGTGAGAGCCAGCAATAAAACTGAAGAGCCCAGTACCGGCTGGCTGAAACCAAACTCTGCACTCATGAAGTTGGCAAAAACAGCCGCGCTGCCTATCTGCATAAAACCAATCATTCCGGAGGCCGTGGCGGCATGGCCATGCCCGCTGCTGATTGCCCCGGATATTGCCAGTGAAAGGCTGGAGCCGTTTGCCAGACTGACCAGGCACATAGGAAGCAAAATAGATAAAATCCCTTTTTCTGCCGTAAACACTACTGCGGCATAAGCCAGACCACCCAGCACAAAACACATGATGCCGGCAGTAACAATGCGATCATATTGCCAGAAGTTTAAAAGCCGTTTCGTTAACACATTGGCACTGATAATACCTGCCGTTAAGGGAATATAGAGCCATCCTCGCGTCTCCTCACTCATCCCGAGCTGCGCAAATAAAAAAGGAGACTGAGTCAGATAAATAAACCATGCACTGTAGATGCAACAGACGATAAGCGTATAACGCCGGAACCCCGTATCGCTGCAAATTACCCTAAATCCTGAAAACGGCGAGGCCGGAGCAGAGATATTTTCAGGTCGCGTCTCGCGCATGAAAATGATCATCAGCATGGTAGCCATGCCGAAAATGGCGACGAAAATGAAATCCGTATGCCATCCAAATGTGGCGGCGAGATGTCCCCCTATCATCGGTGCTATTGCAGGTGACAATGAGACCAGCGGATAGATGACCGAGTAGACCCTGGCAGAAATGGCTTTATTACAGGTATCCGCGATCAGCGTGCGACCAATGACGAGGCCAGCCGCTGCACCTGCCCCTTGCAGCAGGCGAAAGAGCAGAAAAGAAGAATAGCTTTCAGCAACGGCACATCCCAGCGATCCGCCAATGTAAATCGCAATGCCAGCGAGCAGTACGGGTTTTCGTCCAAAGCGATCTGCAAGCGGACCGTAAAAAAGCTGGCATATGGCCAGTGCCAGTAAATAGGCTGAAATGGTCTGAGATATCTGCGATGGATCCACCGCAAATTCGCGTGCCATATCTGGCATCGCCGGAAGATAAATATCGGACGCGATGAGACCGAACGCGCTCAGCATAGCAACGGTAATAATAAAAGAGAGTCGAGGCATAAAATTCCCGGTGTTGAAAAGGGTTATCAGCAGAAGAAGTACGTAGCTTAACGGCTGTTTCATCCTGCTTAAATGCATTATCATGCAGGCAATACCTGCAAAAATGCAGCATGAGGAACGATGAACTGGGATGATGTCCGGATTTTCCTGGCGGTATACCGCGCAGGTACTTTACGCAGCGCGGCTGAGCAGCTTTCAGTTGATCAGACTACCGTAGGCCGCAGACTCAATACGCTTGAAAAATTATTGGGGAGTAAACTATTTTTAAAAAGCCGTCAGGGCTGGGTTCTGACCGCTGGCGGGCGAAAAATACTCTCACTTGCAGAAGAGATTGAGCGCCTGACGGTCAGCTTTGAACGTCGCGGCTCCGGGGATGATGACCGGCTTGAAGGAGAAGTGCATGTGACTGCCACTGACTCGCTGGCCATTGATTTTGTTTTACCGGCAATCGAGCGCGTACAGCATAACTTTCCCAATATTCGGGTAAATCTGACCACCACCACACGCCTGCTGGATATCGGCCGACGCGAAGCGGATATAGCGGTACGCACCATTCGGCCAGAACAGCCCGATTTGATTACCCGTAAACTGGCCTCCAGAGAGGTGGGACTTTTTGCGACGCATAAGTATATCGACAGGTTTGGCATACCAGAACCCGGCAAAGGCTTTGACGGGCACCGTATCGCGCTTTACCAGTCAGGCATTACGCGCTCTCAGGATGGACTGCTGGCAGGAGAACCGAGACATAAAGGGCGCGTAGTGGCAGAGCTGGACTCCAGCATGATGTTAGCAACGTTTATTCGCGCAGGGCTGGCCCTGGGTGAGCTGCCCGATTATCTTGCGAAAATGTACCCGGAACTTATCCGCCTGTGGCCAGAAAGAACGCGTAAAAGCCCTTATGAGGTCTGGCTGGTTATGCATCAGGATCTGTCGCACACCGCAAGAGTCAGGGCAGTGATGAATACCCTTGCTGAAGAGTTCGACCGTTATTAAAGTAAGTTTGATATGTTAAGTCATTCCAATTTATTGCTGGTTTAAGGTTTCTGCATGAACATCAATACACGAATCGCCCACCCGGTAGATGCCAGCCTGTTGCGCAGGCTGGCTTTCAATATATATCCGGCGCACTTCAGACATATGTGGTTGTCAGAGCGCGAAATGAATACGTATCTGGAAAGTGAATTCTCTTTGTCCGCACTCAATGACGGACTAAGGGATCCAAAAGTTTGCTGGTTTCTGGCGCAAAACGATAAACCGGTTGGATTTGCCAAACTCACGTGGGTCAATACGATTCCGGGAACGGCTATTTCTGGGGTATCGCTTGACCGGCTTTATCTTGCACCGGAAGCGACGGGTAAACACTTTGGAAAAGAGATATTTAAAGAAATCGTTACAGCTGCGCAAAAGCAAGATAAGAAATTTTTGTGGCTTTCGGTGAGAGAGAAAAACGATCGCGCTCGTAAATTCTATGAAGCTTCAGGCATGCGACACATAACTGATACTGAATTCAGAACGGAATCACAGATAAGTAAGTTGCACATCATGGGCATGGAAATTTAGACGCCATATGTCGGCCTGCCACTGGCTAACATAACAAGACCTGGTCATCTCTTCGCTCATCGTTGCCTGAAGGCCAGCGGGCTTTTCTATGCCTTGTGGCGTAAGGCATCAGCGACCAGTGAAAATGCGGGTGAGGGTTGCTTACGGCTGGGATAATACAGGTAATAGCCGGGAAATGGCTGGCACCACGGTTCAAGCACGCGTATCAGGCGCCCCTCCTCAATATGTGATTCAAACTCTTCTTCCGGCAGAAAAGCGATGCCAAGCCCGGCTAATGCCGCGTCCACCATGTGTGCTGTCGTATTAAACGTCAGTTGCCCGGTAACCCGGACATTTACCGGGCCTTCTTCATTGTCGAACTCCCAGACGTAAAGTCCCCCTGACGTCGCTTGCCGCATATTAATGCAGTTGTGCTGGAGAAGGTCGTGTGGCGTCTGCGGCATCGTATGGGTAGCAAAATACTCAGGCGATGCGACCGCAGCCATTTGCAACTTCGGGCTAATCGGTATTGCTATCATATCCTTATCGATGGTGTCACCCAGACGGACACCCGCGTCAAACCTGTCGGCGACGATGTTGCGAAAACCGTGGTTAGCATCAAACTCCAGTCTGATATCCGGATAGTGTTTCAGCAGAGGCGATAATTTGGGCAACAGTATGGTTTTCAGAACATGGGGGCCGCAGGTGATGCGAACAGTTCCTGCGGGTTTATCACGCATCTCAGTCAGCATGTCTAACTCGGCGAGTATGCCATCAACATGATCGCCTATGGTCAGTAGCAACCGTTCTCCGGCAGAGGTCGGCGATACGCTACGGGTTGTACGCGTCAGCAGGCGAATTTGCATATCCTCTTCAAGTGCTGAAATCGCCTGGCTCAGTGCGGATTGGGTGACGCCCAGCTTGGCAGCGGCGCGGGTGAAGCTGCTTTCACGGGCAACCGTAATAAAATAAAGAAGATCGTTCAGGTTGCGTTTCATAAAGTCCTTCCCGCCTTATTAATAAGTAGTGCTTATAAGCCCATTCAGTATCCATTAGCTAGTAATGATGCACACCGCGTGTAAAATTTTCAACAAGAGCTTATTCCGCGAGGGAAGATTAACGCTCTTATTTTTTCATCTTTATTTCACGTTTTATTTTTTTACGTTATTTCTGCGAATAGCGTTCAGCGGGTGTGCAAATAACCCTGGATTATTGGGAATTACTATTTATGTCCGCATTGCCGAGTCATACAAAACGTCAAAAAGAGCACGCTTACTGGAGCGGGGTTTTCGCGATGACGTTATGCGTCTTTGCGCTCATCGCTTCGGAATTTATGCCTGTGAGCTTGCTGACGCCGATATCAGCCGATTTAGGTGTCAGCGAGGGACGCGTGGGGCAGGGGATCGCGATTTCCGGTCTGTTTGCGGTACTGACCAGTCTCTCCATTTCTGTGCTGGCCGGAACACTCAACCGCAAGGTATTGCTGCTGAGCATGACGTTGTTGATGGCCGTTTCCGGTGCAATTATCGCGCTGGCACCCGGTTATCTGATTTACATGGTGGGCCGCGCATTAATTGGTATCGCGATTGGAGGATTCTGGTCACTTTCTGCCGCTACGGCTATTCGCCTGGTTCCGGCGCATCGGGTTCCCCGTGCACTGGCTATTTTTAACGGCGGTAACGCGCTGGCAACCGTTATAGCCGCTCCGCTGGGGAGTTATCTCGGGTCTGTCATCGGCTGGCGCGGGGCGTTCTTTTGCATCGTTCCGGTGGCGGTCATTGCCTTTATATGGCAGTGGTTCAGCCTGCCTGCAATGACCACGGAGAAAGCCGATAAGAGGACTGCCAATGTTTTTCGTCTTTTTGCTAACCCGCTTGTGGCCGCTGGCCTTACCGCCTGCGGATTGTTCTTTATGGGGCAGTTTTCCTTATTCACCTATTTGCGCCCGTTCCTCGAGACAGTCACGCAGGTAAATATCACCACGCTGTCGCTCATTTTGCTGACCATCGGTATGGCGGGCTTTATCGGCACCCTGGTGATTGGCACGTTTTTGAAGACCGCCTTTTATCCCACTCTTATCACCATTCCCTTGCTGATGGCTGCAATCTCCGGGGCGCTGATCGCTTTTGGAAACAGTGTATGGATCGTTGCGCCGTTGCTGGGGTTGTGGGGATTAATCGCCACGGCGGCCCCCACCGGATGGTGGACATGGATTGCCAGAACCCTGCCGGAAGATGCGGAGGCGGGCGGAGGTCTTATGGTTGCCATCGTGCAACTGTCAATCGCCATGGGCTCCACTCTCGGGGGTTTTGCCTTTGACCATAGTGGCTATCAAAGCACTTTTCTCATCAGTGCCATTTTACTCGTCATCGCGGCTGCCCTGGCTTTATTAACGTCACGTAAAGATATCCATCCAACCCACTGAGGATTCATCAATGAAAGTATTTACCCTGATGTTAGGGCTGTTAATCAGCTCATTTGCTGCGACAGGAGCCGATATGTCTAACGGAGCCGATAACTTTTACCAAAGCGATAAGGTCACCCGGCAAAAAGTGACCTTTAAAAACCAGTATCAAATGAAAGTCGTCGGTAATTTGTTTATACCGAAAGGGATGAAGCAAGACGTGCAGCATCCCGCTATTGTCATTGGTCATCCGATGGGGGCGGTGAAAGAACAAAGCTCAAATTTATATGCCCAGAAACTGGCGGAACAAGGGTTCGTGACGCTGGCGATTGATCTTTCCTTCTGGGGGGAGAGTGACGGCAAACCCGGTCATCTGATTTCCCCTGAAATCTATGCGGATGACTTTAGTGCTGCAGTCGATTATCTCAGCACTCAGCCTTATGTTGATCCGCAGAGAATTGGTGCACTGGGTATCTGTGGTAGCGGCAGCTTCGTTATCAGTGCTGCCAAAATTGACCCGAGAATGAAGGCCATTGCCACCGTCAGCATGTATGACATGGGGTCTGTGTTCCGTAATGGTCTTAATCATTCCGTGACGCCTGAACAGCGCAAAGCGTTTATTAAGTCTGCTACAGAACAACGGCTGGTCGAGTTTAAAGGCGGCGATATTGCCTATATCCCCGGAACCGTGAACAAGCTTGATGATTCAACCTCTGCGGTTCAGCGGGAATTCTTCGATTTCTATCGCACACCACGGGGGGGTTATACGCCACAGGGCGAGAAAGAAGAGCTGACAACAAAACCGATGCTGAGCAGCATAGGGAAGTTTATGAACTTCTATCCGTTCAATGATATCGAAACGATTTCTCCGCGCCCGATGCTTTTCATCACCGGCGACCAGGCGCATTCAAAGGAATTCAGCGAAGATGCTTACAAACGTGCCGGACAGCCGAAAGAGTTGTATATCGTCCCGGGTGCTGGCCATGTCGATTTGTACGACCGTACCGATTTGATCCCTTTCGCCAAGCTGGCGTCATTCTTTAAAACTCACCTCAGTTAAACGCCAAAGCCACATCCTGCCGGGTGTGGCTGCTCTTCCGGAGGTCATGTGAAATATTTACTCACGAGCCTGTTATGGGTGTGCGCTTTTGCAAGCCATGCCGACACCACACAGCGTAAGGATAACGTCATGAAGGCGAGAATGATCATTAATGGTCAACCATTTGAAGTCAGAATTCACGACAATCCGGCGGCTAAATCCTTTGTTAATACCTTACCGTTGCAACTCGAAATGACGGAGTTAAATGGTAACGAGAAATTTGCCGAACTGCCTCATAGCTTGCCTTCCAGCCCGGTGCGGCCGGGGACCCTTCATGCCGGTGATCTCATGTTGTACGGAACGCAAACGTTGGTTTTATTCTATGCCTCATTTGACTCTTCATATCGCTACACCCCCATCGGGAACGTTGTAAATCCCGGGACACTCCCCGCGATGGGGGATACAGATAAAATAGAGGTAGAGTTCAGCAGACAGTAATACAACGATATTGATATCGCAGGAAGTTTCTGCATGCACGCTTTGCCGTCGTCTATTGAGAAACAGAGCGTAGCGGTGCCCCCGCGCGCAGTCCCGCCATCACCATGTCTATGAGCCAGGTTAAAGGGAACGCAAATTCCTTTGCCAGATCGCATAAGCCCCGGTCAATGAATGCGTCAATCAGCGCGTTACCCACAGTGAGGGTCTTCCACTCTCTGAATTGAAGCCGGCGTTTGTGGGGGAGTTCATGTTGATGGGAGGGAAGGGGTTGGGCGTATTGACTGTCAACCGGAAGGCACGAGCCGTATTTTTATGAAAAAAGCATTATAGAATGCGTAAAGGCTCCGTCATCTCAGGCAGTAATTGTTCGATTACAGTGATAATGCTTCTGACCCTCTGCGGGATAAAGCGGGCGTCCGGGTAGACCGCATAGAGGAAGCGATCAGGTAACCGGTAGGCGGGTAAGACCGGAACCAGCGTACCGGCTTGCAAAGCCCTGGCCGCGAGCGGTAGCTGCATGCCACCGATACCCATGCCTGACTCTATCGCCTGTAACAGCGCTTCACTGGTATTAGCCCGGAACACGGTATTAACTTTGATGTCGATAGTTTCACTATCAGAAACTAACCGTAGTGGTGCCTCCGGCGCGATGCCGCTGAATCGCACATGTGGATGTGCCGCCAGCTCACTCACAGAATGAACCGGTTTAAAACCGGGGGCGGCAAAAAGCGCCGTTTCAATACGTGCCAGCACGCGCGCCGCATGCGTTTGCGGAGGCTCACGGGTCAAGCGCAGCGCGACATCCACCCCTTCAGTGACAAGATCGGCGATGCGGTCATCAAGTGAAAGCGTAAGGTGCAATCCTGAGTTCATTTTCTGAAGCGTCAGCAGATGGGGTAAAAAGAGCTGGCCCAGCCCGCTCGGCAACTGCACATGAACCCTGCCATGCCAGTGGTGATCGGCAGGGTTCAGACGCCTTTCTGCTTCCCGCATGGCCTCCAGCAAAAGCTGCATATCACGCCGGTAACTTTCTCCCTGCTCAGTAAGCGCCATCACACGCGTTGTACGATGCAGCAATACCACACCGAGCTCCTCCTCAAGTGCGGCAATCTGCTGACTGACCGCAGATTGCTTCATACCGCTCTGGCGGGCGGCTGCAGAAAAAGAGCCTGCTTGTGCTACGCGCAGAAAGGTGGCAATGGCATTGAGCTTATTATTCATTTAATGATTCTGCTTATAAGTGCCATCAGTTTCATGGGATATGTGTGAAAAAAATAATATATCACACTGTATCTGTCACCTTCTCTGGAGAAACACCATGAATAAGACGCAGCAACAAAAGGTCGCGCTGGTCGCCGGCGCCAGCGGTATTGTCGGCAGCCAGCTTGTCAAAACACTTCTGCAAAATGAGTGGGAGGTTATCGGGCTGAGCCGCAATGCATTATCTCACCCTGATAATATTCAGGTTGTAAACGTCGATTTACTGGATGCGCAAAACAGCGCGCAGGCACTGCAACCACTCAGCCGCATCACCCATATTTTTTACAGCGCCTGGGTGAACGCCGCGAACTGGACAGAAATGGTTGAACCGAACGTCACCATGTTGCGCAATCTGGTCAGTAACATTGAGAAAATGGCACCCCTCCAGATTGTAAGCCTGATGCAAGGATACAAAGTTTATGGCGCACATCTTGGACCGTTCAAAACCCCGGCGCGTGAAAGCGATCCCGCCATACCCGGTGCAGAATTTAACGTGGCTCAGCTCACATGGCTCAGCCATTTTCAGCGTGGGAAAACGTGGCACTGGAATGCAAACAGGCCGGGTGTGGTTGGCAGCGCGGTGCCCGGCAATGCCATGAATCTTGCAATGAGCATCGCACTGTATGCGTCGCTGTGTAAGGCTCAGGATTTACCTCTCCGCTTTCCCGGTTCAGAACAAACCTGGCATAGCATCGTTGATCATACTGACGCCGGGTTGCTGGCAGAGGCGACATTGTGGGCTGCAACCTCGCCTGCGGCAGAGAACCAGGCTTTCAACGTGAATAACGGTGACATCTGGCGCTGGAGCGAGCTCTGGCCGCATATCGCGCGCTGGTTTGAGCTGGAATACGCACCGCCGGTCCGGCTGTCATTTCATCAGTTGTTTAAGGACTACCGCACGACATGGCGTGAACTTGCCGGGCAGCGGCTGATGGAAACTGACATTTTACAGCTGAACGACGGGAGTTTTGCAGATTTTGTGTTTGGTTGGGATTACGACATGTTTGGTGATGGCAGCAAGCTGCGCCGGGCAGGCTTTACCCGTATGCAGGCCACCCACGAAATGTTTTTCAGCCTGTTCACGCAACTGAGAGCGGCACGCATTATCCCCTGACAAAGCACCGGGCAGCATATTTCAGATTAAGCTGCCTATCGCTCCTGCCAGAGGCTCTACGAATTCGTCATAATGACGATCAACAATTTCCGGAAGACGTACACCCTCAGTCAAAGACAAGCGCAGCATTTGCTGGATTTTTTTGTCCTTTGATATTTTCTCAAAGGCAAAGAGAAGCCGCTGACGCAGGCGTTCAGCGCAAGTGCCTTTGAATGAGTCAGACATGCTCAACACATCACGGTAGGGTTGGGAATGGTGATGAGCCATCGCTATGCTAACGGTGCGACGGACTACCTGAATGTGCTGGATGCGCAACGGACATTATTCTCTGCGCAACAGTCTCTGATTCAGAGCAGACTTTCGCAGCAAAACAGTCTTATTACCCTTTACAAGGCCTTGGGAGGAGGGTAGGAGCGTGGAGCTGTAGACTAGCGGACCCTGCCATGTACGGCTGTTTACGTGCAGGCTAAGTTTATTGCGCACTTCGCCTGCATATTCATAAGTCCGGATCAAACGGACTTAATGGGTTCCAATGCATTAAAATCATGAACGAAGTTTTTCAATAATCTTTCGAATTCAACGCGGTCATTGTCCGGCCAGCTATTGAAGATGTCGTTATAAATGAGTGCTCGCGTGTGATCGATTTTATCGGTCATCATTTTTCCTTCAGGCGTAACGACCGCTTCGTTAATTCGCTTATCTTTAACATTTCTCTGTCGATGGGTTAGGCCCATTTGCCCGAGTTTAGTTACCTGACGGCTTACCGTCGTATAATCCCGCCCCACCCGATCAGCGAGTTCTCCTACACCTATAGGGCCAAAGCGGCCTATCAGGACCAGCAGTGGAAATAATGCACGGTCAATATTAATACCGGAGTTTTTTATCATTATTTCATCACGTTGCGGCCGATTGAAAGCACCGACGATAGCCAGCAACGTATCATGTAAATCATCAAAATAATCGGATTTATGTGTATTTTGCACTCTTTTCATTGACGGCATCCGGGAGTGGGAATAATGTGTGCATTGTACACATATATTTCTTGAGCTAAAGGTGAACTTAATGAAAGCAGCACTTGTTAATGGCAAAGGCGAAACGCCGATTTACGGTGATTTCATGGACCCTCAGGGAGATGAGCAGCATATAGTGGTTAACGTTAAAGCCGCTGCAATCAGTCAACTGGCCAAGTCGCGGGCCGCAGGAACACACTACAGTTCAGCAATGGAATATCCGTTTATACCCGGAATTGATGGCGCAGGTTATCTGACTAACGGAGACCCGGTCTTTTTTTTCGCATTGAGCTCCCCTTTTGGCAGTATGGCTGAGATGACCCTGGTTACGCCTAAAAGTATTGTGCCGCTCCCGGCAACACTTGATCTCTCAATGGCAGCCGCCATTGGTAATCCCGGAATGTCATCCTGGACAGCATTAACGCGCAGGGCGCAGCTGCGAAAAGGGGAAACTGTTCTCATCAATGGCGCGACAGGCACCTCCGGCGGTCTGGCGGTGCGTATCGCTCGTCACCTGGGCGCGGGGAAAATCATCGCGACTGGGCGTAATACTGAAGTCCTGGCGAAACTCCGTACTCAGGGGGCTGATATCACGCTTACGCTGGATGAATTATCGCATGAACTCCCGGCACTCATGGAACAGGGTGTTGATGTCGTTTTGGATTATCTCTGGGGGGAGAGTGCGCTTGATATTATGAAGTCTGCCGCTGCCGGAGGTGCCAGATTGGTGCGTTTTGTGCAGATCGGCTCATTAAGTGGACAAGAAATATCATTACATAGCAAATTACTACGCTCATCAGGACTGACCCTGATGGGGAGCGGACTTGGCAGCGTATCTGATGCTGAACTGGTCGCTTCGGTTGGTGAACTATTACAAGCTGCTGCTTTGAGTGATTTCTCAGTCCCATTTCGTATTCGGCCATTAAGCGAAGTGAATGATGCCTGGAATGAAGATGACAGCCGTTGCCGTACTGTTTTCAATATCTGATGTTAAACAAATGCAGTCTGGTCCTTAGCGGGTTTCTCAGAAATGGTATGGAAAAATCATAAAGTTACCTAAATGCTAATGCATGGAATCTGTGGCTGTCTTCGGAAATTTCACACTCACTGATTGCATCAAAGCCATAAAGGCATAGTACCGGAGCATGAAAAGCAAGAAGCCCGCTGAGTTTCCTAAGCGGGCTTCTTAAATTTGGCTCCTTTGACTGGATCACCTTTGCCATGAGCTGGCTAATAAATAAACTAAATTTGAACTCTTATCCTGTCAAAACCACCAAAAGACTGAGGTAACATCGCACCTCTCATATTTATCAACGGCTTAACCGGTACTTTGAGGGATCCGAAATTTCACAGACCTCCGGGTGGTCGGCCAGTTATTGCTCCTGACCTTAACGGCTACGGCGCACGCAGCGATATACCTGTTTAGCGCTTCAAACGGATGTGGACCTTTAACAGGTTATGTCGTCAGCTATTTTTTGGTTTTCATCATTAAAAAATCAATCAGCGCTTTGACTCGTTTTGCCTTGCCGGTGTTTTTTAAGTAGTAGAGATAAACCGGTGGATAGGTTTTCCAGTAAGGCATCATCACCGGGATAAACCGCTCTTTATCGGGCTGCAATTCATACACCGGCTCAAACAATCTGCCAATTCCAAGACCGCTGCGTATGCCATCAGCCATGACATCAATATCATTGCTGATGAGCTGCCCTGGCATCTCAACGGTTAATTGCTCACCTTTATCTTCCAGCATCAGAGGGAGGAGGCGGTTATTGGTAATAAAGCGGTAGCCGATGAGTTGATGCTGATGCAAGTCCGCTGGCAGTTTGGGCGTACCGTGTTCCGCGAGATAGGCCGCAGAAGCATACAAACCTTCACGAAACGGTTTCATCAACGGGCGGGCCACAACACTCTCTTCAAGGATATCCCCAAAACGAATGCCCAAATCAAAACGCTCATCAACCATGTTCACGGTTCCGTCATAAACGGATATCTCAAGCTGTATTCCGGGGTAGCTCTGGCAAAACTCTGCCATAAAGGGCTTCAGGATAAGCAGGTAGGCAAAGCGTGACAGCGTAATTCTGACCAGCCCGGAGGGTTCCTGATTCAGGTCTTTGATGCTTTCCACCGCACTTTCCAGTGACGCCACAGCCCGCGATGTCTGTTGCAACAATTGTTCCCCGGCATCCGTCAGCTCAATGCGCCGGGTGGTGCGCACAAAAAGCGGGTGACCAATATGCTGCTCAAGCAGTTTTAGCGCTTTGCTGACCGAAGGTGGCGTTATCTCAAGTTTCCTGGCCGCAGCAGTGATGCTGCCTTCACGGGCGATGCTCTGGAAAATACGGATTTGGTTGTAAATGACATTGTTCATGGCGACATCCAGCAGAGGAAACAAAGTTAGATTATTAGCTATTGGCTAAGAGTGTATGAGCTATTGCTGCTCTAAAAAACAGAATCAGGGTTGGTTATACTCACTTACAGTAAAACAAACCCCTGTTAAAGAAGCCAAAAATGCAAAATGTACTGATTATTTCAGGTCATCCGAATCTTAGTGAATCCATTGGTAACGCCACTATCCTGGATGAAGTCGCAAAAGCGTTGCCCGAAGCTGAAATTCGCTGTCTTGATGCTCTGTATCCTGACTACCGGATCGACGTGGCACAGGAACAGGAAGCCTTACTCAACGCCGATGTGATTGTCTGGCAGTTTCCTTTTTCCTGGTATTCAGTGCCGGGCTTAATGAAGTTATGGATTGATCAGGTATTAGTTCACGGCTTTGCCCATGGCTCAACCGCGAAACTGGGTGGCAAAAAGCTGATCATTTCCTTTACCGCCGGAGCACCAGAGGGCCTGTATTCCCCTGAAGGTTTGTTCGGTCACGACATTCAGCAATACATCACACCGTTTGAAACCACAGCACTGCTGTGCAATCTGGATTGGCAGGAGCCGGTTTACACCTTTGGCATCAGCTATGCAGGACGTGATGAAGCTAAAGTCCTGGAACAGAAAACACTGGCAAAAGTTCATGCCGCGCGTCTGATTACCGCGATTAAAGAAACTACCCTTGCTTTAAAAATGGCTGTGTAAAGGAGAAGAGGGAAAATGTATCTCATCAATATTACGGTGAATGGCGATATTACGGCTGTTCAGCATGAGGCGCTTTTCACGCGCCATGTCAGTTGGTTTCAGCAGTATTTCAATGCAGGCAAGTTTGTTCTCATCGGTCCCTATTCCGATCGCGAAAGAGCAGGGGTGATTATTGCTCAGACTGAAAGCCGGGAAGAGCTGGACGCTATTCTGAGCGAAGACGCCTATCACCCCAATCTCGCTGAATATGAGATTCGTGAATTCATCCCGAAAATGGTGGGAAGCTGGCAATAACAGACGTCGCAATTTTCATTAAATAACGTGGCAGGGAGATGATTATGCAGTATGTAAACCTGGGGCGAAGTGGCCTGAATGTCTCACGACTGTGTCTGGGATGCATGAGTTACGGCGAACCGGAACGCCTTCCTCAGCCGTGGTCGCTTGATGAAAGTGCTTCGCGACCGTTGATTCGCCAGGCACTTGAAACGGGTCAAAAGCGTAGAATTGATGTGGCCCCGCAATTTCTGGCAGATAAAAAGATTGTGCAAAGCGATAACACGATAAATCACTTTGTCATCGTTGATGTGAAATCAGAGTTTGGGCAGGCTTTTCGCCATGTCGTTTTGCCCGAAATGGCACAGTCCATTAAGCTGGAGGAGGGGGTTCTGGCCATGTACGCCGCTATCGATAAAGCGAACCCTAACCGCTGGTATTTCTATGAAATATACGCCAGCGAAGAAGCTTATCAGGCCCATCGTATAACCCCCCATTTTAAAGAATACATTGAGCAGACAGCAGAAATGACGACTTATAAAAAAGCCATAGCAATTAAACCTGGTTTGCTGATGAATAAAGGCGGTCTGAAATATGAAATTGAGTGAATAACTGCTCTGCCCGGCAAGCAGGGCTGAAAAAAATTAATTCAATTCTGAAGTTCACAGGATTCATCTATCAGATGAAAGATTGCCTGAGCGTTAAGGATTGTCAATCCAGGTTCGCATTCCGCCTTCCCTGCGTTTCGCCGGAGTATCAGGTATCAGGGGATTGCTGGCTGCTTCGGCATATCGATGCTGATGTTATGTAGTCGCCCAACATTACAATCAGTAAAGTGTGTTTTTCAATCGCTCCGGCAAGGCCTCGTCGTAAGCCAAACCATCAATTTCTGACTGTGAAATCATACTCAGGATACTTCCTGTGCTGGGCAGAGCCTGCCTGTCAATTTGTGCGGCAGGATCCCAGAGTTTTGAGCGAATGATCGCTCTGCTACACTGGAAAAAAACGCTTTCCACTGAAATGCGCAACACCGTTTTAGGGGGGTGATTATTGATTGCGAATTTATCCAGCAAAGCCGGGTCTTTACGTATTTCAGCTGTCCCACTTATACGCAAAGTTTCGCCAATGCCGGGAATTAAAAAGAGCAGCGCAACCCGATTGTCATTTAATATATTGCGTAGACTATCAATGCGGTTATTACCCCGGCGGTCTGGCAAGAATAAAGTTTTAGCATCCTCGATGTAAATGAAGCCTGCAGGATCCCCTCTTGGCGATACATCCAGACCATCAGGTCCCGATGTTGCAAGCGCCACGAATGTTGATGCCTCAATAAAGGGGCGGTAGGCAGGATGAATATGGTCTGTCACCTTCGTTAAAGAAGGTTTTGCTACCGCACCGTAAAGTTGCTCAAGCTCATTACTATCAGTAATTAGCATTTTTTCATCAGCCATCTCATTCACTTCCATTGATTTCAAAACACAATGCATGCTGATATTTATAGCAGATGCTTTTTTATTTGTTCATTTTTATGGCTAATAAGTATTTATTTTCCAGGAGTAGCGTCAGCTCTTCGCTCAGAGCCGACGTTTCCAACGTAGCGGGCCGGTTAGTGCCAAAATCGGACATCCAATAGCTCTTATAAGCACACTTTTTCCAGTGCTATCTAACATGAATGTTTATTATTGCACGGCCATCGCCAGTCGAATCCCAACTGCAGTAAAGGCCAGCGCTACACCCCAACGAATGCCGGTCATCACCCTGTGATTTCCTAATACACTATGACTAACAGCCGAAGCAAAAATGCCATACAGAGAAAACACAGCAAAAGTCATGGCCGCAAAAATTGCAGAAAGAATCAACATGCTCTGTGTGGGGTGTACATCCCTGGTGGCGATAAACTGCGGAAGAAATGCCAGGAAAAATAGCGAAAGCTTGGGATTAAGAAGATTGGCAACCACAGCCTGCTGTATCAAGGCGCGATGAGATAACGCTAACCCGGGGCAGCCAGCGGATAAAAGTGTCTTATCCCGAAGCGTTTGCCACGCCATAAACAGCAGGTAAGTCACACCGGTATACAGGGATTTTTGCCCGCCGCTGTCCATCAAACCAATGCCGAACGGGTCGTGAGTATGCCGCCCAAAAGAGATATCGCTGTTGGCGTTTACCGCCTCGATACCCGCTACAGTAAGGGGAATAAGCTGAATGGTATGTTGGCGCATGATGTCAGCGTTTTTCCTGTCGCATCTGGTCGTGTTGCTCGAGTTCATAATCGATAAACGCACCGATCATTGTCCGGTAGACCTTTTCGATAATCACTTCGGGCAGTCCTGCTTCAGTGGCCTGTTGACATACCTTGTCGATGACCTGTTGGACGCGGTCTGGCGCGCGAACGGCTGAGTGGTCAATTTTGAAAGCTGCTGCAGCTTTAACACATTCGCTGCGTTGCGCGATCATCTTAACCAGTTCGCGATCAATCTGATCGATTCGATTTCTAACATCTTCAATTGACAAAAAATTCATCTTCAATCCATCTGACTAGTACGTGAGTTCATGAGCTTACATAAAATTTCGATTAAATACAGTTTTGAACCTGAAAGGTTCTGGCTGAGAGGACGATATATAAAGTAAAACTTATCCAGAAGCTCGCTGCTATTGGCATGGTGATGAATTTGTGAGGCTTAACGTGGGATGTTTTCCGTTTGCTATGCGGATCCCTTAAACTACACCGTGCAGGTCACAACCCGTGAGTCAGAACCCTTGCCGGAATGTTCATCAGTGTCTGTTCATCTGAAGGAAATAAGATGCTTTTGCCAGATTTGAGCTTTACAAAAACCCTGTATCACTCGTCATTTCAGGAATGAGTCGTCCGTTGTTTATTTCTCTGGATGGGCCCAAGGGGGTCGGCAAAACCACACTGTTGGAGGCCATGACGAAAGTACTCAGGGCTGACAACAAGAAGGTGGTCCGGCTTTGCGAGAAAAAAAGCGATCCTTACAGGAGGGAAACAATGGCCCTCGTGAACAGGCTCGCCAGAAATCCCTCCCGGGATTTGGAGCGGGAGGTTTGTGAGCGCTTTGCTGATAGCCGTGCATGGATTTCCCGGCATGTGCTGACTAAACAGCCACCGGACAGCATTATCTTGATGGATCGTTGGTACCCGTCGGAAGCCGCGTTTCGCCGGATGGTTCCATTTGCAGAGATTTTACAGCTTAACATTGAACGAAATGTGAGAATGCCAGACCTGCATGTCGGGGTGGTTACCGCGCCTGATATTTCATGGGCGAGGGCCGCAGCCCGACCGCGTGGGCTAAGTAGTACTGTGATTCATAAGCTGGAAGATCATGTCGCCTGTACCCAGGCGTTCGAGCGGGAAGTTGCAGATCACGGCTGGGTTTTATGCCGTAATGAAGGAATGATCGAAGACGCAACCATGCAGGTTATTTCTGAGATCTACAGAGTGCCCGGATGCCCATAGTCATCGGTTTTGCGGGCAGACTCATTGAACCGGCGCTGCGACTGACTCTATCTTACTCATCGCGACGCGAGGCCTTTAGCACGTCGGTTTGTTTTTCTTTTCGTTCGACTTTGCCAATCCCCTCTGAGGAGCCCGACATGATCACCTTTCATCAACTCACCGCCACCAGTCTGGATGGCCAGCTCATCTCTATGGCCGACTATGCGGGTAAGCTGGTTCTGGTGGTGAATACCGCCAGCCATTGTGGCTTCACGCCACAGTACGCAGGCCTTGAAGCGCTCTACAAGAAGTACGCTGCACAGGGTCTGGTGGTGCTTGGTTTTCCCTGCAACCAGTTCGGTAAGCAGGAACCCGGCGGCGCCGACGAAATCGCGCAGACCTGCCACATCAACTATGGTGTGAGCTTCCCGATATTCGAAAAAGTGGAGGTCAACGGCGCTGCTACGCACCCGGTGTTTAGGTATCTGAAAAACGAATTGCCCGGTGTGCTCGGTGGGCGGGTCAAGTGGAACTTCACTAAGTTCCTGATCGGACGCGACGGCAAACCGCTCAAGCGTTTTGCACCGTTCACCACCCCGGAGAAAATGGAAACCGTAATACTTGCTGCACTTGAAATCTAAATGTTCGCGTAATTTGAATCGTCCACCTTTATTTTGTGATATTCACCCTGTTGCACATAACCAATATGATCTGCCATCAATTGCGCTTCTTGCTCACTGTGCGTCACCAGAAGTGCCGTTTGCCCGGCTTCACGCAGAATATCGCGCACCTCGCCGCCGAGTCGCTCGCGCGTTTTTTTATCCAGACTGGAAAAGGGCTCATCCAGCAATAGGATCTCTGGATTCGGTGCCAGCGCGCGAGCCAACGCAATGCGCTGTTGTTGCCCGCCGGAGAGTTCGTGGGGATAGCGGCTGGCATGGCTATGCAATTCCACCAGTCTTAACAGCGCCGTCACTCTGGCTTGCTGCTCCTCACGCGGTATCCTGCGCAGGCCAAACGCAACATTCTGTTGAGCTGTCAGGTGTGGGAATAACGCATATTCCTGAAAGACCATGCCGACATGACGTTTTTCTGGCGGCAGATGAAGACCTGGCCCGGCAACGCGATGCTGTGAAACATAGATCTCACCGCTTTGCAGCCGTTCAAACCCGGCAACGGCACGCAGCACCGTGGTTTTCCCGCAACCCGAGGCTCCCAATAAGCAAGCAAGCTCCCCCTCACGTACTGACATTGAAAATCCTTTCAATACCGGTTGCTGGCCGTTGTCATAAGCCACATGCACATCCTGAAGGCGTAACGCAATTTCTGACATGGTGGTTCCTTTAGCCGTGGCGAGTCATCTGATGACGCACCAGCAATATAACCGGCAGCGTGCCTGCGAGAACAATCATTAAGGCGGCAATGGCCCCTTCTTCATAGGTTCCACGAGCTGCTTCTGCATAGAGTAACGTTGCCAGCGTCTCGAAGTTTACCGGGCGTAAAAGCAAGGTTGTCGGCAGTTCTTTCATCGCGTCGGCAAAGACTAATAATGCGCTGCTAACCAGCGCGGGGCGCAGCAACGGGAAGTGAACCCGCACGAAAGTCCCCGCACCATTTTCCCCCAACAAACGCGACGCTTGTTCCAGCGAAAGAGGGATACGGCCAAGCCCGGAATCCAGTGCACCGATGGCAATGGCCTGGAAGCGCATCGCGCAGCAGATAACCAGCAAGATACCGGCGGACATCAGCGGTAAGCCGCGAATATCCATTAAATCTGCCAACCATTTGTCTGCTGCCATTGCCGGAGTGAGAAAACCAATCGCCAGAATGGTGCCAGGCACCGCATAGCCTAAGGACGCAAGGCGCATTACGCCGCGACGAAAGCCCGACATCGTGTTATCTGCGGCACTGTGCCTCGCGCTCCAGGCCACCAGTAAACTGACGCAAACCACCACCAGAGTGGTGCCTGCCGCCAGCGACAGCGTATTTTGTAAGGCTGAAAGCAACGAAGGGGAGAGGGGATTTTCTTCACCTAAACGCTTTGCGCTTTCCCAGACTAAAAATACAACCGGTGCGAGGAACCCCAGAATAACCGGTAACGCAATAACCGAGCTGAGCAGCCATCCACGCCAGCCGCGTACTCTGGTAGGTTGAATCTCTCGCAAGCTGCGGCTGCTAAGGCCTTGTTTTCTGCGACCATAAAATTCCAGCGTCAGAATGCAGAAAATAAACATCAGCATCATGCAGGCGATTTGCGCGGCACCGGCAAGATCGGAACGTGAAATCCAGGTGGTGTAGACGGTGACGGTTAACGTTTGTACGCCAAGAAATTCAGATGCGCCGATATCATTGAGCGTTTCCAGTAGTGCCAGGCTGATACCGACAGCCAGCGCCGGGCGAGCCATCGGCAGGGCAACACGAAAGAAAACACCGGCAGCGCTGCAACCCAGGGTGCGAGCGGCTTCCAGCAAATGCGCAGGTTGGCTGATGAACATCGCACGGGTCGTCAGATAAACGTAAGGATACAGCACTAAGCCGAGCAGAATAATGGCGCCGGGCAGGGAGCGTAAATCCGGTAAACGGAACTGCCGCGGACTGTCGAAGCCCAGCAAAAAACGAATGAATGTTTGTAGCGGGCCAAGGGGATGCAGCAGGTCAAGCCAGGCAAAGGCCACAATATAAGTCGGCATGGCTAGCGGCAGCAGTAACGCCCAACTAAGTATTTTGCGTCCGGGGAAATCCCATGCTGTGACCGCCCACGCGCTGCCGACGCCAGTCACCCCCACGATCACGGCGACACCTGCCAGCAAAAGCCCGGTATTTTTCAACACCGAAGGCAGCACAAAAGTAATGAGATTATCCCAGTGCGAGAAATCAGCCTGCGTCGCCTGCCAGATTAGCGCAACGATAGGTGTGAGTACGCCAAGCGCAATACCTAGCGCGGCAAGATGCAGCGGCGTTAATAATGACTGCGGCCCGGAAACCAGGCCGCGTAACGTCGGAAGACGAAGTGATTTATTGATCGAATCCAACTTTATCTACCAGCAGGCTCGCTTGTTTACGGTATTTCACCATCTCGGTTAACGGGATTTTATCGACATCGATTTCACCGATGGTGGCGGTGATCACCGGATCAAGCGCCACACCTTTCAGCACCGGGTATTCAAAGTTCGCTTTGGCGTATTGTTGCTGGGCGGGTGCGGAAACCAGATATTCCATCAGTTTTACGGCATCAGCTTTGTTCGGCGCATAACGAGCCACTGCAGCACCACTGATATTCACGTGCGTGCCGCCTTGTTCAAAGGTAGGTTTCACCACTTTAATGGCATCGCCCCACTTACGCGCATCGGTGCCTTCTTTGGCGTTTTTCATATGGCCGATATAGTAAGAGTTTGCGAGGCCAATATCGCAAATACCGCCGAGGATATCGCGGGCAACGTCACGATCGCCGCCAGTCGCTTTACGTGCCAGATTAGCCTTCACACCACGCAGCCACTCTTCGGTTTTCGCTTCACCGTGGTGGGCAATCATGGCGGCAATCAGTCCGGTATTGTAAGGATGCTGGCCGGAGCGAATACATACTTTGCCTTTGTATTCCGGGCTGGAAAGCTGTTCGTAATGCCAGTTATCCATCGCCAGCGATTTCTCGGCGTAAAGCACGCGAGCGCGCATCGAAAGCGCAAACCACTGATTATCTGCTCCTCGCAAGTTTGCCGGAATAGCCGTCTTAAGCGTTTGTGACTCCACAGGCTGTGTCACACCTGCTTCCACTAAATCAATGAGATTTCCTGCATCTACCGTCATTAGCAGGTCGGCAGGGGAGTTCTGGCCTTCCGCTTTAACACGTTCGAGCATGCCATCCTTGATGTAAACCGTATTGACTTTTATGCCGCTCGATTGTGTCCAGCTATCCAGCAATGGCTGGATCAGACCGGGTTCGCGAGTGGTATAAAGCGTCAAAGTATCTTGGGCGAAAGCCGGAAGGCTGACGGAGAAAACCAGAGCCGATGCAAGCGTGATACGGCGCAGTCCGGTGCGAGGCAAAGCATTCATCGTTGATATCCCAGAGTAATTGAAACTAATTGTGACCCGGGCAGGACAAGATCCCTGCGGCATGCGCACAATAAATGATAATCACTCACAGTTACAATCATTGCAAAGTGTAAATGATTCACATTTACACAACTTTAATCAACGCGATGATATGGCCGGACACGGAATCGGGAGGGCTTATGCAGGGGGATTGATACCCGATCGTTTTACCTCTTACTCCTCCACCCATTCGACACGATTTCTTCCAGAGTGCTTCGCCTGGTACAACGCGATATCTATACGTCGGAACAAGCTTTCCTGGCTTTCATTTTCTTTTTTTATCCCGGCACCGATGCTGACGGTGAAGCGAATTTCATCATTAACCACTAATTCTCTGACATGAACTAATATTTTTTCGGCCATTAATCGTGCTTCTTCAAATACCGATGTTTGCACGATGACGGCAAATTCTTCTCCGCCGACGCGGGCGGCGATGACGTTATTTTTAAAGAGTTCACTGAGCATCAGGCTAAAGGCTCTCAGGACATCATCGCCAATGTAGTGGCCGTATTTGTCATTTATATTTTTGAAGAAGTCAATATCGATTAAAAAGACGTAAACACTGACATTATCTAAGTCCATAAGGGCGTTTTTAAAATAACGACGATTTGGCAAACGCGTAAGCTCGTCACGGAATGAATTAATGCTCATATCCGAATATTTATTATTCACATAACGTACGATGAAATAGATGCCTGCTGAGACGCAGACCATACCTGCCAGCTTACTGAGATCCTCAAGATAATACCCGACCCACATCGGCTGGCGAATAATTTCATCCATCAGATCAAATGCTGCAGACACAATCCATATCATCAGCCCCGCGTTTATCCATCGGCGAAGACTGGTTTTCAATAATAATCGATTAAAGTTCCACAAGATAAAGTTAAGTATCAGCAATTGGATGCCATCAAATATCCAGCCAGAATTTTGTATCCAGGAACCCTCGTTCTGTTTTGTAGAAAATGCGACAAGATTAAACACCATAACAAAAATACACAGCATCACCGATAATGCCATTGGCATATACAGAATTTTACGTGATTTGTTTTTAGTAAAAAGTCCGCTTTCATACTTCAAAAATGGCATAGTTAGTCCCTGATACAGGTAGATACTAAAATCAGATTTCGGGAGTGTCAGACTCTGACCTTCTTATTGTCTGAGAAAGCGCCGCAACACGCACAAAACAGGCTGAGTGATGATGGGGGATCAATCGGGACTTCTTCTTTATCAGATGAGCCAGCAAACTGTCAAGATGACAGTTTAGGCGTGACATCGGGGCGTGAGCAGGCTGACCCTGCCCGAGACTGCTCACTCTCGCACGCTGTTTTTACAAGGTTATTTAGCGCGCCTCGAACTTTTCTCACCGGGCTGACCGGTAGCTGAACTACTCAGAATCACACCCGGGGAAACAGCAGCCACCGTTTTCAGCGGCCTTCGTCTGTCTGAATCAAATATCCCGGTACAGGTATATCACCCGGCTGCATAGTCCCCAGGTAAAGCATGTACAGGCGCATAACATTTTCTCTTATTTTCATCAGCATAATAAAAATGGATGAATATCTGGCTGCTCACAACACCAGCGACAGCCATACCTCTGTTCTGATCTAACTTCCGCTTAAGCGGGATACTTACACGCTGAAACAGGTTTCAGAAGACGCGTCACTCCGCCCGGTCGCTCAAAAAACGCTCCTCAAGCGTGGCTTCCAGCCCAAGCATGGCGTCTTCGGCATGCTGCATGTGTTCGGTCATGATCTGCTGAACGGTGGCGGCATCCTGACGGCGCATCGCGTCGATCAGGCGATATTGATAATCAATACCGACGCTGCGCGCCACCGGCTCGGGGCGCTGGTAAATATCTTTGCAGACGGCCAAATCTTTGAGCAGACGTTGCAGGAAATGGCAGATAAACGCCAGCAGCACGTTGTCAGAATAACTGGCCACCACGCCGTGAAAATCCAGTTCGGCCATGCGCTGTTCCCAGCGTTCAGCTTCGTCAGCGGGTTCATGATCGTAGACGGCAATCAGCTGATGCAGTTGCACGAAGCCTTTGGCGTCGATATTGCCGATGGCGCTGACCGCCACCAGAGGCTCCAGCGCTTTGCGCAAGGCGTAGATATTGCTGATGGAAAGCTGACGGGTAAACAGATAATTGGACAGCAAACTCATGGCGCGAGATTCGGTCATTGAATCAATAAACGCACCGCCACCGGGGCCGGTTTTGGTGCGGATCAGCCCCTGAACCTCTAAAGATTTCAGCGCTTCACGCACTGTGCCTTTGCCTGCGGCATAACGCGTTATCAGATCTTTCTCCTGCGGCAGACGGTCGCCGGGCAGCAGATTCTCGCTGATGATGCTCTCTTTGATGGCATCGACAATTTCATCAGTGCGCTTGCGGCGTACCGGTTCCGGTTGGTGTGTCATTTCAATACTCATAAATCCCTTCATTGATTTAAACCCTTGGCGCACTGGCCAGAAGACGTTGCGTGTAGGCGTGCTGCGGTGCGTTGAACAACCGATCATTATCCGCGCATTCTACTAAATCACCGTGATACATCACCGCCACGCGATCGGCAATGGACTCCACCACCGCTAAATCATGGCTGATAAACAGATACGACAGACCGAACTCACGTTTCAGGCGATCGAGTAATAACAAAACCTGTGCCTGTACCGATACATCTAAAGCACTGACCGGCTCGTCAAGCACCAGAATACGGGCCTCGGCCGCCAGTGCGCGGGCAATCGCTAACCGCTGAGCCTGACCGCCAGAAAACTCATGCGGATAACCACTGAGCGCGTCGGCAGGCATCTGCACTGCCTCCATCAATTCCAGCATTCGCGCTTTACGTCGCATGGTGGGGTAGGCGCATAAATAACGCAGCGGCACATCCAGCGTATCAGCGATGGTTTTTCGGGGGTTGAGCGAGGCCACAGGATCCTGAAAAACATACTGAATCATCTGGCCGAAGGCTTTGTCGCTGCGTTTAGCATGTGTCGACATCGCTTCGCCCATCAGTTTAATGGTGCCGGACGTCGGACGTTCCAGACCGACCAGCATTCGCGCCAGCGTACTTTTACCTGAACCACTTTCACCCACTACCGCCAGCGTTTCGCCTTCAGCCAGATGCAGAGATATCCCTTTTACCGCTTCAACCTGCAGTTTGCGGCCGGAGAACCAGCCGGAGGTACTGCCGAAGGTTTTCACCAGCCCGTTGACTTCAATCACGTTGCTCATATTGCCCCCGGCTGTGGTTTTGAGTTGGCATACAGTTCGCCGACCTGTTTGAGGAAATCGCGTCCCTGGCCGAGTTTCGGCACGCTGGCAATCAGCCTGCGGGTGTAATCATGCTGCGGGTCCCGCAGCACTGACCGGGTTTCACCGCTTTCAACAATTTCGCCGTTACGCATCACTGCCACTCGGTCGCAAATCTGGGCGATCACGCTAAAATCATGAGTGATGAATAGCAGCGTCAGGCCACGTTCACGACGCAGCTGTTGCAGCAGCTCGAGAATACGTGCCTGTACCGTGACATCCAGCGCGGTAGTGGGTTCATCGGCGATGATGATTTCCGGGTCATTGGCCAGTGCCACTGCGATGCCGACACGCTGACGCTGCCCGCCAGAAAGCTGATGGGGAAAGGCGTCGAAGCGCGCCGCAGCCTCATCAATTCCTACGCTGTGGAGCAGCGTCAGTGCTTTCTCTTTAGCCAGCCGGTTTGACAGCGGCTGATGGGCCTGAATGGCTTCAATGATTTGTGCGCCAATGCTGAACTGAGGGTGCAGGGTGGTCAGCGGATCCTGGAAAATATAGGCCACCCGCGCGCCGCGGCACTGTTGCAGTTGGCTTTGCGTTCGCGACAGCATCTCTTCGCCGCCAACGTAAATCGCGCCAGCGGTGATTTCTCCCGGTGGGGAAGATACCAGCCCCATCACGGACAGCGCAGTGACGCTTTTTCCAGATCCGCTCTCCCCAATCAGCCCCAGACATTCTCCTTTGGCAACGTAAAAACTTACGCCTTTGACCGCTGCGACGGATTGTTTTCCCGAGCGGAAATTCACTTGTAAATCGACCACTTCCAGCAGTGCATTATTGCCCTGTATGGCAGAGGGAACGCTGGCACGATTGACCGTAGTGACGGCTTTCCCGCGCAATAGAATGCCGGACTTCAGTCGTGGATCGAGCAGGTCGCGCACGCCGTCACCCAGCAGATTAAAACTCATGACAAGAATGAAAATCGTCAATCCAGGTACGATGGAAACGTGCGGTGCGCTGAACATTTGTGCGCGTCCCTGACCCAGCATCGAGCCTAAATCAGCGTTGGGTGGCTGGGTTCCCAGTCCGAGGAACGACAACCCGGCGGTCTCTAAAATCATCCAGCCGACGGTGGTTGACATGGTGACCACCACAACCGGCATCATGTTGGGTAGCACTTCGGTCAGCAAAATTTGCAAATGATTTTTGCCCGACAGCCGCGCCGCCTGAATAAAATCGCGCTGACGCAGGCCAACGGTCAGACCGCGAATATTACGGGCGAAGAAAGGAATATTCACCACCGAGATGGCGTAAAGCGCATTGAGCAGTCCGGGACCCAGCACCGTGACGATCACCAGCGCCAACAGTATATAAGGGAAGGCCATCAGCATATCGATCAGGCGCATCAACAGACTGTCGGTTTTACCTCCGGCATACCCGGCGACCAGACCAATCAGTGTACCGAACAGTGCGGCCAGCAGCGTGGCGCAAACTCCCATTGCCAGTGACACGCGGGTTCCCCACAGCAGGCGGGAGAGCATGTCCCGGCCCAGCGGGTCTGTGCCGAGCCAGTGGCCGGGCGAAAACGGTCGCAGCAGACGGTTGAGCAGATCGGTGGCGTCAGGGTCTGGTAACGGCAGCAACGGCGCGGCGAGGGCGGCACCTGCCACCAGCACCAGCAGGATCAGGCCGAGCGTGGCCAGCCGGTTGGCCAACAGCAGCGCCCACAACGGCTGGCGATGACGAGGCGTGACAGTGGTGATGTTCTGGCTCATGATTTTAACCTCGGGTCGAGAAGCGCCTGTAAAATGTCAGCACACAGGTTGATCAGTACATAGGCCGCAGCGGCTACCAGCACGCCACCCTGTACCAGAAGCAGGTCGCGGGTGGCGACGGCTTTCACCATCATTGCGCCCAGCCCCGGCCACTGAAATACCGTCTCTATATAGACCGCGCCGCCGAGCACAAAACCGGCCTGAATACCGATCACCGGAATGACTGACACCAGCGCCATACGAAAGGCGTGCTTATAGATCACTTTGCGCTCGGACAGGCCTTTGGCGCGGGCGGTACGAATGAAGTCCTGACGCAACACTTCGAGCATCGCGGTGCGGGTCAGGCGAGCGATAACGCCGGTGGCAACAATCGCCAGCGTAATAGCGGGTAAGGTCAGATGATGCAGCAAGTCGAGCCAGCCGCCACCGGCCCAAATGGCATACATACCAGAAGCAGGGAACCATTGTAGTTCTACGGCGAACAGCATGATCAGCAGCAGACCAATCCAAAACGAAGGCATGGAAATTCCCAGCAGCACCAGCAACGTAATGATGTGGTCGCCCAGGCCAAACTGGCGGACGGCGGAGAGTATTCCGGCCAGCAGCCCCAGCACGGTGCTTAACAGCAGTGCGCAGCCTCCGAGCAACAGCGTGGCGCCAAAACGCTCCATCACTTCATCAATGACCGGGCGATTAAGCACGTAAGAACGGCCAAAATCGCCGTGCAAAATATTGCCCGCCCAGATCAGATATTGTTGATAGAGCGGTTTATTCAGCCCGAGTTCCTGATTGATCCGTGCGACGTTTTCCGGCGTGGCCCAGGCACCGAGCAACGCCTGAGCCGGATCCCCCGGGATCATTGCCATAATCAAAAAAACAATCAGCGACAACCCGATAAACACCGGAATGGTCGAGAGCAGCCTTTTAAGCACGTAACTCCCCATAAGTTTCTCTCCGATTACTGTTTGGTTACCCGGTTGAGCAACAGATTGAAATTCGGTTGCAGTGCGAAGTGCTGAATTCGTGTGGAGGTTACGGCGTTCTGTTTCCAGTTGGCGACGAAAATCCACGGTGCATCGTCATGTACGAGCTGCTGCACCTGCCTGTAAAGCGCGGCGCGCGTTGCGGTGTCTGTGGTCATGCGCGCTTGTTGCAACAGATTGTCCACCTGCGGATTGCTGTAATAACCGGAGTTAAAACCGCCTTTTTTCGGCCAGGCGTCGGTGCGTAGCGTCAGGAAAGGTAGGGTGTCAGGGTCGTTGGTCATCCAGGCCATTTCCGCCATATGGGTGTGATTGTCCAGACCGGCATTAACCTTCGATAGATAGGTATTCCACTCATAGGTCTGGAGCGAAACATTCAGACCTACTGCTTTCAGGTCAGCCTGAATGGCGGTGGCCATCGGGATGGGATCCAGCATGCCTGATCCCCCCTCGGCGACGTAGAAGGTCAGCGTTGTCCCTTCTGCTCCGGCGGCTTTCAGCAGTGCGCGGGCTTTAGTCGGATCATAAGGATAGGGCGTCACCTCTTTATTGGCCGCCCAGTTAAAGGCGCGGGGGATCGGGCCCTCGGCTACGTCGGCCGAACCCTGCAAAATTTTATCTGTCAGCGACTGTTTATTGATGGCGTAATTCACCGCCTGTCGCACCCGCACGTCGTTAAAGGGTGGCACTTGTGTATTGAGCATCACGTACCAGACGTGTGGGCCGGTAGTCTGGTACAGGCGGAAGCGGTCACTTTTCTCCTTGAACAGTTTCACCGTGTCAGGAGGCACTTCTACCATTGCATCAATGCCGCCGGAAAGCATCTCGGCGACCCGCGTATTACCATCGGTGATGGGGCGGAACACCACGTTTTGTACCGCAGGTTTACCGTCCCAGTAATCACTATTGGCCGTCACCACCACGCGCTGATTGGCTTTCCATTCTGCAAAGCGGAATGCGCCAGTGCCGACCGGGTGACGGCCAAACTCTTTGCCGTATTTTTTCACTGCCGCTGGTGACACGATAAGGCCGGTTGGCGTGGCGAGGTTGGAGAGAAACGGTGAGAACGGCTCTTTCAGCCTAAAGACCAGCGTATTTTGGTCCGGTGTTTCGATGTTTTTTATCGAAGAGAAGAAAAACGACAACGGGAAAGGCCCGGTGTCATGCCACGGATTTTTATCATCCAGCATACGGTCAAAGGTAAATTTCACCGCATCGGCATTAAACGGTGTTCCGTCCTGAAATTTCACCCCCTCGCGCAGATAAAAGCGGTAAGTAAGGCCGTCGGGACTGATTGTCCAACGGGTGGCCAGCGCCGGTTCGATATCCAGTTTCCCCTCACCGTTACGCACCAGTCCGTCGTAAACGTTCACCAGAATGCGCGAGTCGTTGGCTGCGGTAGCAACCTGTGGATCCAGCGATTGTGGCTCAGCCACCTGACCAATCAACAGCGCATCCGCAGGGGTTCTGGCCTGCACCTGAGCCTGCCACGACAGCGCAAAGAGACAAAAACAGATTGGCATAAATGACTTTTGCAAAGCTGGCAGCATATCGACCTCGTCGCTTAATAAAAGGCTATGTGAAAACCTCAGAAAAAAATCAGGCGTTGTCCTGTTTATTATTTATGCGTATAAATTAACTGAATTGCAATAATTTATACGTATAAATTTAACCAGACTGTCGCGGAGTACTTATGACTTTTTCAATCGTGGCGCGGGATCCGCACTCAGGTGCGGTGGGTGTCGCCACCGCTACCGCTGGCCCTGCCGTGGGTGCATTGGTGGTACACGGACGTGCGCAGACCGGCGCGATTGCCACCCAGGCAATGACCAATCCACTTTACGGTGAGCGGGGTCTGACGTTGTTACAGCAGGGGGCCGATGCGGCATATACATTGAAAAACCTGCTGGCGCAGGATGCGGACGCTGCCCGAAGGCAGCTACTGATAGTCGATAATCAGGGCAATACGGCGCAGTGGAGCGGGGGAGATTGCGGAGTCTGGGCCGGAAGCATCGCGGGGCATCAATGTGTCGTCGGTGGGAATTTACTGACTGGGGAACGAACGCTGTTTGCGATGCTGGAAAATTATCACCTGCAAACTGGCCTGCCGCTGGCCGACCGCCTTCTGGGGGCCATGAACGCCGGTGCGCAGGCAGGCGGCGACCGGCGCGGGCTTAAATCTGCGGCGCTGAAAATCTGGTGCGACCGCCAGTATGCCAGCGTTGATCTGCGCGCTGACTGGTCCGATGCGCCGTTGGAGGCGTTAGCGGAGATCCTGCAACAGACGCGCTCTCCTTCTCATGCCGATTTTTTTTCCGCCTTACCGAAAGGCCAGCTGCGTTAATCAGTCATAAGATTGCATAAAGGTACAGGCCATGAGAATCAGAAACATTAAAGGGTTTTGCGGGTGATTTTAATTTGCGGATTTTTGAGTCGTTAAGAGATATTTGGGGGTCACTGCGTCATCGAACTCACCTGACCCCAAATCTGACCACCAAATTTTCCCGGCGCGGAGGGAAAACTGAAAATGCAGCGGGAAGATTTTTCACACTCGCTGATTGCATCAACGCCATACAGGCCCGGGCTCCGGGCATAAAAAGCAAAAATCCCGCTTAAGTTTCCTTAAGCGGGATTTTCTAATTTGGCTCCTCTGACTGGACTCGAACCAGTGACATACGGATTAACAGTCCGCCGTTCTACCGACTGAACTACAGAGGAATCGTTGTAACGGGGCGAATAATAGCGACTGCCCCGTGGCATGTCAAAGGGGAAACTGAATAAATGTGTGCGTTTGCTGATACTTTAGCCAAGTTGTTGAGAATAGAGTCAAAAAGGCTCGTTTTCATATTGAAGCAGGCCTTTATCGGTCTTAACGCAATTCACGACAAGCGCGGGTGATCCGCTCGCAGGCTTCCTGCAACCGGTTGTCATCAATGGCATAAGCAATACGTAAATAACCCGGCGCACCAAAAGCAGAACCCTGAAGCGTGGCGACATGGCCTGATTTCAGCAGATAAGCTGCAAAATCTTCATCTGTTTTGAGAATATCGCCTGAAGGTGTCGTTTTACCTGACATCCCCTGACAATTAGCGAAAACGTAAAATGCGCCCGGCGGCGTTTCGGCACTCAGGCCGTCAATGGCATTCACGCAGTTCATGATCAGGGTGCGACGGTGCGTCAGGATGTCGATCCAGTCCGCGATGAATGCATTGCCCTGTTCCAGAGCGGCAACAGTCGCGGCCTGAGAAATGGAGCTGGGGTTGGAAGTGCTTTGCGACTGCAAAATTTGCATGGCAGACATCAGCCACGCGGGGCCGCCCGCATAACCCAAACGCCAGCCGGTCATTGAATAGCCTTTAGAAACACCGTTTACGGTCAGGATACGCTCTTTCAGACGAGGTTCGACTTCGGCGAGTGTGGCGAAAATACCGGGCACAAAACAAATTTGTTCGTAGATGTCGTCTGCCATCACCAGCACCTGCGGATGCTGCAGCAGAACGGCGGCCAGTGCGCGGAGTTCGTCAGCTGAATAGACTGCCCCGGTCGGATTGTTCGGGGAGTTGAGGATGACCCAACGTGTTTTCGGGGTGATTGCGGCGGCTAAAACTTCCGGCTGCAATTTCCAGCCATCACTTTCCAGACAATGAACAATCCGCGGTTCACCTTCCGCCAGTGCCACCATATCCGGATAAGACACCCAGTAAGGGGCCGGGATAATCACCTGATCGCCAGACGAAACGGTGGCCAAAAGTGCGTTGAAAATGAGTTGCTTGGCGCCACTGCCTGCGATGACTTCGTCCGGGCGGTAGCTGATCCTATTTTCACGATTAAACTTAGTCATGATGGCGTGTTTAAGCGCGGCGGTACCGGCAACGGCAGTGTATTTTGTGTCACCTTGTACAATCGCGTCGATGCCAGCCTGCTTAATATGTGCGGGAGTATCGAAATCCAGCTCACCTTCGCCCAGGTTGATGACATCAGTACCTGCCGCGCTGAGCGCACGAACCTGGTCGGAGATCGCCGCTGTCGGCGAAGGGCGCACGCGACGCAAACGAGGTGCAAGAAATTCAGCAGACATTGTTTCCCCTGTATGAACAATAACAAAATTGTATTATGTGAATCATTAAAGCCAATTTAAACTTATCATTCTTCTTTTTGCTTTGCTCATAATTTCTTCGTGCTGAGCGGTATTTTACTGACGGAAACGGCAGGGCAGCGGGTATTGCTGGCGGTGAGCCTGCGGGCTGTCTGAACTTTTCATTTATATTTCAAGGTTGTCTTATGGCTTTTATATTTGTTGCACATGACACACCTGAGCCGTCGTTGTACGGTGCGATGGCGGCAATACTGGCAGCACAAAAGGATTTACCGCTGGCGCATCTGCCGGTGAGCTGGGATACCGCACGCTACCCTGATGCCTGCCAGCACGTCGTTGGTGAAGGGCAGCGGGTAACCAGCGGGTTGCTTTGGGCAGAACGGCTGATTTCGCAAAGTGCCGGTAAAGTGATGAAGCTGGAAGAATTGCTGAAGACGTATGGCACCGGGGATGTGGTGATCCCCCTCGGGCCAATGCAGATCATTCAGTTCACTCAAATTGCACGGCAGGTTCGCGAAAACGCGTTTGACTATGAATTGATTACGGTTGAGCGCGAAAATCAGGGGTATATGTTCAGGCGGCACGGACTGACGGATGAAGCCGCCGGATGCTGGTGGCGTGATCGTTATGGGCGCTGGATAAACCACGATACGCCGCCACAAACCACCACTTCGCTGCGTATCGCGCTGGTCGGTGCGCAGTCCGAGCAGTGCACGACCTATCCGGCCACGCTCGCTGCGCTGGGTGATGCCGCGGATGCTTTATCAGTGTCGCTTGATATGGTGTATGCCGCGCCCCAGGTGCTGGAAGATCATCTGCATGAGGTGATGGAAAACGTCGATGGTATTTTACTGCCGGGCGGATCCGCGATGTGTAATGTTACCGGACAGATTTGTGCCGCACATTACGCCCTGAATCGCCATATTCCCATTCTCGGCTTGTGCCTGGGCATGCAAACCATGACTACGGCCATCGTGCAGAACATGATGGGTTCTGCGAAAGCCAATCTGGCGGAAGCGGATCCTGATGCTGATATTAAAACTTTTGTGCCGCTGACGAATACGCCAACATTGCCGGTTCACCGCCTCGGGGATCATCGGATGCATTCCCGCCCCGGCAGCCGGTTGCATGAGATTCTTGGCGATGAATTTATCGTGCGCTACAACCACCGTTTTCACCTTGCACCTGAACTGAAACCGGATCTGGAAAATCACGGATTACTGATCAGCGGGACCGATGCCACCGGCAAGATTGCTGACGGAATCGAATTCACCCGCCATCCGTTTTACCTCGGCGTGCAGGGCCACCCGGAGTTGTCATCACTGCCGGTGAAACCTCACCCGTTGCTGATAGCTTTTCTGAAAGCGGCGTCAGCTCAGCACGGATAAATTGACGGCACCATGAAAAATCCCCGCCTGCAAAGACGGGGATTTTTGCTTAAAGCGGGTTACTTCAGGGTGACGCCGGAACGCGGATCGGCGGCCAGACGGCGCAGTTCCTGCTCCACCAGCCCGATGACGTCAGCTTGCAGATCAATCAGCGGGGCGCGCACATGGTGGCCGTCAAAACCGCGCAGGTTCATGGCCGCTTTCACCAGTTGCGGCTGACCGAAACGGCGGGCCAGCGCCCGGTACGGATACCACAGACGGTGCAGTTCGCGGGCGGTGCTGGCATCGCCGCTTTCCAGCGCACGATAGGTTGCCAGAATAATTTCCGGCAGAGCGCCGCTATTGGTGGTGCTGATGCCGTCAAAACCACACATCATCGGCCCTAAAAATGCCAGATCGGAGGCGCAGAACAGACGCAGACGCCCGCCAAGACGGTTGGCAATCTGGTCGATGGCGGTCGGGTTCAGGTCACCTTGTTTGATACCCACCACGCCGTCGATGTCGGCCAGTTGCTCCAGCACTACCGGCGGCAACGTAATGCCGATACCCGGTGCGTTATACACCAGAATACCGGTGCGTGATAACGGTGCCATCTGTTTGAAGAAGCTGATAATTTGCGCGTCGGTCACTTCAGAAACAAACGGCGGCGTGACCATCGGCAGGCCACCCAGATCGCCCGCCAGTTGCGTTAAATCGCGCACGACACGGACATCTGACCCTGCGCTGCACAACATTACCGGCACGCGGTCACCCACCACTTCCATCACATGGCGGAACAGCGTGGCGCGTTCGTCGGCGGTCATCGCCGGGAATTCACCGTACGTGCCGCCAATCAAAATGCCGTCATAACCGAGGCCGATGACCCGCTCAATGTTGCGGGATAACCCGGCAAAATCAAACTCGCCGCCCGCCGTAAAAGGCGTCACGGTAATATTAAAAATACCTTTCAGGCGCGCCTGACTTTCACTGATGTCTTTCATTTATTCAATTCCCATCATCTGGTTAAAAGCAAAATCAAAGTAAGGTCAGCGGACGATCCACTGTGCCGAGGGCGCGATAGCCGGTTTCGGTCACCACAATGGTTTCGCTAACACCAACGGTGAATTCGCCGTAAATGCGCAATGCAGGCGGAATGTGGAAGGTCATTCCCGGCTGTAATTCGGTGGTGATGCCGCTGTAAAGGCTGAGGATCGCGCCTTCGCCCCAGTCCGGTGCGAACGAAATACCAATCGAATAACCGGTGCGTTTTTTGAAGTTATCGGTATAGCCAGCGCGGTCGATAACGGCCTGACAGGCCAGATGTGGCGCTTCGCATGTCGCGCCCGGACGGATGGCATCGAGTGCAGCCTGCAACGCTTCCTGACAGACTTTTTCCATTTCCAGCGCCACGGCTGGCGGTTTGCCGAGCCAGGCGGAGCGCATCAGGGCCGCGTGATAACGGTCATGAGTGGCGGCCATTTCAAGGAAAATCGGGTCGCCCCCGAGAATTTTACGGCGTCGCCATGTACCGTGCGGCACACCGGTGCGCGGGCCGCTGGAGACCAGCGGTTCCATGCCCATATATTCGGAACCGGCGGCAATCGCCGCGCCCATCATGGCGGAAACCAGATCGTTTTCTGTCGCACCTGCGGCAATCGCCGCGCGGCCTGCCAGCATGCCAGCGTCAACGTAACGGGCGGCGTGCGCCATTTTTTCCAGTTCTGCGGCTGATTTCACGGCGCGCAGTTGCTCGATAACACCAGCCGCATCGTGGATCGTGCCGATTTCAGCCTGTAAGGCTTCGTATATTGCGATCGGCAGAAACCAGCCGCGTTTATCGATCCCGATCCGGCTCTTCATCCAGCCACGCGTTTTCAGCACATCGAGCAGGAAATTCACCGGATTATCGCCATCGGTATAAATCGCCGCATCGCGGATAAAGGTGTTGGAGATGAAGTTGAAATACTCAAGCTGGCGGATAACAAACACCGGATCGCCTTCCACCGGCAGTACCAGCGTCTGGAAAGTGTAATAGCCCGGTGTTTGCTGACCTGTCAGGTAAAAGATGTTTTCCGGCCCGGTGATCACCATCACGTCCAGACCGGCTTTCACCAGTAACTGACGCGCCTTCGCCATGCGCTGCCGATATTCTTCTTCGTGAAACGCAGATTCTGCGCCTGGCACGACGCGGCCCGTATCGGGTAATGATGTTGCTGTCATTGTTCAAACTCCTGAATAAATTCTGCCTGGGAAGGGGTGAAGCGGATACCCAGCCCCGGGCCCGGCGGGCTGCTGAGTAACCCCTGATGATAGGAAAGGCCGTGAACCGGGTCGTTGCCCAGCCCGTCGGCACCGTAAAGTTCGGCGTAAGCGGGCTGGCAGGCGCGGGCGACGTGCAGGGCGGCGGCGGTAGCGGCACCGCCTTCGTTCATCTGACCAATCATGAATGGCACGCCCGCGGCCGTAAGACGTCGTGCGGCAGCCATTGTCGGTGCAATGCCGCCCATTTTGACCAGTTTGAGATGTGCCATAATCTTGCCGTTCAGCGCCAAAATGCGTTCTAAATCCGCCTCGCTGCTCATGCTTTCATCGAGCATCAGCGGCACCGGACTGGCTTCGGCCAGCGCCGGATAATAGTGCGCATTAGCGTCAGAAACCGGCTGTTCGAGATAACTCATGTCAAACTTCGCCAGCGAGATTAAATGGCTGCGGGCGACTTCCGGCTGCCATTGGCCGTTGGCATCGGCGGACAAACTGATTTCGTGCCCGAAACGTCGGCGCAGCGCACTGAGCCGTGCTTCATCTTCTTCGAACGAAGCCACGCCGACGCGCAGTTTAAGCTGTGTAAAACCGCGATCCACATACGCCGTCGCCTGTTGCAGCATCTGCGCCATCGGCGTCCAGAACAGCGTCTGGTTGGTGTGATAACTCACCGTTTCGCTATTATCTGCGCCCGCCAGTTGCGCCACGCTGATGCCTTCCTGACGCGCGATCAGATCATGCAGCGCGATATCCAGCAGCATGCGTGTCGGTGCCAGAAAATCCGCCAGCCGTTGCGGCAGATTGAGCAAAATTGTGCTGGCAGGCTGACTGAGATCCAGTTGCTGCAACGCACGGATCACATCACTCAACACCCGTTCGGCGCTGTAACCATTGAGATACGCCATGTTGATGCGCACTTCGCCCAGCCCGTTGAAGTTTTTGTCTTCAAGCAGCAGATACAAGGTGTCCAGCCCCGGCACACTGCCCGACGAGGCGGTATAAAGTTGCAGATGCGGATACCGCAGGTCGGCGCGATATAATGTCGCTTTCACCGTTTTCCCCTCAGCGTTTGAGCATTTTTAAGGCAACATCGCAGTAAATTTTGCTGCCTGCCACGAATTCATCGATGGGGATAAACTCATCAGGTTTATGCGCGACGGCCAGCGAACCGGGGCCGATGATGATGCCTTTAGTGCCCAGACTGCGAAAATGCACCAGATCGCATCCCCCCTGAAAACCGAACGGGCCGGGTTCAGGATTGCCCTGGGCGGCGCAGGCTTCAACGCCCGCCCGCACAATCGGATCGTCAGAATCGGTTTCGGTCGCACCGCCGGTGGTGGGTTTGTAGGTGATGATTTCACTGCGCACACCGAATTTTTCCTGCGCCAGTTGCAGTAAATCCTGAATTTCCTGTTTCACGGCGTTTTCGTCTTCGCCCGGCACCATACGCCGGTCGAGCAATAATTCGCAGGCGCCCGGCAGCACGTTATCGGCATGTCCGCCGCTAATGCGCGTGACCGTCAGGCTGGCGTTACCGACCAGCGGATGGCAGCGACAACGCACGGTATGTTCATGCGTTTCTTCCACCAGACCGAGCAGTTGCGCGGCACGGAAAATAGCGTTCTCGCCCAGCTCCGGTGTGCCGGAATGCGCGGTGACGCCATGAACGCGAACCAGCGGACGTAAACTGCCTTTGTGCGCCGAGTATGTGGTGTTGGACGTCGGTTCGCCGATCACCACGTAATCGATATGCACCGGGGCTTCGCGCACATAAAACTTCGCGCCTTCGCTGGCGACTTCTTCGTCGGCGACAAAAATCGCCATCAGTGTGCCGCGCCAGTCATTGCGGTTGGCCGCGAGCCAGCGCATGGCTTCGATCATGGCGATCAGCGGGCCTTTAGCGTCGCAGGCTCCGCGGCCATACAACCGCCCGTCGCGTTCGGTGAGGGTGAACGGATCCTGCTGCCAGCCTTCACCGGCCGGTACGACGTCGATGTGGGTATTAAAGGCAAAGCACGGGCCGCCGCCGTTTTCCAGCCTGCCAATCACGTTGGTGCGTCCCGGTGCGTACTCGCTGAGCGTCAGGTCGAAGCCGATGTCGCTGAGCATGGCGCTGATAAGCTCTGCGGCCTCGCGTTCACGTCCCGGCGGGTTTTCGGTATTGATCGCCACCAGTGCGGCAAGATCGCGTTTCATTCTGCTGATATCGGGCGATGAAAGACTCATCGGTGTCTCCTGAAAACAGTGTTGTGGCAAAAGTCAGGCCCCTGGTGAGGGCGCAATAGGTGTTTTGAGAATGCTGAAAAGGATCAATGTAAGATTTGATCTAAGAAACGTTGCGCCCGCAGGCTGACATCGCCGCCGAAGAATTTTTCGCCGGTCGCGTTTTCGATGATTTCGCCGTTTTCCATAAAGACGATGTGATTGGCTGCACGTTTCGCGAAGCCCATTTCATGCGTGACCACAATGCTGGTCATGCCTTCGGCGCTGAGATCGGCCATCACGTCGAGCACTTCGCGGATCATTTCCGGGTCGAGCGCCGAAGTCGGCTCGTCAAACAGCATTAGTTTGGGTTTCATCGCCAGTGCACGGGCAATGGCGACACGTTGCTGCTGGCCGCCGGAAAGTTCATCCGGGAACGAATCGGCTTTATCAGGAATTCGTACTTTGCCGAGCAGTTCCAGTGCCTGCGCCTCGGCTTCACTGCGGCTGACGCCCAGCACGGTCATCGGCGCGAGCATGATGTTTTCGGCCGCCGTCAGATGGGAAAACAGTTCGTAGTTCTGGAATACCATGCCGATGTCACGGCGTAATTTATGCGGCTCGATACTGGCGTGGGTGATGTCCTGATTGCGAAAGAAGATCGACCCTCCCTGGATCGGCTCCAGCAAATTGATGCAGCGCAGCAGGGTAGATTTGCCTGAACCTGACGGACCAATCAGTACCACGGTTTCGCCCTGAACCACATTCAGGGAACAGTTTTTAAGCACGTGTTGTGCGCCAAAATGTTTATCGACGCCGATGATTTCCAGAACCGGTTTGGATTGACTCACGGACTTCTCCTCAGTTTGGCGTGCTGCTGCGCAGCAGGCGTTCAGTCAGTGACAGCGCGGGTTTCTTGCGCTTTTTCGGATCAAGCGAACGTTCCAGCCAGGCCTGTCCGACCATGAATACGGAAGTCAGCACCAGGTAGTAAATCCCTGCGGCGCACAGTGCTTCGAAATATCGGAAGCTGGCGCTGGCGGTCTGATTGGCGATAAGCAGCAGTTCCTGCACGGCAATCACCGACACCAGTGCGCTCGACTTCAGCATGCTGATCATCTGATTGCCCATCGGCGGCAACACGATGCGCGCGGCCTGTGGCAACACAATCTTGCGCATGATCTGGCTCTGAGTCATGCCGAGCGCCATGCCCGCCGTTCGCTGCCCGCTGCGTACGGCCTGTAAGCCGGAGCGTAAAATCTCCGCCATATACGCCCCTTCATTTAAGGACAGCGCCATCACCGCACAGGTGAAAGCGGAGAAGCGCAGGCCGAAGGTTGGCAGGACGTTGTAAACGAAAATAATCTGGAACAGCACCGGTGTGCCGCGAAATAACCAGAGATAGAAGAAGGCCAGAACGGATCCCGCCCGGAAGCGGGATTCCTGCAGCAGGGCCAGCACCAGCCCCGCAATAATGCCAAAGAACAACGAGCACACCGTTAACAACAAGGTCATTAATGCGCCCTGAAAGAACGCCGGTGAGAACAGGTATTGCCAAACAAGATCAAGTGACATGAACTTTCCTCAACGTCAGGGCAACGCTTTACTTAACATCACGGTTTCAGAAAATGGACACCGAAGCCGGGAACTGCCATTTGCTGATGATTTTTTGATAAGTTCCGTCTTTCACCACGTCCTGAAGGCCTTTTTCCAGCAGCGATTTCATTTCGGTATCGCCTTTACGCACGGCAAAACCGATGTGCGTGTCTGCTTCAAACTCAGCGCCGACGGCTTCGAAGGTATCGCCTTTTTCACTCAGCAGCGCCACAGCACCCGGCGTTGACAGGAATTCTGCATCAGCACGTTTTTGTGCCACTGCGACGGCGGAATCCGTGGCAGCCGGGAAGGTCAGCACGGTCAGCGCCGGTTTTTTCGCATCCAGACATTTTTGGTTGTCTGCACGCGCCTGACTTTCTTCAATGCCGCCCAGCGTCACGGCGATGTTTTTGCCGCACAGGGACAAATCACGACCGGTGATTTTTTCCGGATTGCCTTTCGCCACAATGACGCGGCTGCCGATTTTCAGGTACGGCACAAAATCCACCTGCTCAGAACGGGTCGGGTTGATGTACATCGCTGAGTTGATGATATCGAGACGTTTACCCTGCAACGCGGGGATCAGTCCTTTGAACTCCATCGACATCGGTTCCGGTGTCAGCGCCAGTTTTTTCGACAGGGCGGTGATGAGATCGATATCGAAACCGGTCAGCTTGCCGTCTTTCGTAAATTCAAACGGCATGAACGTGGCGGCGGTGCCATACGTCAGATGACCTTTACTGACCAGAACTGGCGCAGCAGCCTGGCTGAACAACGGGGCACTCAGGCAAATAGCGGCCAGAGAGACGGCGGCATATCGACGCAAAAAAGCTTTTTTTGACATGACAGACTCCAGTTTCCCATGAGCAGGATTGCTCTTTATGTCTCATTAAATACAATTAAATTTGTGAGTCAAGGCTCTTTTTTGGTGCATTAATTGCACGATTTGGGGGCTTTGTAACCAGACTTCACCATCCTCAAGGCTTGTGATATTGTACAAACCTAAACAACAAATACTTTCAGGTGCTGCTATTCCATGACCCAAACTACGACAGCCAGCGGAAGGCGTCTGGCAAACCAAATCCTTGACCTGATACGTGAAGCAAAATTTGAGCCAGGTCATCATCTCAGGGAGCAACAACTGGCTGATATGCTCGGAGTGTCGCGTACGCCGGTGCGTACTGCCCTGAAATTACTGTGTGAATTAGGCATTATCGAAGCGCGACGCAATCAGGGTTTTTTCCTGCTGAAAGCCTTCGATGAACTTCAGCGCATCAGCATTGATATCCCCGCCAGTAATGATCAGGATTTATACGAGCAACTGGTGAAAGACCGTATCGCCGGAAAGTTGCCGGATTCCCTGACGCAGACGGAAATCGCCCAGCGCTATGACGTCGATCGTGGTGTGCTGGCGCGCACGTTGCTGCGTCTGGCGGAAGACGGGTTGATCGCCCGCAATAAGGGGCATGGCTGGTCATTCTTACCGACCCTGAATACCGATGTAGCGCTGAGTAACGGCTACGGATTCCGTCTGATGATTGAGCCGGGCGCGCTCATGGCGGCAGGTTTTCACGCCGATAAAAGCGCGCTGCGCCGCCTGCGGATGCAGCATATTTATCTGATTACGCATCCGGATATTCTGGCCGTTGATGGCCGTCAGATTTTCGAAACGGACGCCACCTTTCATGAAATGCTGGCGGAGTTCAGCGGCAATATTTTTGTTTTACAGGCGATTCAGCAGCAAAACCGGCTGCGCCGCCTGCTGGAGTTCGGCAGTTACACCAATAAACAGCGTGTGCGCGAATGGTGCGAGGAACATGTCGCCATCATCGACGCCGTGCTGGAAGGGCGGATGGAAGCGGCGGCGGACATGATGCGCAGCCACCTGCAATCGGCTTATCAGATGGTGCTTAACAAAGTCAGCAAAGTGGGGTGATCCGCTGTTTTTGTCTTACATAAACCAGAGGAAAAAGTGATGGATTTTGGTATTCAGGGCCACGTGGCGCTGGTCAGTGGCGCAGGCGGCGGTTTAGGCCGTGCGATGGCCATTGCCCTGGCAGGCGAAGGCGTTCAGGTGGCGGTTTGCGGGCGAACGCTCAGTGCGTTGCAGGAAACTGTCAGCCTGATTGAAAAACAGGGCGGTACCGCGCAGGCGTGGGTGCTGGATCTGACAGCACCGGAAAGCTTTGATGATGTGCTGATGCAAATCCGCCGCACATTCGGACCGGTGGGTATTCTGATAAACAACTCAGGCGGGCCACCGCCGACGAAGGCGGCTGGCGTCGCGCCGGATGCGTGGCAATCTCAGTTCTCCACGATGGTGAGTTCGCTTATTCAACTGACCGATAAAGTGCTGCCGGATATGCACAATGCGGGCTGGGGGCGGATTATTACCAGCACGTCGTCGGGCGTGATCGCGCCAATTGCCAACCTCGGCATGTCGAATACCTTACGCATGGCGCTGGTCGGCTGGTCGAAAACGCTGGCCTCCGAAGTGGCGGGTGACGGCATCACGGTTAACGTGATGGTGCCGGGGCGTATTTCCACGCAGCGTCTGGGTCAGCTCGATGCCGCACGCGCCGGGCGGGAAGGGACATCGGTCGAAGAGGTAGCAGCAAAAAGTGCCGCCAGCATTCCGGCAAAACGCTACGGTAAACCGGAAGAGTATGGCGCTGTGGCGGCGTTTCTTGCCAGCCAGCAGGCGTCATATGTAACCGGTTCGGTGATCCGCGTCGATGGCGGCATGATCCCGTCAATATAAACGCGACGTCAGGACGTGATGCTGCGAATCTGTTTCGTGGCATCGCTGTTATTAACCCTGCTAATTTATAAGGGTGACCTATAAGAATGCATGATGTTGGTGCATCCTTGTTTATCAGCGCAGTGAATTCCTTCTGAGATTCCCCACGCCCTCCGTTTTCCACACGTCACGCGTAATAGTTTTCTCTTATATTTTGCGGTATTAGCCTCTGAAGCAGGCGTTTTTAATCTGCATGCCGGAGATTGGCGTAAATCTTGCTTTTATCAGTCACGCTAATCGTTTGCGTAGATAACTTACCTTCATAACAACAGTCCAGGGTTATCCCTTTTCGCGCAAAATGGAGACAGAGATGAATCTCAGACGTCTGAAATACTTTGTGAAAATCGTCGATATTGGCAGCCTGACACAGGCCGCTGATGTTCTGCATATCGCCCAACCGGCATTAAGCCAGCAACTGGCGACACTGGAAGGGGAATTGCAGCAACAATTGCTGATTCGCACCAAGCGCGGCGTCACTCCTACCGAAGCAGGTAATATTCTTTATTCCCACGCCCAGGCCATTTTGCGCCAGTGCGACCAAATCCACAGTGCCGTGAATAACGCCGGACAATCGCTTAGCGGACAGGTTTCTGTCGGCCTTGCGCCGGGCACTGCCGCCTCCGGGCTGGCGTTGCCGTTGCTACAGGCTGTCCGCAAGCAGCACCCGGGCATTCTGCTGTATCTCAACGAGAATTTCGGCACTGCGCTGGGCGATTTAGTGCTCAACGGGCGTATGGATATGGCGGTCTTTTATGGCACCAGCGTGGCCTCAGGGTTGAGCAGTCAGCCGCTGATGAAAGAAGATTTGTATCTGGTCGGCGCGCATTCTGTGCCGAATCCGGGTAAATATGTCGAACTGGCTGAGGTGGCAAAACTAAACCTGTTCATGCCGCGTTCCCACAATGTCACCCGCCGTCTGGTGGATGATGCGATGGCGTTGCGCCGTTTAAGTGCCAATATCATTGGTGAAATTGAATCTTCCGCCACGCTGACTGCCGCCGTTGCCAGCGGTCTGGGGGCGACTATTTTGCCTGAATCCGCTGCCCGCACCATGACGGGTCCGGCTAAAGCCTGGATGTCATGCATCAGCAGTCCGGCGATTCAGGTTCCGCTTTCGCTGTGTGTTTGTGAAACGCTGGCGTTATCGCAGGAAGCCATGGCGGTGAAGAAGATCCTGCTGTCTCTGGTTTTCGAACAGACGGCTCCGGTGGCAGAGCCGATGTTAGTGGCGAGTTAAGCGGGGCGTTAACATTCAGCCAACCAGAGCAAGGCAAAAAAATCCCCGGCGTATAGATTTTGCCGGGGAAGAGGTGAATGCGCTTATTTAGACGCCGGACTGTAGTTGTCAACAAAGCCAGCGATTCTCTTACCGATAAGGGTGAGAAGTGGCCCGGCAAATACCCCGCCCAAACCGGCAATGACCAGTAACCGGTCATCGTTGGCGTTGCGTGACAGAACGAAAATACTCAACAGCATTCCGCTGAAGCAGGAAACAACAATCTGCAACAGGCATGCCCTGATTTCATCCAGGATGGGTTTCTGCTGCCTGAGCATGATATAGCGAACAATCCCGCCCCACGCCGCCATTCCAATGACGCAAAGTACAATACGGTGATCCATCAGGAGGATGTCCCGGATATGTGTTGCCTCGATCATAGTGATGCCCTCAGAAGTAAAAATGAATTCTCAATAAAACTAATGCGGCTAAATTATCACCAGATACGAGGGGGCTAAAATCACAAGACAACACATTTCACTGTGAGGTTTCAGGCTGACATCACCGGGCAATTAAAAAATATAAAAGGTTTTGCATTTCAGGTGGTGTGACGACACCTTCCCCTGTGCGAAGAGGAAGGTGTAAAACACGACATCGTGACTGAGCCGGAGGGGTTACTCTGATGTCAGCACGGACATTTCCCCATTTTCCCGCCTTCGCTCGGGAACCGCGCTTCAAGGCATCGCCGGTGGAATTCGCGTTCCGTCATCGGCGTCATTTCCGGGTGTCTGACCTTCATGTGCCGGACATAATTCTGATAATCCTGCACGCCGACCATCAGGCGAAAACTCTGAGCAGTGCGTTTTATCGCCAGTTTCAGCCAGCCGGTCACATTGTGTGGTTTTGGCTGCACGGTGAACAACGGCTGACAGCGGATGACGTGTAACGCCGCAGGGCGCGCGGTTTTAAATAATGCTCTTGAATCAGACATGGCGGGCCTCGCGACGTTGTACGACAGCCGTTTCATGCACTGTCGGTGTGCTCGATTGCAGCGCGCGACGGATAACGAAGAACGCTGAAATCAGCATGGTGACCGCCACCAGCATAAAGAATCCACACAGGATGGCGTTGATCTGATTGTTCAGCACGATGGTTTGCATGTCCGCCAGCGTTTTGGCCGGTTTAATGATTTCGCCGCTGTCGATCCCGGCAGAGAATTTCTTCGCCTGCGCCAGGAATCCAATTGACGGTTTTTCGTGGAAAATCTTCTGCCAGCCCGCAGTCATCGAGGTGATAAACAGCCAGATAGTCGGCAAAATCGTGACCCAGGCGTAGCGCTGTTTCTTCATTTTGAACAGCACCACGGTGCCCAGAATCAACGCCATCGAGGCCAGCATCTGATTACCAATACCAAACAGTGGCCACAGAGTATTTATGCCGCCCAGCGGATCGACGACACCCTGATAAACGAAGAAGCCCCAGCCCGCAACCGCGACGGTGGTACCGGCGAAGGTGCCGATCCACGAACGGTTATTCGCCAGCGAAGGGACTGCGACACCCACCAGATCCTGCACCATAAAGCGGCAGGCGCGGGTACCGGCATCCACTGCGGTCAGAATAAATAAGGCTTCGAACAGGATCGCGAAGTGATACCAGAAGGCCATCATCGCGCGGCTGTTAAACACATCGGTGATGATGTGTGCCATCCCGACAGCGAAGGTTGGTGCGCCACCGGCACGGGAAAGGATTGACTGCTCGCCGACATCTTTGGCTATTTGCGTAAGAATGTCTGGCGTGATGACAAAGCCCCAGCCGTTAATCACCTGTGAAGCGCTCTCTGCCGTGGTGCCGATCAGCGCCGCCGGAGAATTCATCGCAAAATACACCCCCGGGTCGATAACCGACGCACAAATCAGCGCCATGATTGCCACGAACGACTCCATCAGCATCGCGCCGTAGCCGATAAAGCGGATATGGCTTTCGCGCTCAATCAGCTTCGGCGTTGTGCCGCTCGAGACCAGCGCATGGAAACCGGAAATCGACCCGCAGGCGATAGTGATAAACAGGAACGGGAACAGGCTGCCGGAGAATACCGGGCCGCTGCCGTCAATAAAGCGCGAAACCGCTGGCATTTTCATCTCTGGCATAGCAAAGACGATACCGACCGCCAGCCCGACAATGACGCCTATTTTCAGGAACGTCGAGAGGTAATCGCGCGGTGCCAGCAGCAGCCAGACCGGCAATACCGAGGCAATAAACCCATAGATCACCAGCACCCAGGTCAGCGTGGTGCCGTGCAGGGTAAAGAACGGTCCCCAGTAAGGATCCGCTGCGACGTTGCCGCCGTACACGATGGCGAGCATCATCAGCACGAAGCCAATCACCGACACTTCTGCAATTTTCCCCGGACGCAGAAAACGCATATAGATGCCCATAAACAGGGCAATGGGAATGGTCGCGGCAATGGTGAACAGACCCCACGGGCTATCGGCCAGCGCTTTGACGACCACTAACGCCAGCGCGGAAAGAATGATAATCATCACGCCCAGCGCGCCGAGCATGGTGATCACGCCCGCGAAACTGCCCAGTTCCTGCTTTGCCATTTCGCCCAGTGAACGGCCGTCACGACGGGTGGAGATGAACAGGATCAGGAAGTCTTGCACCGCACCGGCGAGCATCACGCCGACCAGGATCCAGATCGTGCCCGGCAGGAAACCCATTTGCGCAGCCAGTATCGGGCCGACCAGCGGACCCGCGCCTGCGATGGCGGCAAAGTGGTGGCCGAACAAAACCCATTTATTGGTCGGCACATAATCCAGCCCGTCGTTACGACGCTCGGCAGGTGTCATGCGTTTGTCATCGAGTTCGAAGACTTTTTCTGCGATAAACAGGCTGTAGAAACGGTAGGCAATGCTGTAACAGGCAACGGCAGCGACCACCAGCCACAGGGCGTTAACATGTTCGCCCCGGCTCAGGGCCAGCATTCCAAAGGCAAAAGCCCCGATTAACGCCACCACCAGCCAGGTTATCCCGGACTTGACGCTTTTCATGATGTACAACTCCTTATGAGTGGTCCGGTGATAGCCAGCCACTTTTTATGTAGAGAGTGTGATGTAGAGAGGTAAGGGTCGCATGGCCGAATGCGGTTGCGACTTTGTTGAATTACTGTTTAAAAATAATGTGTTTATACAGAAAAGTATGAAGTTAAAGATGAATTTGTGATGGGGCTGACGCTTTGCGCAGAGAAGACTGGTCGGATGACAATAAAGTTGTGGCGGGTAAGTAAAAAAGCAAAAAAACCGGCCACGGGGCCGGTTTTCCTGTCTGGTCAGTCAATTATTCAGCGGTTACTGGTTTTTCCTGACCCGGTTTGTGGTCACGCATCTGTTCCATTTTGGCCGCGCGGTTCTGGTAGTTCTCATTGAACTGTTTTTTCTGCTCTGGTGTCAGCAGGTTATACATTTTGTTCTCTGCGCGGGCACGGTCGAGCATACGATCAGACTGTGCTTTGGTAATGGTATCAATCTGCGATTTCACCTTGGCTTCATCGAAGCTGTCGGAAGCCACCAGGTTGTGCATCTGATCCATCTGGGCTTTCATCGCTGCGCGGTCAGGGCGCGCGCCGCTGTCTTTCATGATTTCTTTCATCTGCGTTTTCTGCTGCTCAGTCAGGTTCAGCGCCGCAAACGGGTTCATATGTTGCGGTCCTTTATGATGCAGCATTTTGCCGTGCGTCGCGGTCGTGGCATCAGTGGCCGGTGTGGCTGCGGTTTCAGCAGCAAATGCGAAAGAAGCAGAGCTCAAAGCCAGAGTTGAAGCCACAATCATTGCGGTAAGTTTACGCATAATTAAATTCCTCATTGGAGATTCAGGCAATTCGCCCGTTTTGTTTCGACGAAAACAAGTCTACGCAATCCAATGAATAGTAATGCGGTGTGGATGTAAAAGAGTGAAAGGCGTGGTGTTACTTTTCCAGCGATCGTGGAGAAAGTGTTTAGAAAGCGTAAGGTTGCGCGAACAGGTGTGAAGGGAAGCTCAGATAAATCTGAGTAATGCGATGAATTCACACATTACCATGGCGAATGTTTCGCCGCCATACCTCCCGGGTAAACATTGATTGCTGTTGATGAACAGTTTACTCCGGGGAAAAGCGCAAAATCAGGCATAATAGTTATCATTTGATTAACACTTCCTATAACAGTGCTGATGAATTATGACTCAATCCCGTTATGAAACGCTGGCGCGTACGTTGCGCAGACAAATTGATACGCAGGTCTGGTTGCCGGGCGACCGGCTGCCTTCCCTACGTGATACCTGCAAACAGTCTGGCCTGAGTCTGATGACGGTTTTGCAGGCCTATCAGTTGCTGGAAAGTCAGGGCGTGATTGTCGCGCGTCCGCAGTCTGGTTATTACGTGGCCGCGGGTATACAGCGGCCGGTGCGTCCATCTCCCGACGGGTATTTGCATGCTGCAGAGCAGGTGGACGTCAATGACGCCATTTTCGACATTCTCAAAGCCGGGCAAGATCCCGCCGTGGTGCCACTCGGTTCCGCGTTTCCTGATCCGACACTTTTTCCGCAGCCACGTCTGGCGCGTTCCCTGGCCAGCGCGGTGCGCCGGATGTCCCCGCACAGCGCCATTGCGAATCTGCCACCGGGTAATGAAGAACTGCGCCGCAGCATTGCACAGCGCTATGCGCAAAATGGTATTGAAGTTGCGCCCGATGAAATCGTCATTACGTCGGGTGCGATGGAGTCGCTCGGGTTAAGTTTGCAGGTGGTAACAGAGCCGGGTGACTGGGTTGCTATCGAATCGCCGGCTTTTTACGGCGTATTGCAGGCGATTGAACGGCGCAAATTAAAAGCCATCGCCATTCCGACTGACGTGCGTTACGGCATGGATCCCGATGCGCTGGAACAGGCGCTGAAACTTTATCCGATCAAAGCCTGCTGGCTGATGTCGAGTTTTCAGAACCCGCTCGGATGCAGTTTGCCGCCGGAGAAAAAAGCACGGCTGGTGAGTATTTTGCAGGGACATAAAGTGGCTCTGATCGAGGACGACGTATACAGCGAACTGTATTTTGGCAGCGAACGAACGGTGCCGCTGAAGGCGTCAGATTATCGCAGCGACATTCTGCATTGCTCATCGTTTTCGAAATCCCTCGCGCCGGGCTTTCGCGTGGGCTGGGTGGCGGCGGGGGCTTATGCTGAACGTATTCAGCGCCTGCAACTGATGAGCACGTTATCGGCCAGCGTGCCGGTTCAGCTGGCGTTAGCCGATTATCTGCAAAAGGGGGCGCAGCAGGGAGGTTACGATACCCATCTGCGACGCTTACGGCGCGTACTCGAACAACGGCAGATGGCGATGCGTCATGCGATTCTGGCGGAGTTTCCGGCGCAGGTGTCGGTGACGCAACCTGCAGGCGGCTATTTTCTGTGGCTGGATCTGGGTGACAATGTGGATGCGGCGCGGGTCTATCAGCGCGCGCTGACAAAAGGCGTCAGCGTCGCGCCCGGCACCATGTTTTCTGCCGACAAGCGCTTCAGCCATTGCATCCGTATCAATACCTCTTTCGAATGGGGGCCGCACACCGCGCGCGCCATCTCCATTCTGGCGGCGCTGGTGGCGGAAGAGATTAAAGGTTGAGGATGTTGCTCACAGATCCTGCTCACGCAGCGTCTTGCCCACATTTCCGCCCGGATGCACTTTCAGCAGGCTTTGCTGATCGAAACCGTTGCGCAGCATGATATTGCCGCACAATGCATCGAACACCGCCAGCACCAGCACGACAGACGTGGTGGCCAGCATATTGAGCGGGTCGATTTCCCGCCGGATATGCGTTTTCACCACCAGCGTGGCGGCGCGGGCAATCGCCGAATCCAGATTCTCCGTCACACTGATGATTGCCACACCTTTGGCTTTCAGCGTCGGTAACAGGCGCGTCAGCTCTTCAGAATTGCCGCCACGGGAAATCAGGATCATCAGGTCGTTGCTGCGCATAAATCCCAGGTCACCGTGGGCGGCATCGGTGGCGCTCAGATACACCGCCGGTTGCTCGACGCACGCCAGCATGTGGGCTATTTTCCGCGCGGCAATGCCCGACGTGCCGACGCCGGTGACGGCAATTTTGCCCGTGCAGCCGGTGACCAGCGTCAGTAACTGCTGCCATATATCAGCATCGAGATGATGCTGTAACGCCAGTAATTCCTGACTGTAGGTCTGCCAGCCCTGACACGCCAGGGTAAATTCTTCATCCGCATTCATTGGGTTTCCCCCTGCATCAGGCGGCGGTATTTCATGCTGTCGTGGTACATCTCATGAAATACGCGGTATTTACGGTCGTAATACTCTTTAATTTTGTTGGTTTGCGGCGTCACGGTTTTGCCGATGCGACTCATGGCGGCCATCGCTTCTGGCAAAGAGTCGTAGGCGCCCGCCGCGACGGTGCCCATCATGGCACTGCCGAGCAGCATCGCTTCGCTTTCTTCCGGCAATAACATCGCGCAGCCTGTGGCGTTGGAATGCTCCTGCACAAACACCGGGTTTTTGGTGCCGCCGCCGCTTGCCATCATGGTATCAATGCGATATCCGCTCTGATTCATGGTCTCGATAATGTGGCGGGTGCCCAGCGCCAGCGCCTGAATGGTGGCCAGATAATGCAGCGCCATGTCTTCCGGCGTACGCGAGAGTTTCAGGCCGGTCAGCGTACCGGTCAGCGTCGGGTTAGCGCGCGGTGAACGGTTGCCGTGGAAATAGGGCAGCATATGAATGTCTTTGGTCAGGAAGGCAATATTCTCCGGTTCACCGGCCATTTTTCGCAAAATGCCGTTGAGCACTTCATAGATGGTTTTGCCGCTGTCTTTGCCCTGTTTCAGTAAATCCTGATAACACGGATGCGACTGAATCACATGGTCAATCAGCGCCCCGGTAGTGGATTGTCCACCTTCGTTCAGCCAGTAATCTGGCAGAATGGCCGAATAGTATGGCCCCCAGATACCGCCGATATAACGCGCGCTGCGGGACATCGCCATATGTGCCGTGGACGTGCCACCAATCAGCGCGATGCGGTTGTCGAAATCGGCCGATTCACCGGAGGCGCCGCTGGCACCGAGAATACCGAGGCTGCCCGCGTGGGCATCGATAATGGAAACGCTGACTGCCGTGCCAGCCATCAGCCCCATTTCTGCGGCGGCGCGCTGGGTCAGACCGTGTCCGAGCGGTTCCCCCATGGTTTTCACTTCACTGCCAATTTTCGCCGCGTTGTTTTCCAGCAAATCTTCCAGCCCGATCTGACGGAAATAGCTGGGATCCCAGCGGTCTTCATGGCCGATATAGGTCCATTTACAGACGGTAGAACACAGCGAACGGGTGGTGTCCTGTGTGGCGCGCCAGGTCAGAAAATCCGGCAGGTCGAACAGGTGGCCGACGTTGTTCCAGGTGGTGGGCATATGCTGTTTCAGCCACAGCAATTTTGGCGTCTGCATTTCCGGCGAAATAATCCCGCCGACGAATTCCAGCACGCGGTGGCCGGTGGCGTTGATGCGCTCAGCCTGAGTAATGGCGCGGTGATCCATCCAGACAATAATGTTTTGCTCGCTGCGCCCGGACGGGCTGACGGTCAGCGGCTTGCCTTCTTTATCCAGCACCACCAGCGAACAGGTGGCGTCGAAACCGATACCTTTCACCTGAATCGGGTTGATGTCCGCCTGATTGACCGCGTCTTTCACGGCATTGCAAACGGACTGCCAGATCTCATCAGAAGATTGCTCAACGAAATCGGCTTTCGGGCGGTACAACGTAATCTCACGGCTGGCCTGGCCGACCATGCGGCCGGTCATGTCGAAGACGCCCGCGCGGGCGCTGCCGGTTCCTACGTCTACTCCAATAAAATAACTCGCCATGTTCTTTCCCTTCGGTAAAAAGCTTTCGCTTAAGATTTTCTGTTTTGCAGAGCGATAAACAGGATCAGGACGCCGCCCCACAGAGCCATTGTCAGGTAACTGCTGACGCCCATCAGGTTCAGGCCGCTTTCCAGCATTTGCAGCACGATCAGCGCTAGTACCAGTCCGATGACCCGCCCGAAGCCGCCGTCGGGGTTAATTCCGCCGAGCACGGAGGCCAGAATGGTTACCAGCAAATACGAGTCACCGTAGCCTGCTTTTGCCGAGTTAAATTTGGACATCATCAGCAGTGCCGCGCCCCAGCCGAGCAGGGCGGAAAGCACATACACCGCGATGGTCACTTTGTGCGTATTGACGCCACTGAAGCGCGTGGCCTGTTCGTTGGAACCCATCAGATACAAACTGCGGCCAAGCGTGGTGTGTTCGAGTAAAACCCACAACAACAGCGCCACCAGCAGGAAAAGCAGCAGGGCGACGGGAATGCCCAGCAGACTGCCATTGCTCAGATACTGAATCGCCGCCGGGAAGCCGGAAATCACCGCGCCGTTGGTCAGCAGAATATTCAGCCCGGCGATAAGTGTCATGGTGCCAAGCGTTGCCAGAATCGGCGAGACACCGATATACGCAATCAGCGCGCCGTTAAGTACGCCAATGACAACCGCGACAGCCAGACCAGCGAGCATCGCCAGCACGAAATATTGCGGCTGATCCGGATGTGCCACCAGAATGGCCGCCATGACCAGCGAACAGGCATTGGCACCGGCAATGACTGAAAGGTTGATACCGCCGGTGAGCATGGTGATGCCCATCCCCAGCGCCAGCATGCCCAGAATCGGCAACTGCGAAGAGATCGACTGGAAATTACCGACGCTGTAGAAACTGCCGCCCAGCGTGAATGAGAACAACACGGCAACGGCGACGATGATCAGCAACTGCAAACGGATGATGCGGTCGCCGGGGAAGAATCGGTTTAAGGTTGTCATGTCACATCCCCTTTGCCAGTTTGCGTTTTTCATTCCACGCGGTGCTGCTGATGCTGACCAGAATGATCACGCCGCTGAAAACCTGATGCCAGTAAGACGAAATACTCAGCAGTGTCAGACCGTTTTGCAGGAAGGCCAGCAGCATCACACCGAGAATGGTGCCGGTGAGCGAGCCGCGTCCGCCGGTCATGCTGGTGCCGCCTAAGACCACCGCCGCCAGTACCGTCAGCTCATAACCGAGCAGTGAGTTAGGTGCCACCGACTGCGTAATTTGTGCCTGCACCACGGCGGCGATACCCGCCAGCAATCCCATAAAACCGTAGACGTAAAAATGTAGCCGCAGGATGTTCAGACCGAGACGCGACGCGGCGTCACGGTTGCTGCCCATCGCGTAAATCTGACGCCCTACGCGGGTGCGGTTCATCAGCACGCCGGTGGCGATAATCACGCCCAGCAGGCTGAGCAGCGGCAGCGTCAGGCCATAGTCATAGCCGTCGGCAGCGGTAAAGGAGAACCAGTTAATGCCGTTCATAAACCAGTCAGGGAAACCGTACAGCCAGGTGCCGTTGGTCAGATACACCAGCAAACCGTAGAACAGGTTCAGCGTGGCGATGGTGATAATAATGGCCGGAACGCGCAGCCAGTAAACCAGAAAACCGTTCACCAGCCCGAGTAACAAACCGGTACCCATCGACATGGCAAACGCCAGCGGAAAGCTGCCGCCATGATGAATGATGTAACTCGCCATCACGTACTGACCGATGGAGGTGACGGCCGGGAAGGAGATGTCGATGCCACCGGCGATCAGCACCACAAACAGGCCACAGGCCAGAATACCGAGAATGGCGTAACTGGTGGCGACATCGGTCAGGTTGCCGAGCGTCATAAATTCACTGGTGCTGACACTCAGGCCAATCACCAGCAGCAGAACCAGTAATCCCAGCCAGAATTCGTGCTGAGAAAACAGTTTCGAGAGAGATTTATTATCCATTGATCGCCTCCGCAATTTGCGCTTCGCTGCTCTGGTGTGGGGCGAATTCCGCCACCAGTTCGCCTTTGCGCATCACCAGCACGCGGTGACTGTTGTAATAAGCTTCCGGGATTTCATCGCAAATCATCAGCACCGCCATGCCGGACTCCGCCAGATCACGTGCGATGCGATAAATCCCTTCTTTGTTGGCGATATCGACGCCCACCGTGGGGGAGTCGAGGATCAGGATATGCGGTTGCGTCGCCACCCATTTAGCGATAGCGATACGCTGCGCGTTGCCGCCGGACAGGGTTTTCACCGGCAGGCCGCTGTCCGACACTTTAATGTTCAGATCACGGATCAGGTCTTTCACCACTGACGCTGCTTTGCGGTGATCCATCAGCCCTGCGCGGGTGTGCAACTTGTCGAAAATCGACACCAGCGTGTTGTCGTAAATGGATTGCTCCATGATCAACCCTTGTGTCAGACGGTCTTCCGACACATAAGCAATACCGTGGCGGATGGCGTCGCGGTTGCTGTGGAATTTCACCGCATTGCCGTTAACGCGGATTTCCCCGCTGTCCGGCTGGCTCATGCCAAACAGGCTCAGACACAGCTCCGTTCGCCCTGAACCGAGCAGACCGATAATCGAGGTGATCTCGCCCTGACGCAGCGACAGCGAAATATCCTGATACTGACCTTTGCGGCTCAGGCGGCGGACTTCCAGCAGCGGCGTCACGTCTGCGGGCGCACGGTGCGGCAGATGACTGTAGGTAAAACGCTGTCCGGTCATCAGGAAGGCCAGCTCATTGCTGTCGAGTTCGCTGGCCGGATAGGTGCCGACCAGTTTGCCGTCACGCATTACGCTGATACGGTCAGCGACTTCCATCACTTCATCAAGACGGTGGCTGACAAACACCACGCAAATACCGGCGGCTTTCAGCTCATTCACCACCCGCAGCAGACCGTTTACTTCGGTGCGGGTCAGTGAGGCGGTTGGTTCATCCATGATAACCAGACTGGCGTCAGCGGCGATTGCGCGGCATATTGCCACTAACTGACGGTCTGCGATCGACAGTTTTTCGACTTTACGATCCGGGTCCAGAGAGACGCCGACGCGTTGCATCGCCGCGACCGCTTTTTTGCGCATTGCCTCGCGATGTACCCAGAAATCGCCGCCCGGTAAATAACGGTGAATAGCGATATTTTCAGCCACCGATAAATTCGGGAATAAAGATAAATCCTGATAAATAACCTGAATGCCGTAATAAGAAGAAAGTTGTGGCGTCAGGGTATGAAATAATTTCCCGTCGAGGGTAATTGCCGCCCCTTTTTCCGGCTGATAGACCCCGGAAATGACTTTAATAATGGTGCTCTTGCCGCAGCCATTCTGACCCGCGAGGCAATGCACTTCGCCTTTATTCAGCGTCAGGCTGACATTATCCAGCGCTAATACGCCGGGGAATTTTTTACTGATTTTTTCGAGGCTGATAAAGGCCTCAGCAGGGGCAGGGGACGTGCGCGAACTGGACGACGGAGTGAGAGTATTCATCACATTATCCTTACAACATACCCTTCATACTTCGCGCTGTGGATGCGTTGGCTGCACTCGCTCACCCGAATCACTTACTTATGTAAGCTCATCGGGATTCACTCATTTGCCGCCTTCCCACAACTCGAATTATTTAGGGTATAAGTTTTCAATGTCTGATTAGAAATTCAGATACGGCACAGCATACGACGCCGTATCTGTTTCTATTTGCCTGGTGTGGCGCTGGAGATAAATTTATCTCCGGTAAATATCCGGTAAATAAAAGCATTAAAAAGTTAAATCAGAAGCCAAGTGATTTCGCATTCTCTGGTGTGACTTCCAGAATTTTATTAAAGCGGATCACATGCTTATCCATATCCACATCAGCTTTGCCCAGCCCGTCAATGCTCAGATCTTTAGTCACTTCTTTACCCTGCAACATCTGGTCAGCAACGGTGACTAAGGCGTAACCGGCATCTTTCGGATCCCACAACAGCACTTTCTTAATATCGCCACGCATCAGATAAGGCGCGGCCTGAGCTGGCATAGCGATACCGACAACGGCAATTTTATTTTTCGCACGTTTCTGCTGAACGGCCTGACCGGCACCGATCGGGCCGAGCGAACCGAAACCGATAATCCCTTTCAGGTCAGGGTAGGTTTTCATTAAATCGAGCGTCGTGGAGTAAGACTTATCGATGTTTTCTGCGACCGGCAGGCGTGAAGTGACTTCATGCATGTCCGGGTATTTTTCTTTCTGATATTTAATGGCGGCATCAGCCCACGCGTTATGCAATGGCACGGTCAGGGAACCGACATAAATCGCATAACCGCCTTTGCCGCCCATATCTTTCGCCAGCTCGTCCATATTGGCTTCGGCATATTTCTGGCTGTCGATGGTTTCGATATCCCACTGACCAATCTGCTGATCGGGAGATTCATGTGTTAACACCACGATGCCCTGATCACGGGCTTTTTTCAGCACCGGCTCCAGCACTTTGGCGTCGTTCGGTACCACGATAATGGCGTCGACTTTTTTGGCGATCAAATCTTCAATCACTTTGACCTGCTGTGCCGGATCCGGCGTGGATGCGCCTACCTGATAGGCGTTGACATCCAGTTTCTGCGCGGCTTCTTTTACGCCGACTTCCATGCGGGTGAACCAGGGAATACCGGTGACTTTAGCGACGACGGCAATGTCATAGGGTTTGGCGGCGAACGACGGTGTTGTGAATAACATGCATGCTGAAACCACACATGCACTGACTAATGCGAGGTTAAATTTCATGTCTGTACCTTTCTTATGAGGTTCTGTTTTGGTGTAGGGAACGGGTGGTGGTTATTTATTCCACATTCAGAGATTAACTTAAGGGGAAAGCTGTTTTCGCGTGGTCGTGAACGGAATGTGATCAAAGCCCTAAAATGTTAAATTAAGTGGTTTTATGTGTAAAAATTAAGTTAATTAAAAACATAAAAACCATCATAACCTGGGATTTTATAAATGTTACCGATAACAATTAAACAAAAAAATACCTAATATTTAACAATTAAGAAACATTAGAAAGTAATAACGGTCTTTTTTCTGAAAGAAAGACCGCGTGGTTTTTTTTATTTGCACAGACTGTGAGCAGCGTCACGGGACGCGGGTGCGCCAAAATCGTGCGCTGTTGCACCTTTATCTGGCATTGCTCTGCATTGAAGCGCGGGTGATCCGCGCCGGATCACAATCCTGCATAAAACATTCCACCCGAAATCAAAATATTTCCCTGCATACTCATTCTTGTGCCCTCGTTGCTGCAAAAGGGGATTTTTTCTTTTATTCATTTTTTATGCAATTAAAGTGAATAACAGGCGATATTAAGTGGTTGTTTTTTCTCGATGTCATTTTTTTTATTCACTTTTTTCCTTTGCTGGCATGAAGACTGCAATCTATGATGAGACTGAGTGAAATCATTTGTTAACTTTTAAATAACAAATTAGTAACTGCCATTTCTCGCCAGCGCGATTGCCCGCTAAATGTGCAAAAACATCGGAACCCGGTGCACTTCCTGTCTGTATGGGGGACGGGGGTGTGCACCCTGAAATCAGCGAAAAAGAGGTTTATATGGAACACCAACAGCAACCACAAAACGTCAGCCGCCAGAACTTTGATGACTGGATGGTGCCGGTTTATGCCCCGGCGGCGTTTATTCCTGTGCGTGGCGAAGGATCCTGGCTGTGGGATCAGACGGGTAAAGATTATGTCGATTTCGCAGGCGGGATTGCCGTGAATGCGCTGGGACATGCGCATCCGGAAATTCGTAAAACCCTGCATGAACAGGCGGATAAAGTCTGGCATCTGGGCAACGGTTACACCAACGAACCGGTGCTGCGTCTGGCGAAGCAACTGATCGACGCCACCTTTGCGGACAAAGTGTTTTTCTGTAACTCCGGCGCGGAAGCCAACGAAGCGGCGCTGAAACTGGCCAGGTTGTACGGTAATAAATCCGGCGGCGAAAAGAATGAAATCATCGCCTTCAAAAACGCGTTCCACGGCCGCACGCTGTTTACGGTGACGACCGGCGGTCAGCCGAAATATTCAGAAGATTTCGCGCCTTTACCGCAGGCGATTACCCATCTGCCGTTTAACGATCTGGCCGCCGTTGCCAGCCAGATTTCTTCCCGCACCTGTGCCGTGATTGTCGAACCGATCCAGGGCGAAGGCGGTGTGGTGCCGGCAGAGGCCGGATTCCTGCAAGGTCTGCGCGAACTGTGTGACAAACATCAGGCTGTGTTGATTTTCGATGAAGTACAGACCGGCGTCGGGCGTACCGGCGAGCTGTATGCGTATCAGCATTACGGCGTGGTGCCGGACATTCTGACCAGCGCCAAAGCGCTGGGCGGCGGTTTCCCGATTGGCGCGATGCTGACCACTGACCGCTATGCTGCGTTATTCCAGCCGGGCACACACGGTACCACTTACGGCGGTAACCCGCTGGCGACGGCGGTGGCGGGCAAGGTCTTTGAGCTGATTAACACGCCGGAGGTGTTGTCCGGTGTGCAAAAGCGTCATCAGTGGTTTGCCGATGGCCTGAAACGCATCAATGACCGTTATAAGGTGTTCAGCGAAGTGCGCGGGCAGGGGCTGCTGATCGGCGCTGTGATGAGCGAACGGTATAAAGATCAGGCCAAACAGCTGAACACACTGGCGGCAGAAGAAGGACTGATCGCCCTGATTGCCGGGCCAAACGTGCTGCGCTTTGCGCCATCACTGATTATTCCGGGCGCGGATATTGAAGAAGGGCTGAACCGCCTTGAGCGGGCTGTCGCGCGCCTGTGCGTGTGATTCTTTGGGATAAATGAGGTAGAGCATCATGATGTTGATTCGACCTGTGCGGCCCGGCGATCTCGCCGATATCCTGCAGTTGTCAGGCAAAACCGGCATCGGTTTAACGTCTTTGCCCAAGGATGAAGCGCATTTACGCGGGCGCATTGAGCGCTCAGTGGCGACCTGGGAAGGTCGCCTGGAAAAAGGCGAACAGGGCTATCTGTTCGTGCTCGAAGACACCGAACAGCAAAAAGTTGTCGGCGTCAGCGCTATTGAAGTGGCGGTCGGGCTGAGTGAGCCGTGGTACAACTTCCGCCTCGGCACGCTGGTGCACGCCTCCAAAAGCCTGAATATTTATAAGCCGGTGCCGACGCTGTTTCTGAGTAACGATCACACCGGTTATACCGAACTTTGCACGCTGTTCCTCGATCCGGACTGCCGTCACGGCAAAAACGGGCAACTGTTGTCGAAGGTCCGTTTCCTGTTTCTGGCGGCATTTCGTGAGTATTTCTCCCGCAAGGTAATTGCGGAGATGCGCGGCATGTCTGACGACAGCGGCCATTCCCCGTTCTGGGACAGTGTCGGGCGTCATTTTTTTGGTATGGAATTCGCCGAAGCTGACCGTCTGACCGGCATGGGACAGAAATCCTTTATTGCCGAACTGATGCCAAAGCATCCTTTATATACCGAATTGCTCAGCCATGAGGCCCGTGAAGTGATCGGCGAAGTACATCCGCAAACCGCCCCGGCGCGTGCCGTACTTGAAGGTGAAGGGCTGCGTTACGAAGGTTATGTGGATATCTTCGATGCCGGTCCGACGCTCGAAGGTGAAATCGATCAGTTACGCGCCGTCAAAGAAAGCCGTCTGTTACCGGTGCGGCTGGCGGAACACCGCAGCGGTCGTGATGAGCCGCTGTACCTGGTGGCCAACGAGCAATATCAGCATTTCCGCGCCCTGCTGGTGCCGGGCGGAGATTCAGCAGATTCGCTGACGCTTAATTCCCGCGAGGCTGACATGCTTGGCCTGCGCGAGGGCGATACCCTGCGCGCGGTGGCGCTTTTCCCCGGCGATAAACCGGCTCCTGCAACCCCTATTCTCAAAAAGGAAAGTCTCGCATGATGCAACCTGCACTTTTTATTCAGGGCCAGTGGCGCAGCGGACAAGGCGCGCAACTGAACAAAACCAATCCGGCAGATAATACATTGTTGTGGTCGGCACTGAGCGCCAATGCGGAAGATGTCGATGCTGCCTGTACAGCCGCCCGCACGGCATTTCCCGCCTGGGCACGTAAAACCGTTGCCGAACGCGCCGAAGTGATTCAACGTTTTGCGGATTTGCTGACGGAACATAAAGCACGGCTGGCGGAAATTATCAGTCTGGAAACCAGCAAACCGCGCTGGGAAACGCTGACCGAGATTCAGGCGATGATCGGCAAAGTGTCGATTTCACTGGAAGCCAACCAGCAACGCACTGGCGAGAAACACACCGCCATGCCCGACGGTGAAGCCGTGCTGCGCCACCGGCCGCATGGCGTGCTGGCGGTTTTTGGTCCGTATAATTTCCCCGGACATCTGCCGAACGGCCATATCGTTCCGGCCTTGCTGGCGGGCAACACGCTGGTGTTTAAACCGAGCGAACTGACGCCCAAAACTGCCGAGGAAACGGTGAAATTGTGGCAACAGGCCGGGCTGCCGGAAGGCGTACTGAATCTGGTACAAGGCGGTCGCAGCACCGGTGAGGCGCTGGCGGCCTGCGGCAATATCGACGGGTTGCTGTTTACCGGCAGCGCGGGCACCGGCTATCAGTTGCACCGCCAGCTCGCCGGTCAGCCTGAAAAAATTCTGGCGCTGGAAATGGGCGGCAACAACGCGCTGATTGTCGAGCCGGTAGAAGATATTGATGCAGCGGTTAATCTGACTATTCAGTCGGCGTTTATTTCTGCCGGACAGCGTTGTACCTGTGCGCGCCGTCTGCTGGTGAAAGAGGGCGCGGCAGGTGATGCATTTATCGCGCGTTTGCTCGATGTCACCATGCAACTGCGCGTGGGCGGCTGGAACGATGATCCGCAGCCGTTTATGGGCGGTGTGATTTCTGACGTGGCGGCACGCAATATGCTCAAAGCACAGGACGAACTGCTGGCGCTGGGCGGTAAACCTCTGCTGTTGCTGACGCGCCCGGATCCGCTCAATACCCTGCTGACGCCGGGGATTATCGATCTGACCGGTGTGGCGGGCATTCCCGATGAAGAATACTTCGGCCCGTTGCTGAGCATTTACCGTTACAGCGATTTCGATAATGCCGTCGCCCTCGCCAATCAGACCCGTTTCGGGCTGGCCACCGGGCTTATCTCTGCTGAGCGCTCTCAGTTTGAGCAGCTATTATTGGAAGCAAGGGCGGGCATTGTGAACTGGAACAAACCGCTGACCGGTGCATCGAGCAACGCGCCTTTTGGTGGCATCGGTGCTTCAGGCAATCACCGTCCAAGTGCTTATTATGCGGCGGATTATTGTGCCTGGCCGATGGCCTCGCTGGAAACAGACAAGCTGGAACTCCCTGCGACGCTGTCGCCTGGTATTGATTTCCGTACAACCTGAGGAGACAGCAATGTCTGGATGTGAAGCAAATTTTGACGGCTTAGTCGGGCCGACGCACCATTACGCGGGGCTGTCGTTTGGCAATGAAGCCTCGACTAAAAACCAGAATGCGGTGGCGAACCCGCGTCTGGCGGCAAAACAGGGCTTGCTGAAAATGAAATCGCTGGCCGATCTCGGTTTTGCGCAGGGGATTTTGCCGCCGCATGAACGTCCGCATCTGAGCACATTGCGCAAAATGGGTTTTGGTGGCAGCGATCGCGAAGTGCTGACTAAAGCGCAGGCTTATTCGCCGCGTTTGCTGTCGTCACTGAGTTCGGCGTCTTCCATGTGGGTGGCGAATGCGGCCACGGTGTCGCCTTCGGCAGACAGTGCAGACGGGCGTGTGCATTTCACAGTTGCCAACCTGAATAATAAATTTCACCGGGCCATTGAGGCAGAAACCACGTCTGCCATTTTACGCGCGACCTTCCATGCCGATAAATATTTTGCCCATCACGATGCGCTGCCACAGGTGGCGGCGCTGGGGGATGAGGGCGCGGCGAATCATAACCGGTTATGCGGTGAGTACGATAAACCCGGCGTACAGGTGTTTGTTTACGGACGCGACGGGCTGGCGACCGGCGACAACGAACCGGTGCGTTATCCGGCACGTCAGACCCGTTTAGCCAGTGATGCCGTAGCGCGTTTGCATCAGCTTGATGAAAAACGCACGGTGTTTATTCAGCAAAATCCGCAAGCCATCGACAGCGGCGTTTTTCATAACGACGTCATTTCTGTCAGCAACGGCAACGTGCTTTTCCATCACGAGCAGGCGTTTGTGAATTCAGGCAAAGCGCTGGAGGAAATTCGTCGCAAAATGGCGGCGCTTGAGCTGGATTTCCACCCGATTGAAGTGCCGCGGTCAAAAGTGTCTCTCGACGATGCGGTCGCGACGTATCTGTTTAACAGCCAGCTTCTGACCAAATCCGACGGCAAAATGATGCTGGTGGTGCCGGAAGAGTCCCGCCAGCACACCGGCGTCTGGGCGTATCTTTCAGCACTGAAAGACAGCGGTGGCCCGGTTGATCAGATTGAAGTGTTTGATCTGCGTGAAAGCATGCGCAACGGCGGTGGCCCGGCGTGTTTACGCCTGCGTGTCGCGCTCAACCGCAACGAACTTAATGCAATCAATGTGGCTTCGCTGATGAGTGACAGTCAGTTCACGCGGCTCAATACCTGGGTGGACACGCATTATCGTGACCGGATGCAGGCCAAAGATCTGGCCGATCCACAGCTTCTGACCGAAGTGCGTACTGCGCTCGACGCACTGACCAATATTCTCGGGCTGGGTGCGATTTATCCGTTCCAGCGCTGAGCCATCACAGGAGTGAAAGTATGTTTGATTTACTGGCGACGACGCTTGCCGGTGATGCGGTGAAAGAACCTGCCGGACAAACCGAAACGCTGGACTGGCAATGGCGTGGTGAAGGCATTCTCGAGCTTTCACCGCGGCAGCCCTGCGAGGCGGCGGTGGTGATTTCCGCCGGTATTCACGGTAATGAAACTGCGCCGGTTGAACTGCTCAATCAACTGGTCAGCGAGCTGCTGTCTGGCGAAAGGCTGTTGCGGGTCCGGCTGCTGGTGTTACTGGGCAATCCGCCGTCAATGCGTGTCAATAAGCGGTTTGTGGAGGCTGACATGAACCGCATGTTCGGCGGGCGTCATGCGCGTTATACACCGAATGATGAAACCCGCCGGGCACAGGAACTCGAACAGGTGATGGCGTTGTTTTACCGCAGTGCCACGGCGGCGGGAACCACGCAGCGATTCCACTATGATTTGCACACGGCGATCCGCGGATCAAAACACGTGCGCTTCGGGCTGCTGCCTTTACAAAGTCGTCCGAAAAGCGAAGCGATGCTCGCCTGGCTCAACGCCGCCGGGCTGGATGCGCTGGTGCATCACCGATCGCCGGGCGGTACTTTTACGCATTTCAGCAGCGACGTTTTTCAGGCCGACAGTTGCACGCTGGAACTGGGCAAAGCGCTGCCGTTCGGCAGTAACGATCACGCGCAGTTCACCGGTATCCGCCGCGCGCTGCAAACGCTGGTGAGTGGCGAACCGATGCCTGCCCGTGACGCCGCCGCACCGCTGGTGCATTACCGTGTGGTGCAGGATGTGATCCGGTCACAGGAAGATTTCGAGTTATTTGTCCCGGCAGATGCCCTGAATTTTACGGCGTTCAGGCAGGGTTTTGTCATTGCTAAAGAAAGCGGTAAAACCTACAAGGTTGAAGCAGAGGAAGAAGTCGTGTTATTCCCGAATCCGAATGTGGCGCTGGGGTTAAGGGCAGGGCTGATGCTGATGAAAATCTGATGAGTAAAAGCACCGCAGTAGCTGCAAAACCCCCTCCCAACCTCCCCCTTCGCAGGGGGAGGAGCAGGGCAAAAACCCGCTTACGGTGCGCGCAGAGTAGAACGCGATCAGCTCCCTCCCCTGCGAAGGGGAGGGTCGGGGTGGGGTATTAATGGCATCTCAGCCACAACTCATTCCCTTTATCGGGATGCGTTGCACCAAAAGAAAAAGGGTCCTGATTTTCATCAGGACCCTTTTTCTTTAATTTGGCGGTGAGAGAGGGGTTCGAACCCTCGATACGATTTCTCGTATACACACTTTCCAGGCGTGCTCCTTCAGCCACTCAGACACCTCACCGTGTTCGTTACAGCGCGCGCGTTGCAACGGGGCGCTACTATAGGGAGACCGCCGCGAAGGGTCAAGAAAATTTTCAGCGTTTTGTGTCAGGCGCTCAGAGTCTGTTCGCCGGGAGAATGCCGTGGCTGGCGGATTTTGAAAGCGTCCAAAAACAAAAAAGGCTCTGATTTTCATCAGAACCTTTTTTGTTTAATGTGGTGGAGAGAGAGGGGTTCGAACCCTCGATACGATTGCTCATATACACACTTTCCAGGCGTGCTCCTTCAGCCACTCAGACACCTCTCCAGTCGCCGGCTGCACCGCAGTGCTGCTGACCGGCGCTAATGTAGGGAAAAGTCGCCTCACCGTCAACACTCTTTTGCAGGTTCCATGCCGTTTAGACAAACTTAGAGCAATCTGATGATTTAAAGAGCAAAAAATGCGTTAAGGATGAACAGCCGGTATCTGGTTGCAGGGCGTGATTAAAATTGCTTATCAGAATGCATAAATAAGTAGAATTTTTGCATGAAAGCACAATTATCCCGCAAACACTTTTTGTTACGGCTAAATAGCAAGATATGTTGTGGTAATCATTCATGGTAGCGGTATAACAATGCACTCTGAAAAAATGCTTCGCATAAGAACTGTACAAGTCATCCTTTGAAGCAGGGTTATTTATCACATAAGGGCAGGGGTTATTCTTGAGTCAGTCAAATAACGCGACCGCGTCGCAACACCGGACGGCAATTCCTGCCGGAGCGGGCACATTATTCTTCGTTCAGACATTCGCAACGCTCGGCTTTGCGGTGCTGTATTCCACGCTGGTCCTGTACGCCACCAAAAAACTCGGTTTCAGTGAAGATAACGCCAACGCCATCATGGGCGTGTTCGGCGCATTCAACTACGGGCTGCATATGTTCGGCGGCTACCTTGGCGGGCGTTATCTCAGCAACCGTAATCTGTTCGTGCTCGGCATGGTGTTGCAGGTCTTTGGCTGTGCGCTGATTGCGCTGGAAGGTGTGACCGGGTTGTACTGGGGATTAGCCATGTTCCTGACCGGCAGCGGACTGAATGTGACCTGTCTGAATATGATGCTGACCCAGCGTTTTGCACCGGACGATGACCGCCGTGAATCGGCTTTCCTGTGGAATTATGCCGGGATGAACCTGGGCTTCTTTATAGGTTTTGCGGTCGCCGGTTATTTCCAGCTCAGTGAAAACTACCGCGCGCTGTTCCTGTTCGCCACGTTAGGGAATGTCGCGGCGATTGTGGTGACACTTTCCCGCTGGTCGATTCTGGCCGATATCAGCACGCCGCTGAAAGAGGCCAGCCGCAGCCAGTTACTGCGCCGGATGGCGGTCGGTATTGCCATCCTGATTGTACTGGTGCCGGTTATCCGCATGTTGCTGACCCACGCAGAATTCAGCAGTTATTTTGTGGTCGCGCTGGGCATTGTGATTTTCGCATTAATGGCGCTGGTCACTTTTCGCCATCGCGATGCGGATGAACGCCGCCGCATGAAGGCGTATCTGCTGCTGGCGCTGGGTTCGTTAGTGTTCTGGACACTGTATCAGCTGGCACCCATGGGGCTGATGCTGTTCTCTGAAAACAACATCAACCTGAATGTATATGGTATCCGCGTGGCACCGCAGTGGATCCAGAACATAAATACCGTGGTTATCGTGATCGGTGGGCCGCTGATGGCACTGTGGTTCAACCGCCTGCGTCAGCGCGGCTGGAACATCGATATTCCGGCGCAGTTCTCCGCATCCCTGTTCTGTATGGGGCTGGGCATGCTGGTGCTGCCGTTGGGTATTCATCTGGCGGGCGGCGACGGCCTGGTGGCGTTTAAATGGATTGCCCTCAGCTATCTGCTGCAAAGCATCGGCGAACTGCTGATTTCACCGATCGGTTACGCGATGATCGGCAAGCTGGCACCGCCGCGTTATCAGGGTGTGATGATGGGCTTCTGGATGATGGTCACCGGCGTGGCGTCGGTGCTGGCCAGTTACATTTCCGGGCTGATGCCGCAGAACGCGGGCAGTACGCCAGCGCTGACCAATCCGGGCTACAGTCAGGTGTTTAATGCGCTGGGCTGGGGTTCCGTTATCACGGGTGTGGTGCTGCTGGTGCTTATCCCGCTGCTGCGCCGGATGATCCACCGTGAGCCGGTTGCCGCCTGATTTATTCGCAGTCTCCGTCACTCACTTCACAAGCCCCGAATTCCGGGGCTTGTTCTTTTTTACGCCACAGGGTTGCATCCCGATGATATTCAGGGAAATCTATCTGTTCACAGGAGGCTTCCCCGATGAACATTATTTTTTACCACCCTACATCTGATGCAAAACCCTGGATTGACGGAATAACAAAAAGATTACCGCAGGCCAACGTGCGTGCGTGGAAGGCGAATGATCAGGACCCGGCGGATTACGCGCTGGTCTGGCGGCCACCGCATGCCATGCTCGCGCCGCGCACGATGCTGAAAGGTATTTTCGCGCTGGGGGCGGGAGTGGATGCCATCCTGACACAGGAACAGCGTCAGCCGGGCACATTGCCCGCTGGCGTACCGTTGCTGCGCCTGGAAGATACCGGCATGGCGTTGCAGATGCAGGAATATGCGCTGGCGACGGTATTACGTTATTTCCGCCGGATGGATGAATATCAGCTGTTCCAGCAACAAAAACAATGGCGCCCGCTTGCTCCGCATTCACGCAGTGAATTCATCATCGGTATTCTTGGTGCCGGTGTGCTCGGCAGCAGCGTGGCGAAAGCACTGGTGGATATGCAATTCACCGTGCGTAGCTGGAGCCGCAGCGCCAAGTCGCAGGAAGGCGTAGAGAGTTTCTATGGTGACGATCAGCTGGCGGCGTTTGCCAGCGGCTGCAAAGTGCTGATCAATCTGTTACCCAACACGCCGCATACCGCCGGTGTTCTCAATCATAAACTGTTCACAAATCTTTCGCATAATGCGTACCTGATTAACCTTGGTCGTGGCGGACATCTGGTGGAAGGCGATTTGCTGCGTGCGCTCGATAGCGGGCAGATTGCCGCTGCCACGCTCGACGTTTTCGTTGAAGAACCGTTGCCGGGCATGCACCCGTTCTGGTCGCATCCGCGGGTCAGCATTACGCCTCACGTCGGTGCGGATACGCTGCCGGAAGAAGCGATGAACAGCATCGTCAGCAACATTCTGGCGATAGAGGCAGGGCGCGAGCCAACGGGACGTGTCGATCCCGGCCGGGGTTACTGATATTCATCTGCTAACATTATAAATGCTGCGGTTATGTTGCCGCAGCGGAATACTTTCAAGGAGAGTACATGCCTTACCCGGTTGATTTACATATGCATACCGTTGCCAGCACCCACGCCTACAGCACGTTACATGATTACATTGATGAAGCCGCCGAAAAGGGCATTAAGCTGTTTGCCATCACTGATCATGGTCCTGATATGGCTGATGCGCCGCACTACTGGCATTTTATGAATATGCGGGTCTGGCCGCGTCTGGTGAACGGCATCGGTATTCTGCGTGGCATCGAGTCGAATATTAAAAACATTCATGGTGATATCGACTGTACCGGCCCGATGCTCAAAGAAATCGACGTGATTATTGCCGGTTTCCATGAGCCGGTGATGCAGCCCGTCGATAAAGAAACCCATACCGCTGCGATGATTGCAGCGATGGCGGGCGGTGAAGTGCATATTATTTCGCACCCGGGTAACCCGAAATACCCGATTGATATTCCTGCTGTGGCGGCGGCTGCCGCGAAATATAACGTCGCGCTGGAGCTGAATAACTCATCGTTTATTCATTCACGTGCGGGCAGCGAGCCAAATTGCCGTGCTATTGCGCTGGCAGTAAAAGAAGCCGGTGGCTGGCTGGCGCTGGGGTCAGATTCGCACATCGCTTATTCACTCGGGGGCTTTGAACACTGCGAACGTATCCTGCGTGAAATTGATTTTCCGCAAGACCGTATTCTTAATGTCAGCCCGCGTCGTTTCCTCGATTTTCTCGAGGCCCGGGGTCGTGCGCCCATTGCTGAATTAAGCGAACTGTGACATTGTCGCGACCAAATTGCGGGGGATTAACCCTTTTCATTATCTGATCAGGTTACTGTTATGAATGAATTTTCGATTGTCTGCCGCGTGCTGGGCACGTTGTTTTACCGTCAGCCGCAGGATCCGTTGCTGGTTCCGCTGTTTGGCCTGATTCAGGACGGAAAGCTGCGTGAACACTGGCCGCTGGAGCAAGATGCGTTGCTGATCCGCTTGCAGGAAAGTGCCAATCCGCAAGCGCTGGCCGCTGAATTTAACCGTCTGTTTGTCGGTTCAGAATGTGCGGTATCGCCGTTCCGCAGTGATTATGTTGACGGTGCAAATGAAATGGATGTGCGCACATTCCTGCAACAGCGCGGTATGCCGCTGGGCGAGACGCCTGCTGATCATTTCGGTGCCATGTTACTGGCCGCCTCCTGGCTGGAAGATCAGTCGCAGGAAGATGAAGTCAGCGCGCAAATTACGCTGTTTGATGACTACCTGTTCCCGTGGTGCGGTAAATTCCTCGGTAAAGTGGAAGCCCATGCCACCAGCGGTTTCTACCGCACGCTGTCTGAAATCAGCCGCGAAGCCTTGCAGGCGATGCGCGACGAACTGGAAGAGCAACTGCCGCCGGATCTGGATGACGCGGAAGAAGACGACCAGTAAGCCTGAACACAGCATGTAAAAAGCCCGGCGGTGAGTCATCACGCCGGGCTTTCTTATTATCGATTTACTCAGACTAATCAGTAAAAGGTATCACCAACTGACCCGGTTTCACTTCAATTCCTTTCGCCAGTTTCTTCGCCATCGCTTCACCTTTGCTGTGATCGCCATTGAGCACATAAGCCGGACGCTGGTTGAAATAGGTGTTCAGCGAATTGTTCAGATAAGGCATCAGGCCTTTCATCACGTTGTCCATTTTCTCAGGCTTGATGGTGTAATCCACCACCTGCATATCCCGCAGGAAAATGGCGCCTTTCTCGCGATCATAAGTTGGATGCGCTTTCAGGGTCAGGCGCATATCGGCTTTCTGCGGGCCGAACAGTGAGGATACATCGACATGGGCGTCGCCGGTCAGCGTCACGATACCGGGTTCAGCCCGGCCAATCTGGCTGCTGAGATTGGTCAGCACCAGTTTTGCATCCACCAGTCCCGGAACACCCAACTGTTTTTCAAAGTTGTTGTTCTTTTGCAGGTAATCATTCACCTGCTGCTCACTGATGGTGTACTGCGTCAGTTGATTACAGCCTGCCAGTAAGCTGGCACACATCAGTACTGCGGCACCCAGAAATCGCTTTGTCATTCTTCCCTCATTACGTAAAAACTATTTCGTCAGCATGACCGTAAAGCATCATGGCTCCAATCAGACAACGCTGATTAGCCTAAGTGCTGAAGGGAGGGAATAAAAGGGAAAATTGCCGGAAGCGGACTTCCGGCAAAAAGTATAACGGGCTTAGCTTGCGAGACGGGAGAGAAGATTTACCTGAGTCTGTTTCGCCATATTATCGCGGTAGGCCTGAACCCGTGAAGGCCAGTCGATGCCTTGCACAATCGACAGCGAACGCAGCAACGGCCAGAGATTAATGTCATCTTCGGAAAGCTCGCCGTTCACCGCATTCGGCTCGACGATCAGTTTGTCGAGTGCGCGCAAATCCTGACTGATTTTCTTCACCAGACCTTCGGAATGTTGCAGATGCTCCTGAAAACTGCCGCTGGCAGCCTGCTTTTTATCGGCGAAGTATTTACGGGCTTCCGGCGTGGAGAATTCTTCCAGTGGTGCGGTGGCAAAACGCGGCAACAACAGACGCCCGGTATATTCAGAAACCTGACGTAACCACGCGGCAACAGACGCGTTCAGCGGGCCGGTCAGCAGCGGTTTACCGTCACTTTTGTCGATGTAATGCACGATATCCATACTTTCCGGCATGAAGCCGCCATCCTCTTTTTGCAGGACAGGCACCATCTTTTTACCCACCATTGAAATGGGCGTTTTTTCATCGTCGTTGAGCAGCACCTTGATCTCAACCGGGATGTTCTTCAAACCGAAAATCATGCGGGCTTTCACGCAGAAAGGGCAATGTTCGTAAACGTAAAGTCTCATAGTACGTAGCTCCTGTTATCGCCGGCGGTGACCTGTAGGGTGCATGAAAACTGCCGGATGTAGGTTCGGATTTTGTCTAACGCTATGATTCAGTATGGGTATAGATGGATGTGAGATCAAACCGCATTCCCTGGAACGCGGTTTCCATCAGGGTACTGCATAAGAAATTACGGAAGATCAACCGCCGCTGAGCATGGCCGGTTCGATGCGGCGCAGGTTGAACTGCCAGTACAAACCGGTGAGGGTGATGAAGCCAACGACGCCGAGTAATAACCACGGCAATTCAGGCAGTTCGAGCGCACGGCCGGTGTCGTACATCCAGCCGCCACCGGTATAACCGATGACGCCGCCCAGAGCCAGTCCCAGACGGCTGAAGCCCATGTAGCTGCCGCGTGCGCGGGCGTCGGCCAGAGATGCCCCCAGGGTTTCACGCGCCGGTTCGGCGATGATCGAACCAATGTAGAAAAAGCCAATCAGCAACAATAACGGATTGATTGAGGTAACCAGCCCGACCGGCAGCAGGCTCAGTGTCATGATCAGCAGACCGAACATCAGGCGCTGTTCAAGACGGAAACGTTTTTCGCTCCAGCGGGCAATCGGATACAACAGCGTCAGCGACAGTACGGCTTCAATGGCGTACATCCATTTCACCGCCGACGGGCTGCCCGCGACATCATTGACCGCAATCGGCAACATCAGCATCACCTGCACGGTCAGCATGTAATAGCCAGTCAGCGTCAGTACGTAGGCCAGAAAACGGCGGTCGCGCAGCACGCGCATCATGCCTTCGCGCATAGGGGTGCGCAGGGTGGAAATGCGGTAAGCCGGTAACAGCCAGGCGTTGCAGGCCGCGGCCAGACAAAAGATTGCGGCTCCGGTCCAGCAGACGTAATGGAAATCATATTGCAGCAGCCAGCTACCGATCAGTGCGCCAATGACGGCACCCGCGCTGTCCTGCATCATCATCAGGGAGAAGAAGCGGCTGCGCTCGTGCGGACGGGTCAGTTTTATGACCAGCGCGGTACGCGGCGGATCAAACAACGTGCCGCCAAGACCGGAGAGAATACACGAACAGACCAGGATCCACGGTTGATCGGCCATCGCCATCGTGGCAAAGCCCGCTGCGCGCAATAACATGCCGGTGATAATCATGGGTTTCGCCCCAAACCGGTCAGCAATCGCCCCGCCAAAAATGCCCAGTCCCTGTTGCGTAAGCTGACGAACGCCGAGTGCCAGGCCGACGGCCATTGCCGCCCAGCCAAGCTGATCGACAAATCGGATCGAGATCAACGGAAAAACCACGAAAAAGCCTAAAATAACCAGCGCGTTGTCTAATAACAGAAAATACTTACCCAAGCTCCGAGCTTGTGATACCAGAGACATGCTTCACCATGAGCGATTATATGTATCCTGTCCGGCAGATACAGAAAGGAGAAAAGACCGTTCCAGTCTGAACCGGAAACAGGCATTTAGATAGGGCGCTATTGATAATATTTTTTTATCGTCAAGCCGCGCTCTGACTGGCAGAATTAGCGGTGATCTGTCGTTTCCTATAAATTCTATTTATCGACCCATGCGGGATGTGGAGGGAAGGGATGTTTGGCTACAAATCTGCCGTGCCAAAGGTGCGGCTTACCACTGATCGGATGGTCCTGCGCCTGGTTCATGACCGTGATGCGCACCGGCTGGCTGAATACTACGCTGAGAACCGCGCGTTTCTGAAACCGTGGGAACCGGTCAGGGATGAAAGCCATTGTTATCCCTCAGGATGGCAGGCGCGTCTGGGGCTGATTACCGAGATGCAAAAACAAGGCAGTGCGTATTACTTCATCCTGCTCGACCCCGATGAAAATCGCGTGATGGGCGTGGCGAATTTCAGCAATGTGCTGCGCGGTTCTTTCCATGCCTGTTTCCTCGGGTATTCGCTCGGCCAGGAATGGCAGGGTAAAGGTCTGATGCAGGAAGCGTTGCAGACGCTTATCCGCTATATGCAACGCCAGCAAAAAATGCACCGCATCATGGCCAATTACATGCCGCACAATAAACGCAGCGGCCAGCTTCTCGAACGTCTCGGCTTTGAACGCGAAGGTTACGCCAAAGATTACCTGCTGATTGACGGCAAATGGCAGGATCACGTGCTGACAGCATTAACCTGGCAAGAATGGACACCCCCGTCCCGATAAGGAGAGCAACATGAAACACGAACTCAGCGCCCGGGAGGCCCGTGTTGTGGGCTGTTTACTGGAAAAACAACTCACCACGCCAGAACAGTATCCGATGACCCTTAACGGCCTGACTACGGCCTGCAATCAGAAGACGAACCGCGAGCCGGTGATGGAACTGAGCGAAAGTGACGTTCAGCAAACGCTGGATTTGCTGCTGCGTAAACACATTATCCGCACCCTGAGCGGCTCACGTACCATGAAGTATGAGCACCGTTTCTGTAATTCTGAATTCGGCAATCTCAAATTTTCCCCGCAGGAAGTGGCTGTAGTGACCACGCTGTTGTTGCGCGGCGCACAAACGCCGGGCGAGTTGCGTACCCGCACTAACCGTCTGCATGATTTCTCGGACGTTGCCGAAGTTGAACAAACGCTGACTGAACTGACAAACCGCGAAGACGGCCCGTTCTGCGTGCGTCTGGCCCGTGAACCGGGGAAACGTGAAAGCCGCTATATGCATCTGTTCAGCGGCGAAGTCAGCAATGTGGCCGGTACCCATGAAGAACCGCTGTTCAGCGCCGAGGCACAAAGCGCTGATCTGACTCTGACCGCGCGCGTGGAAACACTGGAAGCTGAAGTGGCGGAGCTAAAACAGCGTCTGGAAAATTTGTTGCAACATCTGGCTGATTAACAGGAGCGGGTTGTGAGTAAACTACGTATTGGTGTTATCGGGCTGGGTGGGATTGCGCAAAAAGCCTATCTGCCGGTGTTGAGTCACGCTGAAAACTGGACGCTGGTCGGCGGGTTTTCCCCGAATCAGCAAAAGGCGCAGGCCATTTGCGACAGTTATCGTATGGCGTGTTTTTCCCGCATGGACGAGCTGGCAGGGCAGTGTGACGCCGTTTTTGTGCACAGCAGCACCGCCAGCCATTTCGAGGTGGTTGGACAACTGCTGGCGCAGGGCGTGCATGTGTATGTCGATAAACCGCTGGCCGCTGAACTTGAGCAGGCTGAGCAGTTGGTTGAACAGGCGCGCAAGACAGGCAAAACGCTGATGGTCGGCTTCAACCGTCGCTTTGCACCGTTGTATCGTCAGCTCAAAGATAACATGCAGAGCGCCGCATCTTTGCGCATGGACAAACACCGGACCGATAGCGTGGGGCCAAACGATCTGCGATTCACCTTGCTGGACGATTATCTGCACGTGGTCGATACCGCGCTGTGGCTGGCGGGCGGTAATGCCAGTCTGGAAAGCGGTCTGATTCAGATTAACGAAGCGAATCAGATGTTGTACGGCGAACATCATTTCCTCTGTGGCGAAACGCTGGTGACGACATCGATGCATCGCCGGGCAGGGACCTTCCGCGAGAGCGTGCAGGCGGTGACTGAAGGCGCGGTGTATCAGCTGGACAATATGCAAATCTGGCGCGAGGAACAGCAGGATATTCTCACACAACTGCCGGTACCGGGCTGGCAAAGTACCCTGACACAGCGCGGATTTGTCGGTGCCATTGAACACTTTGTGGCCTGCGCGAGTAATCAGACGGCGCCGGAAACCAGCGGCGAGCAGGCGATTTATGCGCAGGCAATGATCGAGAAGATTCTGAATTCTTAACAAAAAAGCCGCGCGGGATGGCGTGGTTAACACTCTATAACAACATAAAACAACTGCCGGTGGCTATTGTATTGCGGATGCGTAGACTAAGCGCATCTTTGAGCCATGCGGCTTCATCTCTCACGCCTGCTGATGCAGGCGTGATGGTTTAACTATTTGATATACATGTAAACCGGTAAACAAGAAAAGTGACATGAATCTACTTAAATCTCTGGCAGCCGTCAGTTCCATGACGATGTTTTCACGTGTGTTAGGTTTTGCCCGCGATGCCATTGTGGCACGTGTATTTGGCGCCGGAATGGTCACCGACGCCTTTTTTGTGGCGTTCAAATTGCCCAATTTGTTGCGCCGTATTTTTGCCGAAGGCGCATTTTCACAGGCGTTCGTGCCAATTCTTGCCGAGTACAAAACTCAGCAGGGCGAAGAAGCTACGCGCACCTTTATTGCGTATGTCTCCGGGTTGCTGACGCTGGTTCTGGCGATTGTCACCGTGCTGGGCATGCTCGCGGCGCCGTGGGTGATTTATATCACTGCGCCGGGTTTTGTGGATTCACCGGACAAATTTGCGCTCACCAGTTCTCTGCTGCGGATCACCTTCCCGTATATCCTGCTTATTTCTCTGGCCTCGCTGGTCGGAGCGATACTCAACACCTGGAACCGCTTCTCGATACCGGCGTTTGCGCCGACCTTCCTGAACGTCAGCATGATCGGTTTTGCGTTATTTGCCGCGCCGTATTTTCACCCGCCAGTGCTGGCGCTGGCCTGGGCCGTGGTGGCAGGTGGCTTGCTGCAACTCGGTTATCAGCTGCCACACCTGAAGAAAATCGGCATGCTGGTGCTGCCGCGCCTGAACCTGAAAGATGCCGGTGTATGGCGCGTAATGCGCCAGATGGGACCGGCGATTTTGGGTGTTTCCGTCAGCCAGATTTCACTGATCATCAACACGATTTTTGCCTCGTTTCTGGTCTCCGGCTCCGTGTCATGGATGTATTACGCTGACCGCCTGATGGAGTTTCCTTCCGGTGTGCTGGGCGTGGCGTTGGGCACGATTTTGCTGCCTTCGCTGGCGCGAAGCTTTTCCAGCGGAAATCACGGTGAATACAATCGCCTGATGGACTGGGGCTTGCGTCTGTGTTTCCTGCTGGCGTTGCCAAGTTCTGTCGCCCTGGGGATTCTGGCCAAACCGCTTACGGTGGCATTATTCCAGTACGGCAAGTTCAGCGCGTTTGATGCTTCGATGACGCAACGTGCGCTGGTGGCCTATTCCGTCGGGCTGATGGGGCTGATCGTGGTGAAAGTGCTGGCTCCGGGCTTTTATTCACGTCAGAACATCAAAACACCGGTGAAAATCGCCATCATTACCTTGCTGATGACGCAGGTGATGAACCTGGCCTTTATCGGGCCACTCAAACACGCGGGGCTTTCCCTGTCGATTGGTCTGGCCGCCTGCCTGAATGCTTCGCTGCTTTACTGGCAACTGCGGAAGCAGGATATCTTCCAGCCTTTGCCGGGCTGGAGAGTGTTCCTGATCAAGCTGATTGTCGCGGTGGTTGCCATGTCAGCCGCATTGCTCGGCATGATGTGGCTGATGCCTGCATGGGATGTGGGGGGAATGGCGTATCGTCTGGCGCGTCTGGCGGCAGTGGTTGCTGTCGGCGTAGTCGCTTACTTTGCCGTGCTTGGCCTGCTGGGCTTCAGGGTGAAAGAATTTGCCCGTAAGCTGGACTGACGCAGATTACAGAAACACAAAAGGGCGCAAAAGCGCCCTTTTTTAATATCTGCGACCGTGAGTTACATGCGTTCTACGGTTTCGATACCCAGCGTATCCAGACCGGTTTTCAGCGTGCGTTGTGTCAGCAGTGCCAGTTTCAGGCGGCTGTTACGGCTGGTTTCATCTTCTGCATTAAGGATCGGGCAATGCTCGTAGAAGCTGGAGAACAGGCCAGCCACGTCGTACAGATACGCACACATGGTGTGTGGCGTGCCTTCGCGGGCGACAACGGTCAGTACTTCTTCGAACTGCAACAGACGGGTCGCCAGCGCAGCTTCACGTTCCTCGCTCAGTACAACCGGTTGAGTCAGACTGTTCACGTCGATGTCTGCACGTTTAAAGATAGAGGCTACGCGGGTATAGGCATATTGCATATACGGCGCGGTGTTACCTTCGAACGCCAGCATGTTGTCCCAGTCGAAGATGTAATCGGTAGTACGGCTTTTTGACAGATCAGCGTACTTAATTGCGCCGATACCCACCGCGTTAACCAGTTTTTCCAGCTCCCCGGCGTCTTTCATTTCCGGATTTTTTTCGGTGATCAGCTTACGTGCGCGATCAATCGCTTCATCCAGCAGATCAGACAGTTTCACCGTGCCACCTGAGCGGGTTTTGAACGGCTTACCGTCTTTGCCCAGCATCATGCCGAACATATGGTGTTCCAGCGCCACAGAATCCGGCACGTAACCGGCTTTACGCGCTATGGTCCATGCCTGCATCAGGTGCTGGTGCTGACGGGAGTCGATATAATACAGCACGCGGTCGGCCCCGAGTGTTTCGTAGCGGTATTTCGCGCAGGCGATATCGGTGGTGGTGTACAGGTAGCCGCCATCTTTTTTACGGATGATGACGCCCATCGGATCGCCTTCTTTATTTTTGTATTCATCAAGATAGACAACAACCGCGCCTTCGCTGTCGACGGCCAGACCTTTGGCCTGCAAATCGGCAACGATGCCCGGCAGCATGCTGTTGTACAGGCTTTCACCCATCACATCGTCTTCGGTCAGGGTGACGTTCAGACGATTGTAGGTTAGCTGGTTTTGCTTCATGGTCACGTCAACCAGCTTGCGCCACATCTGCAGGCAGTATTCATCGCCGCCTTGCAGTTTCACCACGTAGCCACGCGCCCGCTCGGCGAAGGCTTCGTCTTCGTCGTAGTTTTTCTTCGCCGCGCGGTAGAATTCTTCCAGATCAGCCAGGTTCATGTCACCGGCGTTTTCGTTCTGTACTTTTTCCAGATAGGCAATCAGCATGCCGAACTGTGTACCCCAGTCGCCAACGTGGTTAGCGCGGATCACTTTATGGCCGAGGAATTCATTGGTGCGCACAGCCGCGTCGCCGATAATGGTGGAGCGGATATGGCCAACGTGCATTTCTTTCGCCACGTTTGGCGCGGAATAGTCGATGACGATAGTTTGGGGTTCAACCGGTGTGATGCCCAGTTTTTCATCGTTCAGAGCGCTGTCTACATGCGCAGCAACAAAAGCAGGATCCAGGAAGATATTGATGAAACCCGGCCCGGCGATTTCGACTTTATTCGCGATGCCGCTCAGGTCTAACAGTTCAACGACTTTCTCTGCCAGTTGTCGCGGTGGCATACCGAGTTTTTTTGCCACGGACATAACACCATTAGCCTGATAGTCGCCAAACTGAGCTTTAGCGGACTGACGGACTTGCGCTTCGCTGTCGGCTGAAGCGCCTGCAGCGATCAGCGCCTGGCTGACTTTATCTGAAAGAAGTGACTGAATATTCACCGAAGTACCTTTATTTAGGAATGTGGTTGTTTGCTGTTCATCCCATGGTGGACGAACCTAAAATGATGCGTGTTTATATCATATTAGCCTTGCGGCGTCAGTATCACCGCACATCCGGGCTAAGGAAAACGCGATTGTGCGGCATGTCTCTGGCAACCGGATGAAAGGCTGTGTAAATTACCCGACCCTGAAGATCTGCAAACGAAAACAAGATAGGATGACCGCCATGAATCACGTGCCGGAGTTACAGGATTTAGCTGATGATTTACCGCGCTTTGTCGACGTACTGACGGCTTTCGCTGCAAAATTGCACATTAATCTGGGTGGGTTTCACGCAGATCATATTTCAGTGCGTTGTCATCAGAACACGACGGCGGATCGCTGGAAAACCGGCCTGGAAAAGTGCGGCAGTCTGTTGAATGAGACCCTGATTAACGGCCGGCCAATTTGTCTGTTTTCGCTCAACGAACCTTTGCAGGTCGGGCCGCTGAGTATTGATCTGGTCGAGTTACCATATCCCGGCGATAAACGTTACCCGCACGAAGGCTGGGAACATATTGAGATTGTCCTGCCCGGTGCTGAAGACGAATTATATACACGGGCGCTGGCGCTGATTGCTGATGAAGCGCTAATGACGCCCGGTATTAAGCTGAAACAAAGTGCGCCGAAAGGGGAGAACGAGCGTTTGCCTAACCCGACGCTGGCGATCACTGACGGCTCTGTGACCATCAAATTTCACCCGCACAGCCTGCGGGCGATTGTCGCCAGTGAAAGGGAAGACGGTTAACGTTGCAGCGTCAGTAACGCCGCTTCCATGCGATCCAGCGCTTTTTCCAGTAACGCGCGCTGGCAACCCAGATTGATACGCACATAAGCCGGTGCGCCAAAATCAGCCCCACCTGAGAAACCGACCCCGGCGTCCACAAAGAAATGATAAGGGTCCTGCACCGGCAGTGCGCTGGCATCAATCCAGCCAAGGTATGTGCCTTCCGGCGCCAGCATACGCAATCCTGGCATAGCGTTGATTCTGGCTGTCACCCGTTCGCGGTTACCTCGCAGGTATTCGAGCTGTGCGTTAAGCCATTCCTCGCCATCGCGGTAAGCGGCGGTCGCGGCGACATACGCCAAAATATTGACGTGCGGCACAATGCCGTGACTGGCCTCAAGGAATTTCCGGCGTAGTTCCGGGTTAGGAATAATCGCCATCGACGCGCCCAGACCGGCAAGGTTGAAGGTTTTGGACGGCGACATCAGCGTGATCGAACGCTGTTCGGCATCGGCATTGAGTGAGGCGAACGGGATGTGTTTCAGGCCCGGTTCGAGGATCAGGTCACAGTGGATTTCATCCGAACACACCACAAGATCGTGACGTTGCGCGAAGGCCTGCTGTTCGAGTAATTCCTCGCGACGATACACCGTGCCACCGGGGTTATACGGGTTGCAGAGCATCAGCAGCTTTTCGCTGCCATCCAGTAGATTGTCGGCCGTGGAAAAATCGGCCACCCAGCGCTGTTGCTGCTCAGTTACATTAATGGATTTAAACTGACGCCCTTCAGCCTGAGCCGCCTGCATAAACGGCGGATAAATGGGCATGGGCATCAGACTGGAGTTTTGTGGTGCAACAGTGGCGCGGACGGCGACGTTTAATCCGCACACCAGGCCTGGTAACCAGACGATCCATTCGGGCTTAATAGCCCATTCGTAACGATTCGCCAGACGTTTTACCACTAAATCAATGAGTTCCGGCGGTGTGAAACCATACCCAAATACGCCTTCTGCGACACGTTGCTGCAACTCTTTGATAACCTGAGGCGGAGAAGTGAAGTCGGTATCGGCAACCCAAAGCGGTATCACATCCTGATTATTGTATTTATTCCACTTAACGCTATCACTGTGACTGCGGTCTACCCATAAATCAAAATTGAGTGTCATAGTTAGCTTTCCTAAGCAAACAGATTGGGTGGGGATGCTCATCTCAAAGCCTACGCGACATGGCCGGCTACAGACAAGTGTTGTAGCATAATGCCGTAATCAGGAGAGATCACATGACTAAATTAGAAGTGTGTTGTTACAGCGTGGACTGTGCATTGACAGCAGAACAAGCCGGGGCCGATCGTGTTGAATTGTGCGCCAGTCAGGCTGACGGGGGCATTACGCCGAGTTACGGTACCCTCAAACTGGCAAGGGAAAAAGTGACCATCCCTGTACATCCGATTGTCCGTCCGAGGGGGGGTGACTTTTGCTACAGCCAGAGTGAATTTGAGGTGTTGAAAAGCGACATCGCTTGTATTCGCGATCTCGGCTATCCGGGTCTGGTGGTCGGCATGCTGGATGCTGAAGGGCATATTGATATGGCGAGAATGTGGGAGGTGATGGCGCTGTGCGGCGATATGGCCGTAACATTCCATCGCGCATTCGACATGTGCCTTAACCCGAAGATTGCACTGGAGCAGTTGACTCAGTTAGGGGTGGCGCGCATTCTGACCTCCGGGCAACAACAAAATGCTGAAGTCGGTTTACCGATGCTTCGGGAACTCAATCAGCTGACGCGTGGTCCAATTATTATGGCTGGCGCGGGTGTGCGTCTGACGAATTTGCAGAAGTTTGTGGATATCGGGCTGACGGAGTTACACAGTTCAGCAGGGCGTCAGGTGAAATCCGCCATGCGCTACCGGAAAGCCGGTGTCACTATGAGTTCTGATACTGACTTTGATGAATTCAGTCGTTATTGCGTGGATGGCGATATTGTTGCCGCAATGAAAAGCACATTGCAGTTTGACGATGAAATATCCCGCACGGCGTAATAACTCAAAGATTTAACCGGGTCACACGACCCTTATTGCGTCGCCCTGCGCAAGTACCAGGCCCCGTCATGTTGGCGGGGCTTTTTTTGTGCTCCTGATTCTGCTGTCGTTGCGTAATTGATTCGGATAATCTGTCGGCTCATCAAATTGTTACCGCCGGACAGGGACATGAAAAAGTTAGTGATTACTCTCGCGCTGTTGGGATTTACGCACTCATTATTTGCCGCTGATAAACAACCCAGCAGTGTTCTGGATAGTGGTGCTGAGACATTTGCCATTGACTGTGCAGGCAACCCTCAGCAAACGACGCTGGATATGAACGATTGTTATGCGGAAAAAATCGACAAGCTGAATTGGGTGAAACAGACGTACCTTGTGGCGGCCAGAAAACGTATTGAGCAAACGGCTACAGGTCCGAACCCGGATCCTGACGCAGCAGCTGTGCTGAAAGCGTTTGATGAGGAAACTCAGGCGTGGGATGCGTTTGAAGAGAAAGCCACTTTTGCGACGTACACCGACTATCAGGGCGGGACGATCAGAGGCGTGATGTCGCTGTCGCGGAAAATGGAACTCATCGAGTTGCGTGTTAAAGATATCTGGAGCAACTGGCTGCAATATCAGGATTCAACGCCAGCGGTATTACCCGAACCAAAATTTAAAGATGACCATTAATCCGGTTTTCTTGGCCTGAAAAAGCGCCCGGGCGGCGCTTTTTATGACGGGCAACACTTCAGCCCCAGGTCAGCAGCGCCACACCGAACATTCCTGCTTTCACCACCAGGCACATCACGAAAAGGCCTAAAACAATAACAGCCCGATCCATGAGGAATCGAATTCTTCTGCGCATTGATTTCTCCACGAAATACTCGCGTACGGATAAATTGGTTGGCCGAATTTATACACGAAATGCTATGAATCAATCCAATGATATAGCGTCAAAACGTGGAGCTTTACAAAGGGCTGTGGCTGACGCGGAAATAATTACTTCTCGTAAAAGTTTTTTATTCTGATAGCGACGTCAATATTTGCCCAGTGCAATTCGTTTTCCTTGTGCAGACTGCTGCTGCCATCTTCCCAGGAAACGTAATACGACACGATGTCGTGCTCTGATTCAAAAGTATTCATCACGGTACCTTTGATATCGCCAGATCTGTGTTTAACGATGCTGCCTTTAGGGAACTTCATACTTCCTCCCGTAATGCGAACGACGATCTCCGTCATAACAAACCGATAGCCTTCTGAAAGGTTAGACCTTTTTACAGCGTGATGTACAGAGTGACGTGACTGAAAGTGAGGATAAAGTGTGAGCAATGACTTCCGCCAGACAGGAAGATGTCTGGCGGAGGAGGAAGGTCGTTATGGCTTGCGGGCGATGAGCAAGGCGCGGCGAGGAGCCGGATAACCTTCGATAGTTTTGGTCGGATCATTCGGGTCGAGGAATTCAGCCAGTGATTCGCTGGTCATCCAGTCGGTACGGCGCTGTTCTTCAAGTGTTGTGACGCTGACATCCGCAATACGCACATCCACAAAGCCGCATTTGATCAGCCAGTTTTTCAGGGCTTCAGCAGAAGGGATGAAATAAATATTCCCCATCTGCGCGTAACGGTCACCCGGTACCAGGACCTGCTCGCTGTTACCTTCGACAACCAATGTTTCGAGCACCAGCTCCCCTTCGCTGACCAGCTGATTTTTCAGTTGCAGAAGATGATCTAATGGCGAACGGCGGTGATACAGCACGCCCATGGAAAAAACGGTGTCGAAAGCGTTCAGCTCGGGTAATTGTTCGATGCCCAGCGGCAACAAATGTGCGCGCTGATCGCCCCCCAGTAATTTACGCACGGCCTCGAACTGACACAGGAACAACTGCATCGGATCGATACCCACCGCCAGATGTGCGCCTGCACCAATCATGCGCCACATGTGATAACCGCTGCCGCAGCCGACATCTAAAATCGTGCGGCCAGCAAGGGAAGAAATGTGCGGCAAAACGCGATCCCATTTCCAGTCAGAGCGCCATTCAGTATTGATTTCAACGTCGTACAGAGAGAATGGTCCTTTGCGCCATGGCATCATATTACGCAGCAGGTTTTCAATCCCTTCGCGCTGACCGGCAGGCAAAGGGACTTCCATATTGGCGCTGACGCTGTGCAACAAATCCAGACGTTCCGGCTGCAACAGCGGCAAACGATCCACCGAGTTAAACCACAGTTTGAATTTGCCGTGCAGAGATTCTTTCTGCCACGCGGTCAGTTGCGAAGGCAAAGTATTGAGCCACGGACTTAACGGCCCTTTGGCGATAACGCGGTAAAAATCACCGAAATCAATCATTGTGCTTCTCCGGCTTTCAGCGCAATCAGTGAGCCGAAATTAAAACACTGGAACCAGACTTCCGTGTGCTGGAAACCGGCCTGATGCAGGCGGGCTTTATGCGTTTCGACGGAATCGGTCAGCATAACGTTTTCGAGCATGCTGCGTTTCTGGCTGATTTCCAGCTCGCTGTAGCCGTTTGCACGTTTGAAGTCGTGATGCATATTGAACAACAGTTCGCCGACGTCTTTGTCTTCGAAGCTGAATTTTTCTGACAGCACCAGCGCCGCGCCCGGACGCATGCCCTGATACACCTGATTCAGCAAACGCTGGCGGTCAGCCGGTTCGAGGAATTGCAGGGTAAAGTTGAGCACTACCATCGAGGCATTTTTCAGCTCGATATCGAGAATATCGGATTCGATCACGCTGACCGGTGTATCCGCGCGGAAAGCATCAATGTGACGACGGCAGCGTTCCACCATGGCGGGAGAGTTATCGACAGCAATAATTTCGCAGCCCGGCACCTTAATGTTACGACGCATCGACAGCGTGGCAGCACCCAGCGAACAGCCCAGATCATAGACATTGGAGTCGGGCTGAACGAAGCGCTCGGCGAGCATGCCAATCATCGAAATAATGTTGGAATAGCCCGGAACAGAGCGTTGGATCATGTCGGGAAAAACTTCCGCGACGCGTTCATCGAACGTCCAGTCGCCAAGCTTATCTATAGGTGCAGAAAACAGCGTATCGTGGTTTGCCATAGCGGTGAGTCAGGCCAAAAAGAATGTGGGTAAAAAGTTGAGGGCAGATTTTAGCAGATACTGGCGCAGGCAGATACCTGCGCGCCTGAGAGTTGTTTCAAAAGGGCATCAAATCTGTCTGGCAAATGTTCCGTGCTCAGTCAAAGTTGAGGAATTGCGACCACGGCAGATAGATAATATTGATCACCACCATCAGCACCAGAGAAATATAGGTGGCAGCCATGCCATTACGGCGCCAGGCAAATTCGCGGTTTTTCAGCCCGTAATAATGGAATAACCGGCCGAGGATCAGTAACAGGCCGCAGGCGTGTACAGTCCATATCGCCGCGCCGTTCATTTCCATATACAACAATAATAAACAGCCAATCGGCAGATATTCTACAGCGTTGCCGTGTACACGTATGGCGGTTTGTAATTCGTAGGATCCGCCGTCGCCGGTGGCGATACGGTATTGCATCCGCAGACGGACAACATCGAAAGAGAGTTTGATCAAAAGTATGGCGGCAAGCACGACATATAACGCGCTAATCATGATGACTTCCTTGGTTATTCCCTGTATCCCGGCGGAACAGCACTGATTTTCCGCTGCGTAGCCATGATAACGGGAAGGCATAAAACTGTCGTCAGAAAAACCTGAATATTCTTAGAACAACGCATCCTGCTCCGGCCAGTCCGGCGCGGGCTGGACCGAAGGAATGTGCTGACGCAGATCCTGCCACAGGTAGCGTGCCTGCTGGGGCGCGTCGGAACAATCGGGCGTATGAATAAACAGATACGGTGACAATCCCTGTGATTGCCAGTCGCTGAGTTTTGCAATCCACTGGCCGAAAAGTGGACGGTTTGCCTCAAGACTGTCGCCGCCGATAAAGCGGACAATCGGGCGGGAGGATGTCGCCAGCGCGTGCAGCGGCAATATCGGTTTTTTGCGTTTGGCTTCGAGCACCGCTTCGGTGGTGGAGGTTGAGCTGTGAACCGGGCGACTGTCAAGGATCGCACGGTTAATGCCGCGCTGATGCAATCCCTGATTCAGCGCCCGTTCGGCGTCACCCTTGTTGAAGAACTCCCCGTGACGCACTTCCACGCCGTAATCAAAACCGGCGGGCAGGGCATCCAGAAATTGCCATAAACGGTCGAGATGCACCGGGGCAAACGTGGCCGGAAGTTGCAGCCACAGTTGCCCGATACGTTCACCGAGCGGTGCGAGCGTGCGGTAAAACATATCGACGTCTTCCTGACAATTCGCCAGCGCGGCTTTATGGCTGATGGCGGAAGGAAATTTGAAACAAAAACGAAAGGTCTCCGGCGTCATATCGCGCCAGCGCATCACCACATCCTGTCTGGGCAGGGCGTAAAACGTGGTATTGCCTTCGACACAATTGAAGTACCGCGCGTAATCGGCCAGATCACGTAAACCCATCTTTGCCCAGGCGCTGTGATGCCATTGCGGTAAACCAATATACATATCGATGCTCCCTTTTCCGGGCCAGATCCCAAATAAAACGCCGCCTCAGCGGGCGGCGTTCAGGCATAAAATCAGGGTAACGTTACTCTGGCAACGCGGCAAGCACTTCGGCAGTGGAACGAACACGGCTGATACGCGGGAAAATAAACTGCATGCTGGACTGATGATGGTCATTGTTGTGTGCGCTGCACGCATCTTCTGCGATCACCAGTTCATAGCCGTTAAATATTATGATCCCAGACTTAGGCCATTTAACTATTAAGTAATAACACGGTGATTGTGATTGGTTTTACACTTCAAACAAACTTGCGCCAAAGGAGTCACCAAGATATAGAACCACTATCAGCCATTATCACCGATGAGAAAATTTAAGCTCTACAATTATTTAAGCAGGGTTTAAGGCGTAAACCGTTAGCTGACCTATTACTGCTAACAAATCTTTTCAAAGGCGCTATGCGTTGTTCATAGTGAGGTTTCATTATGGTGATCGCAGGTCTAACAGCGAAAAGAAACGGAATCTACAAATGTTCGATGAAAGCTGAAGGGCGGTGTAACACAAAAGGACTTAGTCGCCTTCAAACAGACCGCGCATTGGTTCACGAACTTCTCTACAACACCAATCGCTTTTCTTTGAAACAGCCGAAGGATTCAGAGATGGGTAAACTACAGTCTCAACTTACTGAATTTATTTAGAGAAGAGAAAATCTTTTGAAGTTGGCTGAGTTATCAGGTGACATAGAGTCATCAGCAAAACGACTACGTGAACTCAATACGCAAATTAAGGATGCTGAAAGGTCTGTAGCAGAGAGTCACCAGCGGGAATCCTTATCTCAACTCGAAACTATAAGTCATCTTGACCTAACAACTAAGCCCGACCGCATCGAAGCACAAATCATCATTAAACGCCTTATCAAAGAAATCAGAATCAATACCAACATGAAGCAATGTGACATCGAATTTCACAATGGCTATAAGTTCTTTAATTATCCGTTATGGCGTGAAGATTTTGACGGAGCAAGTTGGGTGAATTTTTTCCTGTTGCTGGGAGAGAAGGAATACACGTTTACGGGGGCGGAGGGCGTCAGCACCGGTATCACTGAGCGTGTTACTGACTTTGTGCAGGGTAAGCCGTCTGGCGGTCAGGTTGATGACCGTTTGTTTCCAGAGGTTGAACCTGATTATACAAATACGACCGGTGACGAATGAAAATAACACATAAAGATTTTTACCTTGAAGTAACCAAGAAGCAGGATGAACTTTGCACCCTGATACCTGCTGAGTTTTGGCCTGAAGTGAAGCGTCTCATTGGCAATTCTCCAAACCACGGAGACGTTAAAGAGATGTTCTCAACTGTTATGCCAGAGCAGATTGGTAGCTGGCGCAAACGCGAGCCTGAAGAATGGGACACGGTAGAGGATTGGAAACCTTACGCAAAGTTTGCAGCAATGAATCATGTGTTTAGTTTGCCGTCAGGTGATTGGCGTGATGAAGAATCTGCCCCGTTTCCGTTCCCCGTAAGACATCGTGAGCCGATGAATGAGCACAACGAGTTTGCAGAAGTAGACCGTGAAGGCTGGCATGATTCCACCGACAGGAGAGACTGGACGGACGGTGAAGAAGAATTTGAATGACTGACCAAGCAGACCCGCTCATAAGGTGGTCATTTAGTATCTGGAATAAATCTCCCTATAAGTCAAATTTATGAATTTTTCTTGTTATTGGTCATTCTTGCGTGAATAATTTATCTCCACAATTTTCAAAAGGAGATTTGAAAGATGGCTATACCAGCTTACCTATGGCTCAAAGACGATGGTGGGGCGCTTATCAAGGGTTCGGTTGACGTTCTGAATCGTGAGCATTCAATAGAAATCACCTCATTTAGCCATAACCTCTACATTCCCACGGATGGCAACACCGGCAAGTTGACCGGTACACGTGTCCACGGTGCACTTATTTTCGAGAAAGAATTTGATAGCTCATCGCCCTACCTGATGAAAGCAGTTGCCACGGGTCAAAGTCTCAAATCCGCTGAATTCAAGTGGTATCGAATCAATGACGCTGGTCAGGAAGTCGAGTATTACAACATGACGCTAGAAAACGTTAAAATCGTGTCAGTAACGCCGATGATGCATGATTGCAAAACAGTCATAAACGTAGGACACCTTGAACAGGTGCAGGTCAGGTATGACAAAATCACATGGTCGTATCTTGACGGAAACATTCAGTACAGTGATGCGTGGAATGAGCGCGTAACCGGATAGGTGCTGCAACATGGATACAGTTGAAGAGCTAAACGGAACGTACTTCTATCGGGGATTCTCTAACCTGTCATCGGGTGAATTGCTGTTCTGGATTTTCTTGGACACTACCGCTGAACATTTCGGTGTTGATGACTTCCTGACGATTGGCTTAATTCTGCTTGGTCAGCCAGAGATTGCAACAAGAGGGAAGCCAGTAGGCGCCACACTTGGAACGTCACCACTCAGTTCACAGTTGCGTCATTTACTCGACGTCAAAACCAGACGTTTACCCACGCTGACATCGGGGAGTATCAAGCGGCTCAAGTTCAGCTATGTGACAAATCTGGGGGCTTTCGTTGGTAGGTGGATTCCAATTCTGGGGATTATCATTATTGCTGCTGATGTCTCTACGATAGCGTACAAAGCTACGAATAAGTACAACACCATAGCTCGAGGTAATGACAAACTATGGTAAGCAACGAGGATGTCATAGAGTGGTACAGCCAGCGATTCAACAAGCCCGTGCTGTTTTCTAAGAAACGGATTCCGGTCACGATTGACACCAGCCTGTCAACTGGTCGCTATGTCTGGGCAAGTGAAACGGGTGCTGAGATTATGGATGAGTATTTTGAGAAATTCGGGGTAGACCCTGCTGGATTCGATTTCTATAAATACTGGCCTGTAGAGACCTTTATCTTATTTGCGCTGTGCACGTGTGGCGCTGATGACGATGAACCTCAACCGTTAACGCTCAAGATGTTGGCAGATTCTGCAAGGGCTGGAAAATGGCTTTATGACTGATTGCACAGACCCGCTGAGAGGCGGGTTTTCATTATCTGGGTCAGTAGCTGGTAAGTACTGGTGCATGTACGTCATTTCTGAAAATTGGGCAGGGTGGGTGGGTACGGTAGATTTCACATAGAAGCGTCAATAAAAAAGCCCCAGATTAAGGAGGCTCTTGGAATCAGTCTTTAGCGTAGAGATTTCAGGGCGGCGTTATTCTTACGTCGGCAATCAGGGCAGTACCACGCTTCACCGTCAGGCTGACGGTCTCCACAGTTAGCTGTTGACCCTTGTACCGGCTTACCGCAACCTTCAACTTGTGCGTTCAGTTCTTCTTTCGTGTAACTGCTGTTATGCCCCATTTTCTAACTCTCCCGCTTCATGTGATAACGAACGCTGATACCTTCCCACTCATACAAAGCGACGTGCTTTGAATCCTGTAGCGTAAGGTCTATGGCTTTCGTTCGCTTACTCTTGGTGCCTATCAGAACCTTTGAAGGTACACCGACAGCTTTCAGTGTTGTGTGCCAGCTTTCCAAATTATCCAGTTTCGGATGTTCAGCACCTTTGACGCTTTCGAGAACCATCAGCCAGCGTTGGTGGCGGCGTGGCTTATCATCATCAATCATTGTTAACTCCTACGGTCTAAAGCCTCCGCCAGTTATTACGGCGTAGCAATTTGAAGTAAGTGCAGGTGTCATTATCAGAAACCTTTCGCTTCAAGCGCAGCAGTCCATTCAGCATGTTTCTTAGCGGCCTGCTCATCAGTCCATTTCTGCCATGTTTTGTAGTTCGGCAAGTCTTCACCTGTCAGTTCATGGAAAGCCAGTGTTGCGATTTTCTTGTACACAGCAGGGTTGCCACCCGTTACTTTTAACGCTTCCACGCCGTCCGTGATACTGAACACGCCAGCAGACACAAGGTCATCTTTGAATTCTTTGGTGTAAGTGGATGAAGGTGCCTTCTTGCCAGTCTCTAATGCTTCTTTCAGGTTTTTAGCAACAATTGCCAGATGGTCAGATGTGTGTAGTGGTCAACAAAAACTGGCCACGGCTTTAGAGTTTTTCCAAAACAATCTTTCTGATTCATTCGGCGTCAAACCACCATTATATTGATGAGGTCTGAGCTGGCTGTAATATCCTGTGATGTAATTCGTTATTGCCGTGCTGGCTTGGCTAAAATTAGCGTAGCCATTATCCGGTACCCACTCTGTTTTCAGACTTCTGAAGAACCGTTCCATTGGGCTGTTATCCCAGCAATTTCCCCGGCGACTCAGACTTTGCTTTATCTGATATCTCCACAGTAACTGCCTGAAATTCCTGCTGGTATAGTGACTGCCTTGATCCGAGTGATACAGTAAATTAGCCGGTTTTCCCCGTGCTTCCCAGGCCATCGACAGGGCTTTACCTGTCAGTGCTGAATCAGGGAAAAATGACATCGCCCAGCCAACCGGTTTACGGGAAAACAAATCGAGTACTATAGCCAGATAAGCCCAGCGTTTTCCCGTCCAGATATAAGTCACATCACCGCACCAGGTCTGATTAGGCTCGGTAACAGCAAACTGGCGATCCAGATAATTAGGGATCTCAATGTGTTCCTTAGACGCCTTCTTATAACGATGGCCAGGTTGCTGACAGCTGATAATATTGAGCGCTTTCATTAGCTTTGTTGCCCGCCAGCGGCTCAGTTTTATACCTTTGGTGGTGACCATCGCGGCAATGCTTCGCGCTCCTGCTGAGCCGTTACTTTCGCGATAAACTTCACGCACAAGGCTCAGTAATGCCACTCTCGTGGCGTCAGGCTTCCTGGGCTGCCGCCAGTATTTATAACTGCTGCGATGAACCCCAAACACGTTGCACACAACGGCAACAGGAAACCGCGCCCTGAGTTTCTCAACTAATGAGAATTGTTCAGGGAGTCTGACATCAAGAGCGCGGTAGCCTTTTTTAATATATCCCTTTCCATTTCAACGCGTTGAAGTCTTTTCTTTAGCTCGCGTATTTCAATCTGCTCAGGTGTCATGGGTGAAGCAGTGGGTGATTTTCCCGCTCGCTCTTCTTTCAGTTGTCGAACCCATTTGTCCATTGTGGATTTGCCGACGTTCATTGCCGTAGCAGCGGCGGCAACGGTGTAATGCTGATCGAGTACAAGCTGGGCAGCTTCGAGGCGAAACTCGGGGCTAAAATTGCGTCTGTTACGTCCGGTCATAATGCCACCTGTTTTTACTGTGAGGTGATGATATCACCTCTATTCAGGTGGCCAAATTCAGTGTGCCACTACA